>JAUYMU010000119.1 GCA_030698405.1 Bacteroidota bacterium
TCTGACCGAAGTTCCTGAAATGTTTGGCGCCGAAACATTGCTGATGGCACGGGCAAAAGACCGCGCAACTTTCGACAAAACAGTGAGCCTGATAAACGATTTCAAGGAATATTACATGCAGCACGATTTGCCGGTGTACGAAAATCCTTCGCCGGGCAATAAACAGGGCGGCATTTCAACTTTGGAGGACAAGTCGCTGGGCTGTACCCAAAAAGGCGGAACGGCAACTGTAATGGATGTGTTGAAATATGCTGAACCGATCAAAGTAAAAGGCTTGAATTTATTGTCGGCTCCCGGTAATGATTTGGTTGCCTCGTCAGCATTGGGTTTCAGCGGATGTCAGCTGGTACTTTTTACCACCGGAAGAGGCACTCCATTTGGAAGTTTTGTACCGACCATGAAAATTTCGACCAACTCGGCGCTGTTCAATAAAAAGAAAAACTGGATCGACTTCAATGCCGGGCAGTTACTCGAAGACAAAACAATGGATCAGTTGCTCGAAGAGTTTATTCTGTTCGTTATTGAAGTTTCAAGCGGGAAAAAACTAAGACACGAGGAAAGCGGCTTCAAGGAAATTGCCATCTTCAAGACGGGGGTGACGCTATAACGAATTCCGTCGGATAAACTCAAACGGGCTTTTGATCTGTTCAAACTTTTGGGTGAGGATCATTTGGGCTGCGAGTTGCCCGATTTCTTCGTGATTAGTGGAGATAGTAGTAATTCCGTCGCACAGAATTTCCTTTACCTGGTTTTCATTGTACGCCACTACCCCGCAATCTTTTCCGAGTGTCCAGTTTTTTTGTTTGACCTTCCGGATAAAAGCATATAAATCGTCGTCGGATACAATGATATAGGCTTCCCCCTGACAGATATCGGTGTCTTCCATCCGGTCGATAATCGTGAATTGAAATCCGTGAACCTGACAAAAAATCTGAAATCCGCGGACAATGTAGGGTGGATAAAATTCAGTCTGCGGAAAAACGAGATTCAAACGAGTGTATTTTCGCAAAAGGTCGAGGCCGCAACTTAAAGCCGATTGAATATCCTTGTCGTACTCCTGATAAACCACCGGATAATCTTTTAGTTTATCCAGGAAACGATCGACAATGAGAACCTTTTCCTGCGGAATTTTTTTGATGACTTCACTGAAATTGGCATTTTCGTTCCTAAAGTGCGGGAGGATTACAAAGTAATCGTAATTATTAAGGTTGTTGCTCACAATGGCCTCGAATTCATCCAGATTGTAATTGTAGATAAACACATCGACACTGGCTTTTGCACCCAATGTTTTTACAAAGGCATAGTAAATACTTCGTTTGTAGTTGCTGAGTTTGTTGAATACCAGGCAAATTTTCAGATTCCTGCTCACATTTACCTGATTGACGTAATACCCTTTTCCTCGGACTGCCATGAGAATCCCCTTTTTCTTCATGTAAACGTAAGCCTTTTCAACGGTGTCGCGCGAAAGGAGCAATTCTTCGCTCATTTCGTTGATGGATGGAATACGCTGTCCCTGTTTGAAAATGCCCGCTTCAATATCCGAAATAAACAGGTCAACAACTTGCCTGTACTTTGGAATTTCTGATTCAGAATCTATTTTGAGATTATTCAACATGCCTGTTCGATTGGATGCCCGAAATTACGAAAAAAAGGCAAACGATCGGTTTGCCTTTTTTTGATGAATTATATGTGAATTAACATATCCGGATTCCAAACTGCCTGGTAGGCATTTAATAGTCATTTGGTTGTCATTTAATTGTAAAAAGTTGGCAGGCTTTTGTCAATAAATGACGTGAAACGAATGACAACAAATGACTACTGTAAACTGCAACAACCAACTAATTACTGTATCTGTCCGTTCAGCTTAGCCCTTAGCAACACCGGTATTTCCGAAGGTTCTTTGGCGACCGGAACGCCGGCTTTGTTGAATGCTGCAATCTTCTCGGCTGCTGTACCCGCACCGCTTGAAATGATTGCACCGGCGTGTCCCATGCGTTTTCCGGGAGGAGCTGTTTGCCCTGCAATAAAAGCAACCACAGGTTTGGTCATTTTTTCAGCAATAAATTGGGCAGCCTGCTCTTCAGCGTCTCCACCAATTTCGCCAATCAAAACAACTGCTACGGTATCCGGGTCATTCTCAAACATTTCGAGCAGATCGATGAAATACAATCCGGCAACCGGGTCGCCGCCAATACCTACACAGGTCGTTTGTCCGAAATCGTTCAATGAAAGCAGGTTCACCACTTCATAAGTTAAAGTTCCGCTTCTGGAAATAAAACCGATGTTCCCTTCCTTGAAAATCATGGCAGGTAAAATTCCGACCAGCGATTCTCCGGGAGTAATTAATCCCGGGCAGTTTGGGCCGATTAAAAGAGTGCCGTTTATTTTCAGGATAGGCGTAACACGAATCATATCCTGAATTGGCACTCCTTCGCTAATAGCAATTACGAGTTTTATACCAGCTTCTGATGCTTCCAGAATAGCATCGGCTGCAAATGCAGCTGGCACAAAAATAATGGAAGTATTGGCTCCGGTGGCTTTCACCGCATGGGCAACTGAATTAAAAACAGGAATGCCATCGAGCGTTTCGCCTTCTTTTCCCGGAGAAACCCCAGCAACTACATTGGTTCCATAGGCTTTCATTTTGCCAGTGTGAAATTTACCATCGCGTCCGGTTATTCCCTGAACAACCAGTTTTGTATCTTTATTGACTAATATGCTCATTTGTATTTTTTTGAATATTGGTGATTGGATATTGGATATTGGTTATTGAGTTTTAGTGAGCGGGTGACTTCGAGTCACCCGCTCACTAAATAAATATTACCTCTTACTTAGTTCTATTGCCATTTTTGCAGCTTCGCTCATCGAACTTACTGTCGGCAATCCGGTTTGTTTTAACAATTCCAAACCTTCTTCAGCGTTTGTTCCTGAAAGTCTAACCACAATCGGCACATCGGTCATAATGATTTCCAGCGCTTTGATCAAACCTTTTGCCACGTCATCGCAACGGGTAATTCCGCCAAAAATATTGATCATTACCGCTTTCACGTTCTTGTCACTAAGCAAAATATTCATCGCGTCAATCACTTTCTGAGGGTTCGAACTTCCTCCGATATCCAGAAAGTTGGCTGGTGAACCGCCATACAATTTGATCATGTCCATTGTTGCCATTGCCAGGCCAGCGCCGTTTACCATGCAACCGATGTTACCATCCAGCTTGATATATGCCAATCCTTTTTCGTTGGCAGCAATTTCCTGAAGTTCCTCTTCATCGGGTTCGCGCATGGCCAATATTTTGGGCTGACGGAAAAGCGCATTGTCGTCGAAATTCATTTTACCATCGATTGCCAGAATTTCATTTCCGGTAGTAAGTACAAGCGGATTTATTTCGGCCAGGGTTGAGTCGGTTTCAATATATAATTTGTAAAGTTTTGTGAATATGGAAGCTGCTTTTTGAGCCAGTTTAATATTTCCAAAAAGTTCAAGCGCCACATTTCGTGCCTGATAGTCCAATAAGCCGGTCAACGGATTGATGGAAAACTTAATTATCTTTTCAGGATTATTTTTGGCAACTTCTTCAATTTCAACACCGCCTTCGGCACTCACCATCAGGGTTACGCTTTTCGAATTGCGGTCGTTGATCAATCCTACATAAAATTCTTTGTCAATGTCAACGGCATCGGTCACTAAAACCTTTTCAACAGTCAACCCTTTGATGTCCATCCCGAGGATTTGTTTTGCAGCATTCCTGGCCTCCTCAGCCGATCGGGCCAGTTTCACACCACCAGCTTTACCGCGGCCTCCGGCTAAAACCTGCGCTTTTACAACTACCATCCGGTTCATCTCCTGAGCCGCCTTTTCAACTTCGTAAACAGTGTAACACAAAACCCCATTTGGTACAGGAATGCCATAATCCCTGAAAATTTGTCTGGCTTGATATTCGTGAATTTTCATAAAATTAAATAAAAGTTAGCATTTGGTTTTTTAAACATCGAAATATGCACATTTATAAACACATCAGGCTTAATAAAATTGCATTTTAAAAACATATTAACAGCATTTACAATAAAAAGTTCCTTAAAAGATTACCTAAATTGACAAGAATACCCGTCAATATTGCCTTGCTTTTGTTTTTTTAGAATAATTTTGCCGCATACGAAAATTAAATCCATGCTCGAAGAAATCAGACAAGTGCTTTATCAGGAATCAGAAGCCATTCAGAATATTCCTGTGACTGATGCTTATGAAAAAGCGATTACAATTATTGAAGATCGGGTTCATAAACTCAAAGGCAAACTGGTTGCCTCCGGAATGGGAAAAGCCGGGCAAATAGCATTGAACATTGCTACAACTTTCAGCTCAACAGGTACGCCTGCTGTATTTCTGCACCCGAGCGATGCACAGCACGGCGATTTGGGAGTGATTCAACCCAATGATGTGCTGCTATTGATTTCCAATTCAGGAAAAACACGCGAAATTTTGGAACTGGTTGAACTGGCTGAAAACCTGCATCCCGACCTGCCACTGATTGTAATTACCAGCAACAAAGAATCTCAGTTGGCACAAACGGCCGATGTTTGTCTCGAAACCGGCAATCCGAAGGAAGTTTGTATTCTTGGACTAACTCCAAGTACATCGACAACAGTAATGACTGTAATTGGCGATGTGCTGGTGGTGATGATGATGAAACGGATTAATTTTAGCAATGAAGATTACGCCAAACGACACCATGGAGGATATTTGGGAGACAAATCGAGATTGCAGGCGAAAGAAGCCCCACCCCAACCCTCCCCAAAGGGGAGGGAGTAAGAACCGCTTTGTTTATTCTTAATTCAAAATAATAGATTCACAATTTTATAAAACGCAATTTTAAAGTCCTCCGCCAGCTGGCGGAAGGGGATTTAGGGGAGGCTGAAATTTTTAATTTATGAGAATTTTAAAAGAACACACCATTGGATTGGTGATCGATATTCAGGAGCGATTGGTTCCGGTGATGGAAGAACAAGAAGTGTTTGTTGAAAACAGTAAAAAACTGATTCAGGGATTGCAAATTCTGGGAATTCCGTTGCTCGTAACCCAGCAATACACCAAAGGACTTGGTGAAACCATCGACGAAATAAAATCAGTAATTCCGGATTTTGAGTACATCGAAAAGAAAGATTTTAGTTGTTTTGATGAACCGGTGGTGGCCGAAAAGCTAGCACTTTCAGGAATTAAAAACGTGATTATCTGCGGAATCGAGTCACATGTTTGTGTGTTGCAAACTGCTATCGACCTGAAAGAATCCGGTTATTCTCCGATTGTGGTAATGGATTGTGTTTCATCACGTTCGTTTGACAATGTTGATTTGGCCATGGAACGTTTCCGCCACGAGGGAATCATGATGACATCGATGGAGTCAGTATTGTTCGAATTGACCAGAAGCGCCGCAGCTCCTGAATTCAGGGAAATTTCGAAACTGGTGAAATAAATTTCCCTCAAATGTAGAGACGCGATTAATCGCGTCTCTACGGCTTTCTATTATTAATCCGTAAGATCAAAATAGAGAGCGGGGAAATTTGTCAGTTGACAAATTTCCCCGCTCTCACAATCGAATTTACACCCTCTCCATCTATGCATCATTTATTTTATCTGTCCGCGAATCTCACCACCAGGATACAGAGGAGTATGAATGTTTACATAGGCATTACCCGCTTTAATGTGGTCTATCAATCCTTCAAATGTCAGTCCTAGATTTGGACCTATTCCAACCATATTTGCCTGTGTAATCACTCCTTGGGCAAGAATACCATTTGTTGTACCAGGGATTAACAACATGGGCGGAGCAGAAGGATACAGCCAAACTACAACTCCTCCATTTACACCGGCAGGAGCAATGTGAATGTGTGCCATTCTAACATTTTCAAGATTGGCCACAATCAATTTGTAACTGAGTTCAGTTCCATCTTTACTGAGTTGAAAAATGGCCTGACCTTGTGCCTTCGAATCGTTTAGTGGCACTTCTTCTTTACCTGAAAGGTGTGCGGTAAAATTCTGCACTACTTTACCTTTTTTCAATACCAATTCATCCTGAAGTTCAACATCAGAATCAACCTTGTTGCAGGAAGCAAACACCAGGGAAATTCCTAAAACCAAAAGCAATAAATGTTTTTTCATGATATAAGAGTTTAAGATGTGTATTTCTTTTAACACATCAAAAATAGATTGGTTCATTTTTTTTAATAATTTAAATGCCTTAAAAAGAGCGTTGTAAAGTGGCTGGTTGATTCACATAGAAATACCTGACTCTACAGGCAGTTCCTTTGCTTTGCATATTTTTTTCGGGCAAAATACGGATTTCCAACCGGTGTTTTCCTTCCCATAATCCGTAGCCCAAGGTGTAAAACCACGGAAGGTGCAACTGCGAACTCCATTGGGTAAATAAATCCTGGGTTTTCCATACTCCTTTATCAATGCGGTATTCGATAACCCCGGCATCCAAACCTGAAGCCACCGCAATTCCAACAGCATTTCCTTCAAAATCAAATTTCAGCGTTCCTCCGGGGACTTCGGCAATCAGCATTGGTACTTTTACAAAATCAGAACGATTTGATAATGTGCCGCCACTTTTTCGTGGTTGGAAATTTCCGGAGGAGTAATTCCTTTGCGGTATTCCGTCATTTTTTCAGGATCAACAAAGTGCATAATCACAATGTCCATCGCCGGGTTCGATTCACGTGCATGACGGACGATACCTTCCATACCCAGAATTTGGGATTCGGTATCAAAACCATTCACACGGTCGTTTACGGCAGTTTCTTCAAAAAGCAAATCCACTTTGCCGTTTTTGAGTACGTCGCGTTCAAAGCGGAAAGCCCCTGGAGTACTGCCCATCGACGGAATTCCGGCTGCAATAAATTCGAATTGAGTTTCAGGAAAACGTTTTTGCAGGAAAACGCAGATACTGTCTCGCCAACCACCGTTTGCAGTTATTGAACCCTCCGAGAAAAGCCACGCGGCCTTTTTTTTCGCGTTCGAAAACCATTTGCGCATTATGCAATTTACTTCGGAGCGTATGGTAATTCCGGCTCTCCAGTTTTGGGTTTACCTCCGGATAACTGTTCCGGATAAAATCGGTTCCGGCTTTTAAGTCATCAATCGGGAAATGGCGCCCTTTCAGGGCTTGTCTCCCGAGCGTGTTGGGGTAAATAGTCTCGGGCCGCCCAAACGAATGTATTTGTTGGCGAGGAAGTAAGTGTTTTCCTCCGGAGGAATAACTCCGTGTACGATAATCGAATCGTTGATTCCCCAGCGGTTTCCGTAGGCCGGAACAGGTTTGCAAAGGTAAATTTCAGGGTTCGACGATAGCGCTTTCAATTCTTTAACCATCGAACGGAAATCAGGCAAAAACTCTCCTGAATATTTCCAGTTCTGCGGTTTGGTATCGTTGATGCCCAATTTAATAATGACTACATCAGGCAAAAAGGCTTTGGCTTGAGCGTATGCCTCTTCGTTCCAGAATGGGAAATCTCCCTTTTTTAGCAGCGTTCGGCCGCCTACTCCAAAGTTGCGAACTTCCCATTTATCCCCCAGTATTCGCGCCAGTTGCGAAGGATACGAATCGCGGGGGCGGTCAGAAATTCCGGAGCCATAAGTAATACTGTTACCAATGCAGGCTACTTTAATCGGCGCTGAATATTTGGAAGGATCGACGGGTTGGGCAAACATGGATAACGAAAAAACAATCCATATTGTTAAAAGGGAAAAGTATTTCATGTTTTAAAGGTCTTTTAAAATTAGTGGATCAACGATAATCATGTTTATCTTTGAATACCCGATATTATTAATCCTGATAATCTACCTTTTAATCTCAGATATGGATCTTCCGAATCAGAAAGGAAATATAGATTTTAAAGAATTGTGCCGAAAGTATGAGGCACTTCTAAAAGAAAACTATAGTTTGAAGGAAGAAATAAAAATCTTAAAGACACATTCTGTCGATAAAGAATTACAGAATATTGAAAAAGTTGCATCTGAAGGTAAAATTGAATCAGAAGTAAAAAAAGAGGATCCTCAACAAATTAGAATTTTAGATTACCCTTTCACCATAACCAAGAATTCAAGTTCCGCAGAAAAGAAAAAACTTTACATGTCGCTTTTCAGGGGTCGGGATGATGTATATGCTAAAAGATGGGAAAACGACAAAAAAGGAACTGCCGGATATTCTCCAGCCTGCGGCAATGAATGGAGACCAAGAATTTGTCAAAAGCCTAAAATTTCGTGTGCTGAATGTAAAAACAAGGATTATCTACCATTGAATGAGAGTGTTGTTGATGATCATTTGCGAGGACGAAATAATTTTGTTGCAGGGATCTATCCCTTGCTGACAAATGAAACCTGCTATTTCGTAGCCATTGACTTTGATGATGAAGGTTGGGAAAAGGATATCACAACACTCAGGAAAATTTGTAGTGAATTGGATATTCCCAGCGCTATTGAACGGTCGCGATCAGGAAATGGCGCCCATGTCTGGTTTTTCTTCGAGAACCCCATTACTGCCTTTCTGGCTCGAAAGTTTGGAAGTGCCATGCTAACTTATGCAATGAACCAACGTCACGAAATTCAGTTCAAATCATACGACCGGCTCTTCCCAAATCAGGACACCATGCCAAAAGGCGGTTTTGGAAATTTAATTGCATTGCCCCTGCAGAAAGTAGCACGAAAAAACGGCAATAGCGTTTTTATTGATGATCGATTTCAACCTTATGAAGATCAATGGGCACTTCTGGCTTCAATTAAAAAGCTTACTGAATCTGATATTGAATTCTTAATGTCAAAATTATGCCAGGGAAATGAACTGGGAGTGCTGAGAATAGACGAAGAAGAAGAACCAAGACCCTGGGAAACAGTTACAGCGAAACTGAAAATGAAGGACTTTCCTGCAAAATTGGAAATTGTAAAAGCGAATATGCTATTCATTAAAAAAACGGGTATTTCTCATAAAGCATTGAATCATTTGAAACGATTAGCTGCTTTCAGAAATCCGGAATTTTATAAAGCTCAGGCCATGCGTTTGCCAACTTTCAACAAACCCCGAATTATTTCCTGCTCAGAAGAAACAGCTGACTATTTATGTTTGCCTCGCGGGTGTGAAGCTGACATAAATACCCTAACTGAAGAATTAAAACTGGAAGTTTACCGGACAGATAAAACAAATAACGGAAGAACAATAGACGTAGCGTTTTGTGGCATTTTGAGGGATGAACAACCATTGGCTTTATCAAAACTACTGGAAAATGACAATGGTATTCTTTGCGGAACAACTGCTTTTGGTAAAACGATAGCAGCCATTAAGCTAATCGCTGAAAGAAAGGTAAACACTTTAATTCTGGTTAATAAAATCAGTTTGTTGGCGCAGTGGAAAGAGAAGCTTTCCGAATTCCTGAAAATTAACGAAACTTTACCTCCAACAGAAAAGTCTGAGAGTAAAAAACCAATTAAAAATAGAAGCATAATTGGAATGCTGGGTGGTGGGAAAAATTCGATGAACGGAATATTAGATATCGCTGTGATGCAATCTATAAGCAGAGATGGCGAAGTAAAGGACTTGGTGAAAGATTACGGAATGGTGATCGTTGATGAGTGCCATCATGTTTCAGCTTTCAGTTTTGAACTGATACTTAAGAACGTGACTGCAAAGTATGTATATGGCTTAACCGCAACACCTTCCAGAAAAGATGGCCATCATCCGATTATTACGATGCAATGTGGCTCAATCAGGTACAGGGATGATGCTAAAAAACAGGCGGAGAAAAGACCTTTCGACCATTTTCTCATACCAAGGTTCACCTCTTTTAAAGTTCCGCCGAGGTGGGAGAAGGAGGAAAAAGACATTTCAATTACGGAATTGTATGCCGAGATTGTGTCGAATGAAATTAGAAATCAGCTTATTCTCGATGATGTAGTTCAATGTTATGAGAATGGCAGAAATTGCATTGTTTTGACCGAAAGAACAGCCCATGTAGAACTACTTACAAAAGAACTTGACAAACGAATTCCAGATGTGATATCGGTGATGGGAAGTATGGGTGCAAAGGAAACAAGGGAAATCATGAATCGAATAGCGAATGCTCCAAAAGACAAACCTCTGACTTTAGTTTCGACAGGCAGGTATATTGGAGAAGGTTTTGATGAACCCCGGCTTGATACGTTATTTTTAGCCATGCCTATATCATGGAAAGGAACCTTGCAACAATATGCAGGAAGGCTTCACCGGCTTTTTGAAGGAAAAAAGGAAGTATTCATTTACGATTATGCCGATATTCATGTGAGAATGTTTGAGAAGATGTATAATAAACGTCTTTCGGGATATGCTTCCATTGGCTATAAAGCAAAAGGAGAAAGTTTTGCACAGGAAAATGTGGATATTATCTTTGACAAGAACAATTTTTTGCCGGTATATTCGAATGACATCGTAAATGCAGCCAGAGAAATCCTGATTGTAAGTCCTTTTGTAACAAAGAAACGTACTTTGCAGATGATGCAAAATCTAAAGAATGCGATTGTAAATTCCGTAAAAGTAGTTGTTGTAACCAGACCTTCTGCAGATTATAAAGGAAAGGATATTTCAACCTGGGTGGAATCTATTGAGTTTTTGAAAGAGGCGGGAGTCACAGTTATACAGAAATCAAATATCCATCAGAAATTTGCGGTCATCGATCAAAAAATCGTTTGGTACGGAAGTATTAATCTATTGAGTTTTGGTAGCGCCGAAGAAAGTATAATGCGGCTAGAAAGTCCCAATATAGCATACGAACTATTAAAAAGCATCAATTAAACGATTTGATCAAATTGAAGTCAAAATGAAAATCTTTATAAAATTCTAAACCAACGTCCAATGAAAAAACCATTCCTTCAGGCAGCTTTCTTTACTATCGTGCTTTTCCTTTTCCCAAACTTAACACAGGCTCAGGCAAAAATTTCAGATTTTACCTCCAACTGGCCTGAATGGCGTGGATTGTATAATTCAGGATCGGTTATCGGTGGAGATACTCCAGTTGAATTCAGCGAAACAAAAAACGTAAAGTGGAAAACTGAAATTCCGGGGAAAGGACATGCAACGCCTATTATTTGGGGAGATCAGATCATTTTACAAACTGCTGTCGCCACCGAAAAAAAAGTTGAGAAGCCAGATACTACAAATACAGAAAACCGTATGGCTCCCAGTCAGACTGAATTTATCCATGAATTCAAAGTGATTTCGGTGGATAAAACTTCAGGAAAAATAAACTGGCAAACTGTTGTTACCGAAGAATTACCTGCAGAACGCACCCACGAGCTTAGTAGCTGGGCATCGAATTCGCCGGTTACCGATGGTGAAAATATTTATGCATTTTTTGGTTCCCGCGGATTGTTTTGTTTGGATATGCAGGGAGTTGTGAAATGGGAACGCGATTTCGGTCAAATGGAAATTGTGGCCAGTTTTGGCGAGGGCAACTCACCAGCTGTAAGCAATGACAAAATTTTTGTGCAGTGGGATCATCAGCAAAAATCGTATTTGTACGCTTTGGATAAAAAAACCGGCAAGGAAGTGTGGACAGCCGAAAGGGATGAAATTACTTCGTGGGCAACCCCGCTGATCGTTGAAACGAACGGGAAAACGCAGGTTGTTACGAGCGCCACCAACAAAGTACGCAGTTACGATGTTGAAACTGGTGAAATCATTTGGGAATGCACCGGAATGACACGCAATGTGATTCCAAATCCGATGTTTGCCGATGGTATCCTTTACCTGATGAGCGGATTCAGGGGAAATGCAATTAAAGCAGTTGATCTGGCCAAAGCGAAGGGCGATATTACCGGAACTGCTGCAATAATATGGGAATACAATCAGGATGCACCATACACCCCAAGTCCTGTTTTGATGGATGGTAAACTGTATTTTCTGAAAGGCAATAATGGCATTATGACTTGTCTGGACGCCAGGGATGGAAAAGTGATATACAGCAATCAGAAGCTGGATGGAATTACCAATATTTTCTCATCACCCACCGGGAATAAAGACAAAATTTATGTAGCAGCTACCAATATAATAAATGTGGTGAAAGCCGGTCCTGAATTCTCCATTCTGGCAAAAAATACCTTGGATGATACCTTCCATGCTTCACCGGTGATTGTTGGGAACGATCTGTTTTTACGCGGGTTTAAATCACTGTATTGTATTTCTGAAAAGTAATTTGAAAGGAGAGAAACTTCTAATACTCACCGCTCACGTCTGTCAGAACCTCATATCCGGTTTCTGTAATCAGGACGGTATGTTCAAATTGCGCGGATAGTTTTTTGTCAACTGTCCGTGCAGTCCATTTATCAACTTTATCGACCACTGTACCGGGCCGGCCCTGATTAATCATTGGCTCGATTGTGAAAGTCATTCCCGGTTTCATAATGGGGCCGGTATTTCTGCGGGAAGTGTGATCAATCTGCGGTTCTTCGTGGAATTCAATGCCGACTCCATGTCCGCAATATTCATAAACTACACTGAAACCTTTTGATTTTACGTATTTGCTAATTGCAAAGCCGATGTTCCCGAAGTTGTTTCCGGGTTTTACCTGTTGAATGCCAAGAAAAAGACTGTGCCTGGTAGCATCAATCAGGTCAAGGGCAACTTTTGACACTTCGCCTATTGTAAACATTTTGCTTGTATCTCCATAATATCCATTTAATATGGTAGTTACATCAATATTCACGATGTCACCATTTTTCAGAACATTATTTTCTGATGGAATTCCATGACAAACTACTTCATTGATTGAGGTACAGCACGATTTCGGAAATCCGCCATATCCCAATGTTGCCGGGATCGCTCCATTTTCGCGGATAAAAGATTCAATTTTCTGATCAATAAATTCGGTTGAAACACCTTCTTTCACAAATTCAGCTATATACTCCAATGTTTGTCCTGCCAGTTTGCTACTTTTTCGAATCCCCTCAATCTGTTCCGGTGTTTTTATGATAATTTTTCCCATCTAATTTTAAAATTTTTGCAAAAGTCGCTAAATTGATTGGTAATTCAAAACTCAACAATACATTTGCACAAAGGTTTAAAACAACCTGCAAATTATGGAAAAATACACGGAGCATCTTTCAATAAAATCCTATCAAACCAACCAATACGGGCAAGCGTCAATTGCATCCATTTTCAATATCCTGATTGAGGCTGCCTGGGCCCATGCACAGGTAATGGATTGGGGTTATGACAGTTTAAAAAGCAATAATCTATTTTGGGTACTGTCACGAATGTACTTTCAGATAGAGAAATACCCGGCATGGCAGGATAAAATCACTCTGAATACATGGTCAGCCGGAACAGATGGGATTTACGCTTACCGCGAATACATTGTTGAAAACGAAAAAGGCGAAATACTTCTAAAGGCAAGTTCTGCATGGCTGATTCTTGATTTGGAAACACATAAAATTTTCAGGCTTGGCGAATACAGGGCAACATTCCCAAAACGAATCGATAGCAAGGCCTGCCGTAATCCCAGGCGCATCAAACCAACTATTCATACGGAAGTATTGAAATACTATCCCGTCCTGTTCAGCGAGCTCGACATCAATCAGCATTTTAACAGTGTAAAATCAGTTGAACGTGTATTGGATGATTTCGGAATTGAATTCCTGAACAATAACGAACCTGCTGAGCTGGAAGTAAATTACCTGAAAGAAGGACAGGATGGTGATTTCATAGCAGTAACACGAACGCAACTTTCAGAGAATGAATACCTGAATTGCCTGGTTCGGGAATCGGATTGTGCAGATTTATGCGTGATGCGGATTGTATGGAGACCGAGGACTTAGCTTATTAGCT
Source organism: Bacteroidota bacterium (assembly GCA_030698405.1). Lineage (GTDB taxonomy): Bacteria > Bacteroidota > Bacteroidia > Bacteroidales > Prolixibacteraceae > Aquipluma. The sequence continues at coordinate 13,847 of JAUYMU010000119.1, forward strand.
TTTCCCCAATTTTTAACTTGAACATTAAACCATTATAATGATTGAAATTTGTGCATTGGCTTCGGGAAGTAATGGGAATTGCTACTATATCGGCAACGAAAACGATGCAGTATTGGTTGACGCGGGCATTTCAACAAAGAAAATTTTGCTGCGGATGGAAGAAGCCGGATTGCAGGCATCAAAAGTTCGGGGAATATTCATTTCGCACGAACACAGCGATCACATTCATGCAGTAAGGGTTTTGAGTAAGCGATTGGGCATTCCGGCATGGTTTAGCCAGGGAACTTTCGATGCAATGAATATTGCCGACCGCCCAGAATTGGTTCAAATCTTCATTCCTGAGAAAGCGTTAAAAGTGGCTTCAATTACCATTCATCCGTTCCTGAAGAATCACGATGCTGCCGAACCCTGTTCATTCAGGATAGAACACGATGATTGGCACATTGGTGTTTTTACTGACATTGGCGAACCCTGTCAAAAAGTAATCCATCACCTGCGCAAATGCCATGCACTGTTTATCGAAACCAATTATGACGAAAGAATGCTTTGGGATGGAGCCTATCCATATCACCTGAAGAGAAGAGTTGCTTCTGCAGTTGGGCATTTATCAAACGACCAGGCTTTTGAGTTGATTCGCGATCATGCAGGTCCGGAATTGGTTCATGTGTTCCTCAGTCACCTCTCCGGAGAAAATAACCGACCCGAATTAGCTGCCGATTGTTTTAAATCCTTATCCGACCGGTTTTCAGTACATCTGACTTCAAGGCATACGGTAAGTCCATTGTGCCGTTTGAGATAAATCGCCGTAAAACACTCGCAACCACCGGTGGAGATTTGCCATTTGTACCTTTAATCTGAGGATTTGTAATTCTGCATGTCCAATTACTAATGTCTTGGGAAGAATCTCAATAAAAAAAAAACAAGACGAACAAAAATGATTAAATTTGTAAAAACCAATAAGTTATGGAATTTGAGTGGGACGAGAATAAAAATAAATCGAACAAACAAAAACACGGTATTGATTTTAATGATACCAAAGACGTTTTTTAAAGATGAAAATAGTAAGATAGCTCATGATTTGCGGAAAGACTATGGCGAAGATCGTTGGAAAATAATTGGCAAAACATACGACAGTATTGTATCTGTTATTTATACAGTGCGCAATAAAGTCATCCGAATAATTTCAGCAAGAAAAGCAAGTATTAACGAAAGAGACGAGTATAACAATAAATAAGATCGAGCAATGGAAAACAAAATAATAAATCAGCATGATGCAATAAAATTGATTGAAGCAGGCGAAGATATTTCAGCATATCAAGTTGTTTTCAACCAAGAAAAGATAGAAGCATTGCAAGCCATTCTTCTGGGAAAAAACAAAATTGATGTTCCATCAGAACTGATATTTTACGATGACGACGCTATCGATTTTACCGATGATCCAGACATCACCGAGAAAGATTTTGAAACAGGAGAACTTATCTGGAACATAAAGACATCCTTACCAATTGATAAGGATATAAAAGATTGGATTACAAAAGAGAAAATTGATGTTGATAAATTACTTTCAAAGCTGATGCGGAATTTTTATGAAACAGTAAAGGATTTTCCCAAAAAGGCAGCATTTTAATTTTGCTGCAATTACCTGAGATTAAAAATCTCCGCACCCGACCGGGCAATTATGTTTGAACTTACCAGAAATGTAAAGTAGAATCCGCAACACTTATGCCATAAAAAAACTCCATCCCAGTAAAGGAATGGAGTTTCAAAAGAATGGCGACGACCTACTCTCCCACAATAATTGCAGTACCATCGGCGCTGGCGGTCTTAACTTCTCTGTTCGGAATGGGAAGAGGTGGAACCCCGCCGC
>JAUYMU010000125.1 GCA_030698405.1 Bacteroidota bacterium
AGGACTTATAGAAACAGTTCCTGAATTGCATAAGAGATGTCCTGACTGCAAATATTTATCTTTGAGTTTCTGAAAATTAACAGCATACTTTGCCGGAAATGCAGTTTTAATAAATTCTTCGGAAATGCCCCAAACGGTGCGTAAACCAGTAATGATAAAATCGTTGTAACGGTCTTGTTCTGTCAGAATTTCACTTTCAGAATAGGGCTGATCATTCTCAAGGCCATCCAGATATTTTGAAATTGAAGACACATTCCAACGACGGCTTACCAGATCGTACGAATGAGCCGACGGACCGATTCCGAGGTATTTCTGACTTTTCCAATACGATGAATTGTGCTGCGAATAAAAGCCCGGTTTGCAGAAATTAGAAATCTCGTAATGCTCGAATCCTGATTCTTTCAGTATTTTAACAAGCATTTCAAATTGCTGAAGGCTAAGTTCATCGGGCAATTCTTTCAGGATTCCTTTTTTGAGCTGTTCGTAAAAAACTGTTCCTTCGTGGTAGGTGAGATTGTAGGCCGAAACATGTTGCACATCCAGTTCAACGGCAATTCGCACGTTGCGCTCCCATTCTTCCATCGTTTGGTTCGGCAAACCGTAAATCAAATCGATGCTGATATTCGAAAAACCAGCCGTTTTTGCCCATTTTACCGATTGAACTGCCTGCATAACTCCATGTCGGCGGTTCATCAGTTTCAAATCGGCTTCGGAAAAAGACTGAACTCCCATACTGAGCCGGTTGAAACCGATTTTTTTCAAGGCTGAAAGTATTGCCTGACTCAGATCGTCTGGATTTGCTTCAAGGGTTATTTCAGCATTTTCAGCAACCTGATAATTTTGGTAAATGATGTTTAAAAGGTCTTTCAATTCATCAATCAGCAAAACAGAAGGAGTTCCGCCACCAAAATAAATCGTATTTATTTCTTCGGAAACCAACTCCGGCGCCCTGATTTGCAACTCCTTTTTTAATCCTTCCAGCAACCTGGCTTTCTGGCTTAAATCGGTCGATTTAAAAAAATCACAATAATGACAACGCTTTCTGCAAAAAGGGATATGGATATAGATTCCGGCCATGTGGAAAGATGATTGACGATTAACAATTTTTCGATTAACGATTAACGATGTAAAAAACTAATCTGAAATCGTTAATCGTTAATCTAAAGCTTTATCATGTCTTCCAAACCGTCCATGTCGTTCACAATTTGTTCGATGGATGTTTCTTTATAAAACTCAAACAATTGAGCGCGAATCGGACCAAAACGACCATGAACAGGGCATGGTTTTTCATTGTCGGCATGAGTTGAACAAGCCTGCATACCAATCAGACAATTTTTAAAAAAATCTTCGCCATCAACAACCCTGACAATATCGTAGAGTGAAATTTCGCTGGTTTTTCGTGCAAGCCCAAAACCGCCGTTGGGTCCTTTGGTTGAAACCAATATCTTCTGTTTGACCATATTCTGTAATATTTTCCCCAGAAATGGTGTTGGAATTAACAAATCGGCAGAAATTTTCTTGATCCCGATTTTTGTTCCGTTTTCAGA
>JAUYMU010000064.1 GCA_030698405.1 Bacteroidota bacterium
CAAACCCAAGGGATAATCGTGCTTTAGAAAAATTATGTGAACTGCTAACCGATTCTGAAACAATTTATCCGGGTACAGAACTTAGGTTGATTTATAAATTAGCGACAAATTAATGTGCGAGAGGTCAGAAAGTCTGAAATTCCACCTCGCGGTGGACACCCTTGCTATTGGCTAATGGGTAGAAACTACAATCCCCCATAACGGACTTGCACCGTCAAGTTATTCGCCATGCCGGCGCACAACAAATAAAAGACCGCAAATCAATAATTTAGCGGTCTTTTTGTTTTTGTATATATCAAGACAAATCGTAATAATCCATTCAACTCCGATTTTTCAACCGATCCATTATCAGATAAATTAATATCAATGCTGACAAAAACATACTTACCCGACCTATATAATCGCCATACAGCACATAGAACGTGATCGTGTTATTTATCCGCATCTCCGAAATGATTGCAGTATTGGTATTCACACCAGATTTTTTTACCACATCGCCTTTCTGATTTATGAAACCTGAAATACCGGTATTGGCACTTCGTACAATACTTCTGCGGGTTTCAATTGCCCTTAACCTTGAATAGGAGAAATGTTGTTCTACGCCGGGCGAATCTTTCCACCATCCATCGTTGGTCAATACAAAAATCAAATTAGCCCCATTCGCCACAGCATTTCCCACATGCGCTCCAAAAGCGGATTCAAAACAAATAACTGATCCGATTTTATCCTGATTGTATCCATCAAAAACGGTTATTTGGTCTGCTGAGGATAAACTTCCGCTCACTCCGCCCAGATCGACAACATATTTCCGGAGAAATGAAAAGTACATTTCAAATGGCATCTTTTCAACGCCACTAACCAGCAAACTTTTATGCCCAACCTGAACTTTGCCCGAATGATCAACCATTAAAGCTGAATTGAAAACATTGTATGCCCGGCCATCGTCAGTTTGGCGTGCTGAAGAAGATACAGGTTCTCCTGCAACAATTTCCTTTTTGGTGATGGCACCGACGACAAACCTGACATTCGGATATTTATCTATCAAAGAATTAACTGGCTGTAGTACCTCATTTTGATGCATTGTCTGATCTTCCCACATTTGCGCAAGTGCAGTTTCAGGAGCCAAAACATAATCGGTTGAATCAGAAATAATGGTTTCTGCAAGAGAAATTAAACGCTGGGTTTGTTCTTCATCGCCCATTCCCGAAAATTTCTCTGTGAATGGATCAATGTTTGGCTGCAAAACGACAACCTCCCTGATTTCACCCTTTTCTTCGTATCTGGAATACTGAAATAGTGACAGGCTAACAGGCAATAAAATAATTGCAATAGAAAGGCTTCCAAATTTAACCGCTTCAGGCATTTCCTTTCTAAAAACACTTTTAACAAACCTGAATATCAATACATTGCTCAATAAAACCCAAAGCGATCCCCCCAGTACTCCGGAAAACTCGTACCACTGCACCAACTTTACCGAATTGGCAAATCCGTTTCCAAGTGTAAGCCAAGGCCAGTTTATCGACCAGTTAAAATGAAAAAATTCGAATGTCAGCCAGAACACAACCAAAGAAAGATACCCGGCTCTGGCAGCAAATTTCCGACGAACCAAATGCATCATCCACCATACAAAAGCCATCAGAAATGCATTAATGACGGCAATAATTATCATTCCTGAAAGGGAAACAAAGGCAATCCACCAGGTTGACAACACGTTCCAGACAAGAAAACTTAACAGCGCATATAAAAAAAGTAAAATGCTCTTTTGACTTTGTTTTTTGAGGGTAATTTGATCTTCAACAAAAAGTAAAGGAACAAAAGCAATAAACATTGACCAGGAAAAAGGTGGAAAAATCCAGGGCAAACTCAGTAATAAGCCTGAAACAACCGAAAGCAATAAAAGCGTTTTCCTGCCCATCAAAAAAATTGATCTAAAGATTATTTACAGTTGCTGCAAATGCTTTTCTCCTTCGGGCACGATCGAAAACAAATTCGATCTTTCCGGCAGCCAAAGCAGCCCAGCCAGCCTGATTGACCAAAATCTGATTTCCTTTGGCATTTTCCAAAACCGTTGGCTTGTCAAGAAATGTGTGGGAATGACCGCCAATAATAAGGTCAGTGTATTTGGTTTGGGGCGCAAGACTAACATCGCTGATTTTGCGGCTAGCGTATGAATACCCAAGATGCGACAGACAAATGACCAAATCACACTTGTGATCTTTTTTCAGCAATCGCTCCATTTTAAGAGCTGTCGTCAATGGATCAAGATATCGCGTATTTCCATAATTTAATTTGCCAACCAAACCCTCCAATTCAATGCCCAGACCGTAAATGCCGATTTTTATCCCGCCTTTTTCCAGAATATGCCAGGGCTTAACAGAATCAGCCAGAATGGTATCCGAAAAATCATAATTGCTCGAAACCATCGGGAATTTTGCAAATCTCAAAGCTGAAAGAATATCGGGGAGTCCGTTATCAAACTCATGATTTCCAATTGTTCCGGCATCATATCCGATCTGGCTCATAAGTTTCAATATCAAATCACCCTTGAAATAATTAAAATAGGGTGTCCCCTGAAACATATCACCCGCATCGAGCAATAAAAGGTTCGGATTTTCAGACCGGCTTTTGGAAACCAGTGAAGCAAGCCGCACCATGCCGCCGCGACCGCCATATTCGGCATGTGAATCATCAAACGGATCGATGTGGTAATGCATATCATTGGTGTGCATTACCGTCAGTTTTACAAGTTCACCCGAAGCAAACAATTCATTCGGAAATATCCCCAATGCCAAGGCGCTTCCGCCCAATAGGGATTGTTTTAAAAATGTTCTTCTATTGCTCATTGAAAATCCTCCCATCTTCTTTTACCTCAATAATTCCATTCTTTTTATAATCGTCGCTCAAAACCTGTATCAAAACATCCCGGATTTTCAACCCTGTATTTATTCTTTCTTCCGGATTGTCGAACATGCTCATCTGATCGCCTCCATTGGCAATATAATCGTTGGTAACCAGCCAGTATGAAGCTTTTGGATCAATCGTTTTATCAGCAACAATCAAACTTGAAACCTTTCCGTTTCTGATTCCAAGCTTCATGCCTGCAACCCCCTCTCCTCCCCTGGCAGCAATTTTTTCAGCCATCAGCATAAACGATGCTCCTGAAATTTTAATCAGTACAATTTCATTTTCGAATGGCATCAATTCAAAAATACGTTCAACTGTAATTTTTCCCTGAGGCAAAGATGCCCGGAGTCCGCCATAATTAACATAGGCGGCATCAGGTTGAACCTTTAAATTTTGTTTCAAACAGTAGGAAGCTGCTGAATTCAGCAGAATATCAGAAACCAGATTGGTTAATTTACTTTCAGGTTTGCCTTTTACCAGTGGCGCCGAACTGACAGCAACCAACGTGGACATATCATGTTCAATACTGTCACGGTATGGCTTGACCATTGTTTCAACCAACAAATCGGGAGGACCTACATTCGAATCAATTGAAATATTTTTTGTATTTACTTCGTGTACAACAAGATGCTTGTTACAGGAAAATAATATTAAAATGACAGAAAAAGTGAGGAATAAACGGCGCATTGAAGTATATTTAAAAATGTAATTCTGAATAAAAAATATAGCTGTACTTTGGATAAAGATAAAAACAAATCAGAATTAAAATCGTTTATTGAATAAAATATAATTGCTCATGGTTTCATATATATCCCGCATACATTTTGAACTCAATACTTATAGAATAATAATTGCTTCACTTTTGTTGTTTCTGGCCAGCGCTGCTTTCGCTCAGGATTACAAAACAATAACGGCGCAAAAAGGAGACGGAATCTATTCAGTTCTGAAACAGAACGGGCTTTCTCCCAAGGAATATCTTGATCAGTTTGTTGAATTGAACAAAACAAAACTGGGAAAGGACAACTCACTCATTATTGGCAGAACATACCGACTGCCCATCATTGCAGATAAGAAACCTCAAATTCAGGATTCTGCACCAGTTACCGAGGCCTCTCAGGAAAAGATAGTGTATGAAATTTTTGGTGATAAATACAAAGAAGTTACCATCAGAAGCAGGGAACTCAGCAAGGCAGTTTTTTATTTAATGAGTGGGCATGGCGGTCCTGATCCCGGTGCAATTGGCACCTTAAACGGTCACCTGCTCTGCGAAGACGAATATGCTTATGATGTGACTTTACGACTTGCCCGAAGCCTGATAGAAAGGGGGGCAACCGTTTATATGATTATTCGCGACCCAAACGATGGTATTCGCGATGAACAGTTTCTGGTTCCCGACCGGGACGAAGTTTGTTTCCCGAACGATCCGATTCCGCTCAATCAGCTTGCTCGTCTGCGTCAAAGTACCGAAGCAGTTAACAAGCTGTATATTCAGAACAAAGGCAAGTTCCAGCGATTGGTAGTTGTTCACATCGATTCACGAAGCCAGAAAGAAAATATAGATGTATTTTTCTATCACGATAAAAGAAGCGATACCGGTAAAAACCTGGCCAATACTTTAAAGGATACATTCGGGGAAAGATATGCCCGCCACCAGCCAACAAGAGGTTACAACGGTTCAGTTTCGGAGCGGAATCTTTATGTAATTAAGAATTCATTTTCACCCTCTGTTTTCATCGAACTGGGAAATATCAACCACACCCGCGACCAGAAACGGTTCATTTTCTCCGACAACCGCCAGGCTGTTTCAAACTGGCTCAGAGACGGATTAATTCACGACTTCAATAAAAGTTTCAAATGAGCCCGATTGTTCCTAAAGGAAAAATACTTGTTCAGTTCGATGGAGTTTGCATTTTATGCAGCCGGACTGTTAATTTTATACTGAAGGCCGACAAGCGGAAGAAATTTTTGTTCCAGACTTTGCAGCGTTCAGCATTGAAAGAACCGGGCGAAAGTGTGATTGTTTCTGACGGGCAAACAACTTACAGTCATTTCGATGCTGTTCTGAAAATTGCAGAAGAATTGGGTGGTATTTACAAATTGGCAGCGATTTTCAAATTAATTCCCCGGAAATGGCGGCACTCGCTGTATTTATGGATTGCCCGGAACCGTTATCGCTGGTTTGGAGTGAGGGAATCATGCTATTTGCCGTCCGCCGAAGTGCTGGAACGATTTATCTAAAACTCAAAATCATCGTTTTCGAATTGAATGTACCTTGCCGACAAATGCCCGATCATCCGGCCAAATCCTTCCACTGTTCGTTTAGTCTCTGGTGAAATTTCGCTGTTTTTAAGTTTCAGCAACAACACACCGTACAAAGCATTCAGACAGGATTCCACTTCATTTTCAACAGACTTCCCCGATTTCCGTACAAATTCGGCGATGGCTTCACTGTTCATTTGGTACAATCGCAGGTATTCCCCGTCCGACTGTCGTTCAATCAACTTCAGGTGGAACTCATTTAAATCGTTTACCAGATTGGCAATAACCTGCAAATGACCATTTGCCCTGATGTGTTCCTTTTCCATCATGAGTGCCAGATTGTTGTACCATGCAGCAATCTCAGTACTCGTTTTCTCATCCGCATTAAACCGGCTTACAAGCTTTTTTTCAATCAATTCAGGATTAAAAGCACAAGCCCGCAGCAAATCTTCCACTTGCCACATGTACAAAATATACTCGGCAATATTCGTTTTTCGTAATTCCTGTGCTATTAACATATAAAGTTTCAAGTTTCAGGTTCAAAATTCAAAGTTCCAGTGTTCAAGTTAAAAGTTTGAATCCACTTCGAAATGTCAGAAAGTCAAAAAATAGTCCTGAAAGGACTGAATCTGAATAACCGTCCCGATCTATCGGGACGGAAGAATGAAAGATGAATCCACAGCCCTGAAGGGGCTGAATATTAACGTACTAAAAGTTCAACCCTTGCAGGGTTGTGATTTTAATCTCATTTTTTCCACCGGTTTCACCGGTGGTTATTCAAATTTTATCCCTTCAGGATAATTAATCAACTTTTCGGAGTGGACTAAAGTTTAAGGTTTCAGCCATTTTTCTCCCTTTCCTATTTCCCCATTTTCCAAACCGAAGATGTCCGTGTCTCTTCAATATTCTATACATCAAAAAAATCATCCATGTCTCGCCGGTCCTTTTTGGTGGGTCTTCCGGTTCCACGTTCGCGGTTAAAAAAGCTGTCAGTTTTCTGAACTTCAAGAATTTCAAGTTCCGAGGCGGGTGTCGTTTCAACCATAAATTCAGGAACAAGTTTAGCTGCCATTCTATTTTCAGTGAGGGCTAAAATCTTGTAGCTGCGGGTTATCGGTGGTCGGCGAATCTGAATGGTTTCGCCAACTTTTAATTCGCGCGAAGGTTTTACATTCATGCCACCAATGGTAACTTTTCCTTTTCTGCATTCTTCGGATGCAAGGCTGCGCGTTTTATACAAACGCACTGCAAAGAGCCATTTGTCGATGCGAATTCCCTCTGCCATTTTATTTCCGTTTATTAAAAAATGTCATGGTTTGGTGCACGCCTATGGTGCCAAAATTTTTAATGATTTCAATTGAAGTATCAATCATGGCCGGCAACTCCAGTTTTTCCTGTTTGTCCCATTCACCCAGCACGTAATCAATTTGTTGTCCCTGCCTGAAATTGTCGCCAATACCGATGCGAAGTCGGGCATAATCCTGACTGCCAAGCACCTCAGTAATATTCTTCAGTCCATTGTGACCAGCATCGCTCCCTTTGGCCCGAAGCCGAAGCGAACCCAAAGGCAAAGCCAAATCATCAACAACTACAAGCAAATGATCAATGTCGATATTTTCCTTCTGCAACCAGTAATTGACTGCCTTTCCGCTCAAATTCATGTAGGTGGTCGGTTTCAGCAAAATAAACGTGCGGCCTTTGAACTTATATTCAGCCAACCAGCCGAAACGTCCATCGCTAAAAACAGTATTGGACGCATCTGTTAGAGCGTCCAATACTTTAAATCCTATATTATGCCGGGTATTTTCGTATTCTTTCCCCGGATTTCCCAAACCTGCAATCAGGTACTTCAAGATAAATAATTTTACAGATTAACCTTTACCACCAGCTTTTGCAGCTTTTGCAGCTCTTGTGATCATGATTGTAATAACCGGAACAGCTTGTGCGTTCAGAAATTCCAGATTTTCTCTCTTTAGAGAAGAAACTTTATAACTCTGGCCAATATCCAAATCATCAACATTGATATTGATTGTATCAGGAAGATATTTTACCATTCCTTTTACTTTCAAGGTGCGAAGATTCACTTTTAATTTACCCCCGTTACGAATACCTTTTGCAAAACCTTCCACTTTTACCGGAATTTCAACCTTAATGGTTTTGTCATCAGTTGTACGAAGGAAATCAACGTGCAATAACTGCTCTCTTACCGGATGAAATTGTTTATCCTGAATAATTGACTGAGTTACAGTTCCGTCAATGTCAAGATCAACAAGATATACGTTTGGCGTATAAATCAGTGATTTGAATTCCTTTTCAGGAGCATAAAAATGTACTGGTTCTTCACCTCCATAAAGTACTCCGGGTACTAATCCTTCGGCACGAAGTCTTTTGGTTTCTTTTTTACCAACTACTTCTCTCTTTGTGGCCTTAATTGAAATCGATTTCATTTTACTTATTTTTTAAAAATTTAAATTATGGTACTCAGTCCTCCCTTTTCGATAAAAAGGGAAACAGCATGCATAACATGTGCTTCAGGAAAAAGCGGTGCAAATATATACAATTAGCCGTAATACATCGAACTAATTGACTGATTTTTATAAACTCTTTCAATTGCTTCGCCCAAGGCGCTGGCAATCGGAATATATTTAATTTTTGACGATTCCTGTTTGCCAGGAATTGAATCGGTAAAATAGACTTCGGACAATGCCGAATTTTCAATTTTTTCGTACGCAGGACCAGACAAGACGCCATGTGCAGCAAATGCACGTACACTGTTTGCACCTTTGTCCATCATTAAATTAGCCGCTTTGGCAATTGTTCCGGCGGTGTCAATCAAATCGTCCACCAAAATTACATTCTTGCCTTTTACGTCACCAATCAGCGTCATGCTGTCAACCACATTGGCTTTTACACGAGATTTGTGACAGATAACCATATCGGTTCCAAGCATTTTTGAATAGGTATTGGCACGTTTGGTTCCGCCAACATCAGGCGAAGCAATTACCAGATTTTCGAGACCCATCTGACTGATAAACGGAATAAACATCGAGGAGGCGTATAAATGGTCAACCGGCACATTGAAAAAACCCTGAATCTGATCGGCATGAAGGTCCATCGTAATGATGCGGTTAGCGCCCGCTGTTGAAAGTATATCGGCAATCAGTTTGGCTCCGATTGACACACGAGGTTTGTCTTTTCTATCCTGACGGCCATAACCAAAATAAGGTATAACAGCAATAATTTTGTAGGCGGAGGCACGTTTGGCGGCATCAATCATCAGTAAAAGTTCCATCAGATTTTCAGCTGGCGGAGGGGTTGACTGAATAATAAAAACATGCGAGCCGCGGATGGTTTCCTCATAACATGGTTCAAATTCTCCATCGGAGAATACCGGGCACGAAGTTTTTCCTAATTCAACACCTAGACTGTCACAAATTCGTCTGGTTAAATCCACACTCTTTGTACACGGAAAAATCTTTAAAGGGGCATTTTTTGACATTTGATCCTTTTTTAAATATGTGTTTTGGAATTGCGGTCAAAGGTAAAAAAATCTTATTCTTATCCCTTGAAATTTACCGGCAAGTTCACTTTTGCGAAGTGAAAAGCGACTTAAAAAGCCTTGTATCAATAACTACAAACCTAAAAAAATCATGTTTTATTGGCATTCTCAATAAAGGAAATTATTTCTGCCTGACCTGTTCCGTCAACAGAAGAACTTACCAAAATCGGAGGAAGTTCTTCCCATATCTCTTTCAATTCCAAAGTGTAGGCGCCTACATTTTTTGCAGCAGTAACTTTTCCAACCTTATCGGCTTTTGTAAAAACAATGGCGAAGGGAATATGGTTTTCGCCCAGCCAGGTTATAAATTCGATATCAATCTTCTGGGCAGCGTGCCTGATATCAATCAGAACAAACAAACAATACAGGTTTTCGCGGTTCAGAATGTATCTGCTGATTAATTTCTGAAATTTTTCTTTTACTGAAATCGAAATCTTGGCATAACCGTAACCCGGTAAATCTACCAGATACCAACTTTCGTCGATGATGAAATGATTGATCAACTGAGTTTTACCCGGCCTGACTGAAACTTTTGCCAGGCTCTTCTGACCAACAAGCATATTGATAAGCGAAGATTTGCCCACGTTCGATCGTCCGATAAATGCATATTCGGGCCGATCGGGAGGCGGACATTTTTTCACATCGGTATTACTGATTATAAATCGTGCCTGTTTGATCATAAGAGATATTCAGAGTTAATCATTTTTATTAGAGTCATTTATTGTCATTCAATTGTCATCAAGTTGCATGGAAAACACAACAGAATGGCTATACCTGACCACAAATGACTGCTACAAAATACCAATATAGGTAAGTTATGGAACAATCTTTTTCATTATCCCTTAACCGACGTACACTTCCAGCAATTTTGCTGAAGCTGAAACCGGTTTCAGCAGAACATTTTCGATTGAAGCCGGAATCAAAATGGTTTCGCCTTTTTGAATTGTTTCTGTACCCGATTCAGTTTCAATTTTAACTTCACCTTCAAGGCAAATATAAATTACAAACGAATCAAGCTTGTTGTAATCCTTTTCTACAGTTTTATCCAATTCCAACAAATTGGTAGTAAAATAGTTACACTTCACCAGTTCAACTGATTCGTTCAGTTTTGTTTTGTAATGGGTTTTGTATTCAGGTAGAAGTGCATAATCAATCGCATCCAAAGCCAGTTCAGTATGTAATTCGCGTAGATTGCCCTGATCATCTCGACGGTCGTAATCGTAAATACGGTAGGTTACGTCTGATGTTTGTTGAATTTCGGCCAGCAAAATTCCTTTTCCGATGGCATGAACACGACCGGCCGGAATAAAATACACATCGCCTGCAGCCACTTCCTCGAAATTCAGAATGTCGGTTAACTCGTTGTGTTCAAGCTTGAAAAGATATTTATCCTGATCAACTTCCTGGTTAAATCCTGATTGCAGTTTTGAACCGGCATCGGCCTGTAACACATACCACATTTCGGTTTTGCCGAATGCATTGTGTCGTTCTTTCGACATTTTATCATCAGGATGAACCTGAATTGACAAATCGTCGTTCGCATCAATGAACTTTATTAATAGCGGAAATTCTATTCCAAAGCTTTCAAATACCTGATCACCAACCAGGTCGCCCATGTAAATTTCAATCAGCTCTTCCAGCGAATTACCAGCCAGCAAGCCGTTTGAAACAACAGACACATTGTCTTCGACTCCTGAAAGTTCCCAGCTTTCGCCACAATTGGGCAAATCGCCGAAATCCTTGTTCAGAACTGTCTTTAATTTATTTCCGCCCCAGATTTTATCTTTGTAAATGGGCGTAAACTTCAGGGGATACAATCCTTCCATGCGTTAAGGAATAATTAAGTTTAAAATTTCAGGCTTTAAAAGACCCTTCCAGGTTAAAATTCGTAATCAACGGCAGCTCTTTCAACGGCATGTTGCCCTATTAATTCTGCAACTTTCAGATGTTCAGGATGAATGCGGTAAACATCAAGTCCATCAAGCGACTCGAAATGCGTGATCAGACAGATATCATACGATTTGGCAGCAAGATCGTAATTAACGCCTACTTCAATGTATTTTAACTCATCAATTTTGCCCAAAAGTCCAAGCAGAGCATCCTCAATCTTACTAATTTCTGTTTGTTTACGGCTATCCGATTCGTAGTCTTTTAGCTTAAACAGCACAACATGATTAATCATAACAACAATATTTATATATTTTTTCTCCTGCGAAGTTAACATTTTCTGTCCCTCGTTCCACAAGGTTTCATTTTGGTGGTGGCAAAACCACTCACTTCATTATCTTTGATCAAAAAAAAATCAATATGCTTGTAATCGGTATTGCCGGCGGAACCGGCTCTGGAAAAACAACGGTGGTACAGAAAATTATTGAAAACCTCCCGGCTGGCGAAGTGGCTGTGATTTCGCAGGATTCGTACTATAAAGACAACAGTCATTTACCGTTGGAGGAACGTCAGAAAATCAATTTTGATCACCCGGCATCCATTGAATTTGATCTTTTGGTTGATCACATCATTCAACTGAAGGCCGGCAACCCGGTTCAGGAACCAATTTATTCGTACCTCACCTGTGTTCGATCGGAAGAAACCCGCGAAATCAGACCAAAATCGGTAATTATTATTGAAGGAATCCTGGTTCTTTTTCCGGCAACCTTGCGAGAACAAATGGGAATCAAAGTTTTTGTCGATTGCGATTCGGATGTCCGGCTTTCACGGGTAATTCAGCGCGACATCATCGAACGCGGACGGGATGTTCAGAAAGTTCTCGACAGGTATTCAAAAACAGTCCGCCCAAGCCATATCCAGTTTATTGAACCGACCAAACAATTTGCCGACATCATTATTCCTGAAGGAGGGAGCAATTTGGTGGCAATCGAAATTTTGACCAATTTTATCCAGCAAAACCTGAAATAAAATGTTTGATACGATTTCCTCTGAGGATATTCTGTTTATCGACATTGAAACAGTACCTCAACATCCGGAATTAAATAAACTTCCGGAGCACATGCAGCATTTGTGGGACAAAAAATCAAGTTATTTCAGAAATGAAAACCAACTTGCTGCTGATGTTTATGAAAGGGCCGGAATTTATGCAGAATTCGGAAAAATAATTTGCATTTCGGCTGGCGGCATCGTCCAGAAAAACGGTGAAAGGTTTTACAGGGTAAAGTCGTTTCACAATGACGATGAGAAAAAGTTGCTGTCAGAATTCAATAACATGCTCGAAAAGTTCACTTCAAATCCCGGTAAAAGGTTGTGCGCCCACAACGGTCAGGAATTCGATTACCCTTATATAGCACGCCGTACATTAATTAACGGACTAAGGATACCAAGAATTTTGGATATTTCAGGAGCAAAACCCTGGGAAATAAAAGAACGCCTGCTCGACACCCTGCAAATGTGGAAGTTCGGCGACTACAAAAATTACACTTCGCTCGATCTGTTATGCGCAGTATTTAATATCCCGACCCCGAAAGATGATATCGACGGAAGTCAGGTTGCCAAAGTTTATTATCAGGAAAACGATCTTGACCGGATCATCCGCTACTGCGAAAAAGACACGCTTGCCCTTGCAAACCTGATGTTGCGATACAAGGGTGAACCCATCATACCGATTGAAAACATGCTGATTGTATAATCTTTTGCGAATATGAAAAATATTTTTTTGCTTTTTCTGGTATTATTTGTCGCTTTGGGTGCGGCATCTCAATCGCAGGTTGACAGCTTGCTGCAGCTATGCGCAAATGCTTCAGAAAAGCAAAAATCAGAATTGTACCTTGAACTTTCACTTAGCCTGAAAAATGATTCAGCAAAAAGCAATGCCTACTGCAAAATGGCTTATCGCCTTGCGGTTAAAAACAATCAGGTTCCGCTTCAGGCCAAGGCTTTGTATTATCTAGGTGAAAGTTTATTCAATTTCACCGAATACCAAAGGGCAATACAAGAATACCAAAAAGCACTGGCTGTCTATTCAGAAATTAAAGACACTGCGAATATGGTCGATTGCCATAAAGCGATTGGGTTATGCTATTACAATATGGATCAAGGAGATAAAGCAATTACTCAATTTATTGAAGGGATGAAGCTGTGTGAAAATGACAAAAGAAACACAGCAAAATTGCTTTCAAATATTGCAATGACACACAACCGAATGCGCAATATGAATGATGCCATTCAGAATTATCGTAAAGCATTGGCATTGAACGCCTCAATAAAAAATTACACAAGCATGGCCATAAATTACAATGGCCTTGGTGAAATTTATAAAACCATCAACCAACCGGACTCTGCCCTTATTAATTATATCAAAGCTAAAAATCTGCACGAAAATATTGAATTTCAAGCTGCCACTCTCTCAAACATTGCCGGTATTTATATGAATTATCCGGATAGTATGAATAAAGCAATTGATTATTTGAAACAAGCATGGACGATCTTTGGCAAGTTGGAATTGTACCAGTATGAAGCGGAATTCAAGCAGGGAATTGGCATTATTTTATACAAACAAGGTAAATACAAATCAGCAATTGATGCATTTGAACAGAGCATTGAGCTGAATGACAAATTCAACAGAGGTTACAAGATAAAAACAACCAGCCACAATTTATTGTCAAAAGCTTATGAGAAAACCGGAGACTATAAGACTGCCATAAAACACATGAAACTATTCATCCAATATTCTGACAGTTTGGCTCAAAAAGAAAAATACGAGCAAATAGCGACTATTGAAAAACAATACGAAACTGTAAAAAAGGAGAATAAGATCGTTCGTTTGCAAGCTGAGCAAGAATTAACACTTATTCAACTCCGAAAAAACAAACAGCTTAAACAGCTTGGGATGGCAACTGCCCTACTCCTTTTACTGCTTGTATTTTTTATCTCGATGAAGTATATCGACAAAATTAAATCAAATCAACTGTTGAAGGAAAAAAACCAGTTAATAGAACAAAGCGAGCAGGAATTGCGATTACTGAATGCTTCCAAAAATAAATTTTTTTCGATCATAGCCCACGATTTAAAGAATCCGTTACACACCATTTTGGGCTATTCTTATCTCCTGAACAAAGATTATGACAGGTTTAACGAAGAAGCACGGCGTAAATTTGCACTCAATATCCACCAATCCACCAATAACATTTTCCGATTGCTGCAAAATCTTCTTGAATGGTCGCGTTCGCAAACCGGAAGGTTAAACTTTTCCCCTGCTGTTGTTGAATATCAGCGCATACTCGACAACTCACTAAGTGTATTGCGATCAATGGCCGATCAGAAAAACATAGTAATAAAAGCCGAAAATGATCCTGAATTAGAAATATTTGCCGACCCTTTAATGATAGAAACTGTTCTGAGAAATCTTATTGGTAACGCAATAAAGTTTACTCCTGAAGGTGGACAAATTGAAGTTTCAGCCAAAAGAGAGAACGGTCAGATATTGGTTTCGGTAAGCGATACCGGAATAGGAATTACGGAAGAAGATACCAAAAACCTGTTTCTGATCGACTCAAAAGTAAAACGAAAAGGAACCAACAATGAAGATGGTTCAGGTCTGGGATTGATTCTGTGCCAGGAATTTGTGGACAAGCACGATGGCAAAATCTGGGTTGAAAGTACGCTGGGAAAAGGTAGTGCATTCACTTTTAGCATCCCGGCCAAAGCGATTGCCTGAATATAAAGTCATTGATTGTCATTGATTGTGACTCTCTTCTATTAACCTGAATTTGACATAATCCGTATAATAATGCTTTAAAAATAAGGTAATAAGGTTGTTGTCTGGGGGTAAATGAATCTCTACTAAGGTTCAAGAGTGCAATGATAAGGTTTAAATACCTTATTTTTTAAACCAAACCTTAGTAGAAATTTTATACACATGTCCACACAACCTTATTAACTTGTTGTATTTCAATTATTCTTTCAATTTCAGATCAAACCCAGGTTGTTAATGACGATAAATGACACATTGCAAACGACCACAAATGACTCCCTGTAAATTTTCGGATATCCAATTCTCCTTTCTCTCCGGACTCCGGACTCCGGTCTTCCGTCTCCGTTTTTTTACTCTACCAGCATCTGACTGGCAACTAATTCCGCTTTTTCAGCAGAAACCAGCTTTTCAACCAGTTTAAGGGCAAATTGAATAGCCGCACCCGGACCACGACCGGTAATTACATTGTCCGACTCGGCAACCGGGCTGTTCAAAACCTCCGCTCCTTTCAGGTATTTCTCGAAACCCGGATAACAAACAGCCTGTTTGCCTTTTAATATCCCAAGATTTCCGTAAACCAGCGGGGCTGCACAAATGGCTGCCAGCGGTTTATTTTCATTGTTGAACTTTACAATCTGCGCCCTCAAACCTTCATGGGCATCAAGGTTTGCAGCTCCGGGCATTCCTCCGGGAAGAACGATCATCGATACATCGTTGTAATTAACTTCTTCGAATAATTTATCGGCCAAAACTTTTAGCTGATGAGCTCCCGCAACTTCAAGTTTACCGGTAACGGATGTTACAACAACTTCAAGATCAGCCCTGCGCAAAACATCGATGATACTGATGGCTTCAATCTCTTCGAAGCCATCGGCCAAATGAACAGCAATTTTTTTCATGGTGTTTATTATTTTTTGAATATCCGTTTATATACTTAAACAGTTGAATGTTGAGGCGATATCCTTTGCCGTTGACTTTAGTCAACGGGTAAAATGAAGATGAGGGAACTGGGCTTTAGCCCAAAATCTGTGGCTAAAGCCATTAGCATCGCTCAACATTCTATCCGTCCCGATTCATCGGGACGGCAAAGAATATCTTAGGTACACATTCGGATACTCATTCTGTTTTTTATTCAAAGATAAATCATACCAACTTAATTGTCGCTAACCGAAGAATTTATTCTGAAAAAAGTGAATGGCAATAAACCCGAAAATACCGCTGACAGCCACTATTCCCAAATCGGGCACATGATTTTTAAATTTGACTTTTCGCCTGTAAAGCCAGATGAAATGAAATGCCATTAATAGTAAATTGAGGAAAAT
Organism: Bacteroidota bacterium; assembly: GCA_030698405.1. GTDB lineage: Bacteria > Bacteroidota > Bacteroidia > Bacteroidales > Prolixibacteraceae > Aquipluma. The sequence continues at coordinate 15,749 of JAUYMU010000064.1, forward strand.
CCAGTTCAATCCTTTTGAAGGAGTGAAATAAAACCGGATAAATTTGCTGTTATCGCTGGTCATAGAAAGCTGTGCAGGAAAAAGCGATGCAAATATTTTGCCTTCTGTCTGATCTTCTTTCAGTTTCCAGTTTTCAGTATAGGTATTTACAACCTGATAATCAGGACTCAATGCAATAGCTTTAATGTGATCTTCGGCTTCAATAATGACCGTATAATTAAACAAATCACCAAATATTTTCAGGTCGCAATTTGATGCATCAAATCCATCAACCGGCCATTTAATCAGTTTATAATCATCCTGTGTCAGAATATAAATTTCGTTTTTATCTGAAAACAGGTAGGCGTAAAAGTCCTTGTTTTTAAAGTCAACACAACTTATGTGCCTGAATTTCAAACCATCCGGAACATCAATTTCCTTTACATACGGAAACCCTTTGATCATTTTCAGATGAAAAAGCTGATCTTTTGAGTCGATGATCAGGTAACCTTCATCGATTGATTTTCGTGGAGTTGCCAGTCCGGAAATCTTTTTCGCCGGAAAAGAAAAACCATTCTGGTACAAGGCCGCTGAAAATAGTTGACTTTTTTCTTCCAGAACCTTGTTGGTGGCAGCTTCAATAAAATCAATCCTCCATGTAATCCTGAAAAAATCGTCAGGTAAATCAATCTTTGTTCGTCCGGATTGGGATTCAAACAATGGATATAATTCAGGAAAAGGAGCATCAATCTCGCTGGCTTTCAGGCGAAAAAATGATTTTGCCTTAGAGATAGTGCGCATATCAAGCGCCATTCCTATGATTGAATCAGGCCATGACCCGGAAGTAATTAGTTGCTTTTCAAACATCAACGGGAGCTTTTTTTCGTACTCCTCACGGGTAAATTGGTTTCCTTTGGTGTCTTCCCAGGTTTTTTCGCTGATGCGATGAATCATAAAATCATCGTTGATGCAACTGTACAGAATAAATGGCTTTCTGACGGGTTTCTCGAAGGCCATCCAATACAATTTTGGAAGAATGATGGCCAATGTAAGGATGGCAATAAATACCAATAAAAATCTGCTGATTTTTTCCATCTTACATTTCCCCCTTTCTGAACCTGTGCGCTGAAAATAATAGCGCAATACTTAAAAAAGCGGTCACTAAAAACAATCCGGTGTTGGCAGACCCATAAGCTGAGGTAACCGCCGATGTGAAATAAATGGTCAGAAAAAAACCACCAACCAAAGAATAAAATAAACGGAATTTCCAGGCAGGCTCCAAAACAATCAACGCAACAAGAAAGTAGGCTGAAAATCCGGCAAGAAACCACGGAAAAATTGAAATTACGCTATCGGTCACCATCTGAACCGGGAAAAAAATCAGGCTAAAAACAGCAAACAATCCGAAGAAAATCAAAAATGATAGCAGCAAACTGACCGCCCCAAAAGTATGCATCATCAGTAATATTTTATTTTCACCCATAGGAAGATGAAAAGTAAGCTTGATCCGTTTGTTGACCGTTTCAGGAAAATACTGGGCAATGGCAATGGTCAATCCGCCCACCAGCGGGACATATTTTAACGGACTAAAAAACTGATGCCCCATGAATAGAACACTGTTCCAAATATTTTTTCCTCCTGAAAAAGCAAACCCATGCTTCACGGTGAGAAACAGATAGCCGATACCCAGAATTCCGAGCAAGGTGTATCCGATCAGGAACCACCTGATTTTTAACCATTCTTTATAAACAACCGATTTCCACATCCTCTAATATTTTCCGGTTAAACCAATAAATGCGTCTTCAAGCCCCATTTTAACCTGCGCGAAATTACTGACTGTGATATTGTTATCATCCAAATATTTCTTCACAATACTTTCAGATGAGTAAGTATATAACTCGATCTTGTTTTTTACTTTGTCAAGATTTACCACAAAAGATGCTTTTTTGAGATCCGCTTTGTCATTTTCAAGCACAAAATCGAAACGCTTGAAACTTCCCATAAATTCGTTCACCGAAGTCTGCGCCAGAACTCCGTTAAAATCAAGAATCAGCATGTCGTCAATCAGGCGTTCCATGTCCTGAATAATGTGCGAGGTGGTGAATATGGTTTTGTTTTCGGCTTTGGCATATTCGCGCAGGTAGTCGATAAACAAACGGCGGTATCCCGGATCGAGCCCCATCGAGAAATCGTCGAGAATCAAAAGGTCGGGATCCTGCGCCAGAATAAGTCCCAAAGCTACCTGCGATCGCTGGCCGCACGACATGGTTGAGATTTTTTGCGTCGGTGTAACATTCAGCTTCGACATCAGTTCCCAAAAAGGAGCAGGTTTCCAGTTCGGATAAAATCCGGAATAAAACTTTTCGATTTGGCGGATATTCATAAACGAATACTGAATGTGCCCTTCAATTAAAAATCCGATTCTCGCTTTGGTTTGGGGACTCAAATGCTGTGTATTTTCACCAAAAATGAGACATTCGCCATTGCGGGGCTGCAGAAAACCGTTTAAAATATTGATGGTAGTTGTTTTGCCCGTTCCATTTTTGCCCAACAGTCCCAGAATACTTCCTTCGCTGACATGAAAATTCAGGTTTTCGTACACCAGTTTTCTACCGTAATAATGTGTAAGGTTGTTGCATTCAATCACATTGTTCATGCCTGCTGTTTTAAAAAATTAAACCTGTGCTAAAACTGAACAGGATGCTGTTGAGCCCACTAGCCGAATGATACCAGTCGAAATCAGTTTTTACGAAATACTTATCGAAAGTTTTTTTCAGCGGAACCTGATAAGCCAATGAAATTCCGGGCGAAAGATAACTTTCTGTCTGATAAATAAATTCTGGCCGGAAGATTTTTTTCACTATAAAATTCGCGTTTGTTAGATTTTGTTGGCCATCAAGATTGAACTGATAACTGAATTTCATTTCAGCCGAAAAACTTGCCACCGGAAGTGTAAATAATTTCAGGAAAGATGTTGCAAGCATTAAATTTGAAAAGTTCTGATCGCTATTGGGCAAATAGTACTTTTCACCGAATGCCGAGTATTTCAGGTCTGCATTAAACAGTGATTTCATCAGATTACTTTCATCCTTCACCATTAACTGATAGTTCAAAGCTGCGTTGGTTTGCAGTGAATAGTATTTTTGTTCTTCGCCATAAGTGATCCAACGTTCCAGATCTGTTGCGTTGACTTTCTCCAGACGCTGTATAAATTCCGTTCCCAGCCTGTTTCTAATTTGCAGGACTGCTTTCAGTTGGTGAACTTTCTCCCCTTGATCAATTGAAATCACATCGGTCAGGTTCCAGTCAATTCCGTCCAGCCGCGAGTCGTTTTTGACTGCTGCCCAGGTCGCGTTACTTCCTCTTCGCCCATCATCGATGGTTTGAACAGAATAACTATAATCAGAGTGCAACAAATTGGATACATTGCCCGACATCCATTCAAACTGCATTCCTCCCCCAAACCGATGCCGCTGATACGAGCGATAAAAGGAACTTGAGGCATGATAACTGAAAACGCCCGGACCATGTATCTGAAACATCGTATGCTGAGCATTTTCTTGCACTACGGAAATGTCAATATCTTCGTTGTAATATCCATAAGCGAGGTTTGCCCCAAGCTTAAAACGACCTGATTTATAGAGCAACCCGGGTGAAACAGTTGTTTGCAAAACTTTGTTTTCAGGCCGCGGGTCGCGGTTTTGCGAGGCGGTTCCAACTTTATAGTCAAAACTTAAACCTAAATCAAGCTGGCTGTTTACAGGTGACGAAATAATTCCGGTCAACTTAAAAAATTCCCGATCGTAGGTATCATTCCCGATTGTGTCAGTCAATAAATAGGGATAATTCATGACCGGATCGTTGGTGTTGCTGAAATTCAAGCCCTTTTCATAGCTTTTGCTGTAATTGAAAGATCCGTACAGATAAGTTTTATTGATCTTTCGAAAACTTTGCGAACCGAAGTCAAAAGATTGATCAGATTTCCCTTTAAAAACCGAATGAAAATCGCCGTCATTCAGGCTAAATCCAAGTTTTAGTTCTGCCGGAAATAGATGCAACATTTGCGATAAACCTGCTGCATTTCCCGACTTAAGCCAAGGGCTGCCTGCTTCAATTAGCTTAAATGTCAACAAATTAGCTGGCTTTACAACATCCGGATCCGCTGCACTGGCAATCAGGCAAATCTGAAAAAGCAATATAGCGGCAAAACTTTTATTCATATATTTTAGGTCGGGGATCAACATCTTTCAAAAAGTCTTCGGTCGAGTTGTTTGTATCCTGATAAACCACCCGGCCATTTGCAATTTCTTTTATTTTCCGGCGAATACATTTTCCTGAACCTGAACCCGACGCAACATAAGTATAGCCTGCATCCAATTCAGGAGGAAACCGTTTGTAAATGGCATGAGCTTCACTAATGACGACTTCCACCGCATCGAGCACATATTCATTTGCAATTTTCACAAAATAAGTGTTATTCGAACCTGAAGCCGATGCCTTTGAAACCAGATTTTTGTTGATGTATGTCTTACGTTCTTCGTTGGTTTTGCCGGGAATTTTTGCAATTGCAAACGCACTTCCTCCCCGAACATGAAACACAACATCATTGCCCCTGAAAACAAATAAATCTTCAATCAAATTTGGAACTGCCGGAGAATCAAGATCAGCCTCCGGTTGTTTGAGAACATAAAATTCGCAATCAGCATTGCCCAAGTTTACCGGACTCAAAGGATTTCCGTTTGAATCGTCCCTGTGATTGATTCCATCCTGGGCCAGAAGGATGCTTTTTCCGGGCAATACCGGAACCTGCTTCCCGTTACCGGGAATGGTCCAAATCATCTTTACCACAATCGAGTCCTTCATATTCACCCAGAAATTATCTCCGGTTGCATACGATTCATGTTCCAACACCGAAATTCCGTCAGCATACTGAATTTCGGGAGTATTGTTGAATATCTCGAGGTACTGGTCGGCTGAATATGGTTTACCCGCAGGAGTGGTACTTCCGCTGTAATATATTTCTTTAATCACAAAAACACTTGAACTACTGCCATTTATCTTAATAGAGTCAATTACATTACCAAATACTTCGATGTTTTTCAAGCCATTATAGTAATACATTTTGCCTTCTGAACTAAATGAATGAGAAACTGTAATGCTGTAAAAACCAGGCTCAACCGATGAAAACTGAATTTTCCCGTCCGTATCAGTAACGGCCTCAATAGCATAACTTTTTAGCTGATTAAAAAAATATACTTTGGCTCCATTTCTCTGTTCCTGAGGAAAATCAGGACCAAAGTCAATTGTCAGGATTACCTGATAGTTATGGTAATCCGGCTCTTTGAGACATGAAACAAAGAGAAACAACAGTGAAGTGATCAAGAGTGCTTTCTTCATGTTTACAACATTATTTTGATTTCAGCCCCGAAATATACCGAAGGATTTCTTCTTGTAAACGAACCCGACCTTTTATATTCATATTCAGGACGATAATTGACTGAATTATTCACATATAAACTTAATTTGACCTTGTCGTAAATTTCTTTTGATAATCGAAAATTTGTCTGAAATAATGGCGACATGACTTCCTTCAGGTAATAATTCTGGCTTTTTAGGTCAACAAAACGGATATAATCAGGGTTTGTCCTCATTTCAGGAGTAAATGCTTTTGTGCTTCCGTCAGCATAAATGAGGTACATCGGAGCTTTATCATATTCCGGAAAGTAATAACTATCGCACCAAATCGTCTGCAGCGTGGTTGACAAAATCAGGCGTAACTTTGGTATTTGGGTCACCATGCGTAAATTGGTATTGAGCCGCTCACTGATTTTACTTTCACCTGCCTGATAAATACCTACATACAAATATGGATTTGCCGTGGCGCTCAATGGCTGATATTGATATGGAACAGTGCTGCCAATGCGTTTTGTGCGCAACCATGCCCCATCGAGCGAAAACGAAGTATAAAGCGAATTGATTTTCCCGAAGTCGAAACCGAACTCGACCCCGGATTTTTGAGTTTCCTGATTATTGACCGGCATCCGGTATGAAACCGGAGCAATCGATGGTATTTTGGCAAGCGTATTCGGATCAGGTTTGGTTCCTGTGGGTATGTTGTCGGTTTGATATCGGTTGAAATCGATGAATAAATAATTTCTCGCAAAGTCAAATCCATTGGTAAAGTTTTCTTTGAAAACAGTAATAAATCCGTTTGCCTTTTTAATCTTGAAAACCAGACTGGCTTCCATTTTCAGGTTTTCAGAAGGTTTTAATTCAGCGTTTGTAGCTTCGTAAATGCGGGTATTGATAATGGATGAATTATACTCCGGATTTCCCACATAGTAGTTCAAAGCGCTTAAATCGAAGTAAGCTTTGTCGGGGTACAAATACAGCAGCGATGGCGATTTAAAGGTTTTACCGATTCCAAAACTGACGCCCATTTTATCGAAAATCCGGTTATTTTTTCGGGAAAGAAACGAATATTGGGCATTGAACCGGGGTTCAGCATAAAATCCAAGCCCGCTTTTAAACATTCCTGAAGATTGAAAATTATTCAGCCTGAAACCTGCCTGCACATCCAAAAATGTTTTTCCAAAGGTCAGGAACAACCTATCTTCCAGATAAACCGAATAATTTTGAAGTGCCGGAATGTCTTTGTATTTTCTGGGGCGTAGGGTATAAGTCGATATAAAAGGAGGATTGTTCACGTCATAAATTTGTCCATCGCCGTAATTAGCATTCAGGCGGTAATCAAATCCGTAGCGTATTTTATTGGTGATACCGTTCTGAAAATTGATGAATTTATTGGCAGTAATCTGACCAAAAACACTTACAGGCTTGCCATCGACGACATAGCCGGTAAATTGTTCGGAAGGCAGAAATACTCCCGGATTCTCGCCTTCCGTCAACGAAGTAGAGATCGTCTGTATCCCGCTGGTCGATCTATATTTTTCCTCGCTGCTTTTTTGGTGGGTGTATGATACTGAAAACGAATAATCGAGGTTTGTCAGCAACCTAAGTTCCGGAGACCATTTTCCATACATATTGAAACGCAATCCCCGGTCTTTCGACAAAATCCTCTCGTTGGCAACCATTGCATCGGGGTCGGTTTTAAAGTCATCAATGGTTTCATAATAACTAACTTTTGCATGGTATGTCAAGGGGATTTTTTGAGGATCGAATATTTTCGAGAAGCCAACTTCGGCCGTCAGGCGGTTAAAACCATTGTACTTGCTCCGGATATCATCAAATGCCTGCAAATAATCGAAGTTGAAATTTACATTGCTGCGTATTGATTTCAGGCTTAAACCTTTACCGAAAGTTAATTGCTTTATTTTCGGATCGGTTTTAAGTTTCACCTCAAAAGGAGTATATCCGGCTTTTGTTTTAATGAGAACAACTCCTGAAGTCAGGTCTCCAAAAGTTACCGAAGGAATCCCTTTGATGACTTCAACCGACTCGATATTATCGGTCGATATTTGTCGCAGATCGATGCCGGAGCCAGCCACTGTACTGAAATTATTGTCTGATTTTGAAGTTGCATAAGTTTGCAGATTGGCATCGTTTGATAGAGGGGCTCCATCAACAAAAATTGCAGTTCCCATCGCACTGTTGTCATCAGCCCCAATTTCGCGGATTGAAATTCGCTGTGCTGAACGCAGATCAGGATTGGCAGAAATATTTCCGGGGAGTAGTTGCATCACATCAGCCAGACTTGTCGGTTGCACATGTTCAATGGCCGCATTCCCGATGATTGAAGAAGTACCAAGCCCGTTATCGTTTTTTGACAAAACAGTTATTTCATCCATATCATACGAAATCGGGATCAGGTTTATTTCGAAATTTGATTTGGACAAAAGTGAGGATTCAAATCTCTTTGAATAAGTTTCGAACCCTAAACACTGAACTTCGATGGTGAAAAATGGAATATTAAACAACTTTACAAAGAAAAATCCGAGTTCGTCGGATGAGGTCCACGAATCGGTCTCCTGAATATAAATCGAGGCAAAGCTTACAGGTTCTCCAGTTTTTTTACTTATCAATTTCCCCCGAATTTCTTGCGAATACTGAGCGAAAATCCCTGAGGCCAAAGTAAATAACCAAAAACAGGCGACAATCCTTTTCAACATAGAAACAGTATCTGATTTTTCGGACAGCATAATGCATGGTAGTGACATTCAGCTCCCGAAAATACTATTTAAAAATAACTTTTTGTGTATATTTTTTACCCTCGATCAATGCTGCGACAATATAAACTCCGGGCTTAAAGGAGTTGTATTCAATTCTGCAATTTTGGGCACGGGGTTCAGTAATAGCCATCAGTTGTCCTGAAATATTGTACACCATGCAGCGATCAATATTTCTGCCGGCTGAAACCAGTTCCAGCGCGGTTGGCCCGTACAAAACCTTCAATGGATTTGGTGATTTTATTTCTGCAACAAAAGTTTTTATATCAAGATCTGCTGCGGCCACTTTGTAAACATTCGATTTGCCCAAAACATACAATGAATCATTCAAGATTTTACCCGCGGCATAAATGGCAACACCCAGATTACAGTCTTTCCAGTTAGTTCCGCCATCGTTGGTAAATTTATTTGCAGTTGACGATCCGAGCGACATGAACGAGTTATTGTCCAGTACCACAAAGTCAAGACCGCCGGCCACCCCATTTAGCTTAGAAAAAGTATTGCCGCCGTCACTTGTAAAGAAAACTCCTTTATTATTGGATGTTTGAAAATACACTTCATCTTTTGAATGCATTGTTATTGAACTAATAACCAGATTACTGTCAGTTCCAATGGTAAGTTTTGGATATAAATCAGTAAATACATTTCCTCCGTCAATTGTTTTCAGCAGAAGTTTATTGCCCGCCAGATATCCGGTTTCTCCTGAAAATTTAATTGAATTTACAAAAGCGTTCCCGAAATCTTTGGTTACTGCGCTCCATAAATCGCCGCCATCGGCAGTTTTAAACACACGCGAATGTTTGGTCACCGTTTTGGGAACCGATATTGTGTCAGACCAACCGACATACATAAATGCTGTTTTTGCATCAACACATTCAATGGTATAATTGTCCATTGCATAACAGCCTTTCATGGTTGGATTCTTTGCTGCGTCAGTTGGCGTGTCTTTTCCAACATTTTTGGTATTGAGTACTTTCCATGTTTTCCAGGCATCCTCTGTTTTATAAATCAGCCCGTTTAAAAAATAATCTTCTCCTGAAGGATAATCAATAAGCTTAACCCAGCGCGAAGTAACATATCCTGCACTTCCAGAGGAACTTACACTTCTAAAATCGTATTTCCCATCATAAACAACCAATTTCGGGAATGCAGCATCCAACCAGGTTATGCCGCCATCTGTCGTCCTTTTGGCAACTTCGTCATCGCCAACGACCAAAGCATTTTTCCCATCTAACAAGTACATTTTCTGAAGAATTGAACTGCCTTCCACAAGGGTTTTTGATACCCATTTATAATTTCCTGCTTTCAGATCAGAGACAGCCATTTTATATACAACCGAGGTAGCCATTACGTGAAGCGAGTCGTTAAATACGCCCGGAATATCCCAGCTTGTTTTCCCTGTATAGCAAGAAATCCAGGTAATGCCGCCATCAATCGTTGCTTTCGAAGCCGATGAGGCCCCAAGAACAATCATGGTTTTATCGTCAAGCTTAAAAATATCATTACCTCCGGTGGGTCCGTTTAATTTCGAAAATGTTGTGCCGCCATCGGCTGAAGTGAACACGCCAGCCGAAGTTACCACATGAATCTCATTCTCTTTGAACGACCTTATTTCATTAATAAAAGCCGTACTTCCGGCTACCAAAGAGAATGCAGGAAAAAGGTCGGTAACAACATCGTTCCCGGATGATGCTTTCAGTAATATTTTGTTGCCACCGATATAGATATCCGATCCAAACTTTTTCATGGCATTTACATAAGCTCCACCCAAATCCGGTGTAATGGCAGTCCATTTTGCTCCTCCGTCAATGGTTTTAAATACAGCAGAGTGTGGCTTCTTTGTTCCGGAAAGAACATCAAACCAATGCATAAAAACCATTGCTCTGGTAATGCTTATACTTAAAACGGCATATGGGTTTAATGATATACTTCCTTTTGCATTTGGATTTATCGCTGTACTGGTCCCCTCTCCAATTTTCGAAAGGTCGAGTTGCGACCATGTTGCTCCATTATCCGAAGTTTTCAGCAAAACACCATTCACAAAAACGTCCTCCTCTCCTCCGGTCGGATTTTTTATCAGCATCGTTTTTCGTCCTGCGATATAACCAACGTTGTCAGTAATACTTATATCGTTGTAATGATATTTGGGATTTAACAATCCAACATCATTCCATGAAATACCTTTGTCGGTTGTAATCTTAAAAGTTTTCCCTAAGCCGGCAATAACCGCTGTATTTTCATCGTGAATACTCATCCCCTGAAGATTATTGTCTTTGCTAATCTCCTGAGCTTTCCATTTTAAAACAGGATTCGATAATTGAGAAAAAGAGAAGAAAGGGATAGAAAATATTAATAATAAAATCAATAATTTCATAGTGAAATTTTTAGGATAGAAACTCATTTTTTGAGTTGACCAAGATAATCAATTTTGACAAGTTTCTATATTAGCTTTTTTGTTTAAGCTAACAGCTGCAAGGTTATTATTTCATCCTTAAGCCGGGGTAATTGGTATCAATGTATTGAATAGCCTCGTCTTTGGTCTGGAAAAGTTCACTTTCAGTTTCATCCCAGTCCTCACCTTTGCTTAAACTAAATTTAGTACACCCTTTTACCGGAGCCATGACAATATCTTCAAGCGATCTCATTTTAATTCTATCTGGCTGAATGCTGATTACTTTTGCATTAACCTCTTTTACTCTTAATGGCGTTTCACTTTCATTATATACAATTACGATCCCGTAACAAGTTATTCCTTCTTTTACCCATGAACCAAGCTTTTTAGGAATAATCTCAGTGGAGGAACTTTTAATTACATCGTATTTATATTGCTCCAGAATTTTTGATTTATCGTTTTGACCACAGCCCAAAATATTCAAGAACAATAAAGCACCGGCAATAAAGGAGATCAATAGTTTCATAAATTTTAGAATATTTTAAATCAAACTCCGATAATTGGTCACATATACCAATACAATAATTACCAAATACGTAATAGAGATTGTACCATTATTTTTTTGTGAAAGTATAAAAAAAGCATGACCGTTTAAAATACTTACCTGTTTTGTATACGCTAATTAACGACACCTTAAATATTTAAACTATAGAAAAAGAAATGGCCCGCAAAAACGCGGGCCATAGAATATTTTAACCGACCAATTTTAACAAGACTAATCTTAATAAGCGTAGTCTTTCAATGATTTTTCCAGTTTCTTTCTGGTGAAGAAGATACGGCTCTTCACAGTACCTAAAGGAAGTTTAAGTTCTTCTGCAATTTCTTTGTATTTAAAACCATCGAGGAACATATTGAAAGGAACTTTGTATTCATCTTCCAATGCGTTGATACATTTGATGATTTCTTTAGAGCTGTAAATTGATTCAGGAGAAGGATAACTTTTATCTTTTGAAAATTTCAAATGAAAATCGTTGTTCGCACCGTCAAAAGTATTTTTTGATTTCACATTCCGGCGGTAGTTATTTATAAACGTATTTTTCATGATAGTATAAATCCACGCCTTGAAATTTGTGTTCTGAGTAAACTTATCTCTATATACAAGAGCTTTTAAAAATGTTTCCTGAAGAAGATCCTGAGCTTTTTCGTGATCAGATGTCAGGCTTAGTGCATAGTACAACAACTTGTCTTGCAGGCCTAAAAGTGCGGTGTTGAATTGAAGCTGTGTCATGGCGTTCGTTATTTGATTGTTATTACTGATGCAAATATAGGGATTCACTTCTTTATAAAAAGGATTTAGAACTCTTTTATTCTTCGATATTTTTTATTGCTGATAAAGAATATTTATACAGCCATACCGGAACTAACATTCCCGGAATATACGAACATTTACATAACTTTGTTTTGAAATTATAACATGTTCTTAAACAAACATTTCCGTAGAGAAATATATTGGAAATGAATCATTCGTTTTGTATTTTACCCATCTCCATAATTTTATTCAGATTTGCCTCAATTCGATTTATTATTACTTTAGCCGCCTCTTATTTTAAAATTAAGAATGAAAAAAGTAGTCAAAACCCACAACCGGGCTGAAATGTTTACATTCAAACGTTGGGGAAGAAAAGCTTATTCATTGTTCAGTGTATTAAAACAACCAGTACGCATTGGTGTACTAATGGTTGCATATACCTCATTATCTGAACCTGAATTGCTTTTTGCCCAAACCGACAGTTTGAAGGTAAGCATGGAATACAATCTTGACGAGGTCGAGGTTAGCGCCCAAAGAGCACCTGTTACTTTCTCGCAGGTGGCGCGGATCGTATCCGTAATGGAGAGAAATGAAATTGAGGCGGCACCCGTCCAAAGTCTTCAGGAACTGCTTGAATATGCACTGAGTGTCGATGTCCGACAGCGTGGCGTTCATGGGGTTCAGGCCGACGTCTCGGTCAGGGGAGGTTCCTTCGATCAAACCCTAATTCTTCTCAACGGAATCAACATTTCCGATCCTCAAACCGGACATCACTCCCTCAATCTCCCAGTCAGCTTTAAAAACATTCAACGCATCGAAATTCTGGAAGGCCCCGCCGCCAGAGTATTCGGGCCAAATGCTTTTTCAGGAGCTATTAACATTATTACCAGTTCGGAAGGACCTTCAGGTGTAAAGCTCGACATTTCAGGCGGGCAACACAAACTGGCCGACGTAAATGTTTCAGGAAACATCCAAAGCGGAAACTGGAGCCAGTTTATTGCTGTTAACCGCATGTCGTCTGACGGTTATATAGACAATACAGATTTCAAAATCCTGAATGCATTTTACCAGACCAAACTGAACACAAAACCCGGAACACTTGATTTTCAGATTGGAAGAACAAACAAAGCATTTGGGGCAAACAGCTTTTATACCGCCACTTATCCAAATCAGTTTGAAGAGACCAAAACTACTTTTGCTTCCCTGAAATTCGAAACAGGCACAAAAATCCATCTAACACCATCCATTTACTGGCGGCGTCATCAGGACAGGTTCGAACTTTTCAGGAGTGAACCTGCAAGCTGGTATGCAGGGCACAATTATCATTTAACAGATGTTTTCGGAAGTAACCTTAATGCTTGGTTCGCCTCGACTTTTGGTAAAACCGCTTTCGGTGCTGAAATAAGGACAGAAAATGTTTGGAGCAATGTTTTAGGCAAAGCGATCGCCACACCAATTGAAGTTCCGGGCGAATCAGGCAAGTTTTTCACAAAAGCATATTCACGCACAACCGTTTCTTATTTTGCTGAACAATCAGTCTATATTAAAAAACTTTCGCTTTCGGCAGGGGCAATGGCCAACTGGATTTCGGACCTGGGATTCGGATGGAATATTTATCCCGGACTAGATGTTTCGTATGCTCTTTCTGCACATTTTAAACTTTACGGATCAGCGAATTCCAGCCTCCGGATGCCCACATTCACCGATTTGTTTTACAATGGCCCGACAAATATCGGAAACCCTGACCTGAAACCTGAAAAGTCAGTTACTTATGAAGGTGGGCTGAAACTTACCTTCAAAGGATTTTCTGGACATGCCGGAGCTTATCACCGTCGGGGTAAGAACCTGATTGACTGGGTACGCGAGACCGATACCGAAAAATGGCAAACTAAAAATCTGACAAGCATCAACTCAACCGGAATAGAAATGAGCGGGGACTTCTTTCCTGAAAAAGTTTGGAACAAACCCATATTTATAACCAAATTCGGGGTCAATTACTCTTACAGCGAACAGGATAAAGGCCAAAGCAATTTTCTTTCGTATTACGTACTCGACAATCTGAAACAGAAACTCGATATCGAAGTCAACCATAAGATCTGGAATAATCTGAAAGGTTCGTGGCGTGTAAGCTATCAGGACAGAAACGGAATGCGGACAACAACCGAATCTTATCAACCGTTCTGGCTGGTCAATGCCCGTATTATGTGGAAAACGCCTTCCACTGAAATCTATTTACTGGCAGCCAACCTGTTCGATACCAGGTATTTTGATTTTGGTACAGTTTCACAACCAGGCCGATGGATTAGTCTTGGAATAAGTCATCAGCTAAAATTATAGGGCGCGCAGTTTTTTTTACTTCGGTGGAATGTATTATATTCGCCACCTGAAAATTAAATTTGAATGTATGTTAAAAGGAATATTAGCGATCAGTGGTCAGCCCGGATTATTTAAAATGGTGACCGAAGCAAAAAACAGCATTATTGTTGAATCCTTGCTTACGGGCAAACGCATGCCGGCCTATTCAACTTCCAAAATAAGTGCTATGTCCGACATTTCGGTATTTACCGAAACCGGAGAAATACAGTTGAAAGAATTGTTTAAAAGAATTCAGGAAAGCGGGAAAGAGATTTCGACAAAAGCTACATCCAACGAATTCAAGGCATTCTTCGAAGAAGTAATTCCTGAATATGACAAAAACCGGGTGTATGTATCCGACATGAAAAAGATTATTCAGTGGTATTTGCTGCTGAATGAAAAAAATCTGTTGATTGAGCCTGAAGTGCCTGAAGTGCCTGAATCAGAAGTAAAAGAAGAAAAAACAGAAGAATAAAAATCTAATCAATAAATAAAAGAACCGCACCAATAAATGCGGTTCTTTTATTTATATACGGTAAAACTTTAAAACAACCGCAGCTGGCTTGGATCCTGTTTCGCCTCCTTCAGTGCTTTTCTGGCCAAAATCATTTCAAAAAGCTTTACAGTTGCAAGTGCATCGCCCGCAGCACGGTGTCTGCCGTTGACTTGAATTCCCAGCTCATCACAAATTTTTCCAAGCGAATACGACTTGTGTCCCGGTAAATACTTTCGTCCCATCCTGACCGTACACATTGTTTTTCGTTGGTAATCATACCCCAGCCTTTTAAATTCTTCCTGAATAAATTTGTAGTCAAAGCTTACATTGTGAGCTACAAACACTTTGTCGTCCGTCATTTCCACCACTTTGCGGGCTACTTCATAGAAACGTGGCGCCGATTTCACCATTTCATTATCAATACCCGTCAGGCGGGTAATAAAATCGGGAATGTAACATTCAGGGTTGATTAGACTGCTGAATGAATCAATGATTTCAAACCCATCGTAAATAAAAATGGCAATTTCTGTAATCTTACCCGATCTGGATGAATTTCCTGTGGTTTCTATGTCGATGATTGCGTACAAGGGTTAATAATTTTGCCGGTAAAAATATCAAAGTTTACACAAAACAACGATAAATAATAAGCTAACGATAAATGAACCTAATTTTTATAGTTTTGTTTAATGATAAAATATCTGTAAACATTAAAAATTTGTATCTTTAAAACAAAAATCAATAATCATTAAACGAGCATGTTCGTTGTACACAAAAATCGGATGATTTTCTCACATGCGGGTTCATTCCGGCACACTTAAATTCAGAAATATGAAAAAGACAATTTTACTTTTGCTCATTGTGGCTTTCGCAGCCACTGTAAATGGCCAGACCTCCGATAAAAAATGGGGACTTGGCTTGGGTGTAGGCGCTTATGGTACAGTTACCGAAGATGGTGGCATAGGTTTTATGCCCGAATTATATCTCAGCCGATACCTCAGTCCACGTTTAGACCTGATGCTTAAAACTGACATGGGTTTGTTCAGATCTGATTTGATAAACAAACTTGATTTAGTGAATCCTTTCATGAATTTACGCTATAAGTTTAGCGATGAAACAAAAAATTTCCGCCCTTATCTTTTTGCAGGACCAGGTTTATTATGGGATAACCAGGAAACAGGACTGAACTTCGATGCAGGACTAGGTGCAAAATACTATTTCAGCCCAAGTACCGCATTGTATTTTGATGCCGGTTACATCAATGGTATTTCAATTACAAGAGCCGGAAAAGATGTGAAAGATAATTTCATTAAAGGCACCATAGGTCTTGAATTCGATTTTGGAAAAACCCAGGATTCGGACATGGATGGTGTTTCGGACAAAAAAGACAAATGCCCGAATACTCCCGCCGGAGTTGCAGTTGATAAAGATGGGTGCCCGCTTGATTCTGATGGTGACGGAGTTCCCGATTACCTCGATGATTGCCCAACTGTTCCAGGATTAACTTCATTGAAAGGTTGCCCGGATGCTGACGGTGATGGTGTTGCCGATAAAGACGACAAATGCCCGGACACTCCTAAAGGTGTGAAAGTGGATAAAGATGGTTGCCCGCTCGACTCAGACAAAGACGGAGTTCATGATGGAATCGACAAATGTCCGGATACTCCTGCAGGAGTTGTTGTTGACAAAGACGGTTGCCCGATTGATACCGACGGTGACGGTACTCCGGATTACCTGGATGATTGTCCAACAGTTGCCGGACCAAAAGAAAACAAAGGTTGCCCGGTAAAAGAATTGACCGCCGAAGAAATTGAAGCGCTGAAAATGAAGGTTGAACCAGTTTATTTTGATTTCGACAAATCAGCCGTTAAAGCCATCGAAAAATCAAAGATCGATAAACTGGTAACTTTACTGAAAGAAAACAGCAACTACAGTGTAAATATCACCGGTCATGCCGACAATGTGGGATCTGACGATTACAATTTGAATCTTTCGAAAAACCGAAATGCCTCTGTAGTAAGAGCAATTACTGCGGCCGGAATTAGAAAGAACCGTATTTTGTCAACCAAACCACTGGGTGAATCCAGTCCAGCTGCGACCAACGATACAGAAGAAGGCCGTGCACTAAATCGCAGGGTCGAATTTGAAGTTATTAAGAAATAATAAAAGTAAATTTCAACCTATCCAAAAGCCTTGTCTGTTTTCAGGCAAGGCTTTTTTATTATTCAGAATAAAATGTATATATTTCGATAAACAAAAATAAACAACTATGAAAAAGCTTTTTTTTCTTTCTTTCATCCTGATTTTTGTTGCAACTGCTGGTGCACAAACTGTTGATAAAAAATGGGGGTTCGGCGCAGGATTAGGGGCTTATGGCACAATCGACAATTCAGGCATTGGCCTGATGCCCGAATTATACCTAAGCCGATACCTTAGCCCGCGGTTCGACATTATGCTTAAAAATGACCTTGGACTTTTCAGGTCAGATTTGATAAATGATCTCGATTTAGCCAATCCGTTACTCAATCTGCGGTTAAAACTTTCAAATGAAACCACGAACTTTCGTCCGTACCTATTTGCCGGACCGGGGTTTTTAGCCGATAACAATGAATCAGGAGTGAACTTTAATTTAGGATTGGGAGCTAAGTATTATTTCACTCCCAAAACTGCATTTTATTTAGATGCCGGTTATATCAGCGGAATAGAAATAACCAGGGGCTTGGAAAAGGTAACAGATAACTTTTGGAAAGCCACCCTGGGAATGGAATTTGATTTTGGAAAAACAAAGGATTCGGACATGGATGGCGTGTCAGATAAAAAAGACAAATGCCCTGACACTCCCGCCGGCGTTGCGGTTGATGCAGATGGATGCCCGCTGGATACTGATGGTGACGGTGTCCCTGATCATTTGGACGATTGTCCGACTGTTGCAGGATTAACTTCGCTGAAAGGTTGTCCCGACAGGGATAAAGACGGCGTTGCCGACAAAGACGATGATTGTCCGGATGAATTCGGTTTTGCCAGCCTTAAAGGATGCCCCGATGCTGATGGCGACGGCGTTGCCGACAAAGATGACAAATGTCCGGATACTCCAAAAGGCTGGAAAGTAGATGCTTCAGGCTGCCCGTTTGATACTGATAAAGATGGTTTATTTGATGAAGAAGACGATTGCCCAACAGTTGCCGGGCCAAAAGAGAATAAAGGTTGTCCGGTAAAGGTGGTTGAGAAAAAGGAGATAACAATTGACCAGATTGAAATTCAAAACATTCAGGCTACGCCAATTCATTTTTTATCGGATAAAAGTTACGTGACCGACTACTCGAAAGGAATCCTCGATAAACTGATCAAAACGCTGAACGAAAACAAAGACTACAACGTCAATATCTTCGGTCATACCGATAGTCAGGGTTCTGATGGATACAATATAAATCTGGCAAAAGAACGGATTGAATCAACAATCAAATACCTTGAATCAAAAGGCATTTCGGCCAATCGCATTATACATCAAAAAGCTTTTGGAAAAGCAAAACCAATTGCCAGCAACAAAACTCCGGAAGGTCGTTTGCAGAACCGCCGTGTTGAATTCGAAATTTTCAAGATGAAGTAAAAACTTGAAAAGGTTCCAGATTTCAAATTATATCAAAAGCCCTGTCTATTCAATTAGATAGGGCTTTTTCTTTTTAATCATTCATTATCCTGCCGAAATTCAAATATCTTTGTCGCACAAATTTCAAAACAAAAAAAATAATGTCGATTGAACTGATTATACGCGAACAGATCGTTGAAGCGATTGAAAAATGCTACCAGCAAAAAATAGAACCAAGCCTCGTACAATTACAAAATACAAGAAAAGAATTTGATGGCGATATTACTATCGTGGTGTTTCCATTTGTTCGGATATCGAAAAAATCGCCGGAACAAACTGCCTCCGAAATTGGCGATTATCTTCAGCAAAATGTCACCGAAGTCAGCTCTTACAATGTTGTTAAAGGCTTTCTAAATCTTGTCATTTCTGCTGATTATTGGATTTCAATTCTTAATTCGGTTACCTCTTCTGAAAAATATGGGATTACCGAAGCCACCGAATCATCCAAACTGGTAATGGTGGAATATTCGTCGCCCAACACCAACAAACCTTTGCATTTGGGGCATATCCGCAACAACTTGCTTGGATTTTCACTCGGCGAAATTCTGAAAGCAAACGGCAACAAGGTGGTGAAAACCAACATTGTGAACGACCGTGGTATTCATATCTGCAAGTCGATGTATGCATGGAAAATGTGGGGCAACGGACAAACTCCCGAAAACACCGGTATCAAAGGCGATCATCTGGTAGGCAAGTACTACGTGAAATTCGATCAGGAATATAAACAGGAAATCGCCACTTTGATCGAACAAGGAGAAACCAAAGAAAATGCTGAGCAAAATGCACCATCGATGCAAGGAGCCCGCGAAATGCTGCTGAAATGGGAAGCCAAAGATCCGGAAACCATCCAACTTTGGGAAACCATGAACAGCTGGGTTTACGCCGGGTTCGATGTTACTTACAAAGAACTGGGCGTTGATTTCGACAAAATATACTACGAATCGGAAACCTACCTGTATGGAAAAGATGAAGTTTTGCGTGGCTTGGCCGAAGGCGTTTTCTACCAGAAAGAAGATTCCTCGATTTGGGCTGACCTGACCGCCGAAGGACTTGATCAGAAAATATTGCTCCGCAGCGATGGCACCTCGGTTTACATGACTCAGGACATCGGAACTGCCAAAGAACGTTACCAGGATTACCCAATCGACAAAATGATTTATGTTGTTGGAAACGAACAAAATTACCATTTCCAGGTATTGTCTATCCTGCTCGACAAACTGGGTTTCGAATTCGGTAAAGGTCTTCACCATTTCTCCTACGGAATGGTCGAACTTCCGCAGGGAAAAATGAAATCACGCGAGGGAACTGTGGTCGATGCTGACGATTTGGTGGCCGGAATGATTGAAGTTTCAAAGAAAACTTCCGAAGAATTGGGCAAACTGGAAGGCTACACTCCCGAACAGGCTGCCGAAACTTACCGCATGATCGCATTGGGAGCGCTAAAATATTTTATACTGAAGGTCGATCCAAAGAAAAACATGCTGTTCAATCCTGAAGAATCCATTGATTTTAATGGCAATACCGGCCCGTTTATTCAATATACCTATGCACGTATCCGCTCAATTTTGCGCAAGGCTGCCGACCGTAAAATAGAATTGAACCACACGGTGGTAATGAACTCAGTACCTGGAACAAAGGAATTGCAATTAATTAAATTGGTTTCGCAATTCCCTGTTGCGGTGAAAGAAGCAGGCGAAAGTTACAGTCCTGCCCTGATTGCCAACTATGTATATGAACTGGTAAAGGAATTTAACCAGTTCTACCACGAAGCTCCAATCCTGATCGAGGAAAACGAAGAAATACGAAACCTTCGCCTTGTAATTGCTGAAAACGTTGGCAAAGTAATAAAAACAGGAATGAAACTTTTGGGCATTGATGTGCCGGAAAGAATGTAGAAAGACTTGGAAGTCCGGAGACGGAAGTCAGAAGATAAAAGCCCCGAAAATCAGCAATGGTTTCCGGGGCTTTTGCGTTTACTTCCCCTTTTCCTTTAGTATCTCCTGAAATCTGTACATTTCATCCCGTAATCGGGCAGCTTCGTAGAAGTCGAGTTCTTTGGCGGCGCCTTCCATATCTTTTTTGAGTTTGGCAATCGCTTTTTCAAGGGCGGGCGCACTCATGTACTGAACCACCGGATCGGCTGCCAGATTGGTTGGTTCGTCGCCGCTGTAGCCTTTTACTTTTACCTTCATACCAACACTGGCATAGCCCACAATTTCGCGGCTCGACTTGATGATTTGAGTTGGTGTAATATCGTTTTCGATGTTATATTTAGTTTGTTTTTCACGCCGGTAATTCGTAGAGTCAATGGTTCGCTGCATCGAGTTGGTTATTTTATCGGCATACATAATCACCATTCCGTTCAGGTTTCGGGCAGCACGGCCAGCAGTTTGTGTAAGCGAACGCTCCGAACGCAGGAATCCTTCCTTGTCAGCATCTAAAATGGCTACCAGCGAAACTTCGGGCAAATCCAATCCTTCGCGCAGCAGATTGATACCCACCAACACATCAAATTCACCTTTTCGCAAATCTTCCAAAATTTGAATACGGTCGAGTGTTTCAACATCAGAGTGAATGTACCGTGTTTTTACTCCCATATTGGCCAGATAGCTGCTCAGCTCTTCTGCCATTCGTTTGGTCAGCGTGGTTACCAGCACACGCTCATTGCGTTCGATTCGCAAGTGAATTTCGTGCATCAAGTTATCAATCTGGTTGATACTTGGTCGGACATCAATAATCGGATCGAGCAATCCGGTTGGACGGATGACTTGTTCTACCACAACTCCCTCGGATTTTGCAAGTTCATAGTCGGCAGGCGTGGCGCTTACAAAAACGGTTTGATCCACCACACTTTCAAATTCGTCGAAAGTCAACGGGCGGTTGTCTATGGCAGCCGGAAGCCGCCAACCGTATTCCACCAGGTTGATTTTTCGCGAACGGTCGCCACCGAACATTGCCTTTATTTGGGGCAAAGTCACGTGACTTTCATCAATTATGGTCACAAAATCATCAGGAAAATAATCGAGCAGGCAGAAAGGCCGCGAACCCGCTACCCTACCGTCGAAATACCTCGAATAGTTTTCAACCCCCGGGCAATAGCCCAGTTCACGCATCATTTCAAGATCGTATTCTACACGCTCCAAAATACGTTTGGCTTCCAGCGGTTTGCCAATTTCCTTGAAAAAATCGACCTGTTTCACCAGATCATCCTGAATCTGCCGAATGGCCAGTTGCATGCGCTCTTTGGTGGTCACGAACATATTGGCCGGATAAATCACTGCCAAATCAAGCGATTCGATGGTTCCACCGCCAACCGGATCGAAAGAATAAATTTCTTCAATATCATCGCCCCAGAAAACAATCCGGAAAGCAATATCGGCATACGCCGGAAAAACATCCACTGAATCGCCTTTTACCCTGAAATTTCCACGGTTGAATTCCACTTCGTTGCGCGAATAAAGTGCATCCACCAATTTCCGGAGAAACACATTGCGACTGATGGTTTCTCCTTTTGAAACTTTGGTCACATTGGCATGAAAATCAGCAGGATTACCAATTCCATACAAACACGAAACCGACGAAACCACAATCACATCGCGTCTTCCGGAGAGCAACGAAGAAGTTGTGCTTAGCCGGAGTTTTTCGATATCCTTGTTGATCGAAAGGTCTTTTTCGATGTAAGTATTTGTTGTCGGGAGGTAGGCTTCAGGCTGATAATAATCGTAATAGGAAACAAAATACTCGACGGCATTTTCAGGAAAAAACTGCTTCATTTCGCTGTACAACTGGGCAGCCAGCGTTTTATTGTGGCTTAAAACCAGGGCAGGACGTTGCACCTGTTCAATCACATTGGCCATGGTAAATGTTTTTCCAGAGCCGGTAACACCGAGCAGAGTCTGAAACGTTGAACCATTGCGCAAACCTTCGGTCAATTGCCTAATGGCTTCAGGCTGATCGCCGGTGGGCTGATATTCAGAAACAATTTTGAAAGCGTTCACTTCTATTTTGGAGTATTATTTTTTAAGCTATTTATCTTTTAAACTTTCCAGCTTATTTGGACTTTGGCGACAATCGAAAATCGTATTTACTTTGATAAGGTTATCATTAAAGCGATATATGATTTTGTAGTTTTTCTCAACAAGATAACGATATTCAAAAGCTCGGGCAGAGTGTTATTTCCATGTCTCTATGCTTTTAAGAAGGTCTTTGGTTTCGCTAAATCGCCCCTTCTTAAAATCATCTTCTGACTGGTCGATCCTTTTATTTAACTCATCCATTGTAAGTGGATCAAGTCCTTTGGAAATCTTTTTCTTTCTTTCTGAACCTAACAGTTTTTCAAGTTTATCGATAATTTCATCGTCGGCAATACGAAGAAATTCCTGAACAAATCTTAGTTTTCGATCTACTGTTGTCATGATATTTTTTTTCAAAGATAACGAATTACTCAATCTCCCAACCTCACTTTTCTTCTCCTTCTATCTCACAATCATCCTAAAATACACAGGAAAATGATCGCTGACACCGCCAACATATTTATTTCCAACATAAGAGCGATTGGGCGTTTTGTCACCGTTTTTGTTGGTAAAAAGCATCCAGTCGCTTTTATAAATATGACCTTTGGCATTTTCAACTTTCATCTTTTTACCCGAAATCATTTCTCCTGAAACAATCAGGTGGTCAAGCATGTTCCATCCGCCATTGTAAAAATAAGTTCCGAGACCGGCAGTATCGTCGGGTATCATTAAATTCACCAGTTTTGCTCCTGAACTGGGCGATGCAGCGCCAAGGACCTCCGACAAACTTTTATTACCGGTTTCGTCGTTCATGTCGCCCATGATGATGATGCGGGCTTTCGGATCAACCTTCATCAACAGATCAACCCGTTGTTTCAGCACAGAAGCGGCCAACACACGTTTGGGTTCAGTTTTGTCTTCGCCGCCAATTCGCGATGGCCAGTGGTTCACAAAAATATGTACCGTTTCATTTTTTATTTTTCCAACTACATGCAAGATGTCGCGGGTTTTAAACTGCGGATCGTCACGAAAAATAACCGGCAAAGTTTCGTGCATGATTTCAGTAAAAGCATCAGTGCGATAAATCAAAGCCACATCAATTCCCCGGTAATCGGGACTTTCTTTGTGAACAATGGCGTATTTGTGGTCTTTAAATGCAGCCGTCCGGATTAAATCCTCAAGTACGGTTCGGTTCTCCACTTCAATCAAGCCAACTATTTCAGGCATTTCCAGCGGATTAACTTCCGAAATTACTTTTGCCAGATCATCAAGTTTTTTCTGGTACCGCTCGTTGTTCCACATTTTTTCACTTTCCGGAAGAAATTCTTCATCGGGAACATTCGGATCGTCCACTGTATCAAATAGATTCTCTACATTGTACGAAACAACTGTGTATTCATTCCGGAGATTATTTTTCTGCGCAGAACAAGAACCCGAAACCCATGAAACAACAACCAGCAACCAAATAATTTTTCTCATAACTTAAATTCCTATCGTAACTTCGTAATATTCTGTAACATCCACAACCATCATTCCGGCAGTTTTTGCAGCCTGAATACCCAAAACGCCATCTTCAAAAACTTCACAATCTTCAGGATTTACGCCCATCAGTTCGGCACATCTAACAAATGTTTCTGGATGTGGTTTAAAATTCGAAACATCTTCGCTGGTCACCAAAATATCGAAATAATCCTGCAAGCCAATAATTCCAAGGGTTTTCAGCGATAATCGCCTTGAACCGCCTGTTCCGACCGCCATTGGGAATTTTCCATGATATTCACGTACCAGATCGGTAATGATTTTTATTTCAGGAGTGAGATGCATGTTTTTTTCAAACTCGGCTTCCTTGATATCGCCCAATTCCTTTGGGTCGATGTTTTTGCCAAATAGCTGGTTGAGTTTTTCCACCGTTGGATAAAGTGGAATTCCGGCAAGCTGTGAAAATAATTCAGTACTAAAATCGATACCAAATTTGGCTGCGGCATTTTTCCAGGCTGTATAATGAATTGGCATGGTGTCGGCCAAAGTTCCGTCAAGGTCAAAAATCAGCGCTTTTGCTTTCGGATTAATCTTTAAATCTGTTTTTATCATCACTTATTTTTCTGATTTGCGGCAAAAATAACCATTTAAAACAGAAGATGAGTTTTATAGTTTTTTGTTTGACCGAAAATTAACAATTTTGCCTGACACAAAACACATTTACATGATTTCAAATTATTTACTTGGCCTCACCAGCATATCGCAATGGGGATTGTTTCTGGGAATTGCATTAATAATTTTTGGGTGGGTTGAAAAACGTGAGAAGTTAATCCTTTCAGGACAACTTGTTTTTATACTGATAGGCATAATGGCTGCATGGATATTATTGAACAACCTGATTTATGTACCTGAAATTACTGACAACAATATTCCGAAACAACTTAAAGTACTTGCCTATTTTAAAGGTGTGACTGCATTTATGGGATTAACAGTTATTTCAATTCTGCTGAAATCATTCAAACTTCGCTTTCACAAGGCCAGTGTTTTTATTCTGCTATTCTTTGCGTTGGCACTGTTTTTTATGGTATTCAACATCCAGCAGATGGCGGGCTAAAAGTATTAAATTCAGTAAAGGCAAAAACCAAGAATACCGTGAGTCAGACCCACGGTATTCCCAAAAATTAGAAACTACGATTTGCAGCATAGTACCTTAAAAACTATTTGTAGAAAACAAAAAACTGAGCAATTGAAACTAACTTGTAAAAACAAAAACTTTTAAAACTATCAAAATTACAACGACTGACCCCCAGAATAGTGCCACCGCTAATCCTCCACTCATATTAATTTTCTTCATTTTGGTATATTTTTTATTTATGAAAACAAATTTAAGCCTGAATTATGAGACTGCCCGTTAGAGGATAATTAAAAAATTATTAGAATCTTATTAGAAAATATTTTCAAGCAAATTGTATTTTAGTTTTGCAGTAAAAAGTTTAAAAATGTCAGACAAACGCCTTTTAATTGTTGAAGATGAACAGCGGCTGGCCGAAATTCTTCAAAAACAACTCGAAGAATCAGGATTCAAAGTTGATATAGCGAGTGATGGCTATGTTGGCAAGCGGATGATCGAACAACAGTATTACGACCTGATTGTGCTGGACATTAATTTGCCACTGATGAATGGATACGAATTATGCAAGGAAATCCGTAAAAACAACAACAAAATTCCGATCATCA
Source organism: Bacteroidota bacterium (assembly GCA_030698405.1). Lineage (GTDB taxonomy): Bacteria > Bacteroidota > Bacteroidia > Bacteroidales > Prolixibacteraceae > Aquipluma. The sequence goes on from JAUYMU010000064.1 coordinate 41,338, forward strand.
TGCTTACAGCATTGGGAACACCCGACAACAAGCTGATTGGTTTTGAAGCCGGCGCCGATGATTACGTTTTAAAACCTTTCGATTTCAGGGAATTATTGGCACGCATCAATGTTTTCCTGAAACGGAGCAATCCAACTATTTCACCATCAAAAATCCTGAAGATTGCAGATTTCGAGCTTAACCTTGAAACAAAAACAGCAACAAGGGGCAACATAAAAATCGAACTAACCTCGAAAGAATTTTCACTGATGGAAACCTTTCTGAAAAATAAAGGAAAATTACTCAGCCGCGAATACATCATTGAAAAAGTTTGGGATCTGGATTTTGAAACAGGCACCAACATTATTGATGTGTATGTGAACTATCTTCGTAAAAAGATCGACAGGGATTTTGAGCCGAAGCTGATTCATACCAAATACGGCTTTGGATTTTATTGCAGTGAAACAGAGTTATAGAAAGCAGAACAAAACCAGGTAACAAACACAACAAAAAGCAAACAGTCAAATGAACATTAAAACCAGATTGTCGGTTCAGTTCACCCTTTTGGTATTTGGAATTCTTGTGTTCTTTTCGGTTTTGGTTTATTATTTTTCATATACAAGCCAACTTTCAAAATTCAGGAACGATTTGTTGGTTAAAGCACAAAATACAGCCATTCTGCTCATTAATGTTGCAGAGGTTGATTCGACATTGCTGAAAAAAATTCATCAGACTACCCAATCACTCGAACAGGAAGAGATCGCCCTGACTGATTCAATGAACAAAATCATTTACAGTTACAGGATACACTCCCTTACCGACTACATATTATCGCACATTCCGGCCGATCCGATTTCGTATTATTTCTCGATTGGCGATAAAGATGGCGTTTCGTACAAGCATATCGAAAACAATCAAACCTATCATGTATTCGTAATAGCCCACGATAAAGTGCGGGCCGATAATCTCCGTAGTTTACGATCGGTGTTGCTATGGAGCATCCTGTTTAGTTTGTGGTTATCGGTTACTGCATCCTACTTTTTTTCAAAAATAGCCATAAAACCCATCTCAAATATCATATCGAAAGTAAAGGAAATCAATTCGTTAAAACTTAACAGCAGGTTAAATGAAGGGAAAAGACAGGATGAAATAGAGCAACTTGCCATCACTTTCAATCAAATGTTATCTGAACTGGAACAGGTTTTCAAAAGTCAGGATGAATTTGTGTCGAATGCATCGCACGAATTACGAACCCCAATGGCAATAATGATCGCTGAATCGGATTACATGTTAAGCCGCGAACGGAAGACAGAAGAATATACCAACCATTTGCTGAAACTCACCAACGATTTACGTGGACAGAACCAACTATTGAACAGCTTGCTCGAACTGGCTCAGATAAACAGGGACAATACCATTTCGTTATCAGACCTCCGGATTGATGAATTGATATTTTCAGCCATTCAATCGGTAAAAGTCAAATATCCGGGACGAAAGATTCTGCCTAAAATAGAATACTCAGACAACGAGAACGATCTTTTGATAAGAGGACATGCCGGATTGCTTGAAATCGCTATCAAGAACCTGATTGACAATGCGTGTAAATTTTCAACCAGCGATGTGGATGTCAAAATTGAGATATATCCGGATAGATTGACCCTGAGTATTTCTGACCGGGGAGTCGGAATTCCAAAGAATGAAGTGGATACCATTTTCAAGCCCTTCAAACGTGGCACAAACGTCAGGTACATTGGCGGTTTCGGAATCGGTCTTTCCATCGTTGCCAAAATTCAGACTTTCTGACCTCTCGCACATTAATTTGTCGCTAATTTATAAATCAACCTAAGTTCTGTACCCGGATAAATTGTTTCAGAATCGGTTAGCAGTTCACATAATTTTTCTAAAGCACGATTATCCCTTGGGTTTG
>JAUYMU010000007.1 GCA_030698405.1 Bacteroidota bacterium
GTTTGGGTTTATAGCAAACATGCACATAAATCGTTCGAGCATCAAAGTGTTGTTATACAATGTTTTATAATCGGACATTGAGAATGGTTTATCCCCTTTACCTTTGGTGGCAAACCAGTCTTGTTTTGCCAGATTTACTGCTGTTAGTGCTGCATTGAAGTGAAAATCCAATTTATTTTTACTCCTTGCCTGGCAGTTATTCAGACCAGTAAACTGTTTCGCATCACGATATAGAAATTCGATTTGGAAACGTGCTTGATAATAACGAACAATTTTTTCTCCGTCTTGCTTCAAATCAGTAGAGAAAAATAATTTTCTTGCAGTCTCTTTTCCGTCTTTGTAAAAGATCGCAATAGCCAATTTGATGTCCATTTTGAATGCCTTAGAATAAACAACTAATGAGTAGATTGTAATCTCCTCGTTAGACAGGTCCAATGAAAATCTATTGGGATTAAAGTTGTAAGCATCAACCAAACCATCATATTTCTTTGGAGCTCCCTTTTTGCCCGTTCTCTCACCTGTATATTTGTACATCAATACACTGTCATCTCTTAAACGGCTAATGAAATAAAAACCGGCTGTTATTACTTCTTTAACAAATGGTCTCTTGGAGAAATAGGCATCGGCTACCATGTATTTTGAAAAAGTTTTAAACTGTTCTGCATTTTCAGCTACAAGACTTGCATAGTGAGCCAATAGGTTCAATCCCTTTTCAGCCAGTTCAACGGCAGATGGTGTTTGCCAGGCCCTCAAATGCAATGCGGTGTTATTGATAATATCAACCACAGCAAAACCACATATATCCAAACCCCATTTTGCTGCACCGGCTACGCCAGACCAATATCGACCTCTGCCATAAGTTGATTTTCCTGCCTTGGGAATATAACTTGGATCAAACGCGATAATCCTTTCATTGGAAACTACTCGATTGATCAACTGTTTATTAAAGGCGAAAAAGTCAAATATGGACTCGAATTGATTCCTGAACGTCTGTTCACAAAGAGGACTGAATCGTCCAAGCTGCAAAAAATTAATTCTACCTTTGATGCTCAGAATATGCCAAAGAACGCAAATGATAAAGTCTTTACGAGACTTATTCAGATCATTGAAAATTTTGTTTTCTAATATATTGACAATTAGATGTTTAACTGAATTACCGACCTTAGGAATCATAAATAAAAAGAATTACGGAATAATCTTTTAAATTACTGATTTCTAAGGTCTTATGCAAATTATTCCATGCTTATTTTTCGTTTATTTTATTGACAGTCAAATATTTACACTAAAATTTACCGAACCATTGTTAAAATAAAACATACCGTAAATGCCAGTTTGGCAAAAAGAGCTACTGAACGCAGTTACAAACAGAATAGCAACGATTATTTTTTTCATGGTCGAGCTGTTAATCCCCCTATTCCCTGAGGGGTAAGTTTAAAAAAAAGCGTGGAACTATGCTTATATGAGGTTGAAGAACAGCCAGAATAAAAGGCTACGCTTTAATATTATATTGGGTAAATATAATTCTATTTTTCGACATGAATAATTATTCCAATGTAAGATTTTATACTCTTCTGGAATAGCCCTGAAGGTAAGAAATTTAAGGGAAAATGGGTTGCTGATGTTGTAATGGAAAAGGAATCAAAAGATCAATGTGCAAAAGTTACCAGATATGGTAACTTTTTTTAACTTTGCAGAGTATGAGAATCATCAAAGAGAAGACATTAAATGAGTTTTGTAAGCTAGCTAAATACAAACAAGCTGAAGGTTCAGTCAGATCTTGGATTTATGAAGTGAGATACTCAGATTGGAACAATGCCAGGGAATTGAAGTTGAAATACGCCAGTGCCAGTATTTTGAATTCAAAGAGGGTGGTTTTCAACATAAAAGGGAATGAATACAGATTGATTGTGGATATTGAATTTAAACTCAAAATGGTATTTATTGTGTGGTTCGGAACTCACACGGAATATGATAAGATTGATGCTAAAACGATTAGTTATGAAGACTAAAATAATTAAAACAGAACGGGAGTATAACGAAGCTTGCGCCCGTATTTATAGCCTTATAAATAGTTCGGAGAATCCCATTGAACCCAATAGTTCTGAAGGGGAAGAATTGGAACTTTTATCAATGCTTGTTGAAAAATATGAACAAGAATCGTATTCTGCAGAAGCTCCCAATCCGATTGAGGCAATTCGTTTTCGAATGGAACAAATGAACCTTAAACAATCAGATATTGCACCTTTGTTTGGCGGTAAGACAAGAGTTTCGGAAGTTTTGAATAACAAAAGACCTTTGTCTTTAAAGATGATTACCTTATTGCATGAGTATCTCGGAATACCTTATGAATCCCTGATTAGTGGAGAGAATGAAAATAAACTGGAACCGAAAAACCGCCGGAAACTTTTAAATGTGCCTTCAATAAGCAAATACTTGTCCATTAATAATGCTGAAGCGGTTTGACAGATTCAATCTTTAAAAACATTTGAGATTTCTTCAAAGACATAAAATTTTTCACATCTTCATCTTTCACCAGTCGCTTATCTCGCTTTGATGTTTCTGGAAAAATGAACTATGTTTTTTTTCGAGCGTTTCGGCCATTTCGAGAGTGCTCCCTTTTGCGGGCCAAATGCATAAGTTGCTTCAGAAGATCCTAATAGACAGTCAGTTGTATTACTGCAAATCAGATAAATAACTAAATCCTGAACGAAGTATTGTAATTATTAAGTTGCACTTAATTAATTAAGCGTATGTTTGCACGAAAATATTGTAATTTATGAATCGAATAGGAGAAAGAATAAAAAAGAAAAGGGAGCTTCTTAACCTTCAACTTAATGAACTTGCTGAAAAAGTTGGCATTAGCTCAAGTGCCCTATCGCAAATTGAAAAATCCAAATCATTTCCTTCTATTTTAACCTTAAAATCGATCGCAGAGAACCTTCATACTACAGTTGGTGAGTTGGTTGATGAAAATGAATCATTAGGAAATAACCCGGTTGTTTGCAAAAAGGATATTAAATACATCGACCAAAACAAATCGGGCACAATTATTTATCTTTTATCGAATCATGATACAAATAAACAGATGGATACTTATTTAGTACGTTTCGCTAAAACATCTGGTATTGAAGGTTTTTTCACCCATGCGCATGGGCAAATTTTTTGTCATGTGCTTTCGGGCGAAATACGGTTCGATTTGGAAGGGAAAAGTTACCTTCTCAAACAAGGTGACAATATATACTTTAATGCCAAGGCAACGCATGATGCGATCAATAATCATGATGGCATCAGTGAACTTCTTTGGATACAATCGCCCCCAAATTTTTAAATCGTTAACTTTTCCTTTGAAAATTAAGTAATACTTCATAAATTAAGTTGTAAGGTTTATATTTGCCATCAGAAGAATAATACATGGAAAAACATCCTGAAATATAAATGTATAAATAAAATATAACTATGGATAATCAAGCTTTTTCATTAAACAACACCATCGAAAAATTAAATTCAAATGTTTTAGAAATGCTCTCGGAGCGTGGTAAAAACATATTTTTTCCAAAACTTGGCATTTTAGCACAATCGGCTCAGGCAAAAGGGAAGGCTATAAATGCAACAATCGGTGAGGCAGTGGAAGATGATGGAACATCAATGCACCTTCCGGAGTTTGACGCTTTGGTAAATATGCCAACTGCAAATATTTTTCCTTATGCACCCAGTTTCGGCAAACCTGAATTTCGTGCACTTTGGAAGGAATCTATCTATCGCAAAAATCCCTCACTTAAGGACACTGTGATAAGCAACCCAATTGCTACCAATGGTCTTACCCATGGCATAAGCATGGCGGGATATCTATTTACAAACGAAGGAGATACGGTTTTGCTTTCGAACCACTATTGGGAAAACTACAACCTTATTTTAGAAAACAGTTACGGCGCTAAAGTTTCAACTTTCGAACTTTTTGAAAACGGAGGATTTAACGTATCCGATTTCTCAAAAAAACTCAACGAAATTAGAGGAGAAAAAATTATCACGCTACTTAATTTCCCTAACAACCCAGCCGGATACACGCCTTTGATTGCTGAAATTAAAGCCATTGTAGCCGAAATTAAAAAAGTGGCCGACAAGGGTAAAAAGGTAGTTGTTATTATCGACGATGCTTATTTTGGTCTGGTTTACGAAGAAAATGTTTTTACTGAATCGATTTTTGTAGAATTGGCCAACCTTTCAGAAAATGTATTGGCTGTAAAACTCGACGGGCCAACAAAAGAAGATTACGTTTGGGGTTTTCGGGTAGGTTTTATTACTTATGCGATTAAAGGTGGTAATGCTGAGCTTTATGACGCGCTCGAAAATAAGACAGCGGGAGCGGTGCGTGGAAACATATCAAATATTAGCCAATTGTCGCAATCGCTATTGTACAAAGTATATTCAGCGCCAACCTACGCGGAGTCGAAAAAGCAGAAATTTGAAATTCTAAAAAATCGTTATCAGATTCTACGTACAGAACTTTCGAATCCCGATTACGCAGAATATTTCACTCCGCTTCCTTTTAATTCAGGCTATTTTATGTGTATTGAATTGAAAAAGGGATTGGTGGCAGAAGAAATTCGCAAGCACCTGCTCGAAAATTACAGTACTGGTGTAATTGTGCTTGGCAATGTTATTCGCTTGGCTTTTTCGGCAGTACCTCAATCAAAATTACCCGAATTGGTTGAAAATATCTACAAGGCTTGTGCTGATTTAGACAAATAGAACATAGTAAAAACTCAATAAATTACAAACGATGAAAATTACAGTAGTAGGAGCAGGAAATGTTGGCGCAACTTGTGCAAATGTAATGGCACAAAAAGAATTGGCCAGTGAAATAGTTTTACTCGACATCAAAGAAGGTTTTGCCGAAGGTAAAGCTCTTGACATTATGCAAACAGCAACCTTGTTAGGGTTTGATACCCGTGTAACAGGTGTTACTGCCGATTACAGCAAAACCGCTGGTTCGGAAGTTGTTGTGGTAACCTCTGGCATACCGCGAAAACCAGGAATGACACGTGAAGATTTGATTGGTATAAATGCCGGAATTGTGAAAGATGTTGCACAAAATATTTTGAAATATTCTCCGAACGCGATCATTGTTGTAATCAGCAATCCGATGGATACCATGACATACTTAACATTGAAAATTACCGGATTGCCTAAAAATCGGGTAATAGGGATGGGCGGGATTCTTGACAGCTCACGTTTTAAATGTTATTTGAGTCAGGCATTGAATGTACCTGCAACTGATTTGCAGGGTACAGTAATTGGCGGACATGGTGATACAACGATGATACCTCTTGCTCGTTTTGCTACTTACAATGGCATTCCGGTAGATTCCTTACTCGATGGAGAAACAGTAAAGAAAGTTATTGCCGACACGATGGTTGGAGGCGCAACACTTACCGGTCTTCTCGGAACATCTGCATGGTATGCTCCGGGCGCTGCCGGTGCTGCACTTGTTGAATCCATTGTTCGCGACGAAAAGAAAGTATTTCCATGTTGTGTGTCGCTTGATGGCGAATATGGCCAAAGCGATATATGTATTGGCGTGCCTGTTGTAATTGGCAAAGATGGTATTGAAAAAATTGTTGATTATAAACTAAATACTGAAGAACAAGCTGCTTTTGATAAAAGTGCAGATGCAGTGCGTAATATGAATGGAGTTTTAAAAGAATTGAATATTTTATAAAATAACAATATGAGCGATTTATTTAAATCACTTGAAAAAAAGAGGATTAGCCTACCCGATGATGTAATTGTGATTTTAAGTGGTTGCAAAACATTTAGCACCTTCGATACGGTTAGGCAATTGGCTACTGCGGCAGTTGGTGGAGACAACAATTGTTTTGAGGTAAAATACGATATCCCCGGAAAAGGTGAAGTTTCTGAAGCGATTATACACAAAGTAACAAACGGAATTTCGGCCAATTATACCGAAGCGTATATGCGGCGGAGAGACCCGGATACGATGGCTATTGCAGACAATTTGCCCAGCGACAAGGAACGCTTTTCTGATAAGTTTGGGTACGATTTTGACGTTCTCAGAAAGGAAACCATCCATTGGCTTCAATCGCAGGAATTAGCTGTATTCTTTTATTTCGCCGGAAATGATTCTATTGGGTCGGGCGGTATTGCCATTGCACCAGCCAATGCAGGATTTTTTGCAATGGGACTTTCGATGCTTCAACGCATTATCCCTGTAAAGGATTTACCAGTTGATTTTTCGATTGATTCTGTAATTTATGTTGCGCCTACTTTTCGACACACGCACTTCAATGGTAAACAGATCGTTGTTCATAAACGTTCAGAAGGGTTGCACGAAATTTTTTCATACAATTTGTATCCCGGGCCAAGTGCAAAAAAAGGATTGTACGGAGCTCTTTTAACCAAAGGTGAAAAAGAAGGCTGGATAACTGCGCATTGCTCAACAGTACAGGTTGTTAGCCCGTATGATAATATCACAACTTTTATGCACGAAGGTGCAAGTGGTGGCGGTAAGAGCGAAATGCTTCAAAATATCGTGAGGGAACCAAATGGACAGGTACAAATTGGTGAAAATATATTTACAGGTGAAAAGCGATTAATAAACTTCCCACTGTTCTGTTCTTTCAATCCGGTAACAGATGATATGGCTTTGTGCCATCCAACCATTCAAAGAAACAACGGAAAATTGACGGTGCTAGATGCCGAAAATGGTTGGTTTATTCGGGTTGATAGTATTACCGACTATGGCGACGATCCTTTTCTTGAAAAGCTTACCATAAAACCCACAGAGCCGCTTTTGTTTCTGAATATAAAATCCAATCCCGATTGCACCGCTCTTATTTGGGATCATACCGAAGATAGCCCCGGAAAAAGTTGCCCAAACCCAAGGGTAATTGTACCAAGGGATATTGTGCCAAATATTGTGAGTAAACCGGTTACTGTAGATATTAGAAGCTTTGGTGTACGCACTCCGCCTTGCACAAAAGAAAAACCAACCTATGGCATTGTTGGCTTATTTCATATTTTACCACCGGCATTGGCCTGGTTATGGAGACTTGTTTCTCCAAGAGGTCATGCCAATCCAAGTATTGTCGACGGTGGTGGAATGGGAAGCGAAGGAGTTGGCTCTTATTGGCCTTTTGCAACCGGAAAAATGGTTACACATGCCAATTTATTGCTCGACCAAATCATTCAAACACCGCGCATGAGATATACCCTTACGCCTAACCAGCACATTGGTGCATGGAAAGTTGGTTTTAAACCTCAGTTACTAATGCGCGAATACCTTACCAGAAGGGGAAATGCAAAACTCAGAAGCGACCAATACCAATATGCCCGTTGTCCATTGTTAGGGTTTGAGTTGAATTATCTTACCATTGAAGGAGCAAAAATTCCTTCGCGGTTTCTTCAGGTTCACAAACAAGTTGAAGTAGAAACCTCGGGTTATGATGCAGGTGCGGAAATATTGTATGACTTCTTTAAAGCTGAATTGCCCAAATATTTGACACCAGAATTATCGGCAACAGGCAGGCGAATTATTGAAGCTTGTTTGGCTGGTGCAAGTGTTGAAGATTATTTAGCCATTATCCCGATGGATTACCAATATTCATTTTTAACATCCGGCGACAATGAATAAAGTTGATAAGAGGTTGTTGAAAGCATAAATGATCTAACTAAAACTGTCAAGTACTAAGTGCTTGACAGTTTTTTGTATTAAGTATGTAGTAAAGAATGATACAGTTAAAAAAATCACTTACGCGTAAGGATCTCGAAAAAGAATTCTAATAAGAATACTTAGTGCATGAAGCACAAATTTGAACTAGATTCTGAAATGGGAATAAACAAAAATGGAAAAATTTGTAACATCAAACTTGAAATTAGGAATAATTGCAGGAGGCCAGCTTGGTAAGATGCTGATACAGGAAGCCAGCAAGTGGGATATTGCTACGTATGTGCTAGACAAAAAAAGCAACCGTCCTGCAGGAAGCATTGCTTCTGTATTTGTGAAAGGAAATCATCTTGACTTTAATTCAGTTTACCAATTCGGGAAAAAAGTTGATATTTTAACATATGAATTGGAAAATATCAATATTGATGCCTTACTAAAACTCAAATCGGAAGGTTTAAAAATTGTCCCTGACCCTGACATCCTTAAGATAATTCAAGATAAAGGTTTGCAGAAGGATTTTTATTCCGAAAACAATATACCAACGGTAGCTTATCAGTCATTCAAAAGTAAAGACGAAATCATTGATGCGATTACTACAAATCATCTTAATTTCCCGTTTGTTCAAAAGCTCCGCAAAGGTGGTTACGATGGAAAAGGTGTTGCCGTAATAAAAGGAGAACAAGACCTGGTGAAGCTTCTTGAAGGAGCATCGATAGTTGAAGAAAACGTTGAAATATCAAAAGAAATTGCTGTAGTTGCTGCCAGAAATGAAAAGGGCGAGATTAAATGCTTCCCAATTGTAGAAATGGTTTTTGACAGTAGTGTCAACATAGTGGAGATGTTGGTTTGTCCATAAAAAATAAGTAAAGAACAATCATTAAAAGCAATTCATATTGCGGAAAGAATCATTGAAAAGTTAGGGATGGCGGGATTGCTGGCTGTGGAATTCTTTGTGGATGTAACAATACTTAATTTGCCACTTGGCAGCACTCAGATTAAATTGCCGGCAGTTATGCTCAATCTTTTGGGTGAAAAGGGATACGAAGGCCCTGTCAGATACGAAGGGTTAACCGAAAGTCTGGCTATCGAAGGAGTAAAAATTCACCTGTATGGGAAAAAAATTACGAAACCTAATCGTAAAATGGGTCATGTAACGGTTGTTTCTACAACTTTAGAAAATGCGTTGGAAAAGGCAGAGCGAGTGAAACATTTAATAAAGGTAAAATCATGGGGCAAAATATTGTAAGCATAGTTATGGGTTCTGACTCCGACATGCCAATAATGAAACAAGCGGCAGAAATGCTCGATTACTTTGAAGTTTGTTATGAAATTGATATAGTATCAGCCCATCGAACTCCCGATAAGCTATTTGAATTTGCCTCTAATGCCCATTTAAAAGGCATTGAAGTAATAATTGCAGGAGCTGGCGGAGCAGCACATTTGCCAGGAATGGTGGCTGCAATTTCACCTCTTCCTGTTATTGGTGTTCCTATTAAATCATCTAATTCTATCGACGGGTGGGACTCTGTATTGTCAATCCTGCAAATGCCTGGGGGTGTGCCTGTTGCAACCGTTGCACTTAATGGAGCGAAAAATGCCGGGATATTGGCAGCTCAAATTATTTCAGTAAAGAATAAGGATTTAAGGGGAAAAGTTATCGAATACAAAGCAAAGCTTCGTGAACAAGTCATTGAAAAGTCACGCATTGTTACCGCTAAAGGGGCATAATGACAGACTTTTTTAAAGGCAGAAAACTTGCAGTAGCTACAAAACATGAAAAGGGAAAAGTTATTATTCCTTTAATGGAAAAGGAACTTGCCGTTGTATGTGTTGTGTCAAAGAATATTAACACAGATAGACTGGGAACTTTTCTGGTGAAGTTGAAAGAAAGGATGACACCATTACTACATTATGAAAAAAGAATTGATTAGTATGCAAAGATATTTAACTGTTATTTCAGCCTTTTTTATTATGCTCTGTGTGGGTAGCGTTTACGCATGGAGTATGATATCTTCGGAGTTGATAAATAATTTTGATTTTTCATCAGTCCAATCTCAACTTGTTTTCGGAACAATTATTGCAATTTTTCCAGTTACAATGATTTTTGCAGGAAAGTTTGAGAAACTGCTTGGTGTGCGCACTCTTACTCTTCTTTCAGCGTTATTTTTTAGTGTTGGGTACATTGTTTCAGGATTATCAGATGGGAACTTCTACATTATCCTTGCAGGAATTGGAGTTTTTGGAGGTATAGGCACAGGTTTGGGTTATTTTGTTTCAATTACAACTCCAGCAAAGTGGTTTACAGAAAAAAAAGGCCTTGTTACGGGAATAACGGTCGCTGGCTTTGGATTGGCTTCTTTCATTTTTTCAATGGTAATCGAAAATTTATTGATATCAGGAAAAAGTATTTTAGACCTATTTGTTATTATTGGCATTGTGTATGGAATTATAATACTGTTTTTTTCAAATTTTATCAAAGTTCCACTTACCGATAAGACTGTTGTAATTACAAAACAGACTTTCAAAGTAGATGGAAAATTCATTAAGCTATTTTTTGGTATTTTTTTCGGAACATTTGCGGGTCTTCTTATTATTGGTAGTTTAAAACTTATTGGCAGCGTGCATAATATTAGTAACCATAGTTTGGTGATTGGGGTGTCGGTATTTGCTATTGCCAATTTCTCAGGACGTCTGTTTTTTGGGGCTTTAAGTGATTATATAGGCGCAAGCATATGTATTTTTCTGGCTCTTCTACTTCAGGCAGTATCCATTTTCTTTTTGGGCTATCTTGATCTCAATTCTGTAACATATATTGCGCTGTCGTTTTTAATAGGTTTTGGTTTCGGGGGAAATTTTGTGCTATTTGCAAAAGAAACTGCACAGGTTTTTGGCATTCATGATTTTGGAATTATATATCCATATGTTTTTTTAGGTTATGCAATTGCAGGAATTTTTGGACCACTAACAGGAGGTTTTCTTTACGACCGTTTTAATAACTATGATTTTGCATCTTATACAGCCTCGGTAATGAGTTTGATTGGTGGATTAATCTTTTTGGTGAATTATATTGTTTCAAAAATAACATCAAACAATAAATCATGATATCAACCAGTGAGTTAGATATAGCAGCAAAATACATTAAAGAAGGTAAATTAGTAGCATTCCCTACAGAAACAGTATATGGATTAGGTGCAAACGCACTTAATCCGCTGGCAGTTGCAAAAATTTTCGAATTAAAAGAGCGTCCTTCCTTTGACCCATTGATTGTACATATTGCCTCGATAGATGATTTGTACTTATTAACCGAAAATACTGACGGGAATGTGATTCGGTTAGCCGAAAAGTTTTGGCCAGGACCTCTTACCATTGTATTGCCTAAAAGTAAGTTAGTCCCCGATATTGTTACTTCAGGTTTGAATACAGTTGGCATTCGAATGCCCGACAATGACATTGCCCTAAAACTTATCAGGGCAGCAAATTGCCCGATAGCAGCACCGAGCGCAAATAAATTTGGTCAGCTTAGCCCGGTTAGCGCTGAGCATGTAAAAAAGCAGCTTTCCAATGTCGATTATGTGCTGGATGGAGGAAATACTTCAGTCGGAATAGAATCTACCATTGTATCCATCGAAGGCAACGTATGCACATTGCTTCGGCCTGGAGTTATTACAATTGCTGACATTGAAAATGCCTTGCCAGATACTTTTATTTACAGTTCAGAAAAGCCTGAAAAATTAATAGCGCCAGGTTTATTGAAAAGCCATTATTCACCGGTTAAACCATTGTATATATTAGATAAGCAGGTTTCTCACTTTCCTGAATCGTCAGGTTTCATTGTACATGAGAAAAAGGATTTTATTCCTAAAGAATCTAGAATTGTCTATACCTCACAAACCTTCAATCATCTTGAAATTGCCGCAAACTTATTCTCTGCCCTACATGCGATGGAAGATGATGAACACATAAAACAAATATTTATTGAACCTGTTCCTGAAGTAGGTTTGGGCATTGCTATAATGGACAGAATTAAAAAGGCAGCATATAAATATCAACAAAACAACTGAATTAACCGGAAGCCGCTACCATCCGCATAATTTGCTCTGCTGTATTTGCCAATAATTCAGACGCCTGGGCTTTCGATTCTTCGAGGCTCATCGGTTGGTTTCCGATTGCGAAAACGGACGTAACTCCCTGTTTGTAAAGTTCTGTCAAATCGTCGGTTACCATTCCGGCTAAGGCAATTACCGGAACTTTATATTTTTTAGCCAGTTGACCTACTCCACTGATTGTTTTCCCAAAAGCTGTTTGCGCGTCAATTTTCCCTTCAGCGGTAAAGACCAGTGAAGCCTGGCTGATGTGTTTTTCCAAATTGATTAATTCGCTTACCAGTTCAAATCCTGAAATCATTTCAGCTTTGCAGAATGCCGTCAATCCTGCTCCCAGTCCACCTGCTGCACCTGCTCCCGGAATTTCAGAAACATTTATTTTCATCTCCTGATGAAGAATCCGGGAAAAATGAACCATGTTTTTTTCGAGCGTTTCGAGCATTTGGGGGGTGGCTCCCTTTTGCGGGCCATATACATAAGTTGCTCCGGAAGGTCCAATTAAAGGATTCCGGACATCGCAGGCGACTGTAATTTTTGCCTCTTGCAGTTTAGGATGAACATTTGAACAATCGATGGAATGAAGCGCGCTTAAAGAACCACCGCCCAAATCCAGAGGTTGACCATCTTCGTCGAACAGCCCAAACCCCAAAGCCTGCGCCATTCCTGAACCGCCATCGTTGGTAGCGCTTCCCCCAATCCCGATAATAATTTGTGTAAAACCGGCATCCAACGCAGCTTTTAGCAGCAAACCAGTTCCGAAAGTGGTTGTAATTAGCGGGGTTCGTTCTTCAGGTGCAATCAATTCAATTCCTGAAGCTGCTGCCATTTCAATCACAGCGTTTTTCCCATCACCCAAAATTCCGTAGAAAGATTGAATGGGTCGGTTCAGCGCATCAACCGAGGGAGTCTGAATGATTTTACCACCAGTAGCCGTAACCAGCGCTTCTACAGTGCCTTCGCCGCCATCGGCAACAGGGATGCAAGTTATATCTGCTTCAGGAACAATGCGTTTGATTCCTTTTGAAATTGCTAAACTCACCTGAGTAGCGGTTAAACATTCTTTAAACGAGTCGGGGGCAACAACAATGTGCATGATCATCCGGATTAACAATTGATCTTCAAAAGTAAAGATTTTGGCTGTACAAACAGTCCTGAATTATTCTGGTTGGTTCAGCGTATGATTTGAACCAATAGTTTATTGTGTTTAGAATTATTAACAAATGGCTAAATACCTATAAATCAATTTTATATATTTAATTAAGGCAATAATGTTTAAACAATGACAAAAATAGCCAAACAAAAGTGGTGTTGAATTCCTTTAAGTGATAAATTCTAAATTTTATAATCATGAAATCAATTATTGCAATCAGTTTCTTAATAGTAACCACTTTAATGTCACAGCTTTCGCTGGCCAGTGGTACTTTCCTTGTAAATTTAGTGCCTCAGACGGAAGAAATGGCGCTATTAAAGATTTCAAACAATGATGGACAAAAGTATGAAATCAGTATTTTGAATTCAGTGGGTGATTTGGTCTATTTCCACGAAACAAAAGAAGCATCCCGGAATTTTAACCGGATGTTTGATTTTTCGCAACTAGAACACGGAGATTACAAAGTTGAAGTGAAAATTGAGGGTGCTTCAAATGGACAGTTGATGACAATAAACAAAAATGGGATTGTGGTCAGCAATTCAAGTAAGAAGACAGATCCTTTCTTTAATTACAAAGACAATGTTTTAAGCCTTTCTTATCTGAACCACAGCATTGAAGAAATGAGCATGAATATTTACCAGAAGAGCAATTTAATTTGGGAGACTAAGATGGATGCTCAATTTGTGCTTCACAAAGGGTTCGACCTGTCGAAATTAAAAAGGGGTGAATACACTGTAGTATTTTCTGCAGGAAATGAAATATATGAATACGATTTGACTAGAAATTAGTGGGATTTTCGATGTGAGAAAAGCCTGTTGACAATAAAAAGTCGCAGGCTTTTTTATTTTGCAACAAGCTGGTTAAACAGCCGTGTCTTATCCTGAATGTCATTCACAATACTGTAAACAGAAACGGTGGCTCCCGATATAGCATCTATTCCTTTCCCAACAGTGAGCGATTTTTTGCCATCGTATCCCTGAAATTGCTTCAGCCAACCTTTGTTGGTTACTTCCTGTCCGTGACTTGCCTGATAATTATATACTTTCACCTGTTGTACGGCAAATTTGGAATCAAAAACAATCAGATACTCAAAAAATTCAGGGGTGTCAATGTTCATTGTTCCGGTGGGGTCCGAACAGCCACCCTCGCGGCAGCCATTCACCCTTCCGGCATAAACATATTTTTGCAGGTCATTATTTTGGTTCAACAGGGTAAGGAATTTTCCCTGCAGAGGGTTTGCTGCAAGCAGCGACTCAGGCACAACAATCTCCTTCCAATCTGGATTTTCTACCCCACCTAGTTTCTGAAGTTCTTTTCTGAGCGTTTTATCTTCGAAGTTAAACCCTTTTGTAGGGAAAAATCCTGTGGAAAACCAAAAAATGATTGCAAGTAAAAACAGTTTATACATTGTGTTTTTTATTAAAACATAACTCCTAATCCGGCGCTGAATACTTTTGAATAGCTTTCGGCACCGTCCGGTTTTACGAATTGCATGTCAGTTTTCAAAACTGCTCCCTGTGCAAGTTTCAAAGTTAATCCGGTGGTGATAACGGAATTTTTGTACGATGCTTTTTTAACGATATTTGATGCAACTTCTGCATGTGTGTTGTAACCTTCAAGTCGTACAAAGGGAATAAGTTCATAATTAATTTTTTCGAATGGCCTGAAAACATTGTACCCGGCCTCGACATAATAACCATTCATTGCACTTCCCAAATCGTTCAGGGTTGTACCTTTTTTAGTGAATTGGTTGTACTGATCAGTATTCGACAATCCGACCCTGTAAAGCTGGCCACGTAACTGCAATCCTTTCACGGAGTAACGGGCATCCACTCCAATCATTGAAACGCCAACTACCGACGAATCAGCTTTTGCCAAAGCGGCCTCATTGTCTTTTGCGATTCCGTTGTACAATTTGCTCTGCGTGTCGCCCAAATATCCTGACAGCCCAATGTTCAGTCCTCTGATTCCATAGTATTCAACTTTCGCAGTAAAGTTTGGAGCGCTGATATACGATGAAGCACCTTTCTGGCGACCGCTGCGTAATCCGTTATTGCCGTTCAGTTTTGCTGTTCCATCATAGCCGTTAAACCCATTTACCAGATAGGCCTGGTATTTTAAGTTTGCGGGCTGTATGGTTCCTGAAAGTCCAAAGCCAATTTCCCTCCAGGTTGTCGGGCTAATTTTGTTATCGACCAAGGGACGCTCAACTCCGTTGAAAGTAGTTGGTTCGTGGTACTCGTTCACGATGCCCATCGGGATTAAAAGCAATCCGGCCCTGAAATTGATGGATTTGTTGATTTTGTGCTGAAGAAAAGCCTGCTCGACATACACTTCCGAAACATGTTCGAATTCCAGTTCGGTAATAAATTGGGTGCGGTCGCTAAACTGAAAACCGAAAAGCATCACCATGCGGTGAACATCGAGTTCTCCGTTTCGTCTGTTTTCTGAACTCAATGGCTGGTGATAATGTACTTCACCGTAGCCACCAATGGTGAGTTTACTATTGGTGGCTAATAATTTGTCGGCGATATTTTGATATTCAGGTTTTGTTTGCTCCTGAGTCTGGGCGTGTGTGAAAACAGTGGCCAGTAACAATGCAGCAGAAAATAGTATTCGTTTCATATACTTTTTTAGTGAGTTTTTATACTGCCAAAAGTATATGCTTTGAAAATGGCGTGAAATCCCTAAAAGTGGGGATATTTCAGAAGAAGTGTCAGACCTAAGTGGACTATCCCGGAACGGGAAACGATGGTGAAATCCTGAGGACTTTATAAAATCTTTATATCCTTACCTGTAAACTTTACAATTCCTTTATGAAATCAAAGGCAACTTTGCAAGCTTAATTGAACAGCTAAAGTTGCGGACATGCTATTTTCTTTGAATACCCATACGTGGCAACACAAACAATAAATTTTGAAAGGCAACAAAAATCAAAATTGCATCAGTAAATGGGTAAAATAGTCAATCTCAAAATTGTTTTTAAAGTAATAAGCAGGAACTTATTTATTCTTGCTGCAGCCCTGTTCGTTTGTGTTGGAATCGCTATCATCTTTTCAGAGAACACATTGCCTTTTATTCTGTCATCGCTAATAAGTCTGGTAATTGGCTCGCTTTTCTTCCTTACTACCCGGAAACAATCTGAAGATGTTACCATTCACCGAAAAGATGCTTATCTGACTGTAACCTTATCATGGGTGTTTATCAGTCTGATCGGTTGTTTGCCTTATCTTTTTTCAGGTGCAATTCCTTCCTTCGTCAATGCTTTTTTCGAATCTGTTTCAGGTTTTACCACCACAGGTGCATCCATCCTGGTTGACATCGAAATTTTACCAAAATCGATATTGTTCTGGCGCAGCATGACCCATTGGATCGGTGGAATTGGAATCATCGTGCTGGTAATCATCATTATGCCTACACTTCAGATTGGCGGTTATCACCTTTTTACGCTCGAATCGTCGTTGCAGGAAAAAATTCAGCCTAAAATCAAATCGGTTGGAAACAGATTGTTACTGATTTATATCATTCTGACTGTCGCCGAAATTCTCTTTTTACTGGCCGGAAATATGAATCTCTTTGAAAGTGTCTGTCATTCTTTCGGAACCGTTGCCACCGGTGGATTTTCGCCTAAAAACACGAGTATCATTGCCTATTCTCCTTACATACAATACGTCATAACGATATTCATGTTTTTGGCCGGAACGAACTTCGTTGTTCATTACTATTTGTTCAAACGCGAATTCAAAAAAGTTAAAGAGAACGAAGAACTGAAGTTCTACATTCTGGTTGTTTTTACGATAATCACCATCATCACGGCTTCCTTGTACTTTACCATGAACAAACCGCTGGAAGAATCCTTCAGGAATGCTTCTTTTCAGGTTGTTTCAATAGTTACCTGTACCGGATTTGCGTCTGCAGATTATTTGCTGTGGCCCGCTTTTGCCTGGACGATCATTTTCTTTTCCATGTTTCTTGGGGGCAGCACGGGCTCAACAGCCGGAGGGATAAAAATGGTCAGACATTTAATCATGCTGAAAAATATCAAGCGAAATTTCCGACATATGATTTCTCCGAACGCGATACTGCCAATCAGGTTGAATAACAATGTAATAAGCAGTGAAACAAACAGATCGATATTGACTTTTATAGCAGTTTATTTCCTTGTATTTCTGATTGGTAGCGTTTCGCTCATCCTTATCGGGATTGACGGAGAGACTGCCAGCAGCTCGGTTGCAACTTGTATGGCAGGTATTGGGCCCGGAATCGGAACGGTTGGTCCGGCAAGCAACTTTGCCCATTTGCCCGATTTGGGAAAAATGATACTTTCTTTTTTGATGCTTGTCGGGCGATTGGAAATTTATACGGTTATTGTATTGTTTTCAGGAAACTTCTGGGGTAAATAAGTTGATGTTAAATGTATAAATTTGTATTCCGACAAATTGAAAAATGGACAAGACAAAAAATATATTGAAATCATTTCTGCCATCCTTTATCTCAGGGATTAATCCTTATGTCCTTTCCATATTTGTCATTGGTTTAACCGCTGCGCTATGCACGCCTCTATACAATCTGCAAGGATATCATGTTGTTTCGTTTATCCTGCTTTTTGTGGTTTCAATGCTGGCAACATTTATGGGGATCGGCCCGGTATTCCTTGCGGCAACACTTAGCGCACTGGTATGGAATTTCTTTTTTATTCCTCCAAACCTGACTTTCCATATCGACAAAACGGAAGACATACTGATGTTTGGCATGTTCTTCATTATCGCGCTGGTAAACGGGGTGTTGACAACCAAAGTGCGCCGTCAGGAAAGATTGGCGCTTGAACGGGAAGAACGTACCAATGCATTGTTTCAGCTTACCAGGGAACTCTCGAAGGCCAGTGGAATTGATGAGGTTTTGGCTGTTGCCATCGAAGGCATCAAAAATCATTTTCGTACCGACCCGTTTTTTATTTTACAGGATGGAAACAATATCCTCCATTCATCGGGTCGGTTGCAGAAGGAGAAAAAACTAGTTGAAAAGGAATATGGCGTGGCTGAATGGGTATTTAAACATTCGCAAAAAGCAGGCAAATTCACGGATAACCTGCCTTCAGTTGAATTCACATTTTTTCCTTTGCCCGGAACAAGACTGAATCCTGGCGTGGTAGCAGTAAAACTTGAAAAGCTGTTTTCAGGAGATCAGAAAGCATTTTGGGATACTTTTCTGACTCAAATTTCCAACGCGCTCGAACGTGAATTTCTGGGTGAACTGGCACAGAAAGCACGTTTTCTGGTGGAATCTGACCGGCTTTACAAAACCTTGTTTAATTCAATTTCGCACGAATTGCGGATTCCGGTAGCCACCATTATGGGTGCTTCTGATTCGTTGCTGAATTCAACGCACCCCGAAAATGTTCAGTCGGCTTTGTTCAACGAAATATTCACCGCTTCACTTCGCCTGAATCGCCTGATTGAAAATCTGCTAAACATGTCCCGCCTCGAAAGCGGGCAAATTTCCGTCCGGCTCGATTGGTACGACATGAACGATCTGGTTAATAAAGTGGCCGAAGATTTGGCCGATGAATTAAAGCCCTTTTCGTTGGTAGTTTCGATGCCCGAAGACATGCCCATGGTGAAAATTGACTATGGTTTGCTCGAGCAGGCCTTGTACAACTTGTTATACAATGCCACACAATATGCGCCGGTGGCTTCCATGATCGAACTTTGTACCTGGTGTGATAACGGAACACTGGTGATTCAGGTAAAAGATAGTGGTCCTGGTTTTTCGGATGCAGCCATTGAAAATGTATTTAAAAAATTCTTTAGGGTTGATGGCAGCAAAACCGGAGGACTGGGTTTGGGCCTGTCCATTGTAAAAGGTTTTGTTGAAGCGCATAAAGGCACTGTAACCGTTGAAAACCGTAAAAACGGCGGATCTGAATTCACGCTGAAAATACCTACGGAAAATCCCGATATTCAAAACTTACAACTCGACAACGAATGAACGAAACCGAAACCATATTAATTATTGACGATGAATTACAAATCCGTCGGCTGCTCGAAATCACGCTTTCAGCCAACGGGTATAAAATTATTCTCGCCGGAAATGGCAAAGACGGCCTGGTGGATGCGGCCACCTATCATCCTTCGCTGATCATTCTTGACTTGGGCTTGCCGGATATTGACGGTCAGGAAATTCTGAAAAAATTACGTGAATGGTTTTTCAAACCGATCATCGTTTTATCGGTGCGAAGTTCGGAAGAAGACATCATCAAAGCTTTGGACAATGGTGCAAATGATTACCTGACAAAGCCTTTCCGCAGTGGAGAATTACTTGCCCGGATACGTGCTGCGATTCGGGCAGGAGAGAAGAAGAATGATGCGCCGGTTTTAGAATTTGGCTCGTTGAGCATTGACATGATCAACCATGTTGCCCGAAAAAACAAAGAGATTTTAAAACTGACAACTACCGAATTCTCATTGCTTTGTTTGCTCGCAAAAAACCAGGGGCGTGTGCTTACCCATCAGTATATTCTGAAAGAAGTTTGGGGGTATGGCTACCTCGAACAAACACAATACCTGCGGGTTTTTGTTGCCCAACTCCGGAAAAAAATTGAAGACAATCCGTCGAAACCCCAACTCCTGATTACAGAATCAGGTATCGGGTATAGGTTTGGCGATTAAAACAGTATGGATAGTGTGATAATTGAATTTCAGATTGTGAACTTCATTCAACTTTTTTAAAGCATCGGGCTTAAAATACGGGCAAACGATTCTTTAATTTTGTTCATTCGCGGGCGTTTGATCCATTCCTCTAAAATCACGGTTTCACTTTTATTCTGATCTTCCAGAAACTGTGAAGCCAATACTCCGGCAATTTCCTCGTCATAAACCATCGCGTTTACTTCAAAATTGGTTTCCAGGCTTCGGAAGTCAAGGTTTGCAGTGCCTACAGATGAAAAAATGCCATCAACCACAATTACTTTACTGTGGATAAAACCTGCCTTGTAAAAATAGATTTTCACCCCCGATTCGAGCAATTCTTCGATGTATGAATTGGTTCCCCACTTGGAAGTTACTGCGTCTGACAAACCCGGAACAATGATACGAACATCAATTCCGCCCAAAGCAGAAGTTTTAAGTGCAGTCATAATATCAGCAGTTGGCATCAGATAGGGAGTTGAGATATACACATAATCGGTAGCGCTGGCAATGGCCGAAAAATAAGCCTGTCCGATGCTTTCCCAATCAGAATCCGGTCCGCTGGCCGAAATTTGCACCAATTTTCCTTCGCCCGATTCAAGCGGTTTGAAATATTTTTCGCCTCTGAATATTTCTTTTGAAACAAAATACCAGTCGGCCATGAAAATAATTTGCAGTGAAGTCGCCCCGCCACCAGTCACTTTCAGGTGAGTGTCGCGCCAGGGGCCAATTCCGGGAACGCCATCCTGGTAGCGGTCGGCAAAATTCAGTCCGCCAACAAAAGCAGTTTCGCCATCAACTACCAGAATTTTACGGTGGTTGCGGTAGTTTACTTTTGACGTCAGATTAGGGAAACGAACCCTCATAAAACAATCCACTTTTACCCCTGCATCCGCCATTGTCCGGAGCCATTTACGTTTGAGCTGCCAACTGCCAACATCGTCGTATATGAAACGAACTTCCACACCTTCACGCGCTTTTATAATCAGAAGTTCGCGCAGATAATTCCCGATGGTATCATTTTCCACAATATAATATTCGAGATGAATATGGTGTTTGGCTTGCTCAATACATCTGAAAATTTCAGGAAATGTTTCCTGCCCGTTGTGCAAAACCTTCACTTCATTGTTATTGGTCAAAATGGCATTCGAATTGGAAAGCAGCAGGTTCATCAGCCTTTTTTTTGAATAAAGCCGATCACTGATCCTGAAATTATTTTTTGGAAGGTTATCCAGTTGTTCCAAAGTGAGTTTTCTCAGTTTCTCCAAATCCTTCAGTCCTTTGCGCGAAAACATTTTCGATTTACGGTACTCCTGTCCGAAAAACAAATAGCCCACAATACCGATAAAAGGCAGCAGCACCAAAACCAGGATCCAGCTAATGGTTTTTACCGGATTACGGTTCTCCAGAATTATCAGAACAGCAATGAAAACCACTGTCAGAAAATAAAGAATGGTAACCAGACTTGGCAATGCGCTCCATATATCGTATAAAATGCCCATGTGATTATTCGGTTTTTTAACTAAATTTCATTAAAAATACACATTAAAAAGTAGGAAAAGCTTTCAGTTTGATAAAATAAAGTATTCGCTAAAATACTTATAAAAAGGAAGTGCACCTGTATCAAAGTAAAAACAGAAGATTATTTATTCCTTATCACATGCAGTTTGCAATCGTCCAGTTTTTCGAAACCGATTGTTTCTCCTGAAATGTGGGGAGCCGCAACTCCTTTTCCGAAGAACTGATTTCCGGTATATACAAAAGCTTCATCCCATAATCCGGTATCCAGGAAACTGTTCAGCAATACGCTTCCACCTTCCACTATCACCGAAAGAACATCACGATTATACAATTCAGAAAGCATTTGCGGAAGGATATCATTTTCAAAATCCAAGGGTATAAATTTCAGGTTTTCAGCATCTGGATGTTTTATCCCTGAAAAAATCCAGGTGGGTGCTTTTTGATCAAAAATATGCAGTCCTGAATTTAATCGTCCGGTACGGTCAAGCGCCATCCTGATCGGTTGATTGCCAGTCCACTCGCGCACGGTAAGAGCCGGATTATCGTATTCCGCGGTGTTGGTTCCAATTAAAATGGCCGATTCTTCGGAGCGTTGCTTGTGTACCAACCTTTTGGCAAATGCATTGGTAATCCATGTCGGATGTTGTGTTTCGGTGCGGTCGGTGTCGATAAATCCATCAAGTGTTTGTGCCCATTTCAGTAAAATATAGGGTCGTTTTTTCTCATGAAATGTAAAAAACCTTCGGTTCAGTTCTCGACATTCATTTTCCAGAATACCTACTTCGACTGATATTCCGGAATTTTTCATCCGTTCAATCCCTTTGCCGGCAACTTTGGCAAACGGATCAATGGTTCCAATAACAACATGTGGAATCCGGTTTTCAATAATCAGATCGGAGCAGGGAGGGGTTTTTCCGAAATGTGCACAAGGTTCGAGCGAAACATACAAAGTTGATTTTGAAAGTAGTTCAGGATTTCGCACCGACAGGATGGCATTTACCTCGGCATGTGGCTGGCCAAATTTCTGGTGATATCCTTCGCCAATGATGATTCCATCGTGCACAATTACACAGCCCACCATCGGATTAGGCGCCACATCACCCGTTCCTAGAAGTGCCAGATCGAGGCAACGTTGCATAAAGATATTCGGAGTACTCATCAATGAAAAAATTAACTTTGCCAAAAATAACAATAATGAAGTCAGGCATTGCATCCATCCGAAAAGAATTGGCAGGAACTTTTCCCAAAGGGGAAATTGAAAGCCTGATCTTTCTGATATTTGAAAAGATAAAGGGATACTCGCGCACCCAATTTCTGCTTGCAAAAGACGATGAACTTAGTGAGAAAGAGCTGGGTGAAATCGACAAAATTGTTTCCCGCCTGAAAAATCACGAACCTATTCAATATATTCTGGGTGAAACTGAATTCTACGGATTGCAGTTTTATGCGCTACCCGGCGTATTAATTCCGCGCCCTGAAACCGAAGAGCTGGTGCAATGGATTATTCAGGAGAACAAACTTTTAGCGCCAACCATTCTCGACATTGGAACCGGAACCGGAAGCATTGCAATTTCACTCAGCAAAAACCTTCCAGAATCAAACGTGATTGCCTGTGATATTTCACCCATTTGCATCGAAACAGCCCGTCGGAATGCTGAACTAAACTCGGCGCAAGTTTCAGTAATTGAATACGATATTTTAAATGGCAATCCTGAAGTAAGTTTTCCGGAGCTGGATCTAATCGTCAGTAATCCGCCATACATCAGGGAGACCGAAAAGCTCATGATGGAAAAGAACGTGTTGGATTTTGAGCCGGAGCTTGCACTTTTCGTTCCTGATGAAAAACCGTTGATCTTTTACGAACGAATTACTGATTTCGCCCTTTTCCATCTAAAAAAAACGGGCAGTCTTTACTTCGAGATAAATGAGGCTTTCGGGAGCGACTGTATCAAAATGCTTCGGCAAAAAGGTTTTTCTGATATTGAACTGAAAAAAGACATCAACGGGAAAGACAGAATGATTCGGGCAAAGCTTCTGTGACATTGGAAATTCAAGGAAGATAAAATACTTTAAATGCATATATTTGCAATGAATGCTGGCGAACGAAAGTGAAGTTGAAACATAAATCAATAGCCATTTGAAACACTTTTTTGTATATATACTTTTACTTTTCAATATCGTTGCAGTTTTTGCAATCGGTATTGCTTCTTTGTCGGTTTATATAAGTCCAGGGGAATTTTGGATTCCTGCACTTTTCGGAATGGCTTATCCTTACCTTCTGGTAGTTAATATCGTTTTCATTATTTTATGGATTGTTATCAAACCCAAATTCGCCCTGATTTCGGCTTTAGCAATACTTGCCGGATTTAATCACATTGGCAATTACCTTCAGTTTTCCGGGAAACAATCCGCCGAAAAAGGAGTCAGGGTGACCAGTTATAATGTGAGGTATTTCATGGGGAGCACGCGGTTTCCGAACAAAGAAAATGCCGACCATATTCTGAACTTTTTACGGCAGGACAATGCGGATATCATTTGTTTGCAGGAAGTAAGGTTGAACAAACGACAGATTTTCGATATCAAGAACACCAAACTTCCGCAGGTAAACCACCTGCAACTTGCACACAACAGTTATGCCGGAGGACTGCTTACCATGACCCGCTTTCCGATTCTGAATATGGAGGAAATCAGGTTTAAAAATTCAGGAAATATGATTATTTATACTGATATACTGATGGAAAGTGATACTGTGAGGGTTTACAATTGTCATTTACAATCGTACCGGCTAAAGGATGCCGAAATCAATGTCATCGATTCAATCGACTTTAACAACCAGCCCCAAACAAAAGAAAAGATGATGGTTTTAGGCCTGAAATTTAAAGATGCGCTGATTAAAAGGGCGGAACAGGCAGCAACACTTCGTCAATCTATCAACGAAAGTCCTTATCCGGTAATTGTTTGCGGCGATTTCAACGACACTCCTGTTTCGTTTACTTACCGCACTGTAAAAGGCAATCTGGAAGATTCGTTTACCCAATCAGGAAAAGGTACTGCCAATACATACAATGGTAAATTGCCTTCATTCAGGATTGATTACATTTTGTACAGCCCGAATTTTACAAGCTTTAACTTTGAAGTTGCATCGATTGATCACTCTGACCATTTTCCGATAAGCTGCGATTTATTTCCGGCGGAAAAATAAAAAAAGCCCCTCTCCAAACCTCTCCCCGAAAGGGAGAGGCCAAGACACCTCCAATTCAGAAGAACGCCACCCTTAGGAGCAAATAATATAGTGAACTCATAGACAGATTTTGTACCGAATTTGCAATAACCAACTCCCTTTCCCTTCGGGGAAGGGCTGGGGATGGGGCTTCTAAAACAACCTTTTCCTCTTCAGCAAATAAGTATATAGCACATGTTTAAAGTCTTCGTTGATGTCGGCTTCGGCCAGATCAATCTGATACTGACCGCAACGAACACGCATTTCTTCAAAATAATCAGCAATGGCTTTTTCGTAATTCTTTTTCAGATCATTGGGAGAGAATCGCAGGTGTTCACCGGTTTCGAGGTCAACAAACCGGTATGGTTGGTTCCTGAAATCAAATTCTTTTTCCTGTCGGTGATCGGTCACATGATAAAGCAGCACTTCGTGCTTGTTGTACTTCAGGTGTTGCAATGCTTCAAACAATTCGTCGGTACTTTCCTCTTCAATCAAATCGCTGAAAAGAATTACGAGCGAACGTTTGTGAATATTCTCGGCAATCATGTGCAGGGCATCAATCGTGTTGGTTTTCTTTTGCAATTGCGCCTGCTCCTGCCGCAGCAAACCTCCCAGTTGATTGTACAACAAATCTACATGAACCGACGACAAACGTGCCTGTGAGTGAAATTCGATCTCGTCTGAAAAAAGCGAAAGGCCAACTGCATCGCGCTGTTTTCGGAGCAGATAAATGATTGCTGCTGCAGAATAAACAGAAAAGGCCAGTTTGTTGGCTTTCGATGGTTTCCCCTTTTCGTAAGGGAAAAGCATTGACGATGAGGTGTCGATCACAATCTGGCAACGAAGATTGGTTTCTTCTTCGTATTGTTTCACAAACAAACGATCGGTTCGGGCAAACAATTTCCAATCAATGTGTTTGGTCGATTCGCCTGTATTGTATAACCGGTGTTCGGCAAATTCCACCGAGAAACCATGAAAAGGGCTTCGGTGCAAACCGGTGATAAAGCCTTCAACCACCTCTTTCGAGATAAATTCGAGGTTATCAAATTGCTGAAACTGTTGTATGTCTAGAAGGTTGTTCAAGGATATTGTATTTTCCCAGATGCCCGTCAGCCTTCGGCGTGAGCTCAGTCGAACGCTAAAGCAGACGGCAAAGGATATTGCTCTTATTTAATGGCTTCAATTTTAAATAGGACATTATCCTTTGCCGTTCGCCTTTAGGCAACGGAAATTGATTAGTCCAATAAAAAAAGGCATAAGAAACATTTATTCCTATGCCTTTTCAGTTTCAAATTATCTCTTACAGAATACTGTCAACTTTTGACGATAGGGTTGTTTTCGGGGCAGCTCCAACGTGTTTGTCAACCACAACTCCATCTTTAAAGAACAGGATTGTCGGAATGTTACGGATTCCGTATTTTGAAGCGATGCCAGGATTGCTGTCAACATCTACTTTCCCAACGATCAACTTTCCGGCGTAATCTTCCGAAAGTTCCTGAACGATTGGACCAACCATGCGGCACGGGCCACACCATTCTGCCCAAAAATCTACCAAAACCGGCAAGCCGGCCTGAAGCACTAATTCTTCAAAATTTGCATCATTAATTTCTAAAGCCATAGTATAATATTTTATGTGTGAATAGTTACAAACCCTAAAACCTCCACAAAATTAGCCTAATTAATTTTAAAAGCAAGATCGTCGTTTTTATCGAAATAAGCGAGCAATTCGTTGGTGATTTCAATGCGGGTATTTCTTGAAAACAGATTAACCATCAATTTTGTTTCGGGATCCCAGACATCGAATTTCAGGAGCGATTTTCCTTTGCTTTTTAGTGTAAGCCGCTCCAGTTCGGCAACCATTTCGTAATTGATAGCTGTCAGCGGAACCTGCACGGTAATACTTTTAAAATATTTCTCGCGGATGTCGTCCATCAGCTCAATTCTGCTCACTTTGAATTCAAGCTGGTCGCCTCCAAAGCGGTTCTGCACCACTCCTTTCACCAGCAAATAAAGTCCCACTTTACAGAATTTTCCATATTCCACGTAGTCTTTCGCGAAAAAAAACATTTTGTACGAATCGGTATAATCGGTCAGAATGAGATGACTGTATGGTTTTCCGGTTTTTCCAAACGCCTCGCGGGCTTCGGTAACCATCCCAACAAAAGTCAGTTCGCGGCCTTTCAATGCATCAATATTGCTGTTCAAATCCTGAATGGTAACATCTCTGGA
The DNA here is from genome assembly GCA_030698405.1 of Bacteroidota bacterium. GTDB lineage: Bacteria > Bacteroidota > Bacteroidia > Bacteroidales > Prolixibacteraceae > Aquipluma. The sequence continues at coordinate 26,594 of JAUYMU010000007.1, forward strand.
AGCCAGAGTATCGATCTCAATTTTATATTTGTCGAGTGGGTGGGAGGTGAGATAAATCCCGATCAGCGCCTTTTCTTTTTCAAGCAAAACGAGGTTCGGCCATTCGGGAACAAGAGCTGGTTCAGGCCTTTGAACCGATTGGGTTGACATGATTTCACCAAAAAGTGAAGGTTGCATGTTGTTGCTTTCGTACTGCATTTTATTGCCATACCTGATCAGCTTTTCGATAAAAGTAACATCACTTTCATCGGGGGCAAAAAACTGGCTGCGGGTATGCTTTTTAAATCCGTCGAAGGCACCCGCCATGGCAAGCGCTTCAATGTTCTTTTTGTTTGCCGACTGAAGGTTCACCCTTTCGACAAAATCATAAATATCTTTGAACTCGCCATCCTTGCGCGCTTTGATGATATCCAGAACTGCTCCCTCACCAACTCCTTTTATGGCAGCCATCCCAAAACGGATGTTTCCGGCTTTGTTTACCGTAAATTTGGCGTAACTTTCGCTCACATCCGGTCCCAGAACATTCATTTTCATGCGCTTGCATTCTTCCATCAGCTTCGAAATTTCGGTAATGTTGCTGAGATTCCGGCTCATGTTTGCAGCCATAAATTCTGCCGGAAAGTTTGCTTTCAGGTAACCTGTTTGATAGGCCACCCAGGCATAACACACCGAATGCGATTTGTTGAACGCATAACTGGCAAAAGCTTCCCAGTCTTTCCAGATTTTTTCGATCAGCTTTGTTGCATCCTTATTGCCTTCTTTACAGCCTTCAATAAATTCAGGATTGGCAAGACATCCGTCTTTAAATTTTACTTTCAGCTTGTCCATCATGTAAATCAGCTTTTTACCCATCGCTTTACGCAGCGAATCGGAGTCGCCACGGGTAAATCCGGCCAGCGCCCTCGACTGTAACATCACCTGTTCCTGATAAACCGTAATTCCATAGGTATCTTTCAGGTAAGGTTCCATCAGCGGGTGGTCGTATTCAATTTTTTCCTGACCATGTTTACGCTTGATAAACGAAGGAATGTACTCCATCGGGCCCGGACGGTAGAGCGCGTTCATGGCCACCAAATCTTCGAATCGGTTTGGTTTCAGGTTACGCAAATGCTTTTTCATTCCGGGCGACTCGAACTGGAAAATGCCTGTGGTATCGCCATTTGCAAAAAGTTCCAAAGTAATAGGATCTTTCTCCGGAAGGGCATCCATATCGATGGTAATTTTCCGTGAAAGCTTAACATTCTCGATCGTTTCCTTAATGATAGAAAGGGTTTTCAGGCCCAAAAAGTCCATCTTCAGCAAGCCGATGTCTTCCACATATTTACCGTCATACTGGGTGGTAAGCAGGTTCTCATCGTCCTTGGAAAACATCACCGGAATGTGGTCGATCAGCGGATCGCGGCTGATAAGGATTCCGCAGGCATGAACACCTGTCTGGCGCACCGAACCTTCAAGAGTCTGGGCAAATTTCAGGGTTGTCTTTACCAATTCGTTGTTCGAAAACAGTTCCTTTTTCAGCTCCGGACTTTCCTTAAACGCGATGGAAAAATTCATTTTGGGAGCGTCAGGAACCAGTTTCGTTAAACGGTCGGCTTCCGAAAGAGGCAGTTTCAGTACGCGAGCAACATCTTTGATGGCCGATTTTGTAGCCATTGTGCCGAAAGTGCAAATGTGCGCAACCTTGTCGTTACCGTATTTTTTTGTCACATATTCGAGTACTTTTTGGCGACCGTCGTCATCAAAGTCGATATCCACATCGGGCATCGAAATACGGTCGGGATTCAGGAAGCGTTCGAACAGCAAATCGTATTTCATCGGATCGATGTTGGTAATTCCAACACAATACGAAACCACCGATCCGGCAGCCGAACCACGCCCCGGACCAACCAATACATCCATCCGGCGGGCTTCGTTGATGAAATCCTGTGTGATGAGAAAGTATCCGGGGAAACCCATTTTTTTGATGGTCGCCAATTCAAATTCGATACGCTCCCTCACTTCTTCCGAAAATGGTTCTCCATAGCGTGGTTTGGCTCCTTCCCATGTAAGGTGTGCAAGGTAATCGGCTTCAAGCTTCACCCTTAGAACTTTATCGTATCCGCCAATTGATTTGTACCACTCTTCGGTAAATTCTTCCAGCAACATTTCTTCAGTGAAACGAGCCCGGTAATCTTCCTCTTTCCCGAATTCTTCAGGAATAGGAAAAATCGGCATGATGGGCGAAGAATTCAGTTCATAAGCTTCAATCTTGTCATTGATTTCCTGCGTGTTGGTCAATGCTTCCGGCACATCGGCAAACAAATTATTCATCTCGGCAGTGGTTTTAAACCACTCCTGCTTGGTGTATCGCATTCGGGTCGGATCGTCCAAATCCTTGCCGGTATTCAGACAAATCAGCAAATCGTGCGCATCGGCATCTTCCTCATTGATAAAATGAATGTCGTTGGTACAGATCAGTTTAACCTGATGCTTTTTTGCCAGTTCCAACATTTCCTTGTTTACCAGCACCTGATTTTCATACACATTCTGGCGCATTTCCTGCAATTGTGAAGGATGGCGCTGCAATTCAAGGTAAAAATCGTCACCGAAAATAGATTTGAACCATTGAATGGTTTCATCAGCATCTTCCAGATGCCCTGCCATTATGTGTTGCGGGACTTCGCCACCCAGACAGGCAGAGGAAACAATCAGTCCTTCGTGGTATTTTTCGAGTAACTCTTTGTCGATGCGGGGTTTGTAGTAAAAACCTTCGGTATAGGCTGTCGAAACCAGTTTGAGGAGATTTCGGTATCCCACAAGGTTTTTGGCCAGTAAAATAAGATGGTAACCCGAACGGTCAACCTTCGCATCTTTCTTATCGTGCCGGGAATTTTCGGCCACATAAGTTTCACAACCCAAAATGGGTTTGATCCCTTCCTTTTTGCAAACATCATAGAACTCTTTGGCTCCAAACATGTTGCCATGATCGGTCAGTGCCAGGGCGGTCATTCCGTCTTTTTTTGCTTTGGCAATCAGTCCGCGAACACTGGCCGCACCATCTAAAATTGAGTATTGCGAGTGAACATGTAAATGTGTAAAAGGGATCATATCAATGGATTATATCAAATATTTATAGCTCCTGAAACCGAAACTTCAGGATGGTAAAGCTACCATTTTTCGATGCCTGAAATGAGCGTTGTTGATAAAATGTGGGAAAGAAGTTGAGGAAAGCAGGAGAGCCGTTGACAGATTGGATCATGAGACTATCCAATTTTATGATGGGATTATACATGCGTAAGATAAAACAGACCCTCACAAACGCCGAAAAATGACAAAAGGTAACCCTCGTTTTTGATGTATTTTCATCATTTTTTACATGCTATGAAACATGTTTATTGTAATTCCCTATAAAACAACAATATGTAAATATGTAAAATGGGGGGGGGCAGAAAGTATGTTGTTGTTCATAGTTTACTTCATATATTTGCCACACAAACTATTCGATTTGGTTGCCAATATAGGGATTATCAGGGAGAACACTTGTTCAGGGAAAGATATGGCAACTATGGGGAATTTACAATCAATTGACATTGTATAATACATCAACACGGTAAAACATGGTATTCTTTATTTATTCTGATCATTAAAAATGAAAGTACTAATAACAATTTTCTTTATAATTCTTACGGTTGAGCTTTCCGCTCAAAAGCACACCTTATTTGGGTATATCAAGGATAAAACAACAGGTGAGAGTCTGATTGGAGCAACAATATCACTTGAAGATCGAAGCATTGGAACAGCTTCAAATAACTACGGTTTTTACTCACTAACCATTCCACAAGGGAAACATCGAATCATTTGTTCATACGTTGGTTATCAAGGATTGAACAAAGAGATTGAACTTCTCAACGAAACCAATCTCAACCTCGAATTGGAAGTGAGGGATTCTAAACTGGAAGATGTTGTTGTAACTGCAACAAAAAACAACCGGATAGTTAACAATGAGATGAGTAGTCAGTCACTAAGCATTTCGGCCATCAAACAAATGCCTGCCGTCATGGGCGAATCAGATCTGATGAAAAGCCTGCAACTCCTGCCTGGCATACAGGCTACGAATGAAGGTACCACCAATTTATCCATCCGGGGTGGTTCGTTCGACCAGAATTTGTTTTTACTGGACGATGCACCTGTTTACAATCCCTCACATGCCCTGGGTTTTTTCTCGGTTTTCAATTCAGATGCTATCAAAAGCGTAAAGGTTTACAAGGCATCCTTTCCGGCTCAGTATGGAGGAAGGTTGTCTTCAATTGTTGATATACACATGAAGGAAGGAAATAACAAGCAACTCAGCGTCAGCGGAGGGATTGGGTTAATTGCCAGCCGTTTAACGCTTGAAGGACCAATTGCAAAAGACAAGGCTTCTTTCATCATTTCGGGGCGATACAGTTATGCAGGATTAACTGCCAATGGGGCAGGATTGCTTGGACAAAGCCTGAGGATTGGTGGGCTAAGGGATTTTAATGCCAACAATGAAATCTGCTTTTACGATTTGAATGCGAAAGTAAACTACAAGGTAAATGATAAAAACCACTTGTTCCTTTCGGCATATACCGGATCCGATCATTTTTTTTATTATGCTATCGACGATAACAGTAGCATGGATTGGGGCAACATTACCGGGACAGCCCGCTGGAACCATGTTTTCAATTCAAGGCTTTTTTCAAACACCATGTTTATTTTCAGCAAATACGATTACTCCTACATTTTAAAAGACGATGCCCGGCATTTCAAATGGTCGTCAAATTTGCAGGAAATGGATGTAAAAACCGATTTCGACTATTTTCTGAATCCCAATAACCACATCAAGTTTGGCGTTTCGGCCGAGAACCATCACTATTCTCCCGGGAAAGTTGAACCAAGGGACGAAACCTCCATTACCAAACCTTTTACACTTGACAGGCAGCGGGCAATAATCAGTACAGCTTACCTGAACAACGAACAGAAAATAAGCGACAAAATTGGTGTAGATTACGGTTTAAGGTATTCTGCCTTTTTCCTGTTAGGCGAAAGTACCGTTTACTCCTACTCGCCCGAAATGGAAATGACTGATTCGGTGAATTACTCCAGCGGCGAACTGGTGAAATTCTACCACAGTCTGGAACCCCGGTTCTCCCTGAGATACCAACTCAACGGAAACAGTTCAGTTAAAATTTCATATTCCAAAACAGTGCAGTTTCAGCATCTCATAGGTAATTCTTCGGTTGGACTTCCTTCGGATGTTTGGGTGCCAGCCAGCACTCATATTAAACCACAATCGGCCAATCAAATTGCCATTGGTTATTACCGATTGTTTGCCCAAAATCAATTTGAATTCACAACAGAAGCGTATTACCGAAAGATGTACCATGTAATTGATTACCGCGACAATGCCGATCTGTTTTTAAACCCGCATGTGGAAACCCAGGTCTTGTCGGGCGATGGGCAATCCTACGGACTGGAATTCTACCTGGAGAAAAAAGTTGGCAGAACAACAGGCTGGCTAAGTTACACCTTGTCGAAAACCACCAGGCAAATTGATGGGATAAACAATGATCAGTCCTACCCTGCCACTTATGACAAACGTCACTATCTTTCGTTGCTCCTTAATTACAAATTATCCACTACATGGAGCGCTTCGTCTATTTTTAAGTTCTCTTCCGGAGGGTTTGCAACTATTCCCGAAGGAACATTCAATTATTACGGCGCGGCATTTAATTATTATTCCAGCCGCAACGGATATAAGCTTCCGTCTTACCACCGTCTAGACCTGTCGTTTAACTACCAAAGCCGAAAAAACGAACACCGTAAATGGAAAACCGAATGGAATTTCGGGATTTATAACGTATATGATAAAAAAAATATTTTTGCACTGTTTATAAAACAAGATGATAGGAAGATCTATTCATCCAGGGCGTACAAAATGTACCTGTATGGTATTACTCCTTTTGTTACATTCAATTTCAAATTTTAGCTATGAAACAGTTAGTTATATTTATAATACTCCTATTTATTTTTGCCGGTTGTGTTGAAGATTTCGACCTTAAACTTCAAAATGCTGACCCTCGTTTGGTCGTTGAAGGTTGGATTACAAATAAACCTGGCCCATATTACATTCTTTTAACAAAAAGCAAGATTGGGGCATTTGCCACCCCAGATCAAAGTTATTTCAACAATGCAGAATTGGTTAAGGATGCTCTTGTAGTTATTTCGGACGACTCTGGCCAGATTGATACTCTTAAATTTATTCAAGCAAATGACAATTCTGATTCAAAAGATAAGTGGTTTCATGGATACTACAAAACTTCCAAACTAATAGGAATACCCTCTCATACATATTTCTTAAAAATAAAGGTTTGGGGCAGAGAGTTTAATGCTTCATCATATATGCCCCCCGTACCAGAGATTGATTCGCTTCGATATTCAATGAAAACTGCCGAAAAAGACGGAACCCAGTACTATGTTCCATTAATAAATTTTAAAGAACCACAGGGTATAGAAAATTATTATCTCGTCCAATTAAAGAATGAGTTTTCTCCATATTTAGTTGTAAATTCTGCTATCTGGCAATATTCTATTTTCTCGGATATCCACATGAATCCTTATGTAAGCAATCTAAATATCAACTTGGGTAACAATCCTAGGGGTATAACATATCGAATTTTTCAGGAAGGCGATTCAATATATGCTGCGCTAAGTTCTTTAACCAAAGAAGGCTATAATTACTACAAAACTTTACTGGAACAGTTTGAGAATGATGGTGGAGCATACAAACCCACTCCGGTATCACCTCCAGGAAATATCAGTAATGGAGGTTTGGGTTTGTTCCGGGCTTCGGCGGTTTCAGAAAAAAGAACTAAAATACCAAGAGTTTCAAACACAACCTCGTTGCCTATGAATTAAATTGAAGAATACTAAAATCCTGATTTAATTGGGGGAATTTGATTGGCCTGTCAAAGAGTACTTTTAGGATAAAGAAACTAAGGCAAAAATAAATAATAATGAGCCTGGTCAATTTGTAACACTAAATGAATAGAGCATCCAGCAAGAATCTCATCATTTATGGCAACAAAAGATCAAGCTCATCGGGTAAAAACATTAAAATCTAAAAGTATGAATATTTTTAAAAATGGATTAAAAATCGCTATTGCGATTTCGTTAATTTTTCTTTTAAGCTGTGAAAAAGATCAAAATGATTCAACGGATAATACTCTCACCCAGGAAATCGGTAAAATCGAAACAATCTATCAGGAAGGAGCTATTAAAATTGAAAATAAGATAGTTTCAGGTATTAAAAAAGTTGAAACATACGCTGATGAAAATTACAAAGAAGGAATACGCCAGGAACTTGAAAAAAGCATTTCTAAACAAACTACCTACCTAAAATCAGGATCAGGATGGGTTGGAGTTCTTAAGAATGGAGCTTGCGGTTCATATCAGGAATTATCAATTTTCATGGATTGTGAAGATGGCAATTGGAATACGAGTGGCTCTGGATGGATAGGTAATAACAGCATAGATGCAAATGGCAACGTTACTTTAGTTTGTTGTGTCGTTAGTCAATACAATTTTATACGTTGTCAGGTTGATTATGCGGTTTTGGATATAAGCGGCAATCCTCTTCCATCGGGTGTAAATGGATTTACCAGATATATTGATAATGAGGATAAAAATAACAAGAACAAAGTTACACTTAATGGGACTCAAATTTCCGGAGCATATGGTAATAACTATTTTAATGCCAATACTACCTTAGCTTTTCAGTTTTATCCAAAAAATAGTACTACTGGAACTCATTGTTTTAATTATCAGATGGGATATTTAGGCATATATTTACACGATTTTGGCCTTTTTGGTAAGCCTCAGTCTACTACTTATCCATCTGATATTAGAAGCCTTGGCTCTATTACCAGCGATGATGAAGATTCTGGCAATGCAAATTGGCTCTCTCAGACAATTAATGTACCCAATACTACCTGCACCACCAATATTATGGAAGATGGTCATTCCTTTACTACATTTAACTTTTTATGGATGCATTTTGATTAATAATTCTAAATGAAGTAATATGCCGTAATACAATGGTAGAATGGAGGTTTCTATTCTACCATTGTTAAATATTCTTGAACCAAACAAATAATTTGATTTGACTTTTTATAAATATTTAGATGAAAACACCATTTCTAATTTTATTAGCTACAACACTGTTCTTATTTTCATGCAACTCATACAATAGAAATCAGATTCAAGAAGTCTCACAGAATATAATAGCGTCAATTGACTCTATTCCGATTTTATGCGATTCAATTGATAATTTGGTAAGGCAAGAATTGTACGATGAATTATGCAGGATTTATCTTATCCGAAAAGTTACCCTTGAGCAAGTCATTAAAGATAGGATATTGCAGATGGAGGCCAAGAAGTTTAATTATACAGTTGACGAATTGAAAACTTCGCTTTTCAAGAACAGAATCACGGAGGCTAATCTTAAGATGTTTTCTGGGAAAACTAACTATCCGGGTAAAGTTTCTGAATTAAGGGAAACCCTTGTTTTTCATGATATAAAATCAGCCAGAGGTCATGACTTACTAGTAGTAAAATACAAGGAGTACATTCTAAATCAATATATTGATTCATTAAAGAAAACGCATCAGATTACAATTTCACTAAAACCACCAAAATCGCCAACAATAAAGTTGGATAATCTGGTCGTTCATTACAAAGGCAACTTAAATTCGGCTGTTACATTTTTGACAATTACCGACTTTGATTGCCACATGTGCAGGGAACACAATGCGTTTTTTGAAAAGCTGTATTCGGATTACAAAGGAAAAGTACGTTTTGGGTTTACCCATTATTCATCCTACGTTTCCAATTCGGCAATTGCCTCTGAATGCGCTTCTAATCAAGGGAAATTCTGGGAGATGCACGATTCTATTTTTAATGCCAAGCTTATTCCGGATTCTGTTTCCTTGTTCCGGATAGCAAAAAATCTGAAATTAAATATGAATACTTTTGGAAATGATTATAAAAACAAGACCCTTTCTGAAAAAATTATGGATAATCTTCTAAAACTGGAATCGGCTGGCATTTATGGTACGCCTACAATAATGATAAATAACCAATTGGTCTTTAATTCAACTTCACTTGATGAGATTGAAAAAATGCTTAAAGAGGAAATCGAAAAGGTAGATTAGTAACAGCTTTGAAACTGCAACGAAAAGTTTTTTACAGATGCCGGCGAGGCAAATGCTATGCCGACATCTGCATTTAATTACTCCTGATTTATTTGTTTTCTGCTTTAAAAGTTGGAGTTGTCCAGATAAAATCTCCTGTTCCGTTAGGAATACGGGCATACGATTGTTCAATAGTGGTAGCCGGATATTTAACCTGATCAATAATTACCAGATCTGGTGAGAGCAATAACACATTTTCGCCCAAAGCTGATAGTTTATAATTGGTATGAAGACCGGCCTGAAGGGTATCTGCGTCAGCCCATACAATCAGGTAACCGTTTTTATCAAGGATGGTTCCTGCAGGAAATTTCCATTTTGTCAGATTCTTTTTACTGTCGGCCAAATAAAATCCAGAAATGTCCAAATCCTCACCTGAAAGATTATACAATTCAATCCAGTCATCGAACTGGCCATTCTGATCGGAGCCATATTTTGTATTTTTAGGCAACAACTCGTTGATAACGATACTTTTATTAATGTCTATTTCTGGTTCAACTACCTCAGAGTCTTTTTTGCAATTTGTCATCCCAACGATCATCAAAACAACAAGTATCCATCCAATTCGCTTCATTTCAGTTATTGCTATGTTAGTAATCAGTCTTAATAAGTGTTTTATAAGGAGTCAAATGTAGTTGATTGGTTTCTAAAAACCAGAATAATTTCAGTTAAGAAGTTTAAAGGGGAATATCAATCTATAGCAGATGTGAAATTTGTCCCAACAACTTCGAGTCTTTTTATGTATGTCTATATTTGCTAAATATAGACATATTTGATATTTTTACAGACTAAAAGATCTGAAACCATGAACGTAAGTTTTACAGAAAAACAAGAAAAGTACATTGCAACGCAAATATCAAGTGGAGATTACCAGAACGCCAGCGAATTAGTCCGTGATGCTCTGCGTTTGCATGAATTGTATCGTAGTAAAGTGTTAGAGGAGTTACGTGCTGAGATTGCTAAGGGATGGGATGGTCCTTCAAGTAAGCGCACCGTTGAAGATATTGTTAAAGCCAAAACCAAAGAATATAAATCGGAATGAGCAAAGCCTGTTCCGCATACAGGCTTTCTCAGAAGGCTGACCAAGACCTGGAAGATATATTCGATTACACCTTAAAAGAATTTGGTATTGATCAGGCCATTGCATATGTTAATGGTTTTGAGACAATATTTATGAGTCTCGCAGTTAATGCTGAACTTGGGAGAAAACGGGATGATGTTAGGAAAGATTTGAGAAGTTTTGTCAAGGGAAGTCATACCATATTTTATCGCATCCTGAAAAATCACATTTCTATTGTACGTGTTCTGCATGGCAGCAGGGATGTAATAAAGTTCATCTGATTTTAAGATAAGGTGGATTGCAAGCTTAAATTTTTTTAAACGATATAATCAAAACGATGTAAGTCATTGAATTTTAATGATTTACATCGTTTTTTTTTTGTAGTCCCACCGGGAATTTTTCGTTAAGTGTCATTAAATTTCATAAAATATCAAATAACTGTATATGAGCATATTAAATCATTTTTATTTAAGTGAAATATCTCTAAATATCCTCAGATATATCAAAAAATGGGTGTAAATTTGGGTGTTAAAATTAAATGCACCCAAATATGAATATCAAACGTAGCATTATTTTCACCCTTGAAAAAAGAAAGAAAAATAATGTGCTGGTCACCGACAATGTTCCCATTCGCATGCGGGTTATCTACAGCGGAACCCGTACAGATTTCAGTACCGGATACAGGATAGATGAATCTAAATGGGAAGCAGACAAACAACGGGTAAAAAACGGTTGTACAAATAAACTAAAACAAAGCTCATCTGAAATTAATTCAGATTTATTAAAATATTACACCGATATCCAGAATATTTTTAAGGAGTTCGAAGTAAGGGATATTACTCCTATCCCGGAACAACTTAAAACAACGTTTGCTAAGAGAAACAAAGCAAGTAATTCTGAAGAAGTGGAAGCAGAAAAGCCCACCGTTTCTTTTTTGAAAATATTCGAGAAATTTCTAAAAGAATGCGGCACGCAAAACAACTGGACAGATGCTACCTATAAAAAATTCGCAGCATTAAAAACTCATTTGACTAAATTCAATTCAAACCTTACATTCGAGGAGTTGAACGAATCCGGGTTAAGTGAATTTGTATATTATCTTCGGGATAAGAAAGATATGAGAAACAGTTCTATTGGCAAACAAATTAGCTTACTCAAATGGTTTCTTCGCTGGGGACTAAAGAAAGGCCATCATAATAACAATGCCATTGAATCATTCAATCCCAAACTGAAAAATGCACAAAAGAAAGTAATCTTCCTAACTTGGGGAGAACTAAATAAACTTCGTGATTATCAAATTCCGGAAAGTAAACAGTATTTGGAACGGGTTCGGGATGTGTTTTTGTTTACCTGCTTCACTGGTTTAAGGTATTCTGATGTGTATAACCTGAAAACAAGTGATATTAAGGATAATCACATAGAAATAACAACTATCAAAACGGCTGATAGCCTGATTATTGAATTGAACAACCACAGTAAATCCATATTGGAAAAGTACAAAGAGGTTCATTTTGAGAATAATAAAGTCCTACCTGTAATTACTAACCAGAAAATGAACGACTACCTGAAAGAGTTGGCCGAGTTGGCCGAAATAAATGAGCCTGTAGGCGAAACTTATTATAAAGGAAATCGGCGGATAGATGAAGTTACTCCAAAGTATGCACTTCTGGGTACTCATGCCGGACGAAGGACATTTATTTGCAATGCATTATCTTTGGGTATCCTACCACAGGTTGTAATGAAATGGACGGGACACAGCGACTACAAAGCTATGAAACCCTATATTGATATAGCTGATGATATTAAAGCCAGTGCAATGGAGAAGTTTAACCAGTTATAGGTAAATTCAAAACATTTATCAAATCCAACTATCTTTGAAGCATAATTTTAATAACAAGGCATGTTAACAGCAGAAGAAATAAAGTCCATAGCTAAAAGCGGTGAAGGATACAACGCCGATTTTAAACTAAAAGTACCGGGTAAAGTTCGGGAACTTTCGGAGGAGGTTTGTGCTTTTGCCAATAGCGAAGGAGGATTTTTACTGATTGGGATAGATGATAAGAACCAGATTACAGGAACAGAAATTGACAACCCGAAACGTTCTGCTATTCAGGATTCTATAAGAGACATATCTCCAGCTATCCATGTGGATATTTATTCTGTTGATATAGATGGTAAAACCGTATGGGTGATTGAAATCCCTTCGGGGAAAGATAAACCTTATGTACTTTCCGGGGCGATCTATGTAAGGGAAAGTGCCAATTCCCAAAAGCTTACGACCGCCGAAGAAATCAGGAGTTTTTTTCAAAGCAGTAACCGTATTTACTTCGATTCTGTTCCTTGTATTAAATTTGATTTTGAAAAGGAACTTGATAATGATACATTTAATCTATTCCGAACCGAATCCGGCATTTCTGGAAACATATCCACACATCAGATACTGAATAATTTGCAGGTGTTTGATGATTCAGGTAAGATTAAAAATGGTGGAGTATTATTCTTTGGCAAACAACCTGAAATCACATTTCATCAGGCGGTTACCCGCTGTGTCCGGTTCAAGGGAAAAACCAAGGTACATATCATTGATGACAAAACCTATGGAGGCCCATTGTATCAACAATACCATCAGTCAGAAACTTGGATAAAAGATAAGCTTGAAGTAGCCTATATCATAGAGGGTATGGGGCCACGTAAAGAAGTTTGGGAGATTCCCCTTACCGTTTTTAAAGAAGCGATTATTAACGCTCTTTCACACAGAGATTATTACGAGCAAGGCGCCGTTACGATGGTGGAAGTTTATGATGACCGGGTGGAGATTTCCAATCCGGGGGGGTTACTGATTGGTGTGAAAAATGATTTTGGAAAGAAAAGCATGACCCGTAATCCTCTCATTTTCGGTTTATTTACTCGTATGAGTTTGGTGGAACAGGTTGCATCCGGCATTCCCCGAATGCGTAAAGCAATGAAAGAAGCAGAACTTCCAGAACCAACGTTTACAACTGATGGTGGTTTCTTTACTGTTGAATTTAAACGTCCTCAAAAGAATGACACTATAAATGACATTGTAAATTCAAAGAGTGGCACTACAAATGGCACTACAAATGGCACTATAAATTTGGAAAGTCCTATTGAAGAAATAGTTTTAAAACTAATAACCAAGCAAGAGGGATTGTCAGCCCGAAAAATCTCTAAACTGATAGACAAAAGTTTGAGAACAACCATGCGGTATTTGGACGATCTTAAAAAATCTGAGAAAATAGAATTCCGAGGGGCATTGAAAAACGGAGGTTATTATTTGAAATAAGAGTCAGGCATGGAACAACTTCAAAACATTCAATCAGTTATTGAATATTTCTCAGATATATATTCATCCTGGCAGGAGATTAACCGACTGCTCAAAAATAAGATTCAGAATCCTAATTCTGGAGATCTGTCTTCTCAAGAATTCTTATTCAAATTCTATAATAAAAACAAGGAGCCCAATGTTCTCCAAACTAATCTTTTAAATCTTATTCTGGCCAGTTCTGCCGAAAAAGCCGGAGTTATTACGACCCCATTGCTTGCGCTGTTAAGGAAGAACATATTTCTTTTTGAAAGGAATAAAGAAATACTGGAAAATCTGAATTCTTACAAGATGATCGAGCAATCCCTGCTGTATTATTATGACAAAAGAGTTTCATTGGAAAAGGATTTGGAACTGATAAAGACATACCCTTATCCCACAGAAGTAGAAAGACAGATATTAATCGATGAGACGCGTAAAGAATTAAGCGAATTATCCGGCGAAGAAGAAAAAGAACGCAACAGGATTGTTCCCTTTTGTCAAAACTTCTTTCCTGACATCTACCAGTTGAGCAGGGAACTTGTGGTATTTATCAATGCTTTTGTTCCTGAAAAGGTCATTACTTCCGAGAGCGTTTCTCAATCAGTAGGGCAAAATATTTCTCCTGGAAATTCAGCAAAGAGTGACCCGCTGGGTATATTGGATGATCCGAATAGGATCTTCAGGACGAGAATGTTTGAGAAGTTTCTGGTATTGGAAAGAAAGCTGATTACAGATAAATATTTGAAAGAAGAAAGTCAGAATAAAGAACTGCATTGGATTTCCACCCATGAAAACGGGAAACCGGATATAAAAAGATTGGTTACATTTTTGGCTGGAATGCTTGACAACAATCATTTTCTCCCCAACAAAGACCCCAAAATAAAAGCGTTTTTTGAATCCCGGTATCATATCGTCATCGGGCAGAACTTTGAAAGGAAAAGACGTGTTCCACTTCTAAATGAATACAAAATAGTATTTCATAACTATCCGTTTTAGCGAACATTCAACGGTCGTAATACGAAACCATATCACAAATAACATTTGTATATCAGTGACTATCTGCAAGTAGCATTTTCAACAACTACGATTCACCGACACTCAAAAAAAACCAAATTAATATTGCGGTATACTTGATAGACCAGCTGGCTATCAATATTGTATCACGTAAAATTAATTTATCATGAATGTTAAAGAATTGAAAGAAAAGTCGATTTGGCAAATGACTGGCGAGGAATTTTTATTCCTGCAGCAGAACTCGGAGCAGAAACAGGTACAATCGATTACTTTATCTGAAACCCCAAAGAAGTATGTATATGGAATTGGCGGTATTGCCCGGTTATTCGGGTGCAGTATTCCAACAGCCAACCGCATTAAGCAAAGCGGGAAGATCGATAAAGCCATTACTCAGATAGGCCGGAAAATCATTGTCGAGGCCGAACTGGCATTGGAACTTGCAGGGCGCAAATCGGGCGGTAGAAAATAAAGCAATGGCGAAGGAGCGAAAATCCCAATCACAGGGGCAAGCCACGTCATCAGAGGGTAAACAATCCAAAAATGAAGTCATTGAGTCCTATCTTAATCGAAATTATGCCTTCAGGTACAACACCGTGAAGTGCAAACCCGAATATAAATCAATGGAAAGCTGTATGCCTTTTACTCCCGTGACCCGGTTTGTTCTCAACTCCTTTAAACGAGAATTGGATAAAAATATGGGATTAAGCACATCTGCTGAAAATATCCGGGGAATATTGGAAAGTGATTTTTCTCCAAAGATTAATCCAGTCCAGGATTATTTCAAAAATCTGCCTCGCATGAATCCTGAGATTAACCGTTTCATAGAAACATTGGCCGAAACGGCACAGGTAACCAATCCTAAAAAATGGTTGTTGTATCTGACCAAATGGCTTGTAGGGGTAGTTGCAAATGCCCTGAATGAGTTTGGTTGTCAAAATCATTTGTGCCTAGTACTTACAGGAGAACAAGGACGGTTCAAAACGACCTGGTTAGATAATATTTGTCCTTTGAGCTTAAGAAGTTATCTGTTTACCGGGAAGATTGATCCTCAAAGTAAAGACGTACTTACACTGATTGCTGAGTATCTCTTTATCAACATTGACGACCAGTTAAAAGCCTTGAACAAGCGGGATGAAAATGAGTTGAAGAATCTGATCACCACCCCGGCAGTGAAATATCGTCGTCCCTACGATGTCTATATAGAAGAATATCCGCATCTGGCAAGTTTTATGGCTTCGGTAAACGGTAATGATTTTTTGACTGATCCAACCGGTTCTCGCAGGTTCTTACCTTTTGAAGTGGTGAAAATGGACTTGAAAGCAGCTCAGGAAATCAACATGGACAATGTGTTTTCCGAAATACTATTCATTTATGAGAGCGGTTTCCGGTATTGGTTTGATGATCCCGAAATTGCAGAATTGCACCAATATAGCAGTGGATTCCATGTTCAGACAGCTGAATACGAAATGTTGGTACAGGGATTCGAGAAGCCGCACAAAGATGCAACAGACTTTATGACAACTACACAAATACTAAACTACCTGAGAGCCTATTGCTCACTCAATTTATCAGAGAAAAGAATGGGTGAAGCGCTTAGAAAGACAGGATTTGAACGAAGGTCAAAAAGGATAGGTAACAACCCGGTATATGCATGGTCTGTAAAGAAAATTACACCGAACCCTTTTATTTCTTCTAATTTGTAATTACTACACCACTACATAGTATTACAATCCATTGAAGGAAAGAAAATTACAATGTAGCAAGATCCGTTTTGTCCATCTTACTTCACATTACTACATCTACTACAAAGAATAATGTAGTAGTTACTACACAATTTAAGCACTACATACTTTAATGCTTGACAAATAAGCGTTTGCAAGCAAAAGAAAATGTAGTAAGTAAAATCATTAAAAAGTAAAAAAGATGAAATCCATAGAAGCGAATGCCATCAGCATCAAACAATATCTGTCTGAAAATGGAATTCAATCGTCAAAAGACAGAGGATATTACGGAATTTATCACAGCCCTTTCCGGGAAGATCATAATGCCAGTTTAAAAGTTGATTATAATCAAAATGTATGGCACGACTTCGGAACCGGAGAAGGCGGAGGACTTATCGACCTGGTGATGAGAATGGATCATTGTTCCCTGCATGAAGCCATCACAACGTTGGAACGAAAATACAGTCGTGCGGACGTAAGTACTTACCAAAGTGCCAACACACCAACAAGTAATTTTTCTTTTCACCGGAAGAATGCGGATTCGGATCTGAAATCAACGAAACCGTCAATGACGATAATGAACGTTCAACCAATCAGCAATCCGGCATTGATTGAGTATCTACATGAACGCCGGATCAGTATAGACATTGCCCGGATTCATTGCAGCGAAGTTCATTATTCAGTGAATGATAAGCCTTATTATGCTATTGGGTTCCAAAATGACAAAGGTGGATATGAACTGCGGAGTAAATATTTTAAGGGATGCAATTCGAAAGACATTACATCAATAAAGCGAAATAAAGACCATTGCATGCTGTTCGAAGGTTTTATGGATTACTTGAGTTTTCTTACCATAAAAAAACTGCAAAATTCTCCTGTGGATGTAATCGTTTTGAATTCATTGGCAAACCTGCAAAAAGTGAAAAATACCCTTGAATCATATAAAAGTATTTCGGCATTTCTTGATAATGACCTAGCCGGGAAAAGAGCTGTTCAGGAATTGGAATCAATCTATAAAGATGTCATTGACCAATCATTTCTCTATTCCAAACATAAAGACTTAAACGAATACCTGTGTCATAAACAACAGATACAATATCAGGATTTAAAGAAAAGATCAGGATTAAAGCCATAGCCTGACTGAAGTAGAATACAGTGTTTTTAAGGGTAGCAAGTTTATGTTTTGGTTATACCAAAACTCTCGTTTCATCCCACTGGTCTAATTAATAAATGTTCAGAAACGTGAAAATGAAAACAGAAAACAAAGGAGGCAGACCGGCAAAAGTGGCTGGTCAGAAAAAAGGGTATTTCATCGGCGTCAAGATGGATACCCATGAGTATTACACTTTAAAAGCCAAATCCCGTGAAGCGGGGATTTCCATTAGTGAATGTGTCCGCCAATCAGTTTTGGGCAGCGTAATTAAACAACGACATACCACCGAAATGTATGACTTGATCCGGAAACTTTGTGGTATGGCCAATAATCTGAACCAGATTGCCCGAAAAGCCAATGCCCAAGGTTACCATAATGCCCAGAGTGAAAATATTCAGCTAGCGAGCAGCATTCGAAAACTGGTAAATCATCTACGCCATGATAGCTAAAATTGTCAAGGGTCAAGGATTCCGGGGAGTGGTGAATTACATCCTGAATCAGGAAAAGAAAGCTGAAATTCTGGACAGTGATGGAGTTTTGCTTGATGATCCTGAAGCGATCATTGAAAGCTTTAACTTCCAAACTGAACTAAATCCACGGATATTGAAACCTGTGGGACATATCTCACTGAATTTCTCAGCACAGGATCAGGAAAAACTTTCCAGCGAATTCATGGTTAAAATCGCACGGGATTATATGGCACAAATGGGAATTACCGATACTCAATATTTGATTGCCAGACATTACGACAAGGAACATCCACATATTCACTTGATCTTTAACCGGATAGATTACAACGGGAATACAATTTCTGACCGGAATGATCGCTTTCGAAGTGGAAAGATTTGCAAAGAGCTGACCCGCGAATATGAGCTATACTTTGCCCTGGGGAAGGAAAATGTAAAGCAACATCGTTTGCTTGAGCCGGACAAAACCAAATACGAAATTTACAATTCGTTAAAAGACATTATACCTAAATCCCAGAATTGGGAACAAATTATTCGGGGCCTTAAACATCAGAATATTGGGGTGACATTCAAGTACAAAGGCAAATCGGATGAAATTCAGGGAGTCATTTTCAATAAGAATGGTTACACCTTCAATGGCTCAAAGGTGGACCGTCAGTTTAGCTACTCCAAGATTAACCAGCAACTGCAATTGAAAGAACAGAAATCTATACAAGCTGAATTTCAAGAGAATGCAATAACCGGGTTTCAAAACCAGCAACTGTTTTCAGGAAATGTAATCAATGATCTTTTGTACCAGTTGCAAAAACCGTCAAATTACAACAAGGACAATGATGAAACAGCAGCAATTCGGAAATACAGGAAGAAAAAGAAAAAGGATTTTAGATTAAGACTTTAGTAGGCAAATAAAAATAAAAGGATAAGCTATGGGAAACAATAACTCGATGGTCAGTCTGATGTTTGAGGAGATCAAAGGTTTGCTCACATCAATTGATAAGAAGCTGAATGAAAGAGTGACCGTAAAAGAAAATGCTTCTCCTGCAGAAACCACGACAGAGTCAAAAACTGATGATAAAACCAACACGGTCAAGCCTGAACAGTTACTCCGATTGATAGCTGCATATATGCAGAACTCTGAACAAAAAATCAGAAAGGTATCTGAATCAGTTAGAGAATCTGAAAAACATGTCCTTTCCCACATGGATGATCTTAACCGAATAACCATCAGCCAGAAACCTGATTCTAAGGTTCGTCATTACCACATTATTGACCTGAGATCGTCAAAAGTAGTGATTACAATTGTTTGCCTTTCGGTTTTGCTTCTGACTTCATTTTTCGGGAATGTTCAACAATTT
>JAUYMU010000008.1 GCA_030698405.1 Bacteroidota bacterium
CGGCTGCCTTCAGATTCCCAGTCACCCGGGACACCCTTGCTTTCGGCTATAAGATTCCGGTCATTCGGCTCCTTCGGGACTTGCACCCTTTAGATTAACAGCATGCCCGGCACACCAAATATTACGGTGCGCTGCACCTAAAAAAGGCCTGCTTTGTTTTACCCATACAAAACGTTGTTGAGCCTTTCATTTTTTCCTTAAAACAAACTGCCCTATTGAAACTTTCCTAACTTTATCGATCTAAAATTCAAATCTCTGATATGAAAAATTTATTTTTTGTGCTGTTATTAATTCTTTTGATTGGCCAAAATATTTCATGCGCACAGTCCTCCAAAACTGACTGGATTATGCTTCCTGAAGACAAGCAAATCGCCGAAGAAAAATTGAAACTATTTTCTATAAAGTCAGATTTGTCCATTTCAGAACTTATAACCGAAATCGGGTTGTCATTTCTGGGTACTCCTTATGTTGTTGCTTCTCTTGAAAACGGGTTGGACGAAAAGCTGGTCATCAATCTGCGTGAATTGGATTGCACCACTTTCGTCGAAAATTGTCTGGCACTGGCACGCACTGTCAAGCTCGGAAAAACTGATTTTGAGTCGTTTGTGGCTGAGCTTGAAAAAATAAGGTACCGCGATGGAATCCGCAACCAATATCCTTCACGTTTGCATTATTTCAGCGAATGGATCCAAAACAACCATGAAAAAGGTATCATCAGCGAAAACCCTAACCTGAACGGAGAAAAGTCGGGTAAAACCATCAATTACATGAGTACCCATCCGGCACAATATCCTGTATTAAAAGAACATCCGGAGTTGATTTCTCCAATTGCCGCACAGGAAAAAGAACTCAGAACTGCCGGGTTTATGTTTTTTCCGAAAGAAAACCTGCCCAATCTGTACAAATATCTGCAGCATGGCGATATCATTGCACTTACAAGCAGCATTGAAGGAGTGGATATCAATCATGTTGGAATTGCCATCAAAAAAAGCGATGGGTTTTATTTGCTTCACGCCCCGCTTAGTGGTAAAAAAGTGTTGGTTTCTGATGGGCATTTGTCTGATTTTCTGAAACCTGCATCAAAAAATAACGGCATCATGATTGCCCGACCTGTTTTTCAGGATGAAGTAATCCAATAAATACTCGCCAAAAAGTTCGATTTTGTTAATTTTGCCGCTTTCAATTTAAAAACATGAATTCTATACTTGATCGTTTGGTAGTTGGTTTGTGCAAATTAACAGCAAGACTTCCGTTTTGGGTTATTTTCGGCCTGGCTGATATTTTTTACTTCCTGCTATATTATGTAGCCAGATATCGCCGGAAAGTCGTTCACGAAAACCTTACCAGATCTTTTCCTGAAAAAAGTCCCGAAGAAATTCGCAGGATCACCAAAAAATTCTACCATCATTTAAGCGATTTGGGTCTCGAAACAATCAAACTTAACCAAATGACCGAAAAGGAAATTGATGATCGGTTAAAGGTTCATAATCTGGATATTTTCGAGGAATACTATCAGCAGCACAAAAGTGTGATTTTGCTCGGAATGCACCACAATAACTGGGAATGGAGCGGAACGATGCAACGGTTCCTTAAAGCTGTTTTTCTGGTGGTATATAATCCGGTACGAAACAACAAAGCTTTGGAACGGTTTATTCTCGATACCCGTGAGCGGTTCGGCGCCAAATCGGTGGTTGTCAATCATTCAGTGCGCACTGCTCTCGATCTGAATAAAGCTGAACGGCCGGGAATACTGGTACTTGCAGCCGACCAGACTCCACAGCCAAACTCGCTGTTCTGGACGACCTTCCTGAATCAGGAAACAGCTTTTTTCCCCGGGCCAATGAAGATAGCGATAAAAACCAATCAGCCAGTCGTTCTTCACCACACCCGAAAAACCGGACGGTCGAGGTATGAAGTTTTCTTTTATAAATTGTTTGAGAATCCGGCAGAGGTAAAACCTGAAGAAATTATGATGGCGTATGTCCGTAAAATAGAAGAAATCATCAGGGCTGAACCTGAATACTGGCTATGGTCGCACCGTCGGTGGAAACACAAACGTCCGGCCAATATTGCATTGTATGAAAGTGATAGATATTAGATTGATTCCAGATTTTTAACCAATGAAACGAACATGCCGCTGAATTAATTCAATAAAGGCAGCGCAAAGAGAGGATGAATTGGAACGAAGTGGAAATCCGCGAAGCGAAAATTTAGTTCGAAGTGGACGCTTTCTGGCATGAGAGTTCCATCCGAACGCTCAAATAATCAACAAATTAATAAAATATTTTCGGATGAAACGACTGCTGGCCAACTTTGGTATTTTTATCCTGAAAGCACTTGGAAATACTCCATTTTGGCTGTTGTACATTTGTGCCGATCTGATTTATTTAATTAGCTATTATCTCGTTGGTTACCGAAAAAAAACAGTTTTCATAAATCTGAAGAACTCATTCCCTGAAAAATCAGATCAGGAAATACATCGGATAGCCATCTCCTTTTACCACCATTTTGCCGATTTGGTGGTTGAAACAATCAAATCGTTTCAGATTTCAGAAGAAACCTTAAAGAAGCGGATTCGTTATAAAAATCCGGAAGTTCTGAACGAATTGTATGTTCAGGGACGAAGTGTCGCTTTGCTTTCCGGTCATTACGGAAACTGGGAATGGACGATGGCAATACCAAAATTCATTCAGCATCAGCTCAATGTGATTTACCGCCCAATGCAGAATAAACAGATAGACACATTCATGAAAAAAGTACGGTCGCGATTCGGAATGTTATTAATACCAGCGCAAACTTCATTGCGCACCATGCTCGAAATCGAAAAATCAGGACAATTATCGGCCACATACTATTTGGCCGATCAGACTGCCCTCTATGATACAAAATACTGGATGATGTTTCTGAATCAGGAAACCCCTGTTTTTTCCGGCCCTGAAAAGGTTGCTTCGCGGTTAAAACAGGCAGTGGTTTTTATGGACATTCAGAAAGTGCGACGTGGTTATTACGAAGTCGAATTCACGAAACTTTTCGACGACGCTTCGCAAACAAAGGAATTCGAAGTGACCAAAACGCACGTGAAATTTCTCGAAGAAATCATCCGGAAACGACCTGAATTCTGGCTGTGGTCGCACAAAAGATGGAAGCATACCCGACCTGAGCACATTCCACTTCAATAGTTTTTTGATCACTACAAAAGAGAGACCATCCCGCGGAATATTTGGGATGGTCTCAACCTGCTGTTTAAATTAAACTCTAAGGGGATTTTTATACAATAATTTATCATGCAAAATTGGTTCAACAATTATTCCTGAACTTTTTGAAACCACATTCGGTCACCAACATTGTAAAATTTATTTTTCAATTCGGGATTTTCGGAAAGTTGCTTACCGGTATATGGAAAGTGAGGAACCAATACATCATCTCCATTGTTCCAATTGGCCGGTGTGGAAACCTTTAATTCATCAGAAGTTTGCAGGGCGATTACGATTCTTTTAAGCTCATCAATGTTTCGGCCAATTGTCATCGGATAAAAATTAATTGACCGTACAATATTTTTTGAATCGATAATAAATACACCCCTTACATCTTCGGTAGTGCTTGTTGGAGTATGGAGCATTCCGTATTTTTTTGAAACAGATGCCTTGTTATCATCTATAATCGGGAATTCAATTTTTTGTGGGCCACGGTTTTTATAGTCCAATTCTTCGAGGTGGGCTTTCCACATCTTGTGTTGGTTGATATCATCAGTTGAAACAATGGCAATTTTCACTCCCAATTTCTCAAAATCTTTTTGGGAATAAGCAAGTTCAAATTAGATATTAAATTTTAATTTGATATTTTTTACTAAATTTTAATATAATACTTAAAGGTCTTTTTCTATTTTTAAATACAATCTGTCGAATATTAGGTTTGAAAATTCCAATACTTCGGTAAATAGTGATTTAAGACGCACTGACTTTTTTTATGCTTTTTTATCTACCCGATTTACCATACTTTTGCGGCTCAGTAAAAACATAAAATGAAGAACAAAGCATGGCTACCCATGGGGGCAGCTATTTTGTCGATGATATTCTGGAGCTTCTCGTTCGTGTGGATCAAAATTGTTTACGAAGCCTACGGCCCGCTCACCACTATTCTGTTCAGGTTGATAATTTCCACCGGATTATTGCTGGTCTTCACTATTCTTTCCCGTAAACTTCAAAAGATAAAAGTCGGCGACCTGAAGCTTTTCATCTTAATGGCATTCTTCGAACCATTCCTCTATTTCATGGGCGAAAGTTATGGTTTACTGTATGTTTCGTCAACCGTTGCGTCTGTAATTGTTGCAACGATTCCGCTGTTCTCGCCCATCGCCGCATGGTATCTTTACAAGGAAAAGCTTAGCAGGACTAACCTTTATGGCCTGGTTATCACCTTTATGGGAGTCAGTTTGGTGGTGCTCGACAGCTCTTTCAATTTCACCGCTTCACCACTGGGCATTTCGCTCGAATTTCTGGCGGTTTTGGGCGCAATCGGGTATGCCAGCGTGCTGAAAGGACTTTCGCACCGCTACAATACTTTCACCATTATCACCTATCAAAACATGATTGGCGTATTGCTTTTTCTTCCCTTCTGGCTGGGTTTCGAGATGAAGGATTTCACTCAGGTACCGTTTCATGCCAAAGCATTCTGGGCAATCGTTAAACTTGCCATCTTTGCTTCAACCTTTGCGTTTATACTTTTCACTTACAGCGTGCGGAACATGGGTATCAACAAATCAAATATTTTCATCAACATTATCCCGGTTTTCGTGGCCGTTTTTGCATACATCATCTTAGGCGACGAGCTCAATTTTCATCAAATGATAGGAATTGCCATTGTAATTTCAGGATTATTTTTGGCCCAAATTAACTGGAAACGCAAAAAAAATGGACCCAATCCAATATATCAGGCCTGAAAAATTAAAAGAGCTGACTGCCAACCGGAAACAGGAATTTACCGCATTTTTCAAAAAGCTAAAGGCAAAAAAGCCAAAAAACCTGGACGATATGTTTCACGAACTTCACCATGAAGCTTTCGATCAGTTTGATTGCCTGAGCTGCGCGAATTGCTGTTCGTCTATCAGTCCGGTTATTACTGAAAAAGACATTGAAAAGCTGGCAAAACGGCTGAAAATGAAACCGGTTGAATTTGTTGCGCAATATCTTTACATCGACGAAGACAAGGATTACGTTTTTAAGCAAACGCCCTGCCCGTTTCTGATGGCTGACAATTACTGCATAGTTTATGAAGACCGACCGAAAGCCTGCCGCGAATATCCGCATACCGACCGCAAACGCATGTACCAGATACTGAACCTGACGCACAAAAATTGTGAGGTTTGTCCGGTGGTTTATTGTATCACCAGCGAAATGGTCAAAAATCAGAAATAAATATTGCAATAAATTAACCCGACTGCAATAAATGTTGGCAAATAATTGCCGTAATTTCGGGCAGAAAACAGCATTCAATTAAATAGAAAAATGGAACTAGGAGAACACATTATAATAGGTGGCGAAGAGTGGTGCGCATTCCCCGGATTGAACATTCCGGCCATCAAAGCACGGGTCGATTCGGGTGCAAAAACCTCTACGATTCATGCAAGCAACATCCACAAATTCATGCGGAAAGGTGAAAAATGGGTCAGTTTCGAAGTTCACCCTATTCAGGATTCACGGCGGATTACCCTCCATTGCAAAGCAAAAGTTGTCGATCACCGCAACATTAAAAGTTCGAGCGGAATTTCTGAAAAACGCTTTGTGATTCAATCGAACATGAAAATCGGAAATTTTCAGTGGAACATTGAACTGACACTTGCCAACCGCGATTCGATGGGGTTCCGAATGTTGCTTGGACGTGAAGCGATGGAAAACCGTGTATTTGTCGATCCTGCAAATAGTTTCCTGCTGGGTGATTATTCCGGCGAAAAAATAAGTGAACTGTACCAGCATTTCAAGGATGTGCGCAGCGGATTGAGAATTGGCGTACTGGCCAGCAATCCCGAATTGTACAGCAACAAACGAATCATCGAGGCCGGAGAAGAGCGCGGGCATGAAATGGTTTTCCTGAATGTGCAGCAATGTTACATGAAGCTCGATGCCACCAACCCTGAAGTGCGTTTCCGCGGAGGACGCAGCCTGAACAATCTGGATGCGATCATTCCACGGTTAAGGCCAAACCTGACCTTTTACGGTTGTGCTTTGATCAGGCAATTTGATTCACTCGGTATTTTTTGTGCCAACTCATGGGAATCAATTGGCCGGTCGCGCGACAAACTCTTTTCATCGCAGTTGTTTTCTCAGAACGGGATTCAAATTCCAATTACCGGTTTCGCCAAATCGCCACTCGACACCACCGACCTGATACAAATGGTGAACGGTGCGCCGCTGATCATTAAATTGCTGGAAGGAACTCAGGGTAAAGGAGTTGTTCTGGCAGAAAACGCGAAGGCTGCCGAAAGTGTGATCAATGCTTTTAAAAGTCTAAATGCCAATATTTTGGTTCAGGAATTTATTAAAGAAGCCGGTGGAAAAGACATCCGCTGCTTTGTGATCGACGGCAAAGTAGTTGCATCCATTCAGCGCGAAGCTGCAAAAGGCGAATTCAGGGCAAATCTTCACCAAGGGGGAACTGCTTCAGTAATAAAAATAACTGCTGAAGAAAAAAAGCTGGCAGTAAAAGCGGCCAAAGTACTTGGTTTGCAAATCGCCGGAGTCGATATTATTCGCTCGAACAAAGGCCCGCTGGTGCTCGAAGTAAACTCATCGCCCGGACTGGAAGGCATTGAAACCGCCACCGGAAAAGACATTGCAGGCATGATGATTTTGGCAATTGAGCGTCAATTGGGCTGGCAACCCGAAACAGTCTCGGATCTTCAAAATCAAGAATTAGAGGTGATGGTTTGAAAAGGAACGAAGAAGATTGAAAAAGATTGACGCTGAAAATTGTGAGAGGTTGGGGGTGAAAAATCATGAGGACGAGCATTTTATGTTCCGTGCTGTTTTTTGATGTGCCCCATGCCCTCTGCTCCATGCCTTCTGCCTTCTGCCCTTTGCCCCTTGCCCTCTGCCCCATGCCCCTTGTCCCATGCTCTTTAAGCTAAAGTTAATAAAAGTGAATGCTTGCAGGGCTTGTTAGGTTGTTAAAAAGCCTTTTTCTACTTTTGATAAAATTTTAAAAAACTATTAAAACCCATTGATAATGAGAAAAAAGATCGTTGCCGGAAACTGGAAATGTAACACTACCGTTCAGGAAGGTGTTGAACTTGCAAAAGCAGTAAGTGAATTAGTAGCCAATTCAGGTGTGAAAAATGTAGTTGTAGTTCTTGGAACTCCTTTCACACACATTACCAGCGTTGTAAATGCAGTTGATACTAAACTTATTGACGTTGCTGCCCAGAACTGTGCTGCAGAAGCAAAAGGCGCCTTTACCGGCGAAGTTTCGGCTGCCATGGTTAAATCAACCGGTGCAACTCATGTAATTTTAGGTCACTCTGAACGTCGCGAATATTATGGCGAAACAAGCGAAACGCTGAACAAAAAAGTGGAGCTAGCCCTTGCAAACGGCTTAACTCCAATTTATTGCTGCGGCGAAGCGCTTTCAATCCGTGAAGCCAACGAACAAAATGCATACGTTAAAACTCAGCTTGACGAAACCATTTTCAACCTCAGCGCCGAAGACTTTTCGAAACTTGCCATTGCTTACGAACCAATTTGGGCCATCGGAACAGGTGTAACTGCTTCTACTGCTCAGGCTCAGGAAATGCTGGCTTACATTCGTGGTTTGATTGCCGACAAATTCGGAAAAGCGGTTGCTGAAGAAACTTCTATTCTTTACGGTGGTAGCTGCAACGCTAAAAATGCTCCTGAATTGTTTTCACAACCAGACATTGATGGTGGATTAATTGGTGGCGCATCGCTAAAAGCCGAAGATTTCCTGGGAATAATTACTGCGTACTAATTTAAGGCAGAAGCAACGTTCCCTGAGCGCGAAGCAGTCGAAGGGAAGACCGAAGCAGCGCTCCCTGAGCGTTGAACTGAGCTTTAGTCGAAGTTCGCGAAGCAGTCGAAGGGCGTTCCCTGAGTTGCGTGCTCCCTGAGCAGCGTAGCGTGTCGAAGGGAGTATCGAAGGGCGCTCCCTGAGCTTGTCGAAGGGCAATAAAAAACACAAGGCCGGTTGGGAATTTATCCTGACCGGCTTTTTTATGAAGCACTGCCCCGAAAAAAGCAAAAACAAATACGGTTTGGAACTACCCGCAAAATCAACTGGATACTACTTATTTAATGAAACAATAAATTTATATTTGTAATCAAATAACCGTTACCACAAAAAATTAAATGAACCCAGCCCACATTGCAGCACAACTTGTCCCGATTCGTCGGGATTTCCAAGCCCAAACGAGCCAACGCTCGAAACCAAAGGCTTGTGAAAGAGTTGCAATTTTGCCTACGCACCCCTGCTAAATTATTACATTTGTGCTATGTTGATTGAATTTTAAAATAAAAAATATTAAATGGCAAAGAAAAACGGAAACGGAACAGAAGAACCATTAGAAAAACAATTGTGGAAAACCGCTGACAAACTCCGCAAGAACATTGATGCGGCTGAATACAAACACATTGTGTTGGGGTTAATCTTCCTGAAATATATTTCTGATGCTTTTGAAGAATTATATGCAACACTAAAAGCAGACGAAGTAAACGGAGCAGACCCCGAAGACAAAGACGAATACAAAGCAGAAAATGTTTTCTTTGTTCCGATGGATGCCCGATGGACTTATTTACAATCGAAAGCAAAACAACCAGAAATTGGGAAATTTGTGGACGATGCCATGGATGCCATTGAAAAAGAGAACGCTTCATTAAAAGGTGTTTTACCCAAAGTTTTTGCCCGACAAAACCTTGATCCAACAAGTTTGGGCGAACTAATTGACCTTGTAGGAAATATTGCCTTAGGTGATGCAAAAGCAAGAAGTGCCGATGTGCTTGGACACGTTTTTGAATATTTCTTGGGTGAATTTGCACTGGCAGAAGGGAAGAAAGGCGGACAGTTCTATACGCCAAGAAGCGTTGTTGAATTATTGGTTGAAATGTTGGAGCCATACAAAGGAAGAGTATTTGACCCTTGTTGTGGTTCGGGTGGTATGTTTGTGCATTCTGAAAAGTTTGTAACAGAACACCAAGGAAAAGTAAACGACATTTCAATTTATGGACAAGAAAGCAACCAAACTACTTGGCGACTGGCTAAAATGAATTTGGCAATTCGCGGCATTGACAGTTCACAAGTGAAATGGAACAACGAAGGTTCCCTATTAAACAATGTTCACAAAGATTTAAAAGTAGACTTCATAATCGCAAATCCGCCTTTTAATGATAGTGACTGGAGTGGTCAAGTACTAAAGAAGGATGGTCGCTGGCAATTTGGAATTCCGCCAATCTCAAATGCAAATTTCGCTTGGGTCCAACATTTTACATATCATTTAAGCACAAATGGAGTAGCTGCTTTTGTTCTTGCGGACACTTCTCTTTCAACAGTTTCATCTGATGAAGCAAATATTAGAAAAGGGCTAGTTAATTCAAATCTTGTTGATTGTATTATTTCTTTACCTTCCCACCTTTTCTCAAATACTCAAATTGCAGCTTGTATATGGTTAATATCAAGAAAAAGATCTAATACTAAATTGAGAGGTGAAAAAGATGTCTTATTCATTGATGCAAGTAGAAAAGGAAAATTGATTAACCGAAAAAATAGAATTTTAAGAGACTCAGAAATAAGGACTATTTCCGATACATATCACAACTGGAAAGGAATGGATAATACAATCTATACTGATACCCCAGGGTTTTGTAAAAGTGTCAATATTAGTATAATTGAGGACAATAATTTTGTTTTATCACCAAATAGATATATTGAACCTGCCGAACAAAAAATTGAATCAAATATTGAGATTGCAAATGAGGATATTGAAAGTGAATTGATTCGATTAACGGATAATATTAGCGAAATAAGTAGCGAGCTATTAAGCAATATAAGCGTAGGAGAAGAATTAAAAGTTGGTGCGATACGAAAATTAAATGTTCTATCTTCTGAATTGAATGGTTATACAACTGAATTGTATAAAGGAATAATAAAAAAGTATTTCTTGGATTATAATATAGAAAATTCAGAGATCAATACGCCACCAAAGAATTGGATAGAAACTACTTTTGGAGAACTCTTTAAAGAACGAAATATTAAAGTTAAACAACTAGGGTTCTGTCCCCCGGTTTATAGCTTAACGAACAATGGCATTCAAAATAGAGAAGGAAATTTCAGTAAAGTTCTGTCTAAGAGTAACGATAATTACAAGGTTGCATTTGAAGGCGATATGGTATTTGGCCTTAGTAGAGAAATACCGAATCTTGATGTATTTAATGTAAAACAAGGTGCATTTAGTGGAGCATATCACATTTATTCCCCATATGATATTAGGCTTGGACTTCTCATCGGAGCAGTTATGAGACTCAAGTTAATGGAGCAGACGGATATTCTTAAAGGAGGAGCTAGAGAAGGCAGAGGATTAGATAAGCATAAATTATTAAGCAAAAAGTTTATAGTTCCTACAATAGGCGAACTCGACAAATATTGGGGAATCATTAATGGCTAAAATGATAATAGTGGAATGACAAGAATTACAGAAAATTTTATCTTATGAATAGAGAAGATTTTATTAAAGGTGAAAAGTATACTCGTGAGCAATACATGGAGCTTTCAATTTTGGAAATGTTGGAATCAAAGGGTGAGCATGCAGATAAAGCTGACCCAAAAGTAGGTGCTGTTTTGGTTGACAAAGATGGAGCTTACTTTGATAAAGCCCATCGAGGAGAATTGCGCATTGGAGACCACGGAGAATTTACCATATTAGAAAGAAAGCATCTGGGAGAAGACCTGTCGGGCTTCACCTTATATTCAACTCTTGAACCCTGTGTAAAAAGGAATTTACCAAAAAGGGGGTGCTACAAACGCTGCATTAATGCTCGCTTAGGTAAAGTATTTATAGGTCACTATGACCCAGACCCAACCGTTGCCTCTAATGGGTACAAACTTTTAAAGAAAGCTGGTATTCAGGTAGAATTCTACGACAAGAAATACGAAGAGATTATAGCTGAAGCAAATGAACAGTTCTTTAAAGACGCCGCTAAGCGCGCAGAGGAAGAAAAAACGAAAGAAATCCAATCAGCTATTGACCCAATCGAGAACGAATTGATTGAATTTCAATTACAAGACCTATCTGAAGAAGCACAAGGAACCATGATTGATAAAATGGGATTGTCCTACAAAATTGGTACAGATGCATGGAAAGGCTATTTAAGCAGAATGAAACTAATCAAAGTAGATGAAGAAAGTAAAACGGCAAGACCAACAGGACTAGGGTTGTTACTATTAGGACAAAAACCAGAACAACATTTTCCACAAGCAAGAATAAAATTTACGGTTCGCTCAGGTTTAGATAATCCTAAGATTGAGGATTTTAAAGGTCCATTAGTCCTCCTTCCAGAAAAAATAGAACAATATTTAGGTTTTGTATTCCCCAAGGGCTTTTCTTCTCGTACTTCTTTTGATAGAACAGAAAAAGTTGAAGCTTCCTACTCTGCTCTTTATGAAGTAATCATGAACGCCATGGTACATAGAGATTATAGCATTGCTGGTGGACGAATAATGGTAGATGTTGATGATGAAAAGGTAGTGATATCTAGTCCTGGTGAACCGTTATGCTCCCTTGAACAATTGAATAGCTTCACCGCACCTTCGTTCAGTCGAAATGCCAAAATTGCCCATATCTTCTTTGAAATGGGATTGGTTGAGGAAAGAGGTTTTGGTATGGAAGAGCTTGGAAAGGTGGAAGGCTTCGGTTTGCCAAAACCAAAATTTACCATGGAAAACAGCACTCTAAAAGTAACTCTTTTCAGGGTTGTGAATCCTGCAAAGCAAGTTGTAAAAACTGAAGATTTACCGGGTATTGATATTTTGCGAAAACAAAAATCGTTGACTACAAAGCAATATGAGGACATTTCAGGATTGAAAGAACGACAAGCTAGAAACCATTTAACCGCTTTAGTTGATAATGGCTATGCTAAAAAAGAGGGTACAAAATATGTTTGGATTGAATAAATCGGCAATTTCGGCAATACCGATTGCCGTTTTTATTGCCGTTTTTCAATTTGAGGAAAAATCGGCATTGCCGATTACCGATAATAATGCCGAAAATTTGAAATGACAAGAATTACTGAAAACATAATAGAAGCGTTTGCTATTGAGTTGCTCGATAAACTCGGTTATGAGTATATCTATGCCCCCGATATAGCATACGATAGCGAAAACCCTGAAAGAGATAGCTATGCACAAGTTTTGTTGTTGAACAGATTGCAAAATGCCGTTAAAAGAATAAACCAGAGTATTCCATCTGATGCACAGGCAGAAGCTATCAAAGAAATACAGCGTATTGCTTCACCCGAACTGCTATCCAATAATGAAACATTTCATCGTTTGCTTACGGAGGGTATCCCCGTTTCAAAACGTGTAGATGGAGACGACAGGGGCGACAGAGTTTGGCTGATTGATTTTAAGAATCCAAAAAACAACGATTTTGTTGTAGCCAACCAATTCACCATTATTGAAAACGGAAATAACAAACGCCCCGATGTTATTCTTTTTGTAAATGGGATTCCGCTTGTAGTTATAGAACTGAAAAATGCAGCGGACGAAAACACAACTATCAATTCTGCTTTTAAACAAATAGAAACCTATAAAGCCATTATTCCAAGCCTGTTTACATACAACGGATTTGTTGTTATTTCTGATGGCTTAGAAGCCAAGTCAGGTTCTATTTCTTCGGGCTTTAGTCGCTTTATGTCTTGGAAATCGGCAGACGGAAAAGCCGAAGCATCCCATTTGGTAAGTCAGTTAGAAACGTTAATTCAAGGAATGTTGAACAAAGAAACCTTGATTGACTTAATCAGACATTTCATTGTTTTTGAAAAATCAAAAAAGGAAGATGCCGAAACAGGCATCACCACCATTTCAACGGTTAAAAAATTAGCTGCTTATCATCAATACTATGCTGTAAATAGAGCAGTTGAATCAACTTTGAGAGCAACAGGATTTAAATTGGAACTTGAAACGCCTGTAAGCATGGTCATGGAATCTCCTGAAAGTTATGGAGTGCCCGGAGTAAAAAATCAACCCATTGGCGACAGAAAGGGCGGTGTAGTTTGGCATACGCAAGGAAGCGGGAAATCATTGTCAATGGTTTTCTATACTGGTAAAATTGTATTGGCTTTGGACAATCCAACCATTCTTGTCATTACAGACCGAAATGATTTAGACGACCAATTATTTGACACCTTCGCGGCTTCCAAGCAACTGCTAAGACAAGAACCAGTTCAGGCAGACGACCGCAACCAATTAAAAGACTTGTTGAAAGTTGCTTCTGGCGGTGTAGTATTTACCACAATTCAGAAGTTTCAACCTGAAGAAGGCAATATTTACGAAATGCTTTCCGACAGAAAGAACATAGTTGTAATTGCAGACGAGGCACACAGAACGCAATACGGGTTTAAAGCAAAGACCATTGATGCCAAGGACGGCCACGGAAATGTAGTTGGAAAGAAAATCGTTTATGGTTTTGCAAAATATATGCGGGACGCTTTGCCTAATGCAACATATTTAGGTTTTACAGGAACACCAATTGAAAACACAGATGTAAACACTCCCGCAGTTTTCGGAAACTATATTGACATCTACGATATAGCCCAAGCGGTTGAAGATGGCGCTACAGTTCGCATATATTACGAAAGCCGATTGTCTAAAGTCAATTTAAGTGAAGAAGGCAAAGAATTAATAAAAGAATTAGATGATGAACTTGAACTGGATGATTTAACCAATACACAAAAGTCTAAGGCAAAACTGACACAATTGGAAGCTTTAGTAGGCAGTAAGAAACGAATAAAAAATATTGCACAAGATATTATCACCCACTTTGAGGAAAGACAGTCGGTTTTTGAAGGCAAAGGAATCATAGTGACAATGAGCAGAAGAATTGCAGCAGACCTATACGCTGCAATAATTGCTATTAAACCGGATTGGCATTCGGACGACTTGAATAAAGGCGTTATTAAAGTAGTAATGACATCTGTATCTTCAGATGGCCCTAAAATAGCAAAACATCATACGTCAAAATTGCAAAGAAGAGTTCTGTCTGAAAGGATGAAAAATCCTGATGATGAAATGAATTTAGTTATTGTTTGTGATATGTGGCTGACTGGTTTTGATGTTCCTTGTTTGCACACTATGTATATTGACAAGCCTATGAAGGGTCACAATTTGATGCAGGCAATTGCAAGAGTGAACCGGGTTTATAAAGATAAACCGGGCGGTTTAATTGTTGACTATTTGGGTATTGCTTCAGATTTGAAAAATGCGTTAGTTTTTTATTCGAATGCAGGTGGTAAAGGTGACCCAACCTTATTGCAAGAACAAGCTGTTCAATTGATGATTGAAAAATTGGAAATTGTTTCACAAATGTATCATGGCTTTGCCTATGAAACCTATTTTGAAGCAGAAACTTCAAAAAAACTATACATGATTCTTGCAGCAGAAGAATTTATTTTAGGATTGGATGAAGGTAAAAAAAGATACATTAATGAAGTTACAGCATTGTCTAAGGCGTTTGCAATTGCCATTCCTCACGAAAAAGCGATGGATGTAAAAGACGTAGTTTCATTCTTTCAAGCGGTAAAAGCAAGATTAGCCAAATTTGATGGCACAGGTTCAGGCAGAACAAACGAAGAAATTGAAACTACAATTAGACAAGTCATTGACAAAGCTTTAGTTTCGGAACAAGTTATTGATGTTTTTGATGCAGCTGGTATTAAGAAACCAGATATTTCCATTCTGTCGGAGGATTTCTTAATGGAATTAAAAGGTATGGAGCATAAAAATATTGCATTGGAAGTATTAAAAAAACTTTTAAGTGATGAAATAAAATCAAGGTCCAAAAAGTATCTAGTCAGGAGCAAGACTTTAATGGAAATGCTTGAAAATTCAATAAAGAAATATCATAACAAAATACTTACAGCAGCAGAAGTCATTGAAGAACTTATACATTTAAGTAAATCCATTGTTGAAATGGATAGCGAAGCTAAAGCAATGAATCTGACTGATTTTGAATATGCTTTTTACACTGCCGTTGCAAACAATGATAGTGCAAAAGAATTAATGGGAAAAGACAAGTTAAGAGAACTGGCAGTGGTTCTGACAGAAACCATCAGACAAAACGCTTCCATCGATTGGACAATTAAAGAAAGCGTAAAAGCTAAATTGAAAGTTGCAGTAAAAAGAATTTTAAGAAAGTACGGTTATCCCCCTGACATGCAAATGTTGGCGACAGAGACCGTTTTAAAACAAGCCGAAATGATTGCAAACGAAATAACGACATAGAAAGCCATCGCACAGGTGGAAGCACATCCCGATGAAAAATCGGGATGTGCTTCCACCTTTTCAGCCCAGAGAACCGCCTTTCAGGGCGGTTTTAGGATTGCCCCCGCACAAATAAAACAAAATAAATTTGTGCTTCGTTGATAGGTTGGTGCGGTTTGAAAATGACAAGAAAATAAAAGCGAAATAAATGACAAACAGACGGATATGAATGAACACCAGTTGTTAATCGAGTTACGGCTCCGCCAGTAGTTAGCTGATGGAGTGCGCCTCTCACACAACATTTAGAACATCAGCTACCCGTCTAGTGCGGCCCCGAGTACTCGGGGTGGTTTTCGGTGGGCATTTTTCCGCTCAGTCCCGGTTAACCGGGATTGATCCCGATACATCAGGAAAAGCCGCATCTGCGTGTAAATTCCGACGTTGGGTCTAAGTGTAAGACCCTGCTATCTTGAAAGTTGCCAATAATAATGTACATTTACGACTTAAATAAGTAAAGACTTAGGACAAAATTTGAAAATGGATAATTTTGAAGAATATTTACGACAAGGTGAACCCAATAAAGCAGAAAAAGCAAAAGTTTGGAAAATCGCTATCGGATTGCAACAAGTTGATGGGTTAACACCTTCTGACTATTTGATAGCAACTGCTAAGCAGAACATTGAAGGCGACATTTCCATTGATGAGGTAAAACAACTAATAGACAGTTATTACAAGCAACATCCTGACACTGTAAAAACGCAAAATGACACTGTAAAAATTGAAAATGACACTGATAATGACACTGTATTTTATTTAATAAAGCAAAATAACCAAATAACAGCAACCGAAATAGGCGAAAGATTAAAGATAAGTTTGAGCACAGTAAAACGGAAAATAAAAGAACTTAAACACAGCGGAAAAATAGAACGCATAGGAAGTGATAAATCAGGCCATTGGAAAATAATGAATGATGAGTAATACAAAAATATCCATACGTTTTTTTGACGACCGCGAAGTGCGGGCCGTTTGGGACGAGCAAAACGCCAGGTGGTGGTTTAGTGTGTTGGATATTGTAGCTTTGCTTACCGACCAGGACGACTACGCCAAAACCCGCAACTATTGGAAATATCTTAAAGCGAAGTTGAAGAAAGAAAACAGCCAAGTGGTTAGTGCTACTACCCAGTTGAAATTTCTTGCACCGGATGGTAAGAAGCGTTTAGCCGATATGTTGGATTACAATGGCATTATTGCCTTGGGCAAAGAATTTCCGGGCAAAAAGGCAAACCGGTTTATTGAATGGTTTACATACAGTGATGAAAGCATAGACGGAAAAAGCAAAACAAAAGCGTATGCATTGTTTGAAAGTACTTTTATCAACAGCATAGAAGTTGGTACAACCAAAGGTTTGCAACAATTACACGCTTATTTGTTTGGCGGATTGTATGATTTTGCGGGACAAATCAGACAAAAAAATATTTCAAAAGGTGGCTTTCATTTTGCCGTATCGCGCTTTTTAGGCGATACCTTAAAGCAAATAGAAGCAATGCCCGAAACTACTTTTGACGAAATCGTAAACAAATATGTAGAAATGAACATTGCACACCCTTTTATGGAAGGCAATGGCAGAAGCGCCCGAATATGGTTGGATTTGATACTGAAAAAACGCCTTAAAAAATGCGTTGATTGGAGTAAAATAAGCAAGCGGGATTACATGAACGCAATGATGCTAAGTCCAACTAAAAGTAGCGTTCTGAAAACACTTTTGAAAAATGCACTCACCACCAAAATAAACGACCGCGAAATGTTTTTGAAAGGAATTGACTACTCCTATTACTACGAAGAAAATGACTAATGAATAAAATGATCGAAATCTCATACAAAAGGTATCAGGCAACGGGAGGTCTTTCTTTTTGTGCTACATTTGGCCGCTGCGAAACATGTTTTTTTTTGAGCACAAACTTTGAACCTGAAACGTTAAACTTAAGTAAACTCCTAAAGTCAAAAAATAAACAAAATGCCACCAAGTCTCCAAGTCACCAAATTGCACAAAAGCTGAAATTCAGGTAATATTTATTGGTGCGTTTTGGTGATTTAGTGTTTTGGTGGCAAAAAGTAGTTTTAGGAGTAACTCAAACTTTGAACTTGAAACGTTAAACTTTAAACTATAATGAACTATACACAAATCACCTTTAAGCTAAATCCTGACAATCAGGAAAACCGCGAAATACTGGTCGCTTTACTTTCTGATCTTTCTTTTGAAAGTTTTGACGAGACCGAAGAACTGGTAATGGGATACATTCCCGGAGAAACTGTTGATCTGGAACAGATCGGGGAAATTACCGCTTCCCTACCCTTTTCTGTTCAAACTGAAAATGAAATGATTCCGGATCAGAACTGGAATGAAGTTTGGGAAAAGAACTATTTCAAACCCTTGCTGATTGGCAATCGCTGTCTGGTTAGGGCGCCGTTTCACACTGAATTTGAGCCAGCCGAATTCGAACTGGTAATTGAACCCAAAATGGCGTTCGGTACCGGAAACCACGAAACCACCACATTGGTTGCCGAACAAATTCTGAACATGGATCTTTCAGGAAAAACAGTTTTGGACATGGGCTGCGGAACCGGAATTCTGGGAATGATGGCTTCGCTAAAAGGCGCCAAAAACGTGACAGCCATCGACATCGACACCTGGTCGTTTGAAAGTACGGTTGAAAATGCCCGTCTGAACAACATTTTCAATCTGGAAGCAAAATTGGGCGATGCCAGTTTACTTGGAGATGAAACTTACGAAATCATTTTTGCCAACATCCATAAAAATGTAATCGTCAACGATTTGCCTGTTTATGAAAGTGTATTGCAATCAGGAGGAAAACTATACCTGAGCGGTTTTAACACCCACGACATGCCCGATGTAAAAGCAAAAGCCGAATCGCTTGGACTTCGGGAAACCGGATTTCAGGAAAAGAATAACTGGGTAGTTTATTCGTTTGAAAAACCCTGAAGAGAGTGATCAGTCTCAGTAGCCAGTGAGAAGCTATACTAAAAAAACCGCTAAAAGGCGGTTTTTTTAGTATAGTAATGGGACTAATACTTCTTCAATAAATCTAGCATTTTTCGGTCGAGTTTATGCCCGTACCAGTCCTCATACTGAACATCTTTTCTTCCTGAATCCAACACACCAAAGTCGCCCCTGAAATTCCAGAGTGCGTAACCAATCTGGTTTTCTGTCAGAACGTCCAGAACATCTTCAAACCAGGCCAAAAAGACTTCATGCGGTGTTTCGCGGTAACAGCCACATTCGCCACAATGCACACCAACACCTTGTTTCACCAGATCAATCCATGGCTGGTAAAATTCTACCAGATTTTTACGGCTAAAATTCTTGCCGTCAATAACTCCTGGCCAAACTACTTTAGGGGAATCATCAGGATTTTTGAATACCCAGGAAGCACGGTAATGCGAAATATAGTGAGGAAAATATCCGCGACAGCTTTGTGCAATATTCAGGTCTGTAATTTCAGGAATAACAGAGGAGCCCACATCATTTCCATCGGCAACCACCAAATGATTCGGATTCGATTTTCGTATGGCAGTTGAAGCAGCCAGTGCCACTTTCCGGTAAACTGCGCCCGGAATGGTGGTACGTGCCCCAAACTGGTCGTTCATGTCTTCCCGCATACTTGGCTCGTTCACCAAATCGAAACTGATGTTTTTCGACGATGTATTTTTAAACCGGTTGCCCCACATTTCCCAGTGAAAACAAAAAGCATCCAGCGCTTCCTGGTCTTTCCATAAATTGTAAGGTTCATTAAAACCCGCATTTACACAATAACCCGGCGCCCGATGAAGATTTATACTCATGTGCAAACCCGCTTCGTTCGCCCGAAAGACCAATTCCTGAATTTCATCAACTACTTTTTCATTGATGTTTAAAACATCAGCAGGAGTTACATCCTTTTGGCGGTCGAAATTAATGTAGCGTGGATAGGCCATGGGCAAACGAACAAAATCGAAACCCCAGTCGGCCATCCATTTCAAATCTTCTTTGGTCGTTTTCGAACGGCTATCATCACGTGGAGCAGATGGCCCAAAATAATCGAGCAGATTAAAACCTCTCCAGCGAGGAATGGCATTTTTCACTGAAGGACGCAAAGAAGATCCGAAAGCCATGTTTCCGGCCACGGCAGTTGCAGCAGTTGCAATTCCGGTTGTTCTGATAAAAGATCTGCGGTTAATTGAGTTGTTTTCCATTGGTTTAAAATTTTGGTTTAGGTAATTTTTCTTTAAGTTCAGTTATTTTGAATCGCACAAAAAGCGAAGATAATTAAAACTATAAATTTCAATGGCACTTATCGAATTGTTTAATTGCAGGCTTGCCAAATTACTAATTCAAACTGTATCTTTGCGCCATCAATTGCAATCGATTTCTTTGATTTTGAAAATAATTTACCAATTAAAAACGCACCATGATTCTTGATAAACTTGAAAATGCGGACATCTATACCTGCATCAGCGAAAACCTGAGAAAAGGTTTTGAGTTCCTGAAAAATACTGATTTACAGTCCATTGAAATTGGTCGTTATGAAATTGAAGGCAAGGATGTTTTTGCTTTGGTAAGCGAATATGACAGCAAAAAGCCTGAAGATTGCCGACTGGAAGCCCATCAAAACTATGCCGACATTCAGTACATTGTATCCGGAAAAGAAGCGATTGGATTTGTAACTTTTAAAAATCAGGAGGTAACTGCAGCTTATATTCCTGAAAAAGACATTGTTTTCTATTCAGGAGAAACAACTCCGTTGATCATGGAAACTGGTATGTTCGCGGTTTTCTTCCCGCAGGATGTTCACCGGCCATGTATGCAGATTGATGGGCCGGAAAAAGTGAAGAAAGTGGTTGTAAAAGTGAGGGTACAGGATTAACGATTGAAGATTAACGATTAACGATCGATGATGGAAAAAAAAATCTGCAATCGTTGATCGTTAATCGTTAATCACAATTCAATTAGAAAAGCATTTCACATTGGCAAAACTCCGTTTTGTTCCTGAAGGTGCTTTTGTCGGAATATTCCATTTTTTATATAGATTTAACCAGTTTTTCGATAAAAACATATACCACAAATTAACCTTCATGAAGCATTTTTCATTTTTTCTGAAAGTCACTCTTCCCATTCTTTTTTTTAGCCTGAATATTTCCGCACAGGAACGTTACAAAGATGAAATTACCGATTCTGTCAGGGTTGAAACTTATACGTATGCTTTCAAAGACGGACAGTCGCTCGATCTTGATGCTTACTTTCCGGCATTCGAAAATCAGGCAAACCGCCCGCTGATAATTTATGTGCATGGCGGAGGTTTTTCAGGAGGGAAACGCGATGAAAAAGGTACTCAGGAATTTTGCAGTAAGCTTGCCAGACGTGGCTATGTGGCCGCTTCCATAACATACCGCTTAACCCGAAAAGGAACCGAAACCGGTTTTGGCTGCGATTGTCCAGCTGTTGACAAATTGAATACTTTCCACAAAGCAGTGGAAGACATTCAGGATGCCACTTTTTTCATGATTCAGCAACGAGATAAAATGGGAATCGATCCGCAAAAAATAATTCTTTCCGGTAGCAGCGCAGGCGCCGAAGCAGTGCTGAACGCCGCTTACCAACCTCCCTACTGCTATGGACTCGACAGCGGTCCGGTTTCGTATGCCGGAGTTATCTCGATGGCTGGTGCAATTCCGGATACATCTCGTATTTTTAAAGAATCTGCTGTTCCATCGATGCTTTTTCACGGAACCTGCGACAATTTGGTTCCTTACGCATCGGCATCGCA
The DNA here is from genome assembly GCA_030698405.1 of Bacteroidota bacterium. Classification (GTDB taxonomy): domain Bacteria; phylum Bacteroidota; class Bacteroidia; order Bacteroidales; family Prolixibacteraceae; genus Aquipluma. The sequence continues at coordinate 21,300 of JAUYMU010000008.1, forward strand.
CCATTACTGCAAGGAAAATCAGCCCGGCTATTTGATTTTACACGGAGCAAATACCATTGCTGCAAAACTCAGAGAAACCGAAACTCCCTTCTGGCTTTATACTTATTGCAATTCAGCGCATGAAATTGCCGGTAAACCAATGACAGCGAACTTCAATGAAATTGTTGATTTCTGCTACTCTTTTATCCTGAACAACGGAACTGAACAACGGGTTACGGTTATAAAAACCGACAACAAACCCTGCAATTACCAAACCTATAATTTTTGTACCGAATGAAACGTATTACCTTCATCTTATTAATGTTAGCCTGTAATTTGGCAATGGCTCAAAACCTTCGTGTGATGACCTACAATATTCGTATGAACACTCCGTCTGACGGCGTAAATGCCTGGCCAAACCGGAGCAGTCAGGTGAGCGCTTTGCTTGATTTTCATCAGGCTGAAATATTTGGACTTCAGGAAGCCTTTATTGGTCAGATTGAAGATATTCAGGCAGATTTACCAAAGATGAAATGGGTGGGCGTTGGTCGTGATGATGGTAAAAAAGCGGGTGAATACTCTCCTATTTTCTATGATTCCGAGAAATTCAAAGCGCTTAAACAAGGTGGATTCTGGTTATCCGAAACGCCTGAAAAACCGGGAATGGGCTGGGATGCGGCATGTAATCGGGTATGCACCTGGATTATACTGAAAGAGCATAAAACCGGTGGTAAGTTCATGGTTTTAAATACACATTTCGATCATGTTGGCAACAAGGCAAGAAGCGAATCGGCCAAACTGATTCTACTAAAGATCAAGGAATTAAACACGGATAAATTACCGGTAATTTTGATGGGCGACTTTAACCTGACGCCTGACAAAGAACCCATTTCGTTAATTACCGGAGAACTGAAAGATTCACGTGAAATCAGCAAAAAACCACCTTACGGCCCGGTAGGAACTTTCAATGCGTTTAAGTTCGATGCTCCGATGAAAGACCGAATCGATTATGTTTTTGTAAGTGATAACATCGAAGTAAAACGTTACGCTGTGCTCACCGATTCGAAAGATCAACGATATCCTTCAGACCATCAACCGGTATTTGTAAGTCTGGAATTAAAAGCGGGAAAGAAGAAATAAGGTTTTTCAACTATGACAGTTGACTTTATCATTGTCGGCCTGGGGCTAGCCGGAACGTTGCTTGCAAACGAACTTTTCAAGCAAGATAAAACAGTAATGGTTTTCGACGATCCGGAGGCATCCAAAGCTTCGTTGGTTGCAGCAGGAATAATTAACCCTGTTGTTTTTCGCCGGATGACAAAAAGCTGGCTGGTAGATGATGCTTTTCCGACGATGGAAAAAACCTACCATCAACTGGAAAATTTGCTGAAAGAAAAACTCTATTATCCGGGTCGGATGATAAAGTCTTTAAGCGAAGCTCAGTCTGTTCTCTGGAAAGAAAAAGTCTTCGCAAACCGATTGGAGGAATATATTGATCCTCAACCCGACTTTAATTTCAGGAATAATAACATTACCAAACCTTACAGTTTCGGTTGCGTTAATAAATCCGGAAGACTTGATATACAAAAACTTATTTCAGTATTTTCTGAACTTTTAATTACACAAAATTCGATCAGGAAAGAGAAATTTGACTTAGGAAAGCTGGTATTAAAACCCGAACTGGTGACGTACAAAGATGTCAAAGCCGAAAAGATCATTTTTTGTGAAGGTTCTGGCGCTTCTCAAAATCCATATTTCAAAAATCTCAAATTCAAACATTCAAAAGGGGAAATACTTGAGCTGAAAATTCCGGAATTGCAACTAAACGAAATTGTGAACGCTGAAGTATTTGTAATGCCAATGGGTGACGATTGCTACAAAGTTGGCGCAACATACAGCTGGGATGCACTTAACCAGGAGACAACCGATTCTGCCCGTGATGAATTGCTGGTCAAAATAAAAAACTGCATTGCTGCATCCTTCGAACTTATTGAGCAAAAAGCCGGAATTCGCCCAACCATGCACGACCGTAAACCGGTAATTGGGCTTCATCCTGAATATCCGTCTATCGGAATTTTCAACGGATTGGGTTCAAAAGGAGTCGTGCTCTGTCCTTATTTTGCCCGGCAATTGGCCGATTATTTGGTTGGAACTTCAAATTGCATTCATCCTGAGGCTGATATAAAAAGATACTTTCCGTCATCGGATCAAGGCGCTGAAAAAAGGATTTAACGTTTGGGATTTGAAACGCTTTAATTTGAAAATTGATCCGATGACTTTCTCCGGACTCAATTCACCGTCATCGGATCAAGGCGCTGAAACAAGGATTTAACGTTTCTGAATTGAAATGCTTTGATTTGAGAATTGATCCGATGACTTTCTCCTGTCGCATTCTCCGTCATCGGATCAAGGCGCTGAAACAAGGATTTAACGTTTTTGAATCGAAACGCTTTAATTTGAAAATTGATCCGATGACTTTCTCCGGACTCAATTTTCCGTCATCGGATCAAGGCGCTGAAACAAGGATTTAACGTTTTTGAATCGAAACGCTTTGAATTGAAAATTGATCCGATGACTTTCTCCGGACTCAATTCTCCGTCATCGGATCAAGGCGCTGAAAAAAAAGATTTAACGTTTTTGAATCGAAATGCTTTGATTTGAGTATTGATCCGATGACATTCTCCGTTTTATTTTTCATATTTTTGAGAAACCAAAACCAACAAAAAATCTTGAGGTCATGAAACACTTCCTTTCAACATTTATTCTCCTATTCATTCTTGGCATTTCCTTCATTCAGGCTCAGAAAACCGAAATTCAGTTTTTATCAGGAACAGGTAGCGACAAAACTGTCGATTGGGACTTTTTCTGCACCGAAGGCCGCAATTCAGGAAATTGGACAAAGATTCCGGTTCCGTCGAACTGGGAACTTCAAGGTTTTGGTACCTACAATTACGGACACGATAAAGACGAAGACCGTGGCAAGGAAATGGGTTTGTACAAATATGAATTTCAGGTTCCCAAAGAGTGGAAAAACAAGCAGGTAAACATTGTTTTTGATGGTTCGATGACAGATACCAAAGTCAAAATTAATGGCGTATCTGCTGGAAAGTTGCATCAGGGAAGTTTTTACCGTTTTAAATACGACATCAGCGACTTGCTGAGATATGGCAGGGAAAATCTGCTTGAAGTTTCGGTTGCAAAACACTCGGAAAACGAAGGGGTAAACGAAGCCGAACGCCGCTGCGACTTTTGGATATTTGGCGGCATTTTCAGGCCTGTATTTCTGGAAGCCAGACCCAAAGCCAACATTGAGCGGATTGCGCTGGACGCAAAAGCCGATGGCACTTTTCGGGCTGATGTATATCTGAACAACATTCGCGAACGGATGGAATTAAAAGCCCAGATTAAAACACTTTCCGGAGAACCTGTCAGCTCGCCTTTTTCAGTCATTATTGACAAAACACAAACTGTTGCCAGTTTGCAAACATTTGCCGAAAATATAAAAACATGGTCGCCTGAATCGCCAAACCGCTACCGGGTTGATATTCTGCTAATCAGCTATTTGGATGTAATTCATGAAGTTTCTGAAACATTTGGGTTCAGAACTGTTGAACTGCGCGAAAGTGACGGTATTTACGTAAACGGCGAAAAAGTAATGTTCAAGGGAGTTTGCCGCCATTCGTTCCGCCCAAATACAGGCCGGGCATTGAATAAGCAAATCAGTATTGAAGATGTCAATACCATCAAGGACATGAATATGAATGCCGTACGCATGTCGCATTATCCGCCCGACGATCATTTTCTGGAGGCGTGCGATTCGCTCGGATTGTTTGTGCTCGACGAGCTGGCTGGCTGGCAATCGGCTTACGACACACGGGTTGGATCTCAGCTGGTTCAGCAAATGTTGTTCAAAGATGTCAATCATCCCTCCATTGTGATCTGGGACAATGGCAACGAAGGTGGCTGGAATACCGATCTCGACCGTTATTTCGATGAACTCGATCCGCAAAAACGTCCGCTTATCCATCCATGGGCCGAATTCAGGGGAACTGATACCCAACATTACAAAGATTACAATTATGGAGTTGGCACCCATCAGCATGGAAGGCTTGTCGTTTTTCCAACCGAATTCTTACATGGCCTGTACGATGGCGGACACGGTGCCGGGTTGGACGATTATTGGAACATGATGCTGAACAATCCATTATCTGCCGGAGGTTTTCTTTGGGATTATGCCGATGAGGCAGTTGTAAGAACCGATAAAGACGGAATCCTGGATACCAAAGCCAACAATGCGGCTGATGGGATTGTTGGTCCATACCTCGAAAAAGAAGGCAGTTATTACACCATTAAAGAAATATGGTCGCCTGTTTTTTTCGAAACGCGATACATCACCTCCACTTTTAACGGCGAGTTCCCGATAGAAAACCGGTACATTTATACCAACCTGAAAGACTGTAAATTCAGCTACCGGCTGGCTGACTTGCCGAACCCCAGTGAAAGTGCAGAAAAAGGCAGTGAAACCGGTACCATTGAATCGCCCAACCTTGCTCCCGGGCAAAAGGGAAAACTCAGGATGTTCCTGCCAGTGCATTTTTACGACTACGATGTACTTTACATTACCGCCAACGATCCGAAAGGCCGCGAAATATATACCTGGAGCTGGCCAGTAAAAAAAGCAAAAGCCATTGCCGACGAAATTGTTTCAACTAATCAGGTTGGAAAAGTAAAAATCATTGAAGATTCAATGGGAATTTCTGCACAAATCAATGATCTTTCATTTAAATGGGATAAAGTTACAGGGTTTCTGGCCGGTGTCAGAAATAAAAATCAGCCAATCCGTTTTATTCACGGTCCGGTTCCGGCAACAGGATCGGCAGAATTTCAGGAGCTAAAAGAATACAGCGACAACGCCAACCATGTAATTGAATGTATTTACAAAGGCGACCTGAAAAAAGTAAAATGGACAATCATGCCATCCGGATGGCTCAAACTGGAAGTATTGTACAAAGCTCCCTATCAAAATAAATTCATGGGCATAAGTTTCGATTATCCTGAAGATCAGGTTGAAGGAGTGCGATGGATGGGTTACGGCCCCTACCGCGTATGGAAAAACCGCATGAAAGGGAATACCCTGAATGTTTGGGAAAAAGCCTACAACAATACCATTACCGGCGAAAGTTGGGACTATCCTGAATTCAAGGGATATCACCGCAATTTCAATTGGGCAACCATACAGTCGAAAGAGCAGGATTTTACCATTGTTTGTCCCGATGAAGATGTTTTCCTGCGCCTTTTTACTCCTGAAAAGCCCAAAGGAGCCTACAATGACAATACTTCTCCTGAATTTCCGGCAGGAAATATTTCGTTTTTGCATGGTATCAATCCAATCGGTACCAAATTTACCAAAGCTGAAACATTGGGCTCAATGAGCCAGCCAAATATGTTTCTGTATGAGAAACACTTAACGCTCTATTTCAATTTCAACCAATAGAAATACGCACAAATACCTACGAAAAATAAGATTTTAGACTGAACAGGCTTAAAGTTTCAAGAATTACTTTTAGGTTGTAAAAACCTGAAACCAAAAATGGAACTTTACCTGGAACTTACAAAAGATATCCGGTTTGTAGAAGGCTTGAAATCATGCATGAATTGTGGTATTTGTACTGCAATTTGCCCCGCTGCCGAATTTTACGACTACGACCCGCGAATCATAGCCTGCACCGTACAATCAAAAGACAATAGAAAAATTGAAGATCTCCTGAAAAGCGAGACAATTTGGTATTGCGGCGAATGCATGTCGTGCAAAACCCGTTGCCCGCGCGGAAATACTCCCGGACTGATCATCATGGCTTTACGAAATTTATCGCAGGAACTGGGCTATTTCACCGAATCGGAGAAAGGCCGGCAGCAATTGGCTATCAAACGAACTGTTGGCGAAAATGTCGTTTACAAAGGTTATTGCGTGCTTCCTGAAAGTCTGATTCCTGAATTACACCCTGAACTTGGTCCGGTTGGCGAATGGATTTATGAAAACAGCGTGGAAGTTTACAAACGGGTTGGAGCCAATTACAAGGGCAATGGCGAAGGTGCCCTGCGCAAAATACCACAGGAATCGATGGACGAAATTTACCGGATTTTTGAAATAACCGGTGGCTTCGATCGCTTCGACAAAATTGAGCATTTCTCAAAAATCAAAGCCGAAAGCATGGGTTTTCCTGAAGGAGGGGATGATTTTTCCGACTACGTAAATCACATTTTCACCACCAACAATGGCAAACACAACCGGCAATGAAACGAGAAGGTAAAATGCAGGTTTGGAAAGATTATCAGAAGGAAATAGCCGATGATCATTATTTTTATGTACGCAGTTGTATCCGGCAGAATTTTTTCCCCGGTGCAGAACAAACTTTTCTGAAGATTTTACGCGCTGAACTTGGCAAGGATATTTACGAAAACCCGCACCACACTTCGTGTTCAGGAATAGCTTATCATGCCGATGTTGTCCCCTTCGATACCATTCAAACCATTGCAGCACGCCAGTTTGCATTGATGACCGAGGCGGGTTACCAAAACTTCGCCGTTTCGTGCATCACTTCGTTTGGTATTTACAGCGAAATCATCGAAACCTGGAAAGAGTATCCTTCGGAACTTGAAAAAATACGGAATTACCTGAAACGAGCCACCGGACGCGAATTTGAAGTACCCCAAAACGTGGCCCATGCAAGCGACATTGTTTACAAATTCAGGGAAGAGATCGCAGATAAAAAGAAATTTCCGCTCATCAATCAGCAAACTGGCCAACCATTAAAAATTGTGGAACACATTGGTTGTCATTACTCCAAAATGTTTCCTGCTAAAGGAGTTGGCGGCGCCGAGTTTCCAAATGTTCTGGTCGGAATGATAGAATCCTGGGGCGGCGAAGTGGTCGATTATCCCGAACGTCGTCATTGCTGCGGATTCGGCTTCCGTCAATATCTGGTAATGTCGAACCGGGGCTATTCGGTGTCCAATTCCAGAAAGAAGTTTGAATCGATGGAACCTTACAAGCCGGATGCGATATTGTGCAACTGTCCGGGTTGCCCAATGTTCATGGATCGGTGGCAATATGTGATCGAAGAAATGGAAGGCAAAACCTATGGCGAAAACGGACAGGGAATCCCGGTGCTGACCTACGAAGAACTGGCCGGATTGGTGCTGGGCTATGATCCCTGGGATCTTGGACTGCAAATGCACCAAACCAATTGCGAACCGCTGCTCGATAAAATGGGAATTACCTACGATCCGGACTTAAAATACGCCGGAAAAGATGGAAAGCTGATCGGAAAACCGACGATGGTGGGATGCGGATGCTGAGATTTGGCAATGTGGAGATGTGAAGATGTGATGATTTGAAAATATCCAATATAGAATATCGAATATTGAACGAGAAATAAGAAATAAGAAATATCGAACGAGAAATAAGAAACAAACACTAAACCCGTCAACGTTCATTAGCGCAAAACTTGAAACCTGAAACTTGAAACTTGGAACTTCAAATTTGGAACAACGAATATCCAAGGCAAAATATTCAATAACCAATAACCAAGTTCAAGGCCAACCTGGAACTTGAAACCTGAAACTTTAAACTGAATTTGTGAAACACATCGTAATCATAGGAGGCGGAATCGCCGGTATTGAAGCAGCCTGCGCGCTGACGGATGCGGGACATTGGGTAACTGTGATCGAAAAAAATGAACAGTTGGGCGGGAAACTGAACAACTGGTCGTACCTTTTTCCTGATTTCACACCCACCGAAAAAATCACAGGCGCCCTTCAGGAGAAATGCCGCGAAAAGGACTTCTCCATCCTGAGCAAAACCGAAGTCAGTACCATTCAACGCAAGAATGGCAAGTTCAGTATAAAAACTTCAGGTGAACGGCATCTGGAAGCTGATGCATTGGTAGTTGCTACCGGTTACGAAATTTTTGATGCCCGCCGGAAAGAAGAATATGGCTACAAAATTTACGATCATGTAATCACCTCGGCCGATCTGGAACAATTGCTCCTTCCCGGAGGCGATCTCACGGTTGCAGCCGAAAATAATCCAAAACGGATTGCTTTTGTGCACTGTGTTGGCTCACGCGATGAAAAAACGGGCAACCACTATTGCTCCAAAGTATGCTGCATTACCGGCGTGAAACAGGCCATTGAGCTAAAAAAACGTTTACCTGAAGCCGAGATCTACTGCTTTTACATGGATTTGCGCATGTATGGCAAACACTTCGAAGAACTGTACCGCGAGGCACAGGAGAAATACGATATACAGTTTATCCGGGGAAGATTGTCGGAAGCTTCAGAAAAGATCGACAAAAGTTTGTTGATCAAGTCAGAAGACACACTTTCCGGTCGTCCACTCAAAATGAATGTTGATTTGCTGGTGTTGCTTGTGGGCATGGAAGCCGGGAAAGGAACCACAGCCGCTGCTGCAACCTGCGGTATTGGCTGTGAAGAATCAGGCTTCCTGAAAACAACCGATTCATTCCTGAAATCCAATTTTTCGGAACAGGAAGGAATATTTCTGGCCGGAAGCTGCACTGCACCGATGACTATTAACGATACCATTTCTCACGCACGATCGGCAGCGATGGAGGTGGATAATTGGTTGAAGAAAAAGTGATCAGTCCCAGTTTTCAGTCGCAGTCGCAGTGTTCAGAAAAAGACAGTTGGTGGTCGGTTTTACAGGTTATTCAGTTGTCAGTTGTCAATAAAAATGCTTTAGAGATAGGGCTTATAAGCGACAAAGCCGTTCAAAGCAATATCCTTTGCCGTTCGCTTCAGCGAACGGATTAAAGATTAACAATTTTTTCGTCCGCGGTAAAATGTTGAACAAAGCGGTTGCTTTCTTTCGGACGGAAAAGAATTCGCCTTTTTGATGATGTGAGAATGAAAAAATAATAAGGCTGTTCCACTTTTATTTGTATTTGTACTAAGGTTGAAAAATGCAAAAAAATAAGGTTTGAAAAAAAAAAAAAAAAAAATGAATATTAAAAACCTTATTTTCTGACATTTAACCTTAGTAGCAAAAAAGATTAAAGAATAAAACCGTCCGCGGAAAAATGCTGAACAAAGCGGTTGCCTTCTTTCGGACGAAATGGCGTTCACCCATTTGAGAATGTGAAATATAAAATAATAAGGTTGTTTTCATATTGGTTCGTATTTCTCTACTAAGGTCGTAAAAATTTATGCTGAGACAGGAAGTCAAAACAAAAAATAAGGTTTGGAAAATGGGAAATAAAGCCGTTCAAAGCAATATCCTTTGCCGTTCGCTTCAGCGAACGGATTAAAGATTAACAATTTTTTCGTCCGCGGAAAAATGCTAAACAAAGAGGTGGCCTTATTTCGGACGGAATGGAATTCGCCTTTTGAAAATGTGATATATAAAATAATAAGGTTTGTTTCCATGTTGGTTCGTATTTCTCTACTAAGGGTGCAAAATGAAAAAAAATAAGGTTTGAAAAGACTCTGAAGGAGTCAAATTTGAATAACCGCGGGTAAGGAGGAACGACGAAACCCGTGGTAAGCAACACAAAGGGAAAGTCGTCCGCGGGAAACGATGAACAAAGAGTGCATCTTCTTTCGGACGGAATTGAGACAACCTCTTTAGAAAAAAAACGAATAAGAAAATGAAAAATTTTGGCTACTCAATAATCAAACAACGCACCATCGACTACGATCAATTCGACGGGCGGCTGCTGAACGAAATACTCGAAATGGAATCATCGTTCAAAGTGTGCCTTTCTTGCGGAGGATGCACTGCCACTTGCAGCGCGGGCGATCTGGTAAGCTTCAATGTCAGGCGGATGAACCTATTGCTGCGTCGCGGTGAAACAATGGAACTAGAATCGGAGATTAAAAAATGTATGCTCTGCGGCAAATGTATGTTGGTTTGCCCGCGCGGAATCAACCTGCGAAATGTAATCATGCTCATTAAAAAAAGCATCCTAAAATACAAACTCAGCGGTTGACTTTGAGTCACCCGCTGATTAGCAATCCTCAAAAGAAAGCATATTGAAATACAAACCCGTTAATGAATAACTAGTTATGGACTTTCCCCCATCGTTTATACTGCCATTTACCATCGGACTTTTATTCATCTCAGTTTTTCTGGTAATCATTACCGGTATCTGGATTTCAGGCCTGCCGCGAATAGATAAAAGCCGGATAATTAAAAGCATTTTTACCCGTAAAAGTCTGCAGGCCATTCGCGAAACCTTTATGGAAGCACTGCTCCACCGCAAGATATTCCGCAAAAACCCGGTATTGGGCTACATGCACATGAGCCTTGCCTTCGGATGGTTTCTGCTCATCGTAGTTGGACACATCGATGCCGTCAATCATTATCAAACCTTTTCGGTTCCGGCATACAAAGCCATTTTTATGCGCTATTTTGTTACCGAACCTGCTACCACGCTTTCAGGAAAAATGCTGGCAGCCAGCATGGATTTGCTGCTCCTTTTTGTGCTTTCAGGAGTTATGCTCGCTTATTTTAAACGACTGAACAGCCGGATGTTCGGAATGAAAAAAACTACAAAGCTCAAAATGGGTGACCGCATTGCACTCAGTGCCCTTTGGCTCATCTTTCCGCTTCGATTTCTGGCCGAAGGTGTTTCTGCCGGAATCCATCACAACGGAAGCATCATCAGTCAGCCAACCGGACAATTGCTGGCTTCTGCCCTACCTGTTCAATCCATCGAAATGCCTTTGTGGTGGGCATATTCAGGAGCATTGGGAATGTTTTTCCTTGCGCTGCCCGTTTCACGCTACATGCACATTCCGGTAGAGGTGGTCATGATTTTTCTTCGGAAATACGGAATCAAGGTACAAAAGCGTGTCAGTGGTTATTCGCGCATCCAGGTGTATTCGTGTTCGCGCTGCGGCATTTGCCTCGACAGTTGCCAGATGACCCATGCCGACATTAAAGATACACAGTCGGTTTATGTGCTGAAACACATCCGAAACAAGAACCTGACCGACGAAAAACTATTCAACTGCCTGCTTTGCGGACGATGCCAGCCCGACTGCCCTGTTGGACTGGAATTAAACAACTTACGCATGACGCAGCGCATTGAATCGACCAAAGAATACAACTCTTCGTACGAATACCTGAAGAACGGGCCGGTTGTTGTCAGCCCGCAAACGGAAGTGATTTATTTCGCCGGATGCATGACGCACCTCACCCCTGCCATCATCAAATCAATGAAGGAAATATTTGCGGTGGCCGGTGTGAAATACTGGTTCATGGACGAAGACAAGACCGCTTGCTGCGGACGGCCTCTGATGCAGGTAGGACAATACGAAGCGGCTAAAAAACTGATCGAACACAACCGCGAAAAGATAATGGCTTCAGGTGCTAAAAAACTGGTGGTCTCATGCCCCATTTGTTACAAAGTTTTCAACGAAGATTACGCTTTGCCGGGTATTTCTGTTCAGCATCATTCTGAATATTTACTTGAACTGATGGCGGACAAACGCCTGCCAATAAATAAATTACCACTTCGGGTTGTTTATCATGATCCTTGTGAGCTGGGTCGCGGAAGTGGCATTTATCACCAACCCCGATTGCTGCTCGACGAATATGCCGAAGTAATTCCAATTAAAAACGAAAAGGAAGCAGCATTCTGTTGTGGCGGAAGTTTAGCCAACATCAAGATTCAAATGGACGAGCGCAACCAGATACGCGACAAAGCCATGGACGAATACCTCAGTTATCAGCCAGATGTATTGGCAACTGCCTGCCCGCTTTGCAAAAAAACCTTCGCCAAAAGCCGCGATTTGCCTGTACACGACATTGCCGAAATTGTGTGTATGGCGATCCGTCAGAAAAAGGACGCCTCATCTGATAAAATAAAATCAAAAAAGGAGCTGAAAATGGAGTTATGGGGGTGAAAAAGCAGTAATCAGTGTTCAGTCGCAGTCGCAGTGGACAGGTAACGCATTTAAAACCGGACAGGGTTAGTCGTTATATTCTTTACTGTCTTTATCAGCATTATTTTTTCCCTACCACTCTTTTTCGATAATTTCTGGGTGAAATGCCCATTTTTTTCTGAAAATCTTTCGAGAAATAATACGGATCGGAATAACCCATCAAAAAAGAAATCTCCTTAATTTTCACTTTGCTGAAATCGAGGTATTCGCAGGCTTTGGTGATTTTGAGGTGCGAAAAATAACTTGACGGGCTGTAACCTGTTTTTTTACGGAACAAAGTCGTGAGATACGACGGTGAATATCCGGCCTCTTCGGCAATTTCGTTGAGACTCAGTTTCTTTTCCAGGTTTTGCTCCATGTAGTGAATTGCCTTGCTAATTCCGGGATTTTGTTCTTCCATCAAATCGTCGCTGGTTCGGCTGGCATATATAAAAGTCGCCAGCAAATGGCCGAAACAAAGGTTGATGTATTGATAATTCGCGTTGTAAAAACCTTTGGTCAGATTACTGAACAACTCATCGAAAAGCATCATCCGGTTGGCTACCAAATTATTAACCGATGGTATCAGGTCGCGCACCACTGTAAAATCCTTTTCCATGATTTTGCTTTTTTCACCGTTAAACTTGCAGGTAAAAAAAACAGACGGATCTGTTTCACCGGTTTGTATCTTGAATATAAATCCCTGAGGAATAACACAATACTGATTTTGACTGAAAGGAACCAGGTCACCTGAAATTTGGATGATCCCTCCACCTTTCGCACAAAAAATAAGCTGGTGATCTTCCAGTTTGATCTGATCGGACCACAGTGTATCCCGTTTGACCAATATTTCGGCCAACTCGCATAAATACAAGTCTTTCGTAAGCGGATTATTTTTCTGCTCTTCAATGATAAACGTGGGTAGCTTGAAAAATCTTTTTTTAATGATCATGGGTTTGAAGATTGTTTTGTTATTTTTTTCTTATAAGTATCAGGTTATTTGCCTATGCCGTTTATATGATGAAAAAATATCCTTTGCCCCCGATTTTCATCGGGGCAGGCTGTTTGCCTTTAGGCAACGGGTTTTAGGAAACAGATAGTATGGGCTTTAGCCCAAAATAATGTGGCCAAAGCCATTGGAAGTACTCATTTCTATCCGTCGGACTTCGGCGTGAGCTCAGTCGAACGCTAAAGCCAGACGGCAAAGGATATGCGGTTGCTAATACAAGAACGATAGACTATTGAAATTTTTCGGACACAATTTATTGAAAAAAAAGTAATATTTTACATCTTTATCAAAGAAAATACTATTTTTTGTTGATTTTGCAGCAACTACTTTTGAATCGCTTAAAAATCTAAAACTCAAATCATGAACGAATTATTAATCAAACTGTCTGAGTGTATTGAATTTGGTAAGATAAACATGGCTTCTCCTTACCCACCGCAAATGAAAGGGCAGGAAGGCGCTGACGAAATAACCCGCCGTGCACTCGAAGAAGGAGTTCCACCTCAGGATATTTTAACCAATGGCTTGATGCCCGGAATGGAACGAATTGGTGTTAAGTTCCGCGAAAACAAAGTGTTTGTTCCGCAGGTACTTATGTCGGCAAAAGCCATGAGTACTGCCATGCTTCATCTGAAACCTCATTTTTTATCAGGAGCGGCCAAACAGAAAGGTACTTTTATCATTGGAACTGTTTTGGGCGATTTGCACGATATCGGCAAAAACCTGGTTGGAATGATGGTGGAAGGAAACGGATACAAGGTAATTGATCTGGGCACCGATGTCGGTTCCGAAAAGTTCATTGAAGCGGTGAAGCAAAATCCGGAAGCAGTGGTTGGCTTGTCGGCATTGTTGACCACCACCATGGTAAGCATGGAAAAAATCACCAAAGAAATAAAGGACGCATTACCCGGAACGCTGGTTACCATTGGCGGAGCGCCTGTAAACAACGATTTCTGTTTAAAAATCGGCGCCGACAATTATTCACCCGATCCACAGGGCGTTGTAGAGTATCTAAACAGCAAAATTGCCTAACATGCACGGACTTTCATTGATCAAACAGGCAATCAGCCTCAAACCTGTTGCTCGCATTCCATGGGTTCCTTTTGTGGGCGTTCATGGCGGATATTTAATCGGAATGGATGCCGAAGAATACCTGAAATCATCCAAATACATGATTGCCGGACTGAACAAGGCCATCGAATTGTATAAACCGGACGGGATTCCGGTCAGTTTTGATTTACAGCTTGAAGCCGAAATTCTTGGATGCAAGTTGAAATGGGCGAAGGAAAATCCCCCTGCTGTAATTTCGCATCCTTTGGTGGAAGGAACATTGCTAAGTTCGTTAAAACTTCCTGAAGCGCACGAAGGCCGTATTCCGCTTGTTCTGGAAACAACACGTGCATTGCGTGCCAACCATCCTGAAATTGCCTTATACGGCTTGATTACCGGCCCGTTTACACTTGCACTGCACCTGTTGGGCACCGATATTTTCATGAAGCTGTTTGACGATCCTGAATATGTGATGGAGGTGATGAATTTTTGCACCGATGTAGCCATCAAATATTCAGAAATGCTGATCGATGCAGGATGCGATGTAATCGCTGTGGTTGATCCGATGACCAGTCAGATTGACCCGCTGTCGTTCGAAACTTTCGTGACTCCTTTTGCAAGCCGTATTTTTGATTTTGTGCGCGAAAAACAGAAGCTGAGTTCATTCTTTGTTTGTGGCCATGCCCAGCAAAACATTGAAGCAATGTGCGATTGCCATCCCGACAATATTTCGATCGATGAAAATATTCCACTCGAATTTGTGAAAGAAATTGCCTTGTCAAAAAATATCAGTTTCGGCGGAAACATGAAACTGACAGTGGTTTTACTGATGGGTGATCCCGACGATGCAAAGCACGATGCGCTGGCCTGCATGGATTCAGGAGGAAACCTGGGATTTATTCTGGCTCCGGGTTGCGATTTGCCGATGCAAACACCCATAGAAAATATCCAGGCAGTTTCCGAACTTGTTTTCAGTCAGTATCTTCAGGATGTTGCACGAAATCTGGATAAAAAGGAAAGCAAACTGGACATCATGAACATGAAGGATTACGGGCAGTCGGACAAAGTGATTGTTGATATCATTACCCTTGATTCCGAATCCTGCGCACCGTGTCAATACATGGTTGAAGCGGTAAAAAGAATTGCCCCTCATTTCGACGGTGTGGTCGAATGGCGCGAACATCCGATCAAAAAAATGGAAGCGGTATCGTTCATGTCTTCGATGATGGTAAAAAATATTCCAACCATTTGTATCGACGGAAAGATTGTCTTTGTATCGCAAATACCGCCGCAAAGCCAGTTAATTGAAGCCATTCAGAAACGCATCAACGAAAAGTTAAAACTTCGGATTAAATCGAAACGCAGCGAAATACTGATTCTTGGCGAAACCGAAAAGGAATGTGCCGAACTTGCCAAAAAGGTAAAAAGAGCCATTGCCGAACTGGGGAAAAACATTGCTGTGACTGTTGTTGCCGATAAAACCCAGATGAATTCCTACGGAATAAAAAAAGGCCCGGCAGTTGTAACGGTGAACTACAAGATGAAATCATCGGCAACAGTTCCTTCGCTCGATGTAATCAAAGAATGGGTGAAAGAGATTTAAACAGTGCCTAAAGTGAGCTAAAGTTCGAAGTGCCTAAAGTTGGAGTTCAACGTTATCGCCTAAAGAATTTATAAAGTAATTCTATTTATATAGTATTCAACCCTTTCAGGGTTGAGACCTCATTCGTCTCATTTTCCGTCCCGATAGATCGGGACGGTTATTCAAATTTAACCCTTTCAGGATTTTCAAGGAGCAAAAGTCCGAAGGACTTAAATATGAATAACCTCCGGTAAAACCGGAGGTGTTGAAATACAATCAATTAGGAACCCCGAAGTGGGTTCAACTTAATTAATAACTACATTCGTATAACTTTAGCCACTCACTATTTAAAACATTTTTTTATGAGCAACATAGTAAATGAAATACAAAAAGGCAAAGTCCTTGTTTCTGATGGCGCATGGGGAACCTTTCTTCAGCAAAAAGGATTGAAACCCTCTGAATGCCCCGAAGAATGGAATATTTCGCGGGCTGACGATGTTTTTGACATTGCCAAAAGCTACGTGGATGCAGGCGCCGATATGATTGAAACCAACAGTTTCGGCGGAAATTATTTCAAGCTGAAAAATTATGGTTTTGAAGGTCGTGTTTTCGAAATAAACAAAGCCGCCGCCGAAATCAGCAGGAAAGCCGCCGGTTCCGATCGGTTTGTGCTGGGTTCGGTAGGTCCCACCGGCAAACTGCTGATGATGGAGGAAGTTACCGAAGCGGAACTTTACGAAGCTTTTAAAGCGCAATCCATCGCCCTTGAAGCAGGAGGTGCGGATGCCATTGTGATTGAAACCATGACCGACCTTGAAGAAGCGCGGACTGCTGTGAAAGCCGCCAAAGAAAATACCGGGTGTGCTGTTTTTTGCACCATGACTTTCGATAAAATTATTGGCGGCGAATACCGCACCATGATGGGAATTTCGCCTACAGAAATGACCGAAACGCTTGTTGGAGCAGGCGCTGCGGTGATTGGTGCGAATTGCGGAAACGGCATCGCCGATATGATTGGAATTGTAAAGGAAATCAGGCAGGCGAACGCGACCATTCCTATTTTGATTCATGCCAATGCCGGAATGCCGCATTATTGCGACGGAGAAACCACTTTTCCTGAATCGCCGGATGACATGGCCGGAAATGTGAAGGAAATTGCCGAGGCAGGTGCCAACATTATTGGCGGATGCTGCGGAACAACTCCCGGTCACATTTGCAAAGTTCGCGAGGTGGTGAGAAGCTTGTAGCTGCAAGTTGCCAGCAGCTAGCGGCTAGCTGCTGGCAAAAAAAAACAATACTTCAGTAGAATCAATACTTCAATCTACATGTCTTCAATTCCCCTTCAATTGGTTACAGGTTTTCTGGGAAGTGGCAAAACTACTTTCCTGAAAAATTATCTTGAAAAATTTTCAGGAGGGAGAAAAATCGGGATCATTCA
>JAUYMU010000014.1 GCA_030698405.1 Bacteroidota bacterium
TGGAAAGACGGAAAGTTTGTGTTTAAAGATGCCGATTTACAGGCCATTATTCAGGAATTGGAAAAATTGTATGATGTTCGGATTCATCTTGAAAACGATTCGTTGCTAAAATTACGATTCAGGGGAATGTTTGAGTACGAAGAAAATATTTTTAGTGCACTCGAAACGCTTGAACGAACCACGAATATCAAATACCGTATGACCGGACGGGATATCTGGTTGCAGTAGAGGACAGTTCAAAGTTCCAGGTTTCAAGTTCCGAATTGTACACATATCCTTTGCCGTTCGCCTTTAGGCAACGGGGGGAAGCTGAAAGTTGAAGAGTCGTCCGAAGAATAAAGTTCATCAAAAATAAAATGTTCTTTCGGACGAAATGGAGTTAGCCTCATCGTGGAGAAAGTATAGAACTAACTAAATATTAACCTAAAAATTGAAACGCTTATGATGAAATAACTGCCTTGCCTTTTATTTCTGTGGTTTTCGGACAGCTCCGGAACAAAAAAACAACAGGAACAGCTGCGAACTGTCCCTGTTGCAAAAACGCAGAAACTGCGAAAAAACGAAAATCATTTTTTTTACTTAAAAACAACCAAATTTATGAAAATTATTCGGCAATCGAATGAGGGCTCTTTGCCTTCGTTCAAAAAAATCTGGTTAATTATGAAATTGAACTTTTTTCTAATTCTCCTAACGGTTCTGCAAGTTTCGGCAAGTGTGTCGGCACAGAATACCCGTATGGACCTGAAAATGCAAAATGCCACTATTTCTCAGGTATTTGATGAAATTGAAAGGCAATCAGAAGTGTATTTTTTCTACAACAAAAATCAGATCGACGAAACCAGGACGATCAGTGTTGACTTCCGCAACAAAACCATTGACGATATACTCAAAAGTATGTTGTCGGAATTATCGCTAACCTTTGAGTTTGCAGGGAAGAATATCATTATAAAAGCGGCCAGTCCCGCAGTTAATAGTAGCCAGCAACCAGGAATAAAGGTAAAAGGAAAGGTTGCGAACAGTTCTGGAGAATCATTGCCCGGAGTTACTGTCATGATAAAAGGAACCACCACGGGAACCATTTCAGATGCTGATGGAAACTATAATTTGTCCAATGTTCCTTCTGATGGGACCTTGGTATTTTCGTTTGTAGGAATGAAGAAAATTGAAGTTGGCGTGGCAGGAAAAAGCATTGTGGATGCAGTTTTAGAGGATGAAACTGTTGGAGTTGATGAAGTTGTGGTTGTGGGTTATGGAACACAAAAAAAAGTAAATCTTACCGGAGCAATTACTTCGTTTGACGGAGAAGCTCTTTCACGCAGACAAGTTGCTCAATCCTCAATGGTGCTGCAAGGTGTTGCTCCCGGAGTGGTTGTGACGCAACGTTCCGGTCAACCCGGACGCGATGGAGGAACGATTAGTATTCGAGGCAAAACAACATTAGGAGATAATAATCCATTGATTCTGGTTGATGGTGTTGAAATGGGACTCAATAATATCGATCCATCAATGATTGAATCAGTTTCTGTTTTGAAGGATGCAGCATCCTCCTCAATTTATGGTTCAAGAGCTGCAAATGGTGTTATTTTGGTAACTACCAAACGGGCGGAATTTGGAAAAATGTCTGTATCATATAATTCATATGCTGGATACCAGAGTCCGACCAATTTGCCTGATATGGTAGGTGCTATTGATCACATGACCTTAACAAATGAGGCCTATGTGAATTCTGGAAAATCACCGCTTTATTCTGACCCATACATTCAGGAATACCGTGATAATATGGCTGTTAATCCAGATAAATATCCTGACACCGACTGGTATGATAAGGTTTTGACCAAAAAAGGATTTATGCAGAGTCATTTTTTAACCATGATGGGTGGAACCGAGAAGGCAAAAATTGCAGTCTCTATGGGTTATCTAAATCAAGACGGTATTATGGAAAATACCAGTTATAAACGATACACCATCCGGTTAAATACCGACATTCAATTGACAAAAACGTTTTCTACACAAATTGATGCGCACATCATGCAATCGAAACTGACCGAGCCTTCACGTGGAACCAGCCAAGCAATCCATTGGTCAGGAAGGATTCCAGCCAATCAGACTGGCGTCCTGACCACCGGACAGTGGGGTGAAGGTTGGAATGGTGACAATCCGATTGCCTTTAGTCAAGATGGTGGGATTAGGTACGATGAAGCTCCTTCAGTAACTATGAACATCATATTGAAATATCAACCTGTAAATTGGTTATTTGTTGATTTTGCATACTCTCCCAATTATTGGCAATCTAGTAATTCTTCATTTGTAAAAGCTATACAGACTTATAGGTGGGATGGTTCCGCTAGTTATCTGGCTCCACAGAAAAGTACATTGAGTGCCTCCAATAATCGTAATCTTACTAATAACATTCGAAGTACAGTCACTTTTGATAAAGCTTTTGGCGATCATGGAGTAAAAGCTTTATTCGGATTTCAGCAGGAAGATTATCGTAACGACGGACTTACCGGCTACCGCGAAAGTTTCGCATTCCCAAACTATCCTGTTCTTAATTCAGGAGGAGAATTGAACCAAAAATCATATGGTTGGGCATCGGAATGGGCTTTGATGTCTTTTTTCGGACGCTTAAATTATTCCTATCTTGATAAGTATTTGTTTGAAGGAAACTTCCGTTACGATGGTTCGTCGCGATTTGTTGAAGGTCGCAAATGGGGAGTTTTTCCATCTTTCTCTGCCGGATGGCGGATTTCAGAAGAACCATTTTTTGCTAATCTAAAAGATAAGATTAGCAACTTAAAACTGAGGGCATCCTGGGGAAAACTGGGTAACCAGAATATTGGTTCATATCCGTTTTCTTCGGATGTAAACCTTGGCCTTAAATATGTTTTCGATAAGCAAGTATTAAGTGGTGCTGGAATTACCGATCTCGCAAATACAGAAATTTCATGGGAAACAACTACATCGTCAAACATTGGTGTCGATGTAACATTACTGGATAAAATCAATATCACAGCAGATTATTATTACAAAAAGACGGACGATATTCTGCTTCCTCTGGATATTCCTAAAATCATAGGGATGAATGCCCCTGCACAAAATGCAGGAGTCGTAGAAAACAAGGGCTGGGATTTGGGAATTAATTACTCTGATTGGGATCATGAATTCAAATATGAAATTGGGATAAATATCTCGGATGTTAAAAATAAAGTTCTTGATTTAAGGGGAGTTAATAAAACTGGATTAACAGTCAACCATGAAGGGTATCCTATGTTTTCTCTTTATGGGCTGAAAGCTGATGGTTTTATAACTGAAGAAGATTTTGATGAAGCCGGCATCTACAAATATGCCAAGCAGTTTGGAAGCATTGCTCCCGGTGACATTAAGTACGTTGACATGAATAATGACTCAATTATTAACTCAAACGATTATACTATTATTGGTCAAACTTTACCACGCTATACATTTGGGTTCAATTTCAATTCCAAATATAAAAGTTTTGATTTTTCATTGTTCATACAGGGAGTTGGAAAAGCCGATGGATTGATTCGAGATCAAGGTATTATGCCATTCCTTATGGGAGGAACTGTTCAGGAGCAGCACAAGGATCGATGGACACCAGATAATCGCGAGGCAATGTTTCCTCGTTTTGCCTTTAATGAAACCAACAACGAACAAACTTCCAGTTTTTGGATGCGTGATGCCTCTTATGTCCGTTTAAAAAACGTACAATTAGGGTACACATTGCCCAAGGGAATCATGAGTAAAATTAAAGCACAACAATTGCGCATCTATTTCAGCGGTCAAAATCTGCTTACCCTTGATAATTTCTGGGATGGTTACGATGTGGAAGCTCCAGTTGGAGATGGTGGATATTATCCACAGGTTAAAACATACAGTTTTGGTCTGGATGTCAAATTCTAAAATATAAATAAGATGAAATCATATATTAAATTGATTGTAATTGTCTTTGCATTAACGTTTTTTAGCTGTGAAGATTACTTGAACCGTTATCCGTTGAATAATCCTTCGGATGTTACGTTTCTTTCGAACGAGACTGAACTTAAGATGGCGGTAGCCGGCTGTTACAGTACGTTATGGTATAATTTTGAAAGTATGCCATTTCATTTATGTCTTGATGCAGCTTCAGATATAGAATGGGATAGAAATGGTTCTACACTTCAAGCTATTGGACGGGGTTCTGTGGATTCGCGAAATGGTTTAATTGTAGCTTTCTGGACCAATATGTATGCAGGTATTGCTAAATGTAATTATGTGCTGGCAAATATGGAACGCGGTAAAAGTGTCATTCCTGAAGCTTCATATAAACAATACGAATCAGAGGTGCGTTTTTTACGGGCACTTTTTTATAGTTATCTGGTCGAATTATATGGTGGGGTGCCACTTGTAAAAACCCCTTTATCTCTTTCGGAAGCCCAAAAGCCACGTAATACAAAAGATGAAGTCGTTAACTTTATTTTGGACGAACTTGATCAATGTGCTCAATACCTGCCACAACAGAACAAACCAACTTCAGGAAAAGCAACAAAAGGTGCGGCTTGGTCTTTAGCCTCCAGGGTTGCTTTGTATAATAATAAATGGGATGTTGCTATCAGTTCTGCACAAAAGGTAATAGCACTCGACGGTTCTGAGTATGTAATTAACAACAGCTACATGGATTTATTTCAATATGCTGGACAAGGTTCAAAAGAAATAATCTTTGCGGTTCAGTATCTGAAAGGAACTTATATGCATCCACTGTTCCGCTTTTTTGGAAGTAGAAATGCGATGGGGCACACCAACAAAAAACCATCTTATCAATTGGCTGATTCCTGGGAATGTATTGATGGTAAGCAAATTGATGAATCTCCGTTATTTGATCCTAAACAACCTTACAAAAACCGTGACCCCAGGTTAGGTTTTACATTGGCTGTTTCCGGTTCGACTTTTCTGGGATTTCAATTTGAAACACATGGTGACAGTTTAAAGTGTTGGAATTATAATTTAAGTCCGGCCAAACGGATAGCTAATCTGGAAGCTACACATGCATATGCCACATTTACAGGTATTTGTTTTCGCAAATATGCTGATAATCTTGATCGGCTTGCAGTAAACGAAAGCGATTTGAATACGATTATCATCCGGTATGCAGAAGTGCTGTTAAATTATGCTGAAGCAAAAATTGAATCTGGTAGCATCGATAAATCTGTTCTTGACGCTATCAATAAAGTTCGTCAGCGCCCTTCTGTAAACATGCCTCCAATTACGACAACCGATAAAAATGAACTCCGAAATGCTGTTCGTCGTGAACGCAAGTATGAATTAGCAGGTGAAGGTCTCCGGTTATTTGACATACGGCGATGGAAAATTGCAGAAGATGTAATGAATCTGCCGGTTTTGGGTAGGATGAAAAAGTCTTATCCGTCAGTAGCGCCAATAGTTAATGAAGTTGGTACCGCTTATTATACTAATATTCCTATAGCCCAGCAAGGTGAATCTGCGGACTTTAAAATGCGGGTTGTTGAAATACGTACGTTTGATAAAACCCGCGATTACTTGTGGCCAATTCCTTACATTGAAATGGATACTAATCCGGCAATGGAACAGAACCCGAATTACTAAACCCAATATGTTCACATTAGTTAATCCGGGGGAATCCTTCCTCCGGATTATTTTTATCTTCATTTCATTACAAATTATATAATCATGAGAATACAAATTCTTTCACTCAGATCATACAGTATTGCTCTTTTTGGGGCAGCTTTAATCACGTTATGCAGTTTTATCAGCGAAAAAAACGATCAAAAAGAAATATCTGCCGATTTGATTGTGTATGGCGGTACATCCGCTGGCGTGAGTGCTGCAATTCAGGCCTCCCGAATGGGCAAGACCGTGATCGTTATAGAGCCCACCGATCGAATAGGAGGATTAACCACAGGCGGATTAGGACAAACCGATATCGGAAATAAAATGGTAATTGGGGGAATTGCCCGCGAGTTTTATCAAAATGTAAAAAAACATTACCAGAAACCGGAAAGCTGGAAGTGGCAGAAACCTGAAGAATATCGCGATGGCGGTCAAACCAAAACCGATCGCAATGAAGATGCCATGTGGACATTTGAGCCTTCGGCAGCACTAAAAATAATTCATCAAATGCTTGGTCCGGAAAAAGGTATCAGCTTGGTTTATAATCAGCAGCTCAACAGGCAAACCGGTGTTGTGAAAACGAAAGGGACAATAACTTCAATTGCCATGGAAAGCGGGGAAGTATACAGAGGCAAAGTTTTTATCGATGCTACCTACGAAGGCGATCTGATGGCCGCGGCTGGTGTAAGCTACCGGGTTGGACGCGAATCAAACAAGGAATTCGGTGAGACTTTAAACGGAGTACAGGCCAATAAAGTGAGTTTAACACTGGGCAGAACCATATCCTTAAATTCGGCTCACCACAATTTCATCGATGGAGTTGATCCGTACATTGTAAAAGGAGACCCATCAAGTGGTTTATTGCCATTTATTACACCAGGTAAACCCGGTCTCGACGGGCAGGGAGACAAAGGAATTCAAGCATATTGTTTTCGCATGACTTTAACTGACCATAAGGAGAACCGAATCCCATTTTTCAAACCGGAAGGCTACAATGAGCAAGAATATGAACTATTATTCAGAAATTATGAAGCAGCTGACGGTCCCATTGAAAAAATGTATGATTATGGTGGCATCGTGCCGTGGATCAATTCGGATATGCCGAACCGGAAAACAGATACCAACAACCAGAAAGGATTTTCAACTGATTTTATTGGTCAGAATTATGAATACCCTGAAGCCAGTTATGCTGACCGTGAAATAATTATTGAGCGCCATCGCAAATATCAGCAGGGTTTAATGTGGACATTGGCTTATCATCCGCGTATTCCTGAAAAAGTCAGAAATATAGTTTCGCAATGGGGAACCTGCAAAGATGAATATGAACGTGAAGATGGCTGGCAGGGACAGATCTATGTGAGGGAAGCCAGACGCATGTATAGCGATTATGTAATGACCCAACGAAATTGCGAAGCATTTAATATTGCTGAAGATCCTGTAGGAATGGGTGCTTATGGAATGGATTCTCATCAGGTAAAACGCTATGTTGATGTGAATGGATTTGTACAGAACGAAGGTAATGTTGAAGCGCACGGCTTCGCTCCATATCCGATCAGTTATAAGTCAATCATACCGAAGATTGATGAATGTAACAATCTTTTGGTGCCGGTGTGTGTAAGCGCAACACACATTGCATACGGTTCCATCCGGATGGAACCAGTTTTTATGGTTTTGGGACAATCGGCTGCAACTGCTGCCTGCATTGCCATCGATAAAGGTGTCGAAGTTCAAAAAATCGACTATATGAGCCTGAAATCTAAACTACTTAGTGACAAACAAGTATTACATGTGAATAAATAAATCGGACATCGGTATTTAAACCAAATAATAATTTTAACCCTACAAAACTTTTAAAATGAATATTAAAAATTTCTCAGCTATTAGATTTTTTTACATAGCAATTTGTATGGCGTCATTAATCTTTTTCACAAGTTGTGGAAATAAAAAGACCAATCCCAATGAATATTCTGCTGATATCATTATTTATGGCGGAACTTCAGCCGCAGTGACTGCTGCTGTTGAAGCGGTTCATTCGGGCAAAACAGTTTTGTTAGTATCGCCCGATATCCATTTGGGAGGACTTTCATCAGGTGGACTGGGTTACACCGATACAGGCAATAAAGCGGTTATCGGCGGACTGTCACGTGAGTTTTACCACCGCGTTTATAACCATTATAATGATTCTGCTGCCTGGATATGGCAAAAACACAGCGAATATGGAAATAAGGGCCAGGGCACCGTTGCTATGGATGGAGAAAATCGCACCATGTGGATTTTTGAACCACACGTAGCCGAAAAGGTATTCGAGGATTTTGTAGCTGAAAATAAAATCACCGTTCTACGGGACGAATGGCTAGACCGGACGGTGGGCGGAGTCACAAAAGAAGACTCAAAAATCATTTCTTTTA
The DNA here is from genome assembly GCA_030698405.1 of Bacteroidota bacterium. Taxonomy (GTDB): domain Bacteria; phylum Bacteroidota; class Bacteroidia; order Bacteroidales; family Prolixibacteraceae; genus Aquipluma. The sequence goes on from JAUYMU010000014.1 coordinate 8,052, forward strand.
AAACACTTTCAGGAAAAGCATTTTTTGGAAAAATGTTTATCGACGCCACTTACGAGGGCGATTTGATGGCCGCTGCCGGAGTGAGTTATCATGTTGGCCGTGAAAGCACCTCGCAATACAACGAACAATGGAACGGTGTTCAGACAGGGGTTTTGCACCACCACCACTGGTTCGACAAGCCGATTTCGCCTTATAAAATTCCGGGCGACCCTGCAAGCGGAGTACTTCCGCTGATTTCAACCGAACATCCCGGTGAATACGGAGCAGCCGACAATAAAATTCAGGCCTACTGTTTCAGAATGTGCATGACCAACCACGACGTCAACCGTGTTCCTTTTCCAAAACCTGAAAATTACGATTCAACCCAATATGAACTATTGGTTCGGGTTTTTGATACCGGCAGAAAAGACTGGTTTGGCAAATTTGATGATATACCGAACCGGAAAACCGATACCAACAACCACGGCCCGTTCAGCAGCGACAACATTGGGATGAATTATGATTACCCCGAAGCCAGCTACGAACGCCGCAAGGAAATCATTAAACAACACGAAGATTACCAGAAAGGCTTGCTTTGGTTCGTGGCGAACGACCCGCAGGTGCCTGAAGATATTCGCTCAAAAATGGCTACCTGGGGATTGGCAAAAGACGAATTTACCGATAACGGCAACTGGCCACACCAGATTTATGTGCGCGAAGCCCGCCGATTGATAGGCGAATATGTAACCACAGAAAACGACGTTTTGCTGAAACGAGAAGTTCCAAATCCGGTGGGAATGGGTTCGTATGCTATGGATTCGCACAATATTCAACGTTACATTACTCCCGAAGGATATGTTCAAAATGAGGGAGATATTGGTGTTAGTCCGCCTGCACCCTACTCCATTTCTTACGGTTCACTGGTACCAAAAAAAGAGGATTGCACCAATCTGCTGGTTCCGGTTTGTGTTTCGAGCAGCCACATTGCTTTCGGCTCTATCCGCATGGAACCGGTGTTTATGATTTTGGGACAGTCCGCAGCGGTGGCAGCGTCAATGGCTATCGACAACGATCAGTCGGTTCAGGATATTCCGTACGAAGCATTAAAAGAAAAACTGATGGAAAAAAATCAGATACTTAAACTGCAATAAAAAGCGGCACAATATTTCCTGATTTTTATAACTTTACATCTAACCTGAACCTAAATTAACTAAATGAAACGTCGTGATTTTTTACGAACCTCTGCAGTCGGAATCGCTTTTGTAGCCACCTCCGGATGGTGGGCTGTTAAGAACGCGAATGCCGCAAACCTTCAAAATATTAAATATTGTTTTCAGTCGGAACGTGAGATTCCGGTAGCCTATAGGGTGGATATCGTTGTGGTAGGCGGATCAACTGCCGGGGTTGTTGCTGCTGTGTCTGCTGCAAAAAAAGGTGCTTCTGTATTTCTGGCAGCTCAGGAGCCTTATCTGGGCGAAGATCTTTGCGGAACTTACCGTTTTTTCAATGGTTCGACCAAGTCTGAGTTGGGGCTAAAACTGTTCGGAAATGGTCAGCCAACGCCCATGCTCATCAAGCGCACACTCGATCAGGAGTTAATCAGCAACAAAATAGGATTTCTATATTCCACTTATGTGACCGATTTGGTGTACGACGAGAATAAAAAGATTGCCGGAGTAGTGATTTCCAACCGCGCGGGTCGTCAGGTGGTATTGGCCAAAACCGTCATAGATGCTACGCCACGTGCGATGGTAGCCCGTATGACCTCGGCTAAGTTTGCAGTATATCCTTCAGGAAAACAGGAATTTGGCTACGTGGTGGTTGGCAATGATCCCAAAACGGCTTCAGGATTAACCCTGGTTGACGATACGCAAAAAATTCAGATTAAAGATAAAACCTTCTCCGTTTACGAATACCGGGTGACGGTTAACATGCCCGATGCTTCGATGGCCTCGTTTGCCCGTGCAGAGCAGATTGCCCGCGACCTGACCTGGGATCCGAATCAGGTGGAATGCTCTGATTTGCTGTTTCAGGTACCACCCGATCCGGTGGTGGGGCAAAAAGGCGATGATGATGACTCTTTTGATGTTGAACGAATCAGTTTAAAAGTTTTTCAACCCAAAAAGCTTGAACGTTTATTCGTATTGGGTGCCTGTGCCGACATTTCACGCAAGGCTGCAGCACAACTTTTGAAGGCTGGAGCGTTGATCCGCGTTGGCGAACGCATCGGTGAAGAAGTTGCCATGCAGATTGTGGGTATTCGCGATGCAGCCAAACTGGTGGTTCAGGGTAAAACATTACAGGAGCCGAAGACTGGCGATGTGGGCGAATTGCTGGCAGGATTACGACCCACTTTAAACATTGGTGTGGTGAAAGCCGAATCTACCCATTTGCCTGTTCTCGGAACGTACGATGTGGTGGTGATGGGCGGCGGAACGGCCGGCGCTCCGGCAGGACTTGGAGCAGCCCGCCACGGCGCCAAAACGCTGGTGATTGAATACCTTCACGGCATGGGCGGTATTGGCACATTGGGGATGATTGGCCGCTATTATCATGGTTACCGGCATGGTTTTACCAACGAAGTGGATGCAGGAGTGAAAGCTTTGGGAGGTGATAACCCGCGCCAGAAAAAACGCCTCGATGAATGGGTGTTCGACTGGAAAACCGAATGGTTCCGTTCTGAAATACGCGAAGCAGGCGGTGATATCTGGTTTGGCGTGATCGGCATTGGCGCCTATGTGGAAAATAAACAGGTAAAAGGGGTGGTTGTTTCAACACCTTACGGACGTGGCGTGGTGCTGGCTCAAACCATTATAGATTCTACCGGAAGCGCTGATATTGCCATTGCTGCCGGTGCAGGTTATTCTTATACTGACGGTACAAATGTGGCCGTTCAGGGAGCCGGAATGCCGCCGAAAAATCCGAACGACTTTTACAACAATACCGACTGGACATTTACCGACGACTCGGATATGATTGATGTTTGGGCCACGTTTATCGTCGGAAAAGAAAAATTCAAAGACCAGTTCGATCTGGGGAAACTGCCACAAACACGCGAGCGCCGCCGGATGAATGGTGACTTTACGGTTTCGGTGCTCGATGTTTACAACGGACGGACCTACCCTGACACGATTTCCATTCACGAGAGTTCGTTCGATACGCATGGTTTTACGGTCGATCCGTTTTTTGCACTGAAACCACCGGCTCACAGCGGGGTGGATGTGATAGCCAATGTACCTTTCCGCGCGCTGCTACCAAAAGGTCTGGAAGGAATTGTTGTTACCGGATTAGGCGCATCAGCTCACCGCGATGCAATGCCGGTTATTCGAATGCAGCCTTGTCTGCAAAATCAGGGTTACGCGGTTGGAATCGGCGCTGCAATGGCTACTGCCAACCAACAACGAATCCGCTACATCGATATCAAAAAACTTCAGAAAGAACTGGTTCAGATCGAAAGTCTCGAACCGCGGGTAATGACTGATCAGAATAATTATCCGCCCAAATTTGAGGATGTACAGATGGCTGCCAAAACGCTGACTCATGAACTTGACGGGTTGGAAACAGTGATTTGGGACACTGAAAAAGGAATTCCGGTGTTGATCGATCAGCTGAATATGGTTGCTACGCATGAAGAAAAACTGGTGTACGCCCGAATTCTCGGAATGCTCGACAACAATTCGGGTTGGGAAGTTTTGCACAAGGCGGTTGACAGTTTCGAGGCATGGGACAAAGGCTGGAACTATACAGGTATGGGCCAATTCGGTATGAGCATGAGCTACCTGGATAGCCTTGTAATCGCTTTGGGAAAATCGCGAAAACAGGAAGTGTTGCCTTCAATCATTCGTTTGGCAAAAATGCTCACTCCTGAAAGTGAATTCTCGCATTTCCGTGCCATTGCTGTGGCTTTCGAGATCTTGGCCAATGAACTTCCGGCCAAAGTATTGTTCGAATTACTGCAAATGAAAGGCGTAACCGGCCATGCCATGACGACCATTCAGAAAGCCATTCAGGATACACCTGCAAGCGGTACCGACACCAGCACCAGAAACAATGCACTGCGCGAAATTATTTTGGGACGGGCACTCTTCCGCTGTGGCGATTACAACGGATTGGGCAATCAAATACTGAACGATTACGCCAAAGATTTACGCGGGCACTTTTACCGCCACGCCACTGGTGTACTGAAAATGGGCGCTTCGCCAAAAGAAAAGAATTTGGAATTGTAAATATCACTCAAACGGAACATATATGATCACATTTGTAATCTCCATTACCATCCTTGTACTTGGCTATTTTTTCTACGGAAAATTAGTTGAACGTATTTTTGGTGCCGATAAATCGAGGCAAACGCCGGCCATGACCATGAACGACGGAGTGGATTATCTACCATTGCCGAAATGGAAAACCTTCCTGATTCAATTCCTGAACATTGCCGGGTTGGGGCCTATTTTCGGCGCAGTTGCCGGGGCGATGTGGGGTCCGGTGGCTTTTCTCTGGATTGTGCTGGGTTCTGTTTTTGCCGGTGCGGTGCACGATTATTTTTCCGGAATGCTATCGGTAAAACACAAAGGATTGAGTATTCCTGAAATTGTGGGAATTTATCTGGGTGTCAGCGCCAAACAGTTCATGCGTGGTTTTACTGTGTTGCTAATGGTGATCGTTGGTGCGGTTTTCATTATGGGACCGGCAAAAATCCTCGAAAGTCTCACTCCCGAAACATTGACCATGAATTTTTGGGTGTGGGTGGTTTTTATCTATTATGTTCTTGCAACCATGTTGCCCATCGATAAAATCATCGGACGAATTTATCCGCTTTTCGGTTTTGCCCTGCTGTTTATGGCTGTTGGGCTAATCAGCGCTTTGTTTGTCAAAGGCTACCATATTCCTGAATTGACGATGGCTAACCTGACGAATTTTCACGATCAACCCGAAAAGTTCCCCATTTTCCCGATGATGTTTATTACCATTGCCTGCGGTGCAATTTCCGGATTTCATGCTACCCAGGCGCCATTGATGGCACGTTGCATTACCAACGAAAAGCAGGGCAGGGGTGTGTTTTACGGAGCCATGATTACCGAAGGTATTGTTGCCATGATATGGGCTGCCATCGGCATGGCATTTTACAGCGGTGTTGGACCTTTGAACGAAGTAATGGTTGCCAACAAAGGAAATGCAGCTTTTGTGGTGAACGAAATATCGAACTCGCTGCTGGGTAAGGTTGGCGGCGCTCTTGCAATACTTGGGGTGGTTGCAGCTCCCATCACTTCGGGCGATACTGCTTTCCGAAGCGCCAGATTGATTGTGGCCGATTTCCTGAAATTCAAACAGGGGCCGATCAAAAACCGACTAATAATTAGTATTCCTTTGTTTGCCGTTGGTTACGGTTTGACACTGGTCGATTTTGCGGTGATCTGGAGGTATTTCGCATGGTCGAACCAAACGCTGGCCATGGTGGTATTTTGGGCGATCACTGTATACCTGGCCCGCGAAAAGAAATTCTACTGGATTACACTGATTCCAGCATTGTTTATGACCACCGTAATTACCAGTTACCTGCTTTTTGCTCCTGAAGGTTTCGGATTACCATACATGGTTTCGGTTTCAGCAGGAGTGACAATTGCTGCAGCAGCTGCAATCTGGTTTTTTGTAAAGTTGGGGAAAAGCGATGTTGTAACTGAACCCGTTGTTGTTCCTGACTAAAGAGAAAAACTACCAGATCCATTGATGATTTTCATCCTTTTTAAAATCAACCCGGTTAACAGCCGAAGCCCTAAAGAAACCTAACGCCCCATTATCCAGATTGGTAGGAGGTGAGGCCGGACTTGGCGAATACCCTCCTCCATCGGTTTTGAATTGTTGAATTAATGCCTTGTAATATTCGTAGCCTTCATTGGTAATTGAGTGCATTTCGATGAAATAGGAATCTGTGTGATCGTAAGGATAATTTGTCAGCCAGTAATCAGGCGTAACCCCTTTACAAACGTCTAATCCGTTTACGTAGCTATTCAGGTATTCATCGCTTAAGATTGAATATGGCCATCCATAGACAGCTTGTGTTTTAAACAAATAGTAATTGCGTTCATTTTGAGGCTCTTTGAAATAAATCAGCGGAATGTTATGATTGTCTTTGCCAATATCTCCTTGCACAAGTTTAAACTGAACTGAATCGAGTGCCGGGACGGGCGGCATGTAACTTTCTGCATGATATTCCTGATCCTGCCATTTGATAGTTAAAGCATAGGTGTGGCCGGGAATTCCTTTGAGTTTGGTCGTTTTGTAAAATCCCATAATAATGCTGGTATCAGCAATTTCAAATCGCGACCATCCGGGATAATTAGCAGAAGCTTCCTGATGATACCATATTCCAGTCGGACATTTTACAAGCGTATCGGTAAAAGAGGTATTCCTATCGGTGATAAAAACTTCCGCATCCTGAACACCAACGGTTCCATCATAAGGGAAACGATAATTGTAAACTGTATCTCCCTGCCAGGAAACTTGTTCAATATGCATATTGTTTCGGCTTTTAGTTAATCGTATCAGATAGGGACCATTTTTGTCAGTTATTGTACCATCAACTACCAGTCTGGATTTAATGGAGTCCGGTTGCAGATTGTATTCCTTAATGCATGAACAAGCAACAATTAATAAAATGAATGCAGGAAATATATTTCGCATGGCTTAAAATTTTAGATTATAAGTTACCGAAGGAACAATTCCAAATAAATACATTTTGCTGAATTGAGTTGAAATCAGATTGGATTCCTGCCGGGCAAAAAGGGTATAGATGTTCTTTCGATCGTAAATGTTATAAATACCATACACCCATTCCGATTGCCTTTTACGGTGATTGTTTTTCGGTGACTTATAAGTGAACGATAGATCCAACCGATGGTAAGGCTCAACTTGATAGCCATTTCTTTCAGAATAGTAGTTAAATGCAGCACCGTTATAGACAAACGAACCTTCAGGAATGGTAACAAAACCGCCCGACGTGAATTTAAAAGTGCTGGAAACGCTCCATTTTTGGTTGAACTGGTAACTGCCTGTAATTGAAAGGTTATGACGGATATCCCAGCGGGGCGAGAAATAGCGGTTCTCATTTATTCCATCAATTTGGTATTGGGTTTTCGAAAAAGTATAGGCAATCCAGCCCGTCAAATCGCCGGTTTTCTTTTCCAGCATATACTCATTTCCATACGCATAACCATCTCCGCTTAAGGTTTGGGTTATGATGTGCTTATTCAGAAACAGGTTGGCATTGTCTTTAAAATCAATGATATTCCGCAAGGTTTTATAATAAACTTCGGAAGTAAATTCATATTGATTGTTGTTGAAAGAATGATAATAACCCAATACAAATTGTCCTGAAGATTGCGGCCGGATATCCTTATCAGGGGGCATCCACACATCGGTGGGCAATCCCAAAGCAGAGTTGCTTAGCAAATGTAAAAATTGAGTGGTACGCCCGTAAGCCAGCTTCACCGAATTCCGGTTTTCCAACAGGTAACGTGCCGAGATGCGTGGCTCCAGGCTCTGGTAAAACTGAACAATCTCTCCACTTTTGTATGTTTCGAAACCTGTAACCTGTGTTTTCTCTTCGTTGTACTGAAAAACTGTATCCGCGCCGATGTTGATAAATCCGGCGTAGCGCAGGCCATAATCGATACTCAACCTATCGGTTATTTTTTGTTCATTGCTGATATATGCAGATAGTTCAACTGCATTTTTATGGCTCAGCGCAAATGGCTTTATACTCGAACGATCGCTCCGGGGCATAATGCTGCCTGGTTCAAAATAGTGGTAAACAGTTGCTGCACCAAACCTGATATGATTCGAAGAATTCCAATACGCAGTAAAATCAGCTTTTATCCCGGCTTCCTGAATGTTCGATTTCCAATCGAAATTTTTCAAATCGTCGTTGATCGAATACGAGTAATTGTAATTGCTGTAATAACCTGTAAAATTTGCAAACAAGCTGCTGTTAAAAATGTGGTTCCAGCGTAGCGTAGAGGTAGTATTTCCCCATTCAAGCGCATTGTCGTTATTCAGCGAATAGCTGTAAAACCGGTCGCCGCCGGTGTAGGTTGAGAGATAGAGATGGTTTTTATCGTTGATCCGGTAATTGATTTTGGCATTCAGATCGTAAAAGTTGATTTCATTTTGATCGTTAAAATTACGCAACTCCCAAATTTGCAGCACTTCCTGTCCAAATAATCCGGCAAGATTGAGCGTTTGTCCGGCATAGCTGTAACGTCCGGAAACAATGTATGAGGCTTTGTCTTTGACTATCGGACCTTCCAGTGTCAAACGGCTTGCCAGCAAACCAATACCCACATTGGCGGCAAATTTTTTATAGTTACCCTCTTTCATTGTAATGTCAACAATCGAAGACAGGCGTCCACCGTATTGCGCCGGAAATGCCCCTTTGTAAAACGATACATTGTTGAGCGCATCGGTGTTGAATGTCGAGAAAAAACCCAGCGCGTGAGACGGATTATACACAGGAGCTTCATCCAGAATAATTAAATTCTGATCGAACGAACCTCCCCTGACACTGATATTGGTCGATCCTTCTCCGGAAGTCTGCACACCCGGCAAGAGTTGCAGGCTCTTCAACACATCGGGCTCGCCAGTCATCGAGGTAATTGACTTGATCTGTTTTATCCCGATCACGTTTTTACTTACTGAAGTGGAATTAAGCGTCGATTTATTTCCCTGAATGGTCACTTCATCCAGCGATTTAATCTGTGGAGAAAGTTCAATATCCAGTTTTATACTTTTCTCAATCTCTATGGGTTTGGTAAATACAGCGTAGCCCAAATAGCTGCATACGATGGTGCATTTTCCTGAAGCAGGTGAAATAGAATAAAAGCCGTAGTTATTGGCAACCACCACCTGATTAGTTTCTTTGATGATGACAACTGCTCCAATCAGGTTTTCTCCGGTTAACGCGTCTTTTACAGTGCCATACACGGTGATTTTCTGGGCAAAAACGGATGTTGAAAAAAGTAAACTTATGAATACCACGAGGCATTTGGGATTTGTCAGGCTCATTTATTTGGGTTAGATAAATTTGGTTTTGTTTGATAGAACGGCCTGGCAGGTCAATTATTATGCCAATCAGAATTTAAGTAGGTATTCGGTCATCGGGTCGGAAGGTTTTTACTGCTACGGTGACATTTTTGGGGAATATTCTCCCTTTTAGGTGGTAGGGGGTACCCCAAAGCTCCAGTGTTGAACCTTTTTCGGAGAACGCTGATGCAAAAAGGTACAACCTTGCACCTTTTTGGTGCAAGCTTGATGCACCCTAAAGCATCAGACTTGCACCTAAAAGCATCAACGTTGCACCATTTAGGTGCAAGTTTCAACCATTCAATCAAAAATCGCGATACCCGACATATTGGCTACATAGTTTCAAGCATTTTCTTACGATACTTCAGGTTCATCGTTGAGGTTGCTAAATGAACCTACAAAGCTAGAAATTCAGAAATCATAAAGGAAAATCAACTATACTTGTAACGCCAATTTATTAAACTAAAATCTAAATCATTTTACGATGCTTTTAAAATCGAAGTCAATTAAGAAGCAGCTTGTTCTGGTTTTATCCGGAATGATTTTATGCTTTGTTTCGTTTGCACAGA
>JAUYMU010000039.1 GCA_030698405.1 Bacteroidota bacterium
AGTTTTGTTGGGTAAAGCCTTGACTTCCATTTTGAAAACGGCCCGTCCGCACGAAGAAAAGATATTTCTCGATAACATCGATATTCCTGAAATTCGTCGCATCATCGACCACACCGAAGATGGGTTTCAGTCGCCGGAAACAATCCACAAACTATTTGCCGCAACGGGAATTCCAATGGTCAGGGAAATCACGGTGAATACAGAAGATGCTGCACTCGAAACAGCCCGGCAGCTTGGATTTCCGTTGGTTATGAAAGTGGTGGGGCCTGTGCACAAAACTGAAGTTGACGGGGTGGTGCTGAATGTAAAAGACTTGGAAACAGTGCAACGTGAATTTCAGCGACTGATAAAAATAAAAGACACCACTGCAGTACTGATGGCAGAAATGGTTTCGGGAATTGAATTGTTTCTGGGCGCCAAATACGAGGACCAGTTCGGTCATGTGATACTTTGCGGAATGGGTGGAATTTTTGTAGAAGTATTGAAAGATGTCACTTCGGGTCTGGCTCCACTTACGATGTGCGAAGCTGCTTCGATGATAAAAAGCTTGCGTTCGTACCAGATCATAAAAGGCTACCGGGGCAAGAATGGTGTGAACGAGCGTAAATTTGCCGAGATAATGGTTCGCCTGTCAACGCTTTTGCGCTTTGCCGTCGAAATCAAGGAAATGGATATCAACCCGTTAATAGGCAATGGCGAAAAACTGGTTGCAGTAGATGTGAGGATAAGGATTGAGAAATAACTCATCAAAATTCCTCGTTATCAATCAAATTTCTGGAAAATGCTTCAAGAAGTTTCAGTTTAAGTGTTTCGCTGTAGTCTTCTTCGTAAAGAATAGAAGTGATTACTTAGTGGAGCAATTCTTTTTCGATGTTTCCGGCTGCAACATGGTAGCTGATAGATTCCATTTTAAACATGAAATCTTTTACCACTCCCATAAAACCGTTTTTAAAAAGGAACATCCCGCCAATTGTGATTGCAATTCTTTTATTTCCATCCTGAAAGCCGTGACTTTTATTTGCGACCCAAAAAAGATGTGTCAATTTATCTTCAAATTCAGGATAATACATATCGTTTTGGATTTGTTCCAGAGCACAATCCAATGAGTTTAGATTGATTATTCCATCCGCACCGCCACCGCTTATCTCAATAGTCTTTTGGTGAATGGCAATGACTTCGTTGATATCCCTGAAATAAATACACTCCATTATTCGCTTTCTTTTAAACGTTTCATTACTTCTGCAACATCTTCGAGTTGTTTCTCAAAACTCACACCTTGTTCGCCAAGAAAACGTTCAAAATCAGAAGGAGAAACGGATTGAATATACTCTTCAAGTTTTAAATGTAGCGCATCGCGAAAATGGAGGTCGCGTGATGCCATTTTAAACCGTGCGTCTTCGATGTATGGGTGCTGTTGTGGGTGTTTTGCGAAATCAATAAAGATTTGATCAACTTCCTCTTTTTCGAGTTTGCGACCAAGTTCTTTGCTACGCTTTCCGATCTCGTAAGCCAGTCCGGTTTCGAATGAAGCAATACTGTTTAAAACTTCTGCATACATTGTGTCGCGGGCGTTGTCGTCTTCGGCCAATTTTAAAATCTGCTTGTATTCCTTGGCATTCTCTTTAAAAATACTCTGATAAATACGATCAGTAAAAAGAGAATATTTGTAGTTATCCATGTTCACATAACGGCTCAATGCAGAGGTAAAATCTTTTCGATATTTACTCTCTTTCATCGCAGCAGGCAGGTAGTTTGCATCCCGACGATTGATGAATTTTGTCCCTCCACCTGTTCTTTGGTTTATCGTATCAAGCACAATATCAAGCATCTTGCTGCGAAGCAGTTGGGCGTTTTCACTTTCTTTGAGTAGCATGGCAAGGTTTAGAAACGAACGAAAATTAAACAAACCCAATGAAGTTGTTTTGGTCGTCTTATTGATGAGATGACCAAACTGCAACTTGAACTCTTTCAGTTGCTTACCCTTACTTAAAATATATCCGTTGTGTTTTAGCTCTTGCTCGTAAGTTGCCAGATAACGGTTAATTGTAGAAATATCGACATTAAAAAAATCGACTATCATTTCTTTGGTAAAACGGTATTCGCCTTCAAACAACATCCCTTCAAAGCCGATATATTCCTGAATGCGTTTAAGAGCGTATTTGTTATTCAAGATATTTTGCCGCTCAATTCCTGAATTTGTTAAATCTTTAGCCATAGTTTCTTATTTTTTTCTCATCAAAGCTTCTCAAATATCCAGATTATCTTCCATAATTAATTACCGGCTCACCTATCGAAACCCTATACAATTTCTACAGCCGCATACTCCGCTCACTCAACCAAAAATCAGGGGCAACCACTTTCACTTCTTTATAGCTTAATTCAATTCGATTACTCTTCAATATCGGTTTTAGTAATTCAGGGCTTTTGTCTTTAAATTTTGCCATACGTTTTGCAACTTCACTATTATGGTACCGCCATTATTCTTGCCTAATAAGACTAAAATGATATGATTTCCTGATAAACTTTTAAAGCAAAGTTATCTGTCATTCCGGAAATAAAGTCCAAACAACATTTTACATACGATTCTCTGTTGTTGATGTCATATATTGTCGCATTTTTAAATTTTAGCTTTTCCTTCCTCTCCAAATCCATATTGGAATACTTGATCAGCCAATCATTGAAATATCTGGCCAAAATGGGAAAGTTTTCCTTGCTTAATAATATTCTGGCTTTAAAATCCTGATATTCAAAGTAGCGTATCAAGGTTTTAAATATCGTATTGATAACAACTGTCGCATAATCTTTAAACGACTCAATGCGCCAATATTTGTAGATAACAGAGTAGTTGAAACTTTTAATATCGTTCATTAACCCCAGATAAGCTGGTGATAATTGTATTCCCTTTTCGGGTGAACTATTCTTTAAAAGGTCAATAATGAAGCCATGGATAAGAATTCCGTTATTTATTTCACGGATCTTTGAATCTGGCAAATGTCTTTGTAGAATTGTTCGCAGCTCTTTATAATTACCATAATTAAGAATTTTAAAGAACATTGCATCTTCGATGTCCCGACCAAGATAGGCTATCTTATCTGCAATTTTAACAACGCATCCTTCCCATGTATAAGGCTGAAATTGATTAGGCTTTTGTATCTGTTCCAAGTCAATATATTCTTGCCTTGGAAATATAGAATTTTCGTTTACTTCGCCGCAATGCGAAATAATACCATCCCTTACCGCATAGGTTAAGTTCATGTTTTGCTCATGACCATTGGAATCTGCCAATGTTTCTATTTTGTCGAGAAAAAACAGACTATTTTTTTCGTGCCAAAAAACGCTATCCGGAATTTCTTTTTTTATAATTTCCCGGATTACAGTTTCCCCGTGATGCCCAAATGGGGCATGACCAATATCATGACCCAATGCGATTGCACTAACGAGTTCCTCGTTTAAACCTAAATGTTTTGCAATGGTTGTACTTACTGAAGCTACGTGGTTAACATGTTCTATTCGTGTACAGATATGGTCGTTTTTGGTGGCAAAAAATACCTGAGTTTTCGTTTTTAACCTCCGGTAGCCATTTGAATGAAGTATCCGGGTATAATCACGAGCAAAATCGGTTCGTATGTCATCTGTCCGGGAATAAATTGGATTTTCGCGATGGATTAGATTATCCCAAATCGGATTTGAAAGGCAGGCACTTACTTTTTTAAACTTATTTTTTTGTTCCATAAATTGTTCCCAGTTTACACTATTGATTTTAAATCATTGATCAATATTTTGTATTCAATATTGCTTAACGACATTACCGCCAATCTTGGTTGCATTACCAATCCAATCTTTTCCAATTCTTCAGTCGTTTTAATAGTTGCCAAAGAAATTGGATTTTGCAATGTTTCTATCGGTTCAAAAGTTACTGAAACCCATCTTGGGTCGGCTGTTGTTTTATCCTGATGGGCTTCTTCAACCACTTTCATTTTTCCAACAATGCAATTTCCTACCTGACTGTGGTAAAACAATACTTCATCGCCCAATCGCATTGATTTTAAATTATTGCGAGATTGCGGATTACGCACGGAATATATTTCGAATTTCCCATTGCGTAAAATATCTTCCCAACTGTAACGAAATGGTGCAAATTTTACGAGCCAGTAGTCCATGTGATTTAATCAATTTTATAGTAACCACCCGTTTTGGGAGCACCCCTAAACTCAATATATCCTTGCTCCTTTAAAATTTTCAAATAGCGTTCGGTGGTTGCAACACTCTTGTTTATTTGTTCGTTTAATTCGTTAGTTTTTTTCCGGGATGTTTTGCTATTTGCATGTATAATAGCTCCAATTCTTCTTTTACTCCTTCATTTACTCCCTCAATTACTCCCTCAATTTCCAGATTTACTCCCTCATTTACTCCCTCATTTTTCATTGCATGGGTAATATCTGGAAAGGTCAACCGGAGGATATTGTCTTTGATACTGCCATGGAGAGAATTGAGTTTTGAGTATGCTGTTTGTCTAAAAAGTTTGTCTAAAGTTTATCTAATTCATTTTATTTTTAGCTGAATTAGATAAACTCAATACCCAAAGAGGGTTTCTTGTAGTACCTTTATTTTCAATTGTTTGGTCTCGTTCATGCAGGGCATAGATCATATTTCTGACTTTATTTTTCTTTTGTCCTTCATCTAAAACATCTGGAAGTATGTCTAAAAGAAGGTTGTCAATCTCTTCTTTGGTGGCCTTGCCATATTTGCGAAGGAAATCGAGCACCATTTTTTTATAGTGTTCATCTTTAAAGCCTCTGTTTTTGATGTATTTTGCTTTTTGATTGGTGGCTTCAGCAATATGGGCAGAAATATAATAATTTGGCTTCCTGCCTTCAATATACCTCTTCTTTTTCAGCAGCCTGGCGGCATCGTCGGTAATCGGTAACGCTTTCTGTATTTTATCCAGTAAAATAACTTCAGTTAAATTGAGGTCATCTTTCCTTTCAATCAACAACTTTGAATAATTTTCATCAATAGAGTGCCCATAAATATCCAAAACAACCTCGTTCGATTTTGATTTGGAATAATCAGGTAAAGGAAAGAATCTTTGTTTTTGACTTCGAACCATTTTATGGATACCATAGCCCATACTGTCAATCATATTCAGGTTGACCATTGCATCAGCCAGCCAACGGTTACGATATCTTTTGGGGGTTTTGTCGCCAAGTGTATAATCATCGGCCTTCCCTTCAAAAAAACTTCCGGCATTGGCGAAAATAAGTTTACCAGTTTGTTCTGTTAAAATAATTCTGGAATGCAGACTGTAATCCTGATGTGCAATGCAATTATTCAACGCTTCAAGGATGACCTCTGGGTCATACTTTAATACTTCTGTTGCAATGAGTTGATTGTTGGGGAAAAATTTATATTTCAGATTTCGGACTCTTTTCAATACATCGTTTACGGTGGTGAAAAGTGGAATCTCGAAATGTTCATACGCCTTTTCCTCGGTATCTAACTTCCAGGTAATCTGAGCTACCGAAGGTGATATGAAATGAGCAGCTTCGGGTTTACCCAAGAGTATGATTGCAGCATTGGTCATCTTCCCTCCAAGGGTGATTTTTGCTTTATCAAGAAAAAGAGAGTCTTCCCAATGGTCTATTTCATGATAAAATGGTTTTCCAATTTGTTTTTCTTTGAACTTTTCTTTTGCATATTGCACTGCTTCCGGGTCTAAATCGCTGATATTCGCTTTTTCTATTATCCCGGCACTCCAATCTTCGAGAGAGTTATAAATCTGCCGGATATAATTTGGAAAATTCCGCAAGTCAGTTTTGTTGCTGCCAATCCGGATATATGGTCTTTTCTGAAAATGTGTGGGTTCACCTTTGGCCGATGGAATGCGGAGTAAAATGATATTCTTTCCTTTGTTTTGAAACTCGAAAATCTCAAAATTAATTTTGGGGTGCAGTAAATTACGAATCCATTATTCTAAATCCTGATTGCCTTGTTTCGCATTTGTAAAACTAAAATTAGTGCCTAAAATGGACTGAGAACCATCTTCAACGCCCCAAACCATGTATCCAAATGGTTTATTTCTTATTGTTGCACCATTGCTCATAGCCGATATGTATTCGCCAATCTGTTCATTGGTAATACTGCCTTTGCCCATTTTAAATTCTATCCATTGAGTCTCCGCCGGATAGGACGTTAATTCACTTAATAAGCTATTTAATTCTTCTGTTTGCATACGCTAAAATAAGAATTACAATTCGATTGCCGCATACTCTGCTTCACTCAACCAAAAATCCGGGTCAACTATCTTAACTTCTTCGTAGGTTAGCTCATATAATTTGAAAACCATTTCGTCTAGCTGCTGCTCAAGTATAGTTGTATTTGCCTTTGAGTTCTCTTTTTTTGTCGTTAGAATTTGATCGACAAGGGTTATAAATGGTTTTTGATTAGAAGTTTCCTTGATCAGTAATTTTTCTACCGTTTCCTTTTTTACTTCTGCTAATGCTTCTCCGATTTCCGGATTAAGATATTGAAAGTAAAAATTAAGTAGCGAAGAATTCAATAGGGCTAATATATAACGCAGCGATAAACTATCAGATTTGTTTGTTAAAACATGTAGATTGTTCATGCAAATAAACTGTGTTGTATCAAGGGAAGCTATTAATGAATCACCAGTTTGTCTAAGTACAATTTTCTCAATCGCTTCAAAATTTGCTGAATATCTTGGTTCAGCTAACCAATCACCAAATTTTATCCAGCGTTTACCATCCCAGTTTATTTTATACTTTTCAATATCTCTACCTCTAAGAAGCCTTCTATACGAATCATCTACTTTTAGTTCTGAATCGAATATTCTATTTTCTACACAATGTCTGTCTTGTTTTGGTTTACCCTTACCAACTTGATAGGGTTTCATACCTACCACAACATTGCATAATTCGTTGATTTTAAATGTATTATTCTTAATTGAATCAATTACTTTCTCAATTTTCTTGTTACTAAAGATGTTAATTACTTCACCATTATGTTCTTTCCATTTATCTTGATTATGTGCAATTTTCAGTATAGAATCTGTTGTTTCGTGAATAAATACATTTACTTGATTTTGTGCAACATAACCCTTTCTGAAAATTACTACTTCTGTATCGACTACTGCATCAAAAACAGACTTGTGATAGTGCGATATATTAAGGATTGCATTATCTGCCGTTAAGAATTTTCGTATTTTGATTAGCTTTAAATTTGTGAGCCATGTATTTGGTATTATGAAAGAAAGAACAGCACCATACTTTAACAATTCAATACTTTTTTCAGTAAAAAACAGGAAGCTTTCAGGTTGATAATCTTGATGTTTAAAGATCTTTTTGAACAAAGTCTTTTCTTCATCTGTAAACTTTGCTCCATAAGGAGGATTCCCAATCACCACATCAAAACCTTCTTTGATATCAAACATCCATTCCATATCAAAAAATGATGATGATTCGTTTTGGTCATAAGGATCCCAACTTGCCAATTGTCGGGCAGTTTGGTTTTCCCAGCCATC
>JAUYMU010000050.1 GCA_030698405.1 Bacteroidota bacterium
ACACTATACTGTAAAGCAGTAAGGTGGAGGTTAAGGCCTCCCTGACTCTTATCGTGAACAAAAATAGCCGGAAAGATATTTTTCTCAGCATACTCTAACGATCTAATTTACAAGAATATTATTTTCGAGCCGAATTGCTGGAAAGACCGCGAATTGGTTGAAAGTATCCGGAAAGAAATAGAAGCCACTTTACTTGGAAAAACTCAGCCATCTGATTATTCAATCATTTTAGCGGTGATGGCCGGCAAAACCAATTTAATGAGTCGCATTTTTCCTGAAAGAACTCAGAGAAAGGAAGCAGCCAGCAACCTGAAAAAACTTCCTGAAACGCCAATATCAAAAGCAGTTCAGGAAGCCATACAGATGATGCATGCCGCTGTTGTTGCAGCTGCGACGTAAGTTTGGGACGAAAAGGCGAGTGGGCGACAAGGCGATAAGGAGACGAGGAGAGTGGGAGACGAGGCGAGTGGGCGATGGGTGAAAATGGAATGATTCGGTAATTTGAAGATTTGAAAATTTATTGGCTGATAAATAAAAGAAAGCAAATATATCCCTTTGAATTGTTCATTCACAGCGACCCTGCAAGGGTCAAATCTGAATAACCACGGGTGCAGCGAAGCGGAACCCGTGGTAAAAACATCCATATCAAACAAGGCGCATCAAATAATCTGGTTTGAAACTTAAATGCACTATGCGCCGCACTCAATAAAATTGAGTCTTTGAAAACTTTTAAATAATACTTTTGGCTCTCATGGAAAAAGTAAACATATTTTGGTTTCGGCGCGATTTGCGGACAGACGACAATCACGGGTTATTTCAAGCTTTGAATTCCGGTTTGCCGGTAGTGCCCGTGTTTATTTTTGATCCTGCAATTCTGGCTCAGTTTCCCAATCCGAATGATGCACGTCTCACGTTTATTCATCGCTGTCTGACCGATTTAAACCGTGAATTTGAAAAACACGGCAGCAGTTTGCAAGTTTACTTTTCTTCTCCTGAAGTGGTTTTCAGGCAACTTGCAGCCAAATATTCCATCCAGAATGTTTTCACAAATACTGATTACGAACCTGCTGCAATTGAACGCGATCAAAAAGTTGAAAAGCTGCTTCAGTCGCTTGAAATTGGATTTCAGACTTTTAAAGATCAGCTTATTTTTCATCACAACGAAGTGGTAAAAGCCGACGGAACTCCATATACTGTATTTACACCGTACAGCCGCAAGTGGAAAGAAAAACTTGCCGGCGGGGAAATACAGTTTTATGAAAGCGAAAGACTTTTGCTTCAGCTAAAACACATGGTTTCAGGTTATTTTCCTGAATTGACTGAAATTGGCTACCAACCGCAATCCGTAAAGTTTCCTGATAAGAATTTCAATCAGCAACTAATTGAAAATTACGCTAAAATGCGCGATTTTCCTGCCGAAAACGGAACAAGCCGACTGGGAGTCCACCTGCGTTTCGGGACAATTTCAATACGGAAACTTACTTCGTTTGCTCTAATACATTCCGAAGTATTCCTGAATGAGCTGATCTGGCGGAATTTTTACATGGATATTCTGTGGCATTTTCCACACGCAGCAGGGAAATCGTTTAAACCAAAATATGATTTTATTCCCTGGCGAAACAATGAAACTGAATTTGAGTGCTGGTGCAACGGTGAAACTGGTTATCCAATTGTGGATGCAGGAATGCGGGAACTGAACCAAACCGGCTTTATGCACAATCGGGTCAGAATGGTAGTTGCCAGCTTTTTGACCAAACATTTGCTGATCGACTGGCGGTGGGGCGAAGCCTATTTTGCCGAAAAATTACTGGATTACGAATTGGCCTCCAACAACGGTGGCTGGCAGTGGGCGAGTGGTTCGGGTTGCGATGCCGCTCCGTATTTCCGGGTTTTTAGTCCCGATTTGCAAACCAAAAAGTTCGATCCCCAACTGAAATACATTCGGAAATGGGTTCCCGAATTTGAGTCTTTTGCTTACCCGAAACCCATTGTGGATCATGCTTTTGCGAGGAATAGAGCGATTGAAACGTATCGGAAAGCGTTGAAATAGTTCAAAATAAAAAAGCGGTCCTCTTTTGAAACCCGCTTTAAATTGTCCTTAAATTTTGCTGATATTTTTTCTTTTGTATTTTTACTAATTTTGGTCAAAAACTATATCTTATGATTGCAGTTAGCGGAGTTTACGAAAATGGGGTGATAACCCTTGAAAGGAAAGTAAGATCAAAGAGAAGTATGAAAGTCATTGTTACATTTCTTGATGAAGAAATTCAGCATGATCCCAAAAGATTGACGACTCTGGATTTTTCATTCAAACGATCCAGAGAAAAATCCAAAGGATATGATGGTTCTTTATCAGATGCTGTTGTTGATGATAGAAAATCAGAATTATGAAGATTTTTCTTGATACCTCTTCTTTGATAAAACTATATCATACTGAGCCTGGGACAGATGATCTGGATAGATTATTGGACGAAAATTCGGTAGAGGAAATATTTTTGGCAGAAATAGCGAAAATTGAATTCAATTCTGCGGTTTGGAAAAAAGTCAGGACAAAAGACTTAACAAAAGAAGAAGCTGTCGAAATAATAGATTCGTTTCAATCTGATTACCCGAATTATTCCTTTATATCTACTGACCATCAATTGCTAGTTGCAGCCCGTGATTTAATCGCAAAGTATGGATTTGCAGGATTGCGAACCTTGGATTCAATTCAGTTGGCTTCAATTCTTTCCATTAAGGAAGAGTTGTCTTTAGCAGCTACTGCTGATGAATTACTGAGAAGTCTGATTGAAAAAGAGGGAGTAAAATCCAAATAAAAAAAGCAGCCCTCTTTCGAAAACCGCTTTAAATTAATTTCAGCAGACTGTTTGTCTATTTCTTTATCCAGCCTAATATTTTGTCATCATCGGGTTTTACTTTGGGTGCAACCATGTCAACCAAATTGCCTTTTTCGTCAATCAGGTATTTCTGAAAATTCCATGCAACTTCAGAATCCATCACTCCGTTTTCACTTTTGCTGGTCAACCATTTGTACAAAGGATGAATGTCGTCGCCTTTCACCGAAATTTTCGACATCATCTGGAAAGTTACTCCGTAATTCTTTTCACAGAATTCGGCAATTTCTTCTTCGGTTCCGGGTTCCTGTTTCATGAAATTATTTGCAGGAAAGCCAATAATGGTGAATTTCTCGCCACCATACATTTCAAATATGGACTGAAGTTGTTTATACTGAGGGGTTAATCCGCATTTCGAAGCGGTATTTACCACCAGTACTTTTTTCCCTTTCAGGCTTGAAAGATTAAATTCTTTGCCTTCAATATCCTTTACCTTAAAGTCATAAAATGATTTTTGACCAAAAGCAATTGTTGAAATAATAAGCAGACTAAAAATTAATGTGATTGTTTTCATCTTTAATTTATTGATTTGATTTCACGATGAAACAAATTTAGTTCCAAAAAGTTTTATCAGCTTTGCAAATGTTACTGTATGCAGCGATGATTTAAATTCATCGCTGATTTTGTTAATAAATTTCGCCCTTGCCGTAAGGCCAGAATTTGTATATTTGGGCGTTCAATGAAGAGAATTTTATGGAGAATTTTATTGTTTCAGCGCGGAAATACAGACCCGATACGTTTCAAACTGTTGTTGGTCAGGCATCAATTACATCGACATTAAAAAATGCGATCAAAAACAATCAGCTTGCCCATGCCTATTTGTTTTGCGGCCCTCGCGGAGTCGGAAAAACTACCTGCGCGCGTATTTTTGCCAAAACCATTAACTGTCAAAACCTTTCGGCGGAAATTGAGCCATGCAACCAATGCGAGTCGTGCATGGCCTTCAACGGAAACCGCTCCTACAATATTCATGAGCTGGATGCCGCTTCGAACAATTCGGTTGACGACATCCGCAACCTGACTGATCAGGTTCGGATTCCGCCGCAAATCGGGAAATACAGTGTTTATATCATCGATGAGGTTCACATGTTGTCGTCGAGTGCATTCAATGCATTCCTGAAAACACTTGAAGAACCGCCACGCCATGCTATTTTCATTTTAGCCACTACCGAAAAGCACAAGATTATTCCAACCATTTTGTCACGTTGTCAGATTTTTGATTTTAACCGTATCAAAATTAGTGACATATCCGGTTATTTGTCGCATGTTGCCAAAGGTGAATCTGTTTCGATTGAGAGTGAAGCGCTGAACGTGATTGCTCAAAAAGCCGATGGCGCCATGCGTGATGCATTGTCGATTTTCGACCAGATTGTTAGCTTTTCAGGAAGAAATATTTCCTACAAAGATGTTATCTCAAACCTGAACGTGCTCGACTACGATTATTATTTCAGGTTGGTTGATTTGTTCCTGAAAAATGACATCTCCGGAAGTTTGCTGCTTTTTAACGAAATTCTCGACCATGGTTTCGATGGTCACCATTTTATTACCGGGCTTAGTTCGCATTTCAGGGATGTAATGGTTTGCAAAGATTCTGTAACCATACAATTGCTCGAAGTTGGAGGCGAAATCAAGGAAAAATACAAAATTCAGGCAACACACTGCGACAATGATTTTCTGATTGGCGCCCTGCAGATTGCCAACGAATGCGATCTTCAGTACAAAGCAAGTCAGAATAAAAGATTGCTGGTTGAATTGGCGATTATCAAAATTACGCAGCTTACCTTAAAAAAAAAATAGTTGACGAAACCGGTGAAGCGGCGATTCTGCCGATCTTTAACCTGACTGATGCATTACCACAACAGGCTGTTGTTTCAGTATCACAACCTGAAATCAGTGCTTCTGTTGTAGCAAACAATCTCGCACCAATTGAAAAACCTTCAACAATGAAGGTCATCCGAAAAATGGGTAGCTCGTTTAGCCCGTCAATCAAAGATGCACTTTCAGGAAGCAGCCAGGAAAAAAAAGTACAGGATGATCCCCAGAAAAGCATATTTAGTCAGTACCAGAAAAATGATTTTGAACCATTTACCCAGGATGAACTGACGGCAAAATGGATAGAATTTTTGGATAAAATGGCCGACCGTCCAAGTCTTTGTTCCGCACTTTCAAATGTTCCGGAAATAACTGATGGAAATAAATTGTTGCTCAAAATCGGAAATTCAGTTCAGGAAGAAGATGTCAGACAGATAAAGCCGGAACTTGTTTCGTGGCTGCGCAAAGAACTCCGAAATTTGGGAATTGAAATAATTACCAAACTCGAAAAAAACGAATCAGAACGGGTTATTTTTTCTGATTCGGAAAAATTACAGATGATGATGCAAAAGAATCCGGTACTGAATGAATTTAAACAAAAGTTCAACCTCGATTTTCATGACTGATTGTTATCATTTCTGAAACTTTTCAGGTATTTTCTTGTTCAAATTTAAATTTAAGTTCGGGGCTAAGCTTAATTTTGTATTTTTATTGAAAATTGAAAAACATAGAGCTATGATAAAAAAAGAAGTATTAGATGCAATAAATGCACAGATCAATGCTGAAAGTTATTCGGCATATCTTTATCTTTCGATGGCTGCCTACTTTGAAGACATGGGGCTTTCAGGTTTTGCCAACTGGATGAAAGTTCAGTATCAGGAAGAAGCGGCACATGCGCTGAAATTTTTCAACTATCTGACCGAACGCAATGGCAAAGTAGTTTTGAAAGCGATTGAACAGGTGCCAGTTGATTTTGGTGGAATTGTTGACGTATTCGAAAAGACTCAGGTACACGAAGCCCATGTTACCGACCTGATTAATAATTTGATGAATGTCGCAATGACAGCCAACGACCATGCTTCACAAAGTTTCCTGAAGTGGTTTATTGATGAGCAGGTTGAAGAAGAAGCCAACGTTCAAAAGATTCTGGACACACTTAAACTTATCGACGGACAAGGTAATGGTATTTTTATGATGGATCGTGAATTTGGACAGCGAGTCTTTGTTGATCCAAATGCGGCAGTATAATTTTTACAAATAATAATTTGCAAAAGGCTGCCATTTGGTAGCCTTTTTTTTATGTGTAATAATTTTTTAACCGCTATTTGTTAGCGGTTAATCAGAATAAAAAAAAACAGTAATTAAAAACAAAATGCTATGGGAAATATTATTGTAAATAGTTTGGACTATCAACGGATTCAGAGACAAATAAAAGAAGCTATGATCCAAAAAACAATTGATGTCGCAGAAGCAGAAAAACTAATCAATGAATTGAATTCTGCGACCATTTTAACTCCCCACGAAATTCCGGGTGATGTGGTAACAATGAATTCGGTTGTAAAGATTTCATTTGTTGATAGTGGTAAACAATTGGAATTTAAAATTGTATATCCAAATGAAGCTAATTTTAAGGAGAAAAGGGTTTCTATATTTTCTCCGGTTGCCACTGCCCTGATCGGGTTCAGAGTTGGCGACTTGATTGAATGGATGGTTCCGGGAGGTCTGACAAAAATCAGAATCGACGAGATACTCTATCAACCTGAAGCTGCCGGCGATTATACTCTTTGATCATTATTTGATTTAGCTGGTTCTTTGGAAATGAAGCAGTTTTTACATACTATTATTTCAATATTGAAAATGTGAACATGATGACAGATATCGAAACATCCTTTTCAGAATTATTCGAAATATGCAAAACAAACATTCCGGAGAAAGATCATTCCAGAATTCTGGATACCTATTCTTTTGTTTGCGGGGTTTTTGGAGATAAGAGATGGGAGTCTGGAGAAATAATTGTTGTTCACTCCATCGAAGTGGCAAAAATTGTTGTTCAGGAGATTGGCCTGAGTACCGATTCGGTAATGGCAGCATTGTTGCACAATGTTTACTACCAAAACGAGCATATTAAAGAAGTTGAAACGAGGTTTGGAAAGGCTGTAACTTCAATTCTTGAAGGAATGGCCAAAATCAACGCGTTGGGAACTGATACCGTAGAATTGCATTCTGAAAACTTTCGCAACCTGATGCTTGCCATGGCCGGCGATGTTCGGGTAATACTGGTGAAAATAGCCGACCGTATGCAGGTAATGCGCCACCTCGATTCGCAAAGTACTGCTGTGCGGGCTAAAATATCAAGTGAAACATCCCATTTATATGCCCCGTTGGCACACAGGCTCGGATTGTACTATATCAATTCCGACTTATTGGATCTTTGCCTGAAATATCAAAATCCGGAAGCTTATAACGCAGTTGCCATTAAGTTGCAGGAAACCGACAGGGAACGGGCAAATTTTGTAGCTGAATTTGTAAAACCAATCGAAAACAAACTGAATATCAGAGGGTTTTCTTTTGATATGAAAGCCCGAACCAAATCCATTAATTCCATCTGGCGCAAAATGCAGACACAGAAAGTGGAGTTTGATGAAGTAATGGATTTATTTGCCATTCGTATTATTCTCAATACTGAACTGGAAAATGAAAAATCGGATTGCTGGCAGGTGTATTCGATTGTTACAGAAGAATACCAATCGAACCCGAAACGTATGCGCGATTGGATTACCATACCCAAATCGAATGGATACGAATCGCTTCATGCTACGGTTCTGGGACCAAACGACAAATGGGTCGAAATTCAGATCAGAACCAGACGTATGGATGAAATTGCAGAAAAAGGTTTGGCTGCGCATTGGAAATACAAAGGTGGAACCGGTACTTCTGAAATGGAAAAATGGCTGGCCAACGTGCGTGAAATTTTGGAAAACCCGGATTTGAATATGGTCGATTTTATCGACGATTTCAAAATGAACGTTTATGCCGATGAAATATTTGTATTCACGCCAAAGGGCGATTTGCGTAAATTGTCGGCTGGCGCAACTTTGCTCGATTTTGCCTACGAGATACATTCAGGAGTGGGCGATAGGTGTGTAGGTGGAAAAGTTAACGGACGAAATGTAACCCTGCGGCATAAGCTTAAGAATGGCGATCAAATATCGGTTGATACCGCAAACCATCAGCGACCTAAACTGGATTGGCTCGATTTTGTTGCAACCACAAAGGCTAAAAACCGGATAAAAGCCAGTTTGAATGAGGAAGTTAAGCGCGAAGCCGAGAATGGAAAGGAAATCGTTCTCAGAAAAATGAAAAACTGGAAGATCGAATACAATGATGAAAGTATTCGGAAAATCCTGAAGAATTATAAACTGAAACTTGCGCAGGACTTGTATTACAATGTTTCGACCGGCAAAATTGATCCGCTTGAAATTAAAGAGTTGCTGGTGGGAAAAAAGGAAGAGACTGCCAGGCAACTTGTTGCAGATATCCTGCCCAAAGAAAAAATTCAGGATTTGGAATTTTCAGGCGGCGATGATTACTTAGTGATTGACAATAACCTTAAAAACGTAGTTTACAAACTGGCTCCCTGCTGTAACCCGATTTTCGGTGACCCGATTTTTGGATTTGTTACAATCAGTGAAGGTATAAAAATACACCGTTCAACTTGCCCGAATGCTCCGCAATTGCTTGAGCGATATCCATACCGCCTCATCAAAGCCAAATGGCAGGAAACAAAGAAAAAATCATCGTTTCAGGCAACAATCCGTATTGCAGGAACCGACGAAATTGGCATTGTTGGTCAAATATCGCATGTAATCTCAAAAGATATTGGCGTGCAGATGCGTTCTATTAATATAGATACCAACAATGGCGCATTCGATGGAACTTTACGCGTTTTTGTAAATGGGCTCGATCATCTTGACTTTTTAATGAATAAACTAAAGGGTATCAACGGTGTTATAACTGTTACAAGGGCAGAATAGGAGATTTATTGGAAAGCAAAAAAGCCGGGAGACCGGAGACGGAAGTCAGAGGTAAAAGGTCGGGAGACCGAAGACAGAATTGAAAAAGATAGGAAAATGGATATTACTGAAGCAAAAAAACTGTTTGAGCAGAATGAACTAAATGGAGCAACTGAGATACTGAATGAATTAATTTCAGTTAATTCCTCTGAAATTCAGGCACTCCTTCTCAGAGCTCGTATTTACTATAAGACTCAACAATGGGGAGATGCGATAAATGATTATTGTTCGGTTTTGGAAATTGAGCCCGGAAATCAGGAAGCAAAATCAGGAATTGAAATGGCCGAAAATATTTTAGGGTATTTTACACCTGATATGTTTAATCCATAGAGGTTTATAGCAATTCGTTTTAGCTATTCCGATTGCCATTCAACCAAAAAAAGATGGTTTTTTAATTTCCTGTGTTAATTAATTCTTAGGTTTTTTATTTGTAATTGCTATTTTTGGCATGAACTTAGTTAATATCAGAGAAGAAATTTAATAAAATGAATTATAAACCTTTAAAATTATAAGTATGAAACGATTTTTTTTAGCTATTGTGTTTTGTTTTGGAATTGTGGTAGGATTTGCACAGGAAGAAAAAGGTGCAATCGATTTTAAAAATGAAGGCAATGAAGCTCTACGATCTAAAGATTACGCCGGAGCTCTGAAGTTATATGAAACTGCATTGAGCAAATGGGGAGATGAACCAAAAGATACTGCTATGGTATATAATATGGCAGTATGCGCCTATCAGTCGAAGGACTTTGCCAAAGCAATCAAACTGTTAGATGAAACGATTGCAATGGATTATAAGAAAGAAACTGCGTTACTTTATAAGATAAATACTTATAGATTAACAAAAAATGATGAAGAATATGAAAAAACTCTTGAGATTGCATTGGCTAATTCGCCCAATGATGACAAACTTAAGGGAATGTTGGCCAATGTTTATTTGAAGGAAGCCAATGTATTTTACACTTCCGGAGCTAATATCCTGAAAGATGCTGCCGCTGATGTTGCTGCTGCAAAATACAAAACTACTGATGATCAGTATAAAGTTGCTACGGAAAAAGCAAAGGACGAATTTAAGAAAGCACTTCCGTTAGTAGAAAAGGCACTTGTTATTGATCCTGAAAATGCCACAGGCAAACAACTTAAAGCAGCCTGCGAGCAGAATATTAAGGGATAATTGTTCTCAATAAACCTTATTAAGCGAGGCTACCTGAAAAGGTGGCCTCATTTTGTTTAATGAAATTTGTAAGAAAGTATTGGGGAACAAAATCATTTCAAAGTTTCTACCTTTAGCGGGAGAATTCTGTTTCTAAATTAGAAGATTAAATCATTTAATAAAGTATGATGTATCGTAATTTAATCCGGAGTTGGGGAGCCTTAAAATTTTGTCTTCTTTTATTTGTTTTAGGTTCATGTGATCATGAATACGAATACAGGTATTTTCAATCGGGAAAAGTCAGCCGCAATTATCAAACCCAAAATGTAATTGTAGTAATAATTGACGGTCTCAGATATACGGAAGCATGGGGTGATTCCATACATAAGTTTATGCCCCGTATTTCGAACGATCTGGCTGATATTGGTGTGATTAATAACAGTTTCTACAACAAGGGCGGCACATATACTTCTGCAGGGCACACCAGCATTACGACCGGGATTTATCAGGAAATCGATAATGGAGGTGCTGAGTTGCCTGAAAATCCATCGATATTTCAGTACTGGAATCAGGCTTACGGGAATGATCCTCTAAAATCGTGGATAATAACCAGTAAGGATAAACTGGCAATCCTGGGCAATTGCATAAATCCTTATTGGACCGATAAATTCAAACCTCCGGTAAACAGCGGAGTGGATGGTTTAGGCCTGGGCAGTGGTTACCGCGAAGATAGCCTGACTTTAAAAACCGCGATTGAAATTCTAAAAGTGCATCATCCAAATCTGGTGATAATCAATTTTCGGGACCCGGATTATTCCGCCCATTCCGGAATTTGGGAGAGTTATGTAAATGGCATTCGCAAAACCGACGAGTATGTTTTCCGTTTGTGGCAATTCATACAAACCAATAGTTATTACACAAATACTACTACAATGTTTGTAACCAGCGATCATGGACGGCATCTCGATTCCGTTGCAGATGGTTTTGCCGGACATGGCGATGGTTGTGATGGCTGCCGTCATTTGGGCTTTTTCGCCTGTGGCCCTGATTTTAAAAATGGAATAACTTTGAACGAACCTCGCGAGCAGATCGACTTGCCCGCTACAATTGCACGGCTGATGGGTTTTGAATTACCCAATACAAAAGGAAAAGTTATGTTCGAATTGTTCAGTCGGAGGTAGATTGAATATTATTTGGTATCAATATAAAGAAAGTTTACAATGAACTGGATTGATTATAGTCTTGCTGCATTAATCGTAATGCCCATTCTTGCAACTGTTGTGCTGGGTGCATTTCTGGCTAAAAATGGGAAAGATGCTATGGGAGAACCAACCATTCATCCGCTGCTGTTTTTTACTGGTAAATTTCTGCTTTTTGGAGTTTGGGCTTTGTTTGCATTTATTGCTGTTTTTCCTGAATACCGCAATTCTGTTCCTTTTTTAATTCAGGATTATACGCCGGAAGTTCAAAAACTTTTGGCTGCAGTTTTTCTCATTCCAGCCAACCTGATTATTGTTCCGGCCTACCTTTCAATGGGTTTGATAACCAACATCGGATTGCCAACCGGGAAACATGAATTGCGCACCAGTGGCATATACAAAATCAGCAGAAATCCGATGTATGCAAGTTTCTTTTTCATGAATACAGCTACATTCTTATTTCTTCCAAGCATTCTTTTATTGGCGGTTATGCTTTACGGAATGATCGTTCATCACTTTATTATTTTAGGCGAAGAGAAGTTTCTCGAAAATGAATTTGGCGACGAATACCAAAAATACAAAGCCAAGGTTTCGAGGTATTTCTAATTCAATTTCCCCTCCAGCCAGCCAATAAAATCGAACGAGTTGAGCAGTTGCCGTTCAAATGGGTTGTCTCTCAGTTCCTGCAAGGTTTCTTTTTGTTGCTGAAGTTTGTTGCTGAACCTTTTGGTATCGGTTTCCTTCAGTATGATTAATACACTTTTCAGGATAATTTCTTCACTTTTCAGTGGTTTTCCCCGTTTTTTTAGGTCGCGCTCAAACGATCGGATTTCTGATGTGAGGTAGTCGTGATCGTTCAGTTCACAGTGAATCAGGATATTCAAAAACCTGACGGGTTTGGTTTGGGGTAACTGATTGAAAGGTTTTCCGGCGTTCAAAATTGGTCGGATGGCTTTCAGCGCTTGTTTATAATTTCGGTTCCAGAAAAGAACCACCGCAGTTTGCAAGGCAATTTCGGCCTTTGTGGCAAAAGTCAGGCTGGTTTCTTTTTCTTTTATTTTATCCTGAATTTTATTCAAGTGATTCAGCGCTTCCACAAAAAGACTTTGGTCGGTCAGCATCAGGCTTTCAAAAATAAATATCAGCGGTTGAATGGTTGCCTGGGCGGTTGAAAATTCCGAGAGAAGATACTTTAATTTATCAATGAAATATGGCATTTCAGCATAATTGCCAAACCAGCGGAGGTTGTTCAAAATTCCGCGAATGTGGTTGATGTAGAAATAGGGCGGATTTCCCCAAAGTTTCCGGTTGTTCTCGAACAATTCGTTCAGCTCGTAATAAACTTTCAGGCTCGATTTCGGATTGGTGGTCTTCATAAAATACGCCGATTGAAACAGCAGATGAAGCTTCTGTGCTTCGAATGAGTTTTTCATCTGACCCGAAACGGCTTGTAATTCGTTAAATGCCAAATCATTCAGTTTTTCTTTTTCGGTTTCGTTTCGTATGGTTCCTTGTTTGATTTGACGAATACTGATGAGGTTGTACAAACCGGTGTGATTTTCGATGGCACGTTGCTGGCGCGATACCGATTCAATTTTTGATTGTAATTTGACGAGTTTATTCTCATCCAGATCCTTAAATTCCAGTTGATTGTAAAATCTGATTTCGAGTTTGGCAAGCAAAAGGTACGGACTAAAAAGTTCGTATTCCAGAGCTATCAGCTTGTGTTTTTCAATCAGTTGAAACGCATCGTCAAATAGATTTCGTTTGAAAAGGAATTTTGCCTGTTGATAGGCTTTTAGTGCTTGAAATTCGACTTCCTTCTCCGCATCTTTTGTGGATAATTTGTCTAATAGTAAGTTATACAGGTGATTGCATGTAATCTCGAAACTTCCGTCCGGTTTGTACTTTTTAAATTTTGTTTTCACCAAATCGATCGACAAACCCGATTGGAGAATCAGATCGAAAAGAATTTGGTAATCCTTTTTACCTTCATGCATCTTTGTATTGATCTGGAAATACCGTTTTTCAGTAGTATCCATCGAGTTGATTAAAATGAGCAGGCTATCAAGTTTTGTCATGAAATGTTTTATAACAGGCATTAATGAAAATAATACATGAAAATATATAATAGTGATAAATTAATGTTTTGTAAATGAATTATATAAGTCTATTTTTGTTGATATTTTATCGGTGTAAATTATAACATTTGAGCAAATGTGGTGAAAATTTAAGTTCCTGATGTTCTAACTTTGATCTTATTCAGAAAAACTTAGAATATGAATGGTAAAAAGATCTTGATTGTCGGTAGTTCAAATACCGATATGGTCATCAAAACTCATAATTTTCCGGCTCCGGGTGAAACCATTTTGGGTGGTCGTTTTTTAATGAACGCCGGAGGAAAAGGCGCTAATCAGGCGGTTGCTGCTGCCCGTTTGGGTGGCATGGTCACATTTGTAGGCAAAATTGGTGACGATATTTTCGGAAAGCAGGCAGTTCAACAACTCGAAGACGAGGGAATCAATGTTGATTTTGTGGCCGTCGATCCTGAAAATCCGAGTGGAGTAGCTTTGATCACAGTAGATAAAAAGGGCGAAAACTCCATTGTGGTGGCGCCCGGCTCAAACGGTACATTGAGTGCAGCCGATTTTGACAAGGCAATAGCCGAGCTGTACGAATCGGAGTATGTGCTGATGCAACTTGAAATTCCGATTCCAACCGTTGAGCATATTGCCCGGATGGCTGCCCTCAAGCAGAAAAAAGTAGTTTTAAATCCGGCACCGGCTGCTGAACTGACAGACGAATTGCTTCAGAATTTATACATCATTACGCCCAACGAAACGGAAGCCGAATTGCTGACTGGAATTAAAGTGACCGATGAATCGTCCGCACTAAAGGCGGCTTCGGCACTCAATGAAAAAGGGGTTGAAATTGTAATTATTACAATGGGGTCTGCAGGTGCATTTTTGCTGGCCAATGGAAACTCAGAAATAATTAAAGCTCCCAAAGTGGAAGCTGTTGATACCACTGCTGCCGGAGATACCTTCAACGGGGCGCTGGTTGTGGCTTTGTCAGAAGGAAAAACCATTCAGGAATCGATCGTTTTTGCCAACAAAGCTGCTGCAATTTCGGTAACAAGGATCGGGGCGCAATCATCAGTTCCATTCCGTAAAGAAATATCAAACTAAACTTAAACCTAATACAATGAAAACTAACTTATTCCTGTTTCTGATGCTTGTCATTTTTGTGGCAACTACTTCCTGCAGCAAAAAACAATCACCAACTGCTATCAAAACAACTATCACTACAGAAGTCCTGAAAGATAAAATCAAAGGTGGCTGGGCCGGTCAGGTTATTGGCTGCACTTTTGGTGGCCCGACCGAATTTCAGTACAAAGGAACCATGATCCAGGATTATCAGCCGATTCCATGGGACAATGATCGTTGTAAATGGTACTACGAGAATTCTCCCGGTTTGTATGATGATGTTTACATGGATCTGACTTTTGTAGATGTTTTCGAAAAAGAAGGGCTTGATGCTCCGGCAATTTCACATGCAAATGCCTTTGCCAATGCCGAATACATGCTGTGGCACGCCAATCAGGCTGCGAGATACAATATTTTGAATGGAATTACTCCGCCGGAATCAGGTCACTGGCTGAATAACCCACATGCCGATGATATTGATTTCCAGATTGAAGCCGATTTTGCCGGACTGATGTCACCGGGAATGGTAAACACTTCAACCGAAATTTGCGATAAAGTTGGGCACATCATGAATTACGGCGATGGTTGGTATGGTGGCGTTTATGTGGCTGCCATGTACTCGCTGGCATTTGTTTCCAACGATGTAAATTATATCGTTACTGAAGCCTTAAAGTCAATTCCGCAGGAATCGGAATTTTACAAATGTATGAGCGATGTGATCGGATGGAAAAAGGAATTTCCCGATGACTGGAAAAGAAACTGGTTCGAGTGCGAAAGGAAATGGTCATCGGACATTGGTTGTCCGGATGGTGTTTTTAACAGCTTTAACATTGATGCGAAAATCAATGCTGCATATATCATTATTGGCTTGCTGTATGGCGAAGGTGATTTTGGCAAAACCATGGAAATAAGCACACGCTGTGGGCAGGATTCGGATTGCAATCCGGCAAGCGCAGGTGGTATTTTGGGTACGATGCTGGGTTACAGCGCCATTCCTGAATATTGGAAGGCACCTGTTTATCCTGTTGAAGATATGGACTTTAAATATACCACCATGTCGCTGAATGATGTTTATGAATTGGGTTATAAACATGCAGTAGCAGTTTTGGAGAAGAACGGTGCAACCATAAAAGGTGATGCGATTGAAATTCCGTTTCAGGAAATTGTACCGGCAAAACTGGAAGTTTGCTTTGAGGGCCATTTCCCGATTGGGCGGCAACATTTGGGTAAACAACTGAATAGTACCAATCAGGAAGTTGAGCTTGATTTTCAGGGAAATGGATTTGTTGTGACTGGGAATGCACAGAAGTTTAACAAGGATTTGCCTGAAAGCGTGCTGGAATTTGAAGTGTATGTTGATGGACAAAAAGTGGAGCAGGTAAAAATGCCCACTTCTTTTACAACTCGCCGGCATGAAGTTGCCTGGAAATACCAGTTATCCGAAGGAAAACATCAGGTAAAACTTAAGTTGATCAATCCGATTGAAGGTTATCAGGTACGAGTTGACAATATACTTGTTTACAGTTCGGCTAAGCCTGCAAATGCCTGGAAAACAAACTAACCTAAACACCAATTTAACCAATGAAACGATCGTTATTTATTTTTTTGTTTCTGGTGCTGAATTCAAGCCTCGGCTGGTCAGCCCAACCAGTCAAAATTATTTTTGATACCGACATGGGACCCGATTATGACGATGTGGGAGCCATCGCTGTCCTTCATGCACTTGCGGTCAAAGGCGAATGCGAAATACTGGCAACGATGTCGAGTTGTGGATACCCGTACATTGCTCCAACCATCGAGGTTTTCAACCGCTATTTTCAGAAACCAAATATTCCGATTGGCGTTCCCGGACCAGACGCGCCGAAATTCTCATGCCCGAACCATTGGAACGATTCGCTGGTTGTGAAATACCTGCCAAAAATGAAGACCAATGCCGATTATCCCTCAGCAACCGATGTTTACCGGAAAGTACTTGCCGCGCAAAAAGACCAAAGTGTGGTGATCGTGACCGTCGGGTTTATTTCCAATCTGGAACCACTTTTGAAATCAGAACCAGATCAGTACAGCAAACTTTCAGGAAAAGAACTGGTGGCTAAAAAAGTAAAGAACTGGGTGGCGATGGCCGGTGGTTTTCCGGAGGGGAGCGAGTTTAATGTTAACCAACATGCAGCTGCTTCGTATTACGTGTTCCAAAACTGGCCAACTCCGATTCTTTTCAGCGGATTCGAAATCGGGGTGAAAATCATGACCGGAAACAAAGTGGCTAAGCAAGGCACGAAAGGCAGTCCGGTTCAGTGGGCTTACGAATACTGTTTGTCGAACTACGAAAACAAAAAATCGGAGAACCGGAATTCGTGGGATCATACAGCAGTTCTGTGTGCAGTTCGTAATCCTGAAAACTATTTTTATGTGATCGGAAACGGAACGTTTGTTTGCAATGAAAATGGTTCAAACTCGTGGAATGCCGATAATAACTCGAATCATTCCTTCCTGGTGCACAAATATCCGTATCAGAAAATCGCAGATATTCTGGACGATTTGATGATGTATGAACCGAAATGAAAAAGCAAATATCCAATATCTAATAATGAATAACCAATATCCATTCAATAATCAAAACCATCAATCATGTATATAGTTAATTCCTATTTTCTTGCTGTTGTCCTTTGTTTTGTAACCATGTTGTGTTGGGGTTCGTGGGCCAATACCCAAAAACTGGCACAAAAATCATGGCGTTTCGAGCTGTTTTACTGGGATTATGTAATCGGAATCCTGCTGATGTCGCTGCTATTTTCGTTTACGATGGGAAGTAACGGCGAGCAGGGACGTGGTTTTCTGGAAGATATTGGTCAGGCTGAAATGAGTAACATCGGAAATGCCTTTCTCGGTGGGATTATTTTCAATGCTGCCAATATCCTGATTGTTGCAGCCATCGCCATTGCAGGCATGTCGGTTGCTTTCCCCGTAGGAATCGGAATTGCTTTGGTGCTTGGCGTACTCGTCAATTATATCGCCAACCCGCAGGGAAATGCAATGTGGTTGTTTATCGGGGTGACGGTGGTTACGGTTGCCATTGTGCTCGATGCATTGGCTTATAAAAAGAAATCTGCCCAATCGCAGAAAGTTCCAACCAAAGGAATTGTATTGTCAGTTGTCGGAGGTGTTATGATGGCTTTGTTCTATCGCTTCGTAGCCAGTTCAATGGTTACCAGTTTCGAAACTCCTGAAGCTGGCTTGCTGACTCCTTACACCGCTGTGTTTATCTTTTCTGTCGGAATCCTGATCAGTAACTTTGTTTTCAATTCCATCCTGATGAAAAAACCTTTTGAAGGTGTTCCGGTTACCTATTCCCATTATTTTGCCGGAAGCCTGAAAGAACATTTCACTGGCATTCTGGGTGGAATGATCTGGTGTGTGGGAATGACGTTCAGTATAATTGCTGCCGGAAAAGCAGGGTTTGCCATTTCTTATGGATTGGGACAAGGCGCAACGCTGGTAGCAGCTTTGTGGGGAGTTTTTATCTGGAAGGAATTTAAGGGATCAAAAGGAACAACCGGATTACTGGCAACCATGTTTTTGCTGTTTTTTATCGGCATCGGAATGATTATTTATGCGGGTTTGTAGTTTTGTTTCGGGATTGTTTTTATCCAAAAATCCACAGTATGTTTTGCTGTGGATTTTTTATTTTTCCATTTCGCTCATTCAGATGCACTGATTGGTAGTTGAAACCCATGATTTAGAAAGTGGTTGGGTTTAAGGATAGGAATTTTTCTGCCTTTGGCTTAGTTTTGATTGTTATCTAAAATTAAATCATGAATTCAGCAAGCTCATTTAAGGAATTTTACGAATCCTCTTTTTTAAAGGGAGAAAATCCGATGTTGGCAAAAAAACTTTCTGAAGAGTTCTTTGCTGACTTTATTCATTATACTCCGTTAAAGTTGGAATTGCTGGAATCTTACCTTTCAGGAGGCCAGATAGAACAGTTTTACATGTTGCTGCCTGATTTGAAATATCTCATTGAGTTTTCGGATGATTTGAACAGGTATTGGCACCTTTTGCGAGCTTATTCCGGTGCATTATCTAAATTAAAAAATGATCTTTCGGTAAAAGGGGCAAAAAATCTATATGCATATTACTTCAGTAAATATGGCGATCGAAGGTTTTTGCGCAACGAACATTGGTTTGAAAAAAAGCGATGGGAATTTCTTGATGAAATCCAAAATATTTATTCTGAAGATCAGTTGAGACAATTTATGATTCATTATCAACGAATTACGAAGGAAAACATGACAATCTATACTTCGTTTTTAATGTTGTTCATCAAAGATCTTGAAAACCTTAATATGCCACAAATTACCATTCCCTCAATAGATAAGGTGAAGTGAGTATTGCTGATTTTTTTTTATTTCTCGCTTTTTTACTGCTAAAGTCTAAAACCAATTTACTTTATGCTTATGTTTGTCGTTGGTAAATTTTATCCAGTATAAATTAAAATTAATTGTTACTGAATTAAAAATACAATCATGCGCGAACTTACTGAACTGGAAATACTTGTAGCCGAAGACAATCGGATTAATCAACGAATTGCAATTCTGACTTTTAAACAGTTGGGAGTTTCTATTGATATTGCCTCAAATGGTCTGGAGGCATTGGAAAAGTATCGCAAAAAACAATACGATCTCATTTTGATGGATATGCAGATGCCAGAAATGGATGGATTGGAGGCTACTTCGGAAATCCGCACATTTGAACAGGAATCAAAAATGTCACACCGGGCAATTATTGTTGCTCTAACCGGAAGCGAACCCACTGAAAAAAGAGACGTTTGTCTTGAGGCTGGAATGAACGATTATATGGAAAAACCTATTCAGGAAAAGCTTCTTCGTAGTTTAATGGCCAAATTTTTCAAATAGAGGGATAATCTGAATATTACCTTAACTGAAGAATATTGAACTAAATTGTTTCCATACGGGTTTGAAATTTACCTGCTTGCCTCGTGTCTTTTTTTATTTCAACAAGCTGAAACTATCAATAATCACATTTCGATCAACCCTG
The DNA here is from genome assembly GCA_030698405.1 of Bacteroidota bacterium. Lineage (GTDB taxonomy): Bacteria > Bacteroidota > Bacteroidia > Bacteroidales > Prolixibacteraceae > Aquipluma. The sequence goes on from JAUYMU010000050.1 coordinate 19,390, forward strand.
TTATTTGAATGGAGTTAATGCTCCATAATAAGAATGATTGTTTATAACAGGTTGAAATTTATACTTATACGGTATTCATGATCATTTCTAATTTGTTAATGAATCTTACTATTTAGAACCTTGTTAAATTCCGTATCTTCTTGTTTTACTGGCCGATCCTTAATACTTTTACCCAAATCATTTTTCAAGCTTTATATATGAAACTATCATCAGTGATTGTAATTTTATTTGTCTGCCTGTCAGTCACGACAAATGCTCAGGAAGCCACCAAATGGCGTGGCGTGAATTCTTCAGGAATTTACACAGTCGATAAACTTTTGAAACAATGGCCGGCCGATGGTCCCCAGATCATTTGGACGTTCGATAAATTGGGTCAGGGATTCTCATCTCCAGCTTTTGCCAACAACAAAATTTACATCAACGGAATGGTTGGAGGACAAGCTGTTTTGTTTGTACTCGACCAAAACGGCAAAGAACTTCAGCAATTCAAATACGGAAAAGAGTTCGATACCAGTTATCCGGGAACCCGCTCAACACCTACAATTGTTGGCGATCTGGCCTACTTGTTTACTGGTCACGGAAAAATCACTTGTCTGAATTTAACTTCAGGCAAAGTAGTTTGGGAAAAAGATTGTTTGGCAAATTATGACGCGACAAATATTACCTGGGGCTACACCGAAACTTTGCTTGTTGATGGCGACAAACTATTTGTTACCCCTGGCGGAAAGACCAATAACGTGATGGCCTTAAACCGCATGACCGGCGAAACCATCTGGTCGTGTCCCGGATTGGGCGAATTGTCGGCTTATTGCACTCCGCTTTTGATTAAACTTCCAAATCGTCAGTTGTTGGTTACTCACACATTTGGTAACGTATTAGGAATTGATGCTGCAACCGGAAAAATGCTTTGGAATTTCGGACATCCCAATCAGTGGGCGGTTCATCCAAATACACCAATTTATCATGAAGGTGGCTTGTTCGTTTTCAGTGGATACGGACAGGGTGGTGAAAAACTTAAACTAAGTGCCGACGGAAGTTCAGTTACTAAAGAATGGGAAATCAAAAGCTTCGATAGTCGTCAGGGAGGAGCTGTTTTGATCAACGGTTACCTTTATGGTTCGGGCGACAAGGATCGCAGCTGGCAGTGTATCGATTGGAAAACCGGCGATCAGAAATATTCGTCAACCGAAATGGGTAAAGGCGTGAGCATCGCCGCCAACGATAAATTGATTGGTTATTCTGAAAAGGGCGAACTGTTTATGGCTGAAGCAGATCCAACTGCTTTTAAAGTAATCAGCAACACAAAAGTAACGTTGGGTGCCGAGCAGCACTGGGCTCACCCTGTAATAAATAAAGGCATTTTGTATGTTCGTCACGGTAATGTGTTGATTGCCTATAAAATTTCAGAATAAATCAACTTAAAATATGAAACAGTTAACCCTTACGTTTACACTTCTTTTACTTGTGCTAATTGTATTTGCACAACCTGTACAATGGCGCGGACTTAACCGAGACGGTAAATTTGCGGATACCGGCTTGCTTAAAAAATGGCCTGATGCAGGTCCCGAATTATTGCTGAAAGTTGAAGGAATCGGTAAAGGATATTCGTCGGTTGTAGCAACCGATCAGTATATTTTTGCCTCCGGAATGATTGATACTCTGGATTATCTTTCATGCATTACTCCTGATGGTCAGACCAAATGGAAAGTAGCGTATGGCCGTTCGTGGGCAAAATCGTTTCCGGATACCCGCAGTACTCCGACCATTGAAGATGATCGTATTTACATTATCAGCGGATCCGGAGAGCTGGTCTGCCTGAATGTAAATGACGGGGCAATCCGCTGGAAAGTGAATGTGGACAAGGATTTTGAAGCTGAATGGCACATTTGGGGTGTATCAGAATCGCCGCTCATTGTGGATGATAAAGTGATTTGTACTCCTGGCGGTGCCAAAACTTCGGTGGTTGCATTCGATAAAATGACCGGGAAACCAGTTTGGCAAAGTGAGAGCGTGGGCGGTCCACGTTCGTATGTTTCTCCAATAATTTATAAATACAAACAATTCAGATATATTCTGGCAGTTACCGGAACTCATTTAATTGCACTCGAACCGGCAACCGGCAAAGTGGTTTGGAACTTCAAATACTGGGATGGCGAAAAATGGGACCAACCCGGCCTGATCTGGACCAATACGCCAACCATCAAAGGACGCGATATCTTTTTGTCGATGGGGTATGATTATCGTAATGCGATGGTTCAGATGAGCGAAGATGGAATGTCGGTTACCGAAAAATGGAGCAACATGACACTCGATAACCACCACCACGGACTCATCGAACTCGACGGTTTTGTCTATGGTTCGAACTGGGAAAACAACAGCAAAGGCAAATGGGTTTGCATGAACTGGGAAACCGGCGATGTGAAATACGAAACCGAATGGGTCAATAAAGGTTCACTGGTTTACGCCGATGGTATGTTTTATATTATGGAAGAAAAAGCAGGAACTGTTGCATTGGTGAAACCCGATCAGAATAATTTTGAAGTTATAAGTTCATTTAAATTGAAGGGAGGAAGCGGTCCATACTGGTCGCACCCGTTTATTGCAAACGGAAAAATGTATTTGCGACACGGCGATGTTTTGTTTGTGTATAATATTAAAGCATAATAAACTCCATTTACGATTCAATTATTTACTATTTACGATTTTAATGGTGAATGGTAAATAGTTAAATCGTAAATAGCTAAATGATCGACGATGAAATTACTTTTGTTTTTACTGATCTTTTTTCTTACCGGAAGCTTGTTTGCCCAGGATCTGGTTGAATGGCGTGGACCGAATCGTTCCGGAATTTATGCTGATCAGAATCTACTGAAAAGCTGGCCTGAAAATGGTCCTACGCTCTTACTGGAACTGAATGATATCGGGAATGGCTATTCGTCGCCTGTAGTTTATGAAAATACGATTTATGTAACCGGCAGAAAAGATACACTTGATGTGGTTTCGGCCTACGAAATGAACGGTAAAAAGAAGTGGGAAACCGCTTATGGCCTTGCCTGGGCGCGCACTTATCCTGAAACACGCTGTACTCCAACGATTGAAAATAACCGTATTTACCTGATTAGCGGAATGGGCGAAGTTGCATGTGTTGATGCAATTTCAGGAAAACCAATATGGACGGTTGATGCCAACAAAGATTACAAGGGTGAGCCGCACCGCTGGGGAGTTGCCGAGTCGCCTGTAGTTTCAGATAAAGCTGTATTTTATGTAACTGGCGGTGACGAAACTACCGTGGTTGCACTCGATAAAACCAATGGCAAACTGCTCTGGAAAACAAAAAGTTTGGGTGGCTCACGCGCATATGCTTCTTCTTTAATCATCGAAAAAGCAGGATTACGATTGCTGCTGGCTCAAACGGCTAACGATTTACTGGCCGTTAACATCGATAATGGCGAAATTGTATGGACTCACAACCTGATTCAGTATCACATTAATCAGCAGGGCAAAGGTGGAAATACGAATACGCCACTTTATTATAACAATGAAATTTTCGTAACAAGTGGATACGATCATGCGGCAGTTTTATTAAGTCTGGCTGATGATGGACGGTCGGTTTCGTTAAAATGGACCAATCCCGATTTTGACAGTCACATGGGTGGCGCGGTTAAAATTGGCAATCATTTGTTTGGGTCAAACTGGAAGAACAACAGCAACGGCAATTGGATTTGTGTTGACTGGAACACCGGAAAAACCATGTATGATTCGCACTGGTTTAACAAAGGGCCAATCATTTCGGCTGACGGAATGCTATATTGTTACGAAGAGAAATCAGGACATTTGGCGCTTGTTAAACCCAATCCTGAAAAATTTGAAATCATCAGTTCATTCAAAATTAGCAAAGGTTCAGGTCCACATTGGGCACATCCTGCTATTTTCGACGGAAAACTGTTTGTTCGTCACGGCGAATATTTGGCGGTATATAACCTGAAGAATTAAAATTTGTATGAAATATAAAATCTCAGATCCGCAATATAACAACTGGATTTTGCAGCTAAAGCAAAAGTTTCAGCAAACCCAGATTAAGGCTGCAGTACAGGTCAATCAGGAGTTGCTTAAATTCTATTGGGAATTGGGTGCAGAAATTGTCGAAAAGCAAGAACAGACCGAATGGGGAAGTAAATTTCTGAACCAGTTGAGTGATGATTTGCAAAGAGAATTTCCTGAGGTAAAGGGTTTTTCATTAACTAACATTAAATATATTCGACAGTGGTATTTGTTTTATAACCAGGATATTGTAATTGGTCAACAACTTGTTGACCAATTGCCGGATCGAAATATTGATCAGCTTTTCCAAATTCCCTGGGGTCATAATATTGCTATTTATTTAAAATGCAAAACGATTCCAGAAGCTCAATATTACGTCTCAAATACGATTCGTTACGGGTGGAGTAGGGCGGTATTGGTACATCAAATCGAATCGAATCTTTACTTTCGCGACGGGAAATCTATTTCAAATTTCAGTAAAACTTTGCCAGCGTATCAATCCGATTTGGCTCAGCAAACACTGAAAGACCCTTATGTTTTTGATTTTTTAACCATGCGTGCCGATTTCAATGAACGGGAACTGGAGAAAAGCCTGATTGACCACATCACTAAATTTCTTCTTGAACTGGGTGCCGGATTTGCGTATATGGGAAATCAGGTTCCACTAAAGGTCGGTAGCCGTGATTTTTCAATTGACTTGCTATTTTATCAAACACGTCTTCATTGTTATGTGGTAATAGATTTGAAAAAAACTGATTTTGAACCGGAACATGCCGGAAAAATGAATTTCTACATAAAAGCAATTGATGAGCAATACAGACAAATTGGCGATGAACCAACAATCGGTTTAATACTTTGTAAAAGCAAAGATAAAGTGGTGGCAGAGTATGCTTTAAGCGACATCAATAAACCAATGGGAATTTCTGAATATCATCTGACAAATATTTTACCCGATAACCTGAAACCAAGTTTGCCAACCATTGAAGATATTGAAGCAGAGTTTAATAAGGAAATCGACAGATAATATACTAAAAAATCTTGGAAAAGAATATCAAATACATTCTGTGGTCGGTTAGCGGTGTAATGCTGATCCTTTTTTTCTGGTGGCTCCTGAAAGACCCAACCAACCAGTTTGTTGAAAGCATTCCCGGAGAGGACAATAAAGGCGCCGATTCAACAATGATGGACGTTGTAAACATCGGCGAGAATTTCGAATTGTTCGGAACTTCAACATCTAATTTAAAAGGAATCTGGCCTCGTTTCCGTGGAGCTGATTACGACAATATTGTAAAAAACTCAAGCCCGCTTAAAAACTCATGGTCTGGCGATCAGCCTGAAATTTTGTGGTCGGTTGAATTGGGCGAAGGCCATGCGGGACCTGCCATTTATGAGGGAAAAGTTTATTTGATGGATTATGATGAAACGTCACGCGAAGATGCCTTGCGCTGTTTTTCGCTTGAAGATGGCAAGGAACTTTGGAGGCGTTCGTACAAATTGAGCATCAAACGAAATCATGGAATGTCGCGCACGGTTCCCGCCATAACTCCTGAATATGTGTTGACCATTGGACCACGCTGCCACGTGATGTGCGTGAAGCGTGAAACCGGTGATCTGGTTTGGGGGCTCGACATGGTTCAGAAATACCAGACCGAGGTACCGCTGTGGTTTACCGGACAATGCCCGATGATCGACGGAAATAAAGCGATTCTTGCTCCTGGTGGAACTTCCGTAATGATTGCAGTTGATTTGGCCACGGGCGAAGTTTTATGGGAAACTCCAAATCCGGGCGGGATACAAATGTCGCACTCTTCAATTGTTCCCTGGACTTTTAACGGCAAGAAAATGTATGTATATAGCGCTGTTGGGGCAGTAATTGCCGTGTCAGCAGAAGGCGATGATGAAGGCAAAATCCTTTGGCAGTCAACTGCCTGGAACCATTCGGTGGTTGCTCCGGCTCCGGTTTGTTTCCCCGATGGGAAAGTATTTTTAACTGCCGGATATGGCGCCGGAAGTATGATGATTCAGGTAACTCCTTCAGGAGCAGAATATAAAGTTGATGTTTTAAAAGAATTCAGCCCGAAGGATGGAATGGCTTGCGAACAGCAGACTCCTGTTATTTGGGACGGGATGATGTTTGGAATTCAGCCCAAAGATGCAGGCCCGCTGCGTAACCAATTGGTATGTGTTTCTCCGGATGATGTCACCAAAATCGTCTGGACTTCAGGAAAAGAAGGCCGTTTTGGTCTGGGACCATACCTGATTGCCGATAATAAGATGTATGTGCTAAGCGATGATGGAACGCTGACGATGATTAAACCTGACAGTAAAAAGTACGTTCAAATGGCGCAGAAAAAACTGTTCGACGGGCACGATGCCTGGGGACCGATGGCCATTGCCGATGGGCGCTTGCTGTTGCGTGATGCGAAAACAATGTATTGTGTAAACATTAGCCAATAAAACTATGAACCGGAAACTGGTAAATATCGTATTGATCGTTCTTGCTGTCGCAATTGTGGTTGTTATAGGCAAAGATTTTATCGGGAAGAAAGCCGGGAAGAACATTGAAAATCCCTACGAATACAATATTGATGAATTTCGGCAGGTGGACTCGACCCAGATTTTATATACTGAAACGCTGAATTTTCCGGTCAAAGTTCACGATTGGGGCGGAATAACCGTGTCGGATTCAATGATTATTGTGGCTACAGCCAATGAGTTAATCAGGTTTGATTATTCAGGAAAAGAAATATTGCGCAAATCGTTGATTGACAGCGCAACCTGCGTAACCATTGACGATAATCGCCAGATTTGGATTGGGATGCGCCATTATGTGGTGATGTACGACCTGAACGGAACGCTGGTGAAACGCTGGAATTCGTTTGGCGACCGGTCTGTAATTACATCGCTGGCTGTTTCCGGAGAAAATGTATATGTGGCTGATGCCGGAAACCGGATCGTTTATCAGTGCAATACCAACGGACAAATTATGCAGAAAATAGGGGAGAAGAATGAGCAAAAAGGGATTTCTGGATTTGCAATTCCAAGCCCGTATTTTGATGTGGCTATTGACGACGGTGGTTTTTTATGGGCGGCAAATACCGGAAAGCATACTTTCGAGAATTACAATCCGGATGGTTCGCTGCGCACATCGTGGGGAATAACCAGTTTCAAAGTTGAAGGTTTCAGCGGTTGCTGCAATCCGGCGCATATTTCAATTTTGGATGATAATTCATTCATCACCAGTGAAAAAGGAATGCCTCGAATCAAGATATACGATCAGCATGGACAATTCACCGGTGTGGTCGCGCCACCGGCGGCATTCAATGGTTCATTGGCACCCGATATTGCGGTGGACAAACTGCACCGGGTAATTGCCCTCGATTTTGAACGCCAGCAGGTAAGAATTTTTGAAAAGAACGATTAAAATGAACGATCAAAAAAACAACCGGAGAGATTTTTTCAGAAAAGCTGCGCAGCTAACTTTTCTGTCAGCCATGATTGGCGGTTCGGCCTATTTGCTGGCCGAAGACCGGGTTCAGTTGGAAGGTTGCGGCGATAATCAGTTTTGCAAAAAATGCCAGAAAATAGCGACTTGTTCGTTGGATCAGGCTAATAAATACAGAAAAGATGAGCGATAAAAATGAACCCAAAAGCATAGAGCGCCGTCGGTTTATCCGCAGCGGGATGCAAATGGCGCTGGCTGTTTCGCTTGGCGGTGTGGCTGGTGTTTCGTTCCTGAATGCGACTCCCAAAGATCTGGTTTGGCAGATCGATCCTTTCAAATGTGTGCAATGCGGGCGCTGTGCCACCGAATGCGTAATGACGCCTTCAGCAGTAAAATGCGTGCATGCCTACGCTTTATGCGGCTATTGCGACTTGTGTGGCGGATACCTGAAACCCGATGCGAATGCCCGTAGCACGGCTGCCGAAAATCAGCTTTGCCCAACAGCCGCCATCAAACGTAAATTTATTGAAGAACCTTATTACGAGTACGAAATCATCGAAGATCTGTGCATCGGTTGTGCCAAGTGTGTGGCCGGTTGTACTGCATTCGGAAACGGGTCGTTTCATTTGCAGATTCGTCATAACTTGTGCAAAAATTGCAACGACTGCGCCATTGCACGAGTTTGTCCGGCTGAAGCTTTTGTGCGCGTTCCGGCTGATACACCCTATTTAATTAAGGGTGATTTTACCAAAGGCGGCAAAGGGAAGAACGCTTAGAAGAGTTGGCAGTCGCAGTCACAGTTTTCAGGAATTTCTAAGATCACAAATTGTGACCATAGAAAAGGAGTTGAAAATTTTGAGGAGCAATTTTAGCACCTTAAACAGTAGAGGGTGACCAAGTCGTTTTGAGACACTGAAAGTGTCAAATATGAATAACCACGGGTAAAGCGAAGCGGAACCCGTGGATAAGATGAAGAAAACATTACCGTCCGCGCAGGAATGATCAACAGAGAAATATTCTGATTGCGGACGGGAGGAGAATATTGATATTTTGAGTGGGGTCGTTTGAGGTTGCAAATTGAAACCTCAAGTAGTGGAGGATGACCAAGATATTTTGAGACACTGAAAGTGTCAAATATGAATAACCGCGGGTAAAGCGAAGCGGAACCCGTGGATAAGATGAAGAGAATATTACCGTCCGCGCTGAAATGATCAACAGAGAAATATTCTGATTGCGGACGGAGTGAGAAAATCAAATAAAAGAGATAGGTTATCTCGATTTGTGATAAGCTGTAAGAATCAGGATAAGAAAAAATATAGGAATTGGATTATTAGGGCGAATTTGTAAAATGCTAAGAACCGAATAAATGCAACTCGAAAAAATTCAAACGAAGATTTACGAAATCCGGGAACAGAAAGTTATGCTGGATTTTGACCTTGCTGAACTTTATGAGACTGAAACAAAATATCTAAAAAGGGCAGTAAAGGTTAATATTAAAAGGTTCCCTCCTGATTTTATGTTTGAGCTCACCAAGCTTGAATATGATTCTCTAAGGTGCAATTTTAGCACCTTAGAAACTACAGGCAGGGGAAAGTACGCTAAATATTTGCCTTTTGCCTTCACTGAGCAGGGCGTTGCAATGTTGAGTGGTATTCTTAATTCGGATAAAGCAATTGAAGTCAATATTTCAATTATGAGAGCTTTTGTTTTTGTGCGACAATATGCTTTGTCCCATAAAGATTTGACTGCAAAATTACAGGAACTTGAGAACAAATATGACAAACAATTTAATGACGTGTATGACGCCATAAACTTTCTGCTTCAAAAAGACAATCAGGAAACAGAGCAAAAACTGCGTAAACGAATAGGTTATAAAAATGATGAGACTAATTAAACGATATTTTTTACTGGTTTCGATACTGCTATACATGGCAGTTCAATCTTTTGCTGCCGATCCGCAACAGCGGTTCCCGAAACCGGAATTTGATACTGGCTATATTCAGCCTGATACCAAAGCGCCATCAGCCCGAATGATATTTCTGGAATATTTCGATGTGCTGGTATTGTTGGTGGTACTGTCGCTGGTTACCTGGTTTGTGCTGAAAAAACGCTCCCGAAAAGGTGTTTTCTGGATTTCTGTTTTCACTTTGCTGTACTTCGGTTTTTACCGCGAAGGTTGCATTTGTTCCATTGGGGCTATTCAGAATGTGGTGTTGGGAATTGTCGATCCCACTTATGCCATCCCACTTACAGCCTTGTTGTTTTTCCTGATTCCGCTTGTTTTTACACTTTTCTTCGGAAGGACATTCTGCGCCGGGGCTTGTCCGCTTGGAGCCATTCAGGATATTGTAGTTTTGAAACCCATCGAATTGCCCAAATGGATTCAGAAAGTGTTGGGTTTAATTCCGTATTTGTACCTCGGTTTGTCGGTTTTATATGTGGCCACCAAATCCGAATTTATCATCTGCCGTTACGATCCGTTTGTCGGACTATTCCGGTTCGATGCACCATTTAATATGCTGATATTGGGAGCTTTATTTCTGGCAGTCGGCGTTTTTGTTGCCCGTCCGTATTGCCGGTTCTTTTGTCCTTACGGAGTTTTATTGGGTTGGATGTCGAAGTTTTCGTCCAAACACATGACCATCACACCTTCAGCATGTATTCAGTGTAAATTGTGTGCAAATTCTTGTCCGTTTGGTGCCATCGACGAACCGGTAGTTGAAACCGGAAAACGCCGCAGCAATGTGAACCGCCTGATGACATATTTTGTGCTTCTGCCTTTGTGGGTTGGAATTGGCGGGTTTGCCGGTTCGATGATGCATGTGCCTTTGTCCAGATTTAACCAGACTGTTTATCTGGCCGAACAAATTGTGGAGCATCCTGAAGTGAAGAATGATCCTAAAAATATTGATGTCCGGACCTTTATGGGTTCCGGAAAATCGACCGAACAATTGGTGGTTGAAGCGGATGCCATTCGCAACCAATTCTATTGGGGTGGTTGGTTGCTGGGTGGTTTCATGGGATTGGTGATCGGTACAAGCCTGATCGGTTTATCGAAATTCAGGAAACGCGAAGACTGGGAACCCAACAGAACCAATTGCCTGAGTTGTGCACGCTGCATGGATTATTGCCCGGTGAAGAAAGAATAAAAAGAAGCCCCCTCCAAACCTCCCCCAAAAGGGGAGACTTAAGACAATCCCTGATTTTGGAGGTATTTTGGTTGTGGAAAATTGGAAATTTCAAAATGATAATAGTTCTGAAAAAAAATGAAACACGCTTCACAAAGTCCCCCTTCGGGGGATTTAGGGGGCTTTAAATATTTTAACAATGGATAAAATTAAACTGGCACAACAGGTTGCCTGGATCGCCGCAGGATTTGCCCTTGTTTTGGCCATTTTGCTGATTATCAATTATGTGCAGACAAGTTTCAACGATCCGATTGAGAACCAAACTATTCCGGCACTGGTAAAACGGCTAAGCGAAAATCCCGGAGACGAGGCTTTGAAAGCCGAAATCCGTGCCTTCGACCTGATGGCCCGGAAAGCCTATTTTACAAGTCAGTGGCAGTTGCGCACCGGAACTTACCTCATGTTTCTCGGGGTAATTATTTCTATTCTGGCCGTGCGCTTTGTATTGTCGGCCAAATCGAAACTGAATGAAATCGACAGTGTTGAAAAAGTCAGTGAACTTGATAAACTGGTGGCTCAAAAATGGGTGATTTATGTCGGTTCAGTTTTAATAGTTCTGGCGCTTGCCGCTGGATTATTATCGTCCAATTCGCTGGAAAAGTACATGGTCAACGAAAATCTGGTTGTTCAGGAAGAACAGCCTGCAGAAATAGCTGTTGCTGAAAATGCAGAACCGGCTGTTGCTCCTGAAGATTCATCAGTTACAACCGTTGATGTTCAGGTTGCGGAAATTCCTGTTACGACTGATGTTCCGGTAACAAATATTGAAACTGTTGCCGCTCCTGCACCAGCCGGTATACCAACACTGGCGCAGTTAAAAGCCAATTATCCGTTCTTCCGCGGCGCTGAAGGAATTGGGGTGGCGGCTCAAAAAAATACGCCAACCGACTGGAATGGCGCCGGAGGTAAAAATGTAATCTGGAAAGTAAAAGTTCCAAAATCCGGCTACAGTTCACCCATCATTTGGGGGAACCAGTTGTTTGTGACCGGAGCAGATGCGCAGGTTCGCATGGTTTATTGTTACGATAAAAATACCGGAAAATTGCTTTGGGAAGCTTCGGCTGATAATATTCAAGGTTCGCCGGCTTCAGCACCCAAAGTGACTGCCGATACGGGTTTGGCAGCACCAACCATGGCAACTGACGGTCGCGCGGTATTTGCCATTTTCGGAACAGGCGATGTGATTGCCCTCGATATGAGCGGAAAACGTTTGTGGGCGCGCAATCTGGGTGTTCCTGACAATCATTATGGACATTCTTCGTCGCTGATCATTTACAAAGACAAATTGTTGATTCAATACGATACCAACCGTTCAGGAAAGCTTTTGGCTTTGGCCACTCAAACTGGTGCAACCGTTTGGGAAACTGTCCGCGCTTCAAAAGTATCGTGGTCGTCGCCGATTCTGGTAAATACAGGAAGTCGCATGGAACTGATTTTAACGACCAACCCAAATGTAAATTCATACAATCCTGAAACCGGAAAAGAACTTTGGAACATTGCCTGTCTTTCCGGAGAAGTTGGCCCATCAGCCGGATATGCTGACGGGATGGTGTTTGCCGCCAACGAATACGCGAAACTGGTTGGGATAAAGATTGGTGCAACTACAGAAATAGTTTGGGAAGCCGACGAATATTTGCCTGAAGTTTCGAGCCCGCTGGCAGTAAACGGATTGCTTTATATTGCAACTACTTACGGCGTTTTTACCTGTCTTGATGCCAAAACCGGTGAGAAGCACTGGGAACAGGAATATGGCGATGCCTTTTATTCGTCGCCAATTTATGCCGATGGAAAAGTTTACATCACCGACATGTCGGGCAAAACGCACATTGTAAAAGCAACCAAAGACTATCAGTTGATCGGAACTCCTGAACTGGGCGAAAAATCAGTTTGCTCGCCTGTGTTTGCAGATGGAAAGGTGTATTTGCGCGGAATGAATAACTTGTATTGTTTGGGGGCAAAATGATTAACGATTGAAGAATAACGATTAACGATCAACGATTTATTGCTCCGAAGTAACAAGATATTAATAACCGTGGATGAAATTCCACGGATAAGCAAATAGCAGATGGGAAAATCATTCAAAATAGGTCAAAAAGAATACAAGTTTAAAAAAGATGCAATTGCTCACTATCGAGCCATTCTTAATTGCTGACCGATTTAAGGAGGTAAATATAATTGATTTAAAGGCTATAGAATATTCGTCAAATGAACAGAATCATATAATTTTCAAGAATGAGAATTTGACAAAAGACTTTCAGAAATACCATAAAGAAAAGGCAAGTTTACGAATAGTTAGGAAAGAATGTAATTCAAGTAGAACTGGAATGGCAAGAATTAAAAAATCCACAAAGGACTTGACAATAAGATGATAAAAGCGTTGCAACATGCCCTGAAGGGGCAAAATATCAATAGCCCGGGGCGAAACCCCGGGTTGAAGAAAAGGAGTAAAAACCCGTCCGCGAGAAAGTGATTTTTGTATGATAACCTTCTTTCGGACGGAAACGATAAAACGAAAAAAAAGAGTAAATAAGAAATATCGAATAAGAAATAAGAAACAACAAAGTCCGAATCCTTATTCGAAATTTCTGTCAAATAGAAAATTAACATTGTGAACAACGAAACGAACATACAACAAACGGTTGACGATATCATCGCTAAAAAAGGCGTGGAGGGGAAATCCGTCATTCCGATTTTGCAGGCGATTCAGGATACATTCAATTACCTTCCGGAGGAAGCGCTGAAATACGTTTGCGAAAAAACAGAAATTACTCCGGAACAGATTGTCGGGGTGGCTTCGTTCTATTCGCAATTCAGGATGCAGCCGGTTGGCGAACACATTATCAAGGTTTGCGTCGGAACGGCTTGCCACGTGAAAGGTGCAGGGCAGGTTTACGATGCCTTACGTCGCCATTTTAACTTGACAGGACACGAAGAAACCGATGTTTCCAGAAAATATACCCTTGAAAAAGTCTCGTGCCTCGGTTGCTGTACCCTGGCGCCGGTGGTTCAGATTGACGAAATAACTTATGGGCACGTCGCTTCAGATAAAGTTGGCAATGTTGTCGCCGATTTCGAAAAACATGCCGGAATTTCAGGAGCAAAAAAAGGATTGTTCCGGAATGTGGACGGACAGGAAATTCAAGGCGAAATCCGCATTGGGCTCGGTTCGTGCTGTGTGGCTTCCGGAAGTGAGGATGTTAAAAAAGCTGTGGAAGAAACGATTGCTGACACCGGTATTAAAATCAGCCTTAAAAATGTAGGCTGTGTGGGCATGTGCCATCAGGTTCCGCTGGTCGAAATTATTCCGCTTAACGAAAAGCCAACCCTGTATGCCAAGGTAAAACCCGAAGAAATAGAAGGAATTATTGCCAATCATTTTAAACCTCAAAGTACGTTTGGAATGCTCAAAAGCAGCGTTTACAAATTCTTCGAGAGTGTTCAGACTGACACTGTTTGGGATGGTGTTAAGCAATATTCGATCGATGCCCGCGAAAAACAGGTAACCGATTTTCTGGATCGCCAGATTCCGATAGCTACCCAATACCGCGGAGTTATCAATCCGCTCGACATTGAAGAATACAAGAAACACGAGGGTTTTGCAGCCATGAAAACCTGTCTTACAGAATTGTCTTCCGAAGAAATTATAGAGTCCATCAAAGATAGCGGACTGCGGGGGCGGGGAGGAGCAGGTTTCCCAACTGGCCTGAAGTGGAGTTTGGTCGCTGCAAATAAATCGGCGGTAAAATATCTGATTGTCAATGGCGATGAAGGTGATCCTGGCGCATTTATGGATCGTATGTTGCTCGAATCGTATCCCTATCGGGTGATAGAAGGCATGGTGATTGGCGCAAAAGCAGTTGGTGCAACACATGGTTATTTTTATATCCGCGCCGAATATCCACTTGCAGTGAAACGCATTCGCCAGGCGCTGATTTATTGCCGGGAAAACAATTATCTGGGCGAAAATATCATGGGTTCAGGTTTTTCTTTTGATGTAGAAATTTATGAAGGTGCGGGCGCTTTTGTGTGTGGCGAAGAGTCGGCGCTGATGGCTTCCATTGAAGGCGAACGTGGTTTTCCCCGCATTCGTCCGCCATTTCCGGCTGTAAGCGGTTTATGGAAGCAACCCACACTAATTAACAATACTGAAACTTTTGCGCAGGTTTCATATATCATTCGCGAAGGATCGGGCAGGTTTTCATCCATCGGATTGGGAACCAGCAAAGGGACAAAAGTTTTTGCCCTCACCGGGAAAGTTAACCGTGGCGGCTTGATTGAAGTGCCAATGGGAATTACTGTTCGCCAGATTGTGGAAGATATCGGCGGCGGTGTGCAGAATGGCAAAAAATTCAAGGCGGTACAAATTGGCGGTCCTTCCGGAGGTTGCGTTCCGGCGCAGTTGTATGATACACCCATTGATTACGAATCATTGCTCGAAGTGGGTGCAATGATGGGTTCCGGTGGGTTGGTAGTGCTCGACGAAGACGACTGCATGGTGGACATTGCCCGCTATTTTCTTTCGTTTACCCAGAACGAATCCTGCGGAAAATGCACCTTCTGCCGAATCGGAACCAAACGAATGCTCGACATACTGACCAAAATTACCACCGGAAAAGGGACTTTGAAAGATTTGGATGAACTGGAATACCTTGCGGGCTGGACAAAAAAAGGAAGTTTGTGCGGTTTGGGAAAATCGGCGCCAAACCCGATTCTGTCAACCTTAAAATATTTCAGGGAAGAATACATTGCGCACATCAACGGCAAATGCCCATCAGGCAAATGCCAGAGTATGATCAAATATCAGATCAACGATTTGTGCATAGGCTGCACCAAATGTGCACAAAAGTGCCCGACAGACGCTATTCTGTTCAAGCCGCACGAAAAGCACGAGGTCATCACCGACCTCTGCATCAAATGCGATGCCTGCCGTCTGGTTTGTCCGGTTGATGCGGTGGAGATTGTTTAGAGAGAAGCCTCCCCCAAACCCCCTCCGAAGGAGGGGGCTTTAGGATACTTTAAAGGTTCATCTTTTGTATTTTGCAGTCGTTGATTTTGAAAATGGGTTATTGAATTTTGGAGATTTTTATGGCTCTGAAGGAGCCAAATGTGAATAACCGCGTGTGAAACCCGTGGAAGACTATAGAAGAAAACACAAGGCGCATCTATAAATTAAGTTTGAAACGAAAACACAGTATGCGCCGCATATAAAACATTATTTCCCTCATTTTCGCAGAAAAATTTCCAATAAACAATGAACTTTCAGTCTTCCAGTTGGTTTATTTAACGAAACGAAATAAAAATCCCACGAGGAATAAAGCAACTTCAAAATAGAAAACTGTGAAAGTTACCCGGACTGCCAATATTTATAAAAACATACAACAAACCATTTGCCGTGCGCTGGAAGAAGCCGACGGAAGTGGCCGGTTTACAAAAGATACATGGGAAAAGGAGATTGGCTCAGGCCTCACCTGCGTAATGCAAAACGGATCAATTATCGAAAAAGCGGGCGTTAACTTTTCCTGTGTTCGGGGAAGTTTCAACGAGAACATGGCAAAACTGCTGGGCGAAAATGCCTCCACATTTGCTGCTACCGGCATCTCGTCAATTATTCACTCCGGAAACCCATTTGTGCCAACCATTCACATGAACGTGCGGTATTTTAATCTAGACAACGGTTCGTCATGGTTTGGCGGCGGAATTGATTTAACCCCGTCGTATATCAATCCCGATGAAGCACGCTGGTTTCATCAAACACTGAAAGAAATTTGTGACAAATACGATATCCGTTTTTATCCTGAATGGAAAACCTGGGCCGACGATTATTTTTACCTGCCCCATCGTCAGGAGACCCGCGGTATTGGCGGAATTTTCTTCGATCGAATTCAACCTGCCAACGATGATGATTTTGATAAAATGCTGAACCTGACTTCCGATCTGGCAAATGTTTATCCGCAGATATACAGTCGGCTGATGAATGAAAACGGATCAAAAGCCTTTACCGAAGCTCAGAAAAGGTGGCAGAAAATTCGCCGTGGCCGTTACGTCGAATTCAACCTGATACACGATCGCGGCACCAAATTCGGGTTGGAATCTGAAGGAAACATCGAATCAATTTTGGTTAGTCTGCCAGCTGAAGTTGAATGGGTATATCAATATCAACCAGAACACGGAAGCCCTGAATCTCAAACACAGGAACTGCTAAAAAAGGGAATTGATTGGGTTTAGAAGAAGTTTTGAATACCTTTGCTTTCATTAATTGATCCTAAAACGATCGTTTTACTGATTACAAATACATGGATATTCCTATTCGAATCCTGATTATAGAAGACTCTGAAACTGACAGGGAGTTGTTGTTACATGAACTCAAACGTGGGGGCTATATTGTTGAATATTTATGTGTTGAAACTGCTGAAGCTATGAATGCTGCTCTTGATCTTCAAGAATGGGACATTATCATCAGCGATTACTCATTGCCTCATTTTGATGGACTTTCCGCCCTGAAGATTGTCAAAAAAAGAAATATCGACATTCCATTTATTTTGGTTTCAGGAACAATTGGCGAAGAACTTGCTGTTCAGGCAATGAAAGAAGGCGTAAGCGATTATATGATGAAGGGCAACCTAAATCGCATGGTTCCTGCAATTGAGCGGGAGTTAAAAGACGCAAAAATTCGCGTACAAAGTAAATTGGCTGAAGCTGCGTTGAAAGAAAGTGAAATTCGTTTCAGGGTGCTTGCAGAATCGGCTCCGGTCGGCATTTTTACAACTGATGCACATGGCTCAACAGAATACGTGAACCCACGTTGGAGCGAAATATCCAAATTGAGTTTTGGGGAAGCTTTGAAAGATGGCTGGCTGAATGCTGTTCATCCTGAAGACAGGGAAAAACTGGCTCTTAACTGGCAACAATCAACACTCAATAATACCGAATCAAAAGCCGAGTACCGTTTTGTACACCCTGACGGAACTGAGGCCTGGGTAATTGGAAATGCTGTTCCTCAGGAAGATAAAAATGGTAATATCGTTGGTTATATTGGTACTATCACCGATATCACCGAGCGTAAAAAAATGGAAGCTGAACTGATTGTTGCAAAAGAGAATGCAGAAGAAAGCGACCGGCTTAAAACTGCTTTTCTGCAAAATATCTCGCATGAAATCAGGACGCCTTTAAATTCAATCGTAGGATTTTCCAGAATAATTGCCGATACAGAATTATCTGACGAAACATTTGATAATTATGCAACTATCATCGAAAATAGCAGCACTCATCTGATGTCAATTATCGACGATATAATACAAATAGCCACCATTGAGGCAGGTCAGGAAAAAATTCATGGAGCCGAAATAAGTATAAATTCCCTTTGCACACTAATGTACGATCGGTTTGCTACAAACGCCCGGATTCAAAATATTTCATTGTTATGCAATACAGTTCTAGGTGAGGATGAAGCTTATATATTAACTGATGACTCCAAATTAACTCAGGTGCTAAATAATCTTATCAGAAATGCGCTGAAGTTTACGAAACATGGTTTTGTTTCATTTGGTTATCAGGTTGTTGGATCTGCTCTGAAATTTTTCGTTGAAGATACCGGCATTGGTATCGCTCCTGAAATGCATGAAAAGATATTTAAGCGTTTTCGCCAGGTTGAAAGTACTGCAACCCGAAATTTTGGTGGTTCTGGTCTGGGATTGGCCATCTCAAAATCGAACGTGGAATTACTTGGCGGTCGTATTTGGGTCGAATCGGAAATTGGAAAAGGGTCTAAATTTTATTTTACAATCCCGTACAGTCCTACCCGCGTGGAAAAACCAGAAATCATTTCTATGGAACATTTGATTGTTGATCTGCCAAACAATCTGAAAATATTGATTGTTGAAGATGAGAAGGCTGTTGATATTTACCTTTCATTGGTTCTGAAAAGCATTGGAGTAGAAATATTACATGCAAAAAATGGTGTTGATGCTGTTGCAATTTGCAGAAAAAGGCCGGATTTCGATTTAATATTAATGGATATAAAAATTCCGGTAATGAATGGTTACGAAGCTGTAAGAGAAATCAGAAAATTCAACAGTGATGTAATTATTATTGCCCAGACGGCTTATGCACTTTCAGGAGATCGTGAAAAATCAATTGAAGCCGGATGCAATGATTATATTACAAAACCAATTAATAGAAATACACTTTATGAAATGTTAAGGAGATACTTTAGTGTATAAATCCATTTTCTTCCAAATCTTAGCCTGAAAATTTTATCCGCACTATCTTTTTGGTTTTAGCCGTTATTTTATACCGGTCGTCCAATCGCTTTCCGACGATCCAGACCAACTGATTGCCACTTGCCAATATCCACGCACTTTCTTTCTCCGGAATAGAGTACTTCTCGTCAATGAAAAAATCGCTTAATTTTTTTAGTCCGGTCATGCCCAAAGGCTGAAAATACTCACCCTCTTGCCAATGCCTCAGGATGAGCGGAAAAATGAGTTTTTCCAGATCAAGATCAGCCACATTCGGAAGCGTTGAAAAACGGAAATCTTTTGTTCTTTCCATTTTTTCAATCGACAGGTGAACCGGATTACTGATTTTCGTGCAATCCTCTTCAATATAAAATACCTTGCGCTGCTTCTGGTGCCGGGTTGAAATCAATAAATATTCCCGATCCTTCACCAAACGGTAATCTTCAGAAAAAAATTTCCTGCCCGATTCCTTATTCAGCGAATCAATGATGTCGTCAGTTTGCTCGGCCTGAAAGCCAAATGGCCGTATCAGCTCAAATAAAATTGTTCGCAGCGGGCTAAGGTTCAGTAGTTTCTCGATGTGTATCATCACACCTTGTTCGTCTTCAGAATAAACTATCTCCTTAATTTCACTCATTCGTTGCTGAAAAAGTAGTCCTGTTTCGTTCAGGTTTCCGATGGTTTTCAGCGCGTTTTTCCTGAAAGCCGGATTCACATCTTCAAGCAAAGGCAGAATTTGATGCCGTATCAGGTTTCGTTTGTAAACAGTTTCAATATTGCTAGAATCTGTTCGGTAGGCAATATTCATTCGCTCGCAATAATTCAGAATTTCAGCGCGGTTGGTAAAAAGCAACGGTCGGATAATTCTTCCTGATTTGGGCTGAATGCCGCTCAAACCCTTGATTCCACTTCCACGCGAAAGGTTGATCAGGAACGTTTCTATCACATCGTCCTGATGGTGGGCAGTTGCCAGAAAATCGAATCCGTATTGATCGAGCAATTGGTTAAACCAGTCGTACCGAAGATCGCGGGCAGCCATTTCAATCGAAATACCTTTTTCCAGCGCAAATTCTGAAGTTTTGAAATGTTCGGTATAGCAGGCAATGTTGTGAAGGTCGCAATAATCAACAACGAATTGTTCATCGCCATCCGATTCACGTCCCCGCAATCCAAAATTGCAATGTGCCACTGCTACCGGAAAACCGTTGTTCACAAACAAATGCAGCATCAGCATCGAATCGGCTCCGCTACTCACTGCCAGCAGGATTCGTTGCGATGAATGAAAAAGATTTTCTTCGTGAATGAATTTTAAAAATTGCTCAACCATGGCGCAAAAAGGTTCAAAGTTTCAAGTTCAAAGTTTCAAGTTCCATTTTGCGGTGACATTTATTGTAATCATTTTCAAATGGAAAAACGTTCTAAGTTTTTGTGCTCTTGTTCCCTTCCCTTTTGGGGAAGGGTTGGGGATGGGGCTTTCTACTGTTTTTACTGTTTTCCCACCAGTTCCACAATCCGCACGATCACTTCCACCGCTTTTTGCATCGATTGTACAGGCACAAATTCGTAGGGTCCATGAAAATTATGCCCTCCGGCAAAAATATTAGGGCATGGTAATCCTTTCCACGAAAGCTGTGCCCCATCGGTTCCGCCGCGAATAGGAATTATTTTGGGAGTTAATCCAACGTCATTCATCGCTTTTTCAGCCAGATCGACAATGTATTTCACTGGCTCAACCTTTTGTTTCATATTGAAATACTGGTCGGCCATTTCGAGCGTAACCGTTCTTTGTCCGCACTGTAAGTTGATCAGACTGCAAATCTCGCGCAACAGATTTTTTCTGGCTTCGAATTTTGCCAGATCATGGTCGCGGATGATGTATTCTATTTTTGTGTTCGAAACATCGCCTGTGAATCCTGTCAGGTGAAAAAAGCCTTCGTATTTTTCAGTGTGCTCAGGTCGTTGAGTGGGTGGAAGTGCATGTATGATTTGGGTAGCCACCAACATTGAGTTGATCATCGTATTTTTTGCCGATCCGGGATGAACGCTTCGCCCTTTAACAGTAATCTTTGCGCTGGCAGCATTGAAATTTTCATATTCCAGCTCGCCAATTTCGCCTCCATCCAGCGTGTAAGCGAAGTCGGCGCCGAACTGTTCTACATCAAAATGTTTGGTTCCTTTCCCAATTTCTTCGTCAGGAGTAAAGCAAATCCTGATTTTTCCGTGTTTTATTTCGGGATGACGAAATAAAAAATCCATTGCCGTTACAATTTCGGCAATTCCGGCTTTGTCATCGGCGCCCAGCAGTGTTTTGCCATCGGTGGTTATCAAATCCTGACCAATGTATTTCAGCAATTCAGGAAAATCAGCCGGACTTAAAACAATTTTCTGCTCTTCGTCGAGCACCAAATCCTGCCCCTGATAATTCTTTACCAATTGTGGGTTTACATTTGCTCCTGAAAAGTCGGGGCTGGTATCCATATGCGAAACAAAACCAACAACCTGCCGTGCATTGTTGTCGTTCGATGGCAAAGTTGCAGTCACATAACCGTACTGGTCGCGGGTGACATCCTGTAATCCAATTTCGCGCAACTCACCGGCCAGCTGATCAGCAAAAAACAATTGTCTTTCGGTGCTCGGGAATGTACTGCTTTCAGGGTCGGAAGTAGTGAATACCTTTGCATATCGTAAAAATCGTTCAGTAACTTGTTCCATTTCTGTATATTTTAAATATCGTCTGAATTAAATTTAAAGCCCAATCGCTTGCCTGTCTGAATTCTGGAATGATTGATCTCAACCTGCATCTGCTCAACAGTGGCAATTTTCACATCGTCATAAGGCGGTACCAGCAAATCAAAATCAATGGCATACTGAACAGCTGTTTCAATGATATCTTTCAGGTAAGCTTTTGTCAATTCATCAACTCCGAAATCTTTTACAACTTCGTTGGATTGACGTTTTCCTTCAACAAAAAAATGGTTTTCACGGTTCACGAAAATGCGCGCAATCAGATATCCCAAATCCTGTGTCCGATTGTATTTAAACGAGTCTGCCAAAAAATTATAGATACTAAACACCCCACAATACGAATTCATCGCATTGGCTTTTATATATTCCAGTTTCCAGATCGGATGTTCGCGGTTAAAAACAAATACGTTGGAGTGCATACTGAAAATAAGCACATCGCCCCCAAGTTTGAATTCAGCTTCAAAAGGTCCTTTTTCCTGAAAAAACGGCAATACACTTTCGTCAACTTTATCCTTCAGCTGTTCACGATATTCATCAGCCAATTCTCTCAGCACTTCTTTCAAAACTGCAAACATCGCTACAGTATTTCTATAGACTTCCTGTTTGAGGTTAGTTTTTGTAATCAGTCCATCCATCTGGGTGGCTTCATTTTTCTCTTCAGTCATGGCTTAGCTGTTAAAATTTTGATAAAAATAAGAAAAGCAGCCAACTTTGACTGCTTTTCCTATATCTGAATTTCTATATTTTAATAGGACAAGGCGAATATTACGCGGCCTTTCGATGGTTTCCCGGAATACATACAAGTTCCTTCTTCCGGAACCTGATCAAACGGGATACAGCGAATGGTTGCTTTGGTTTCATCCTTGATCATCTGTTCTGTTTCAGAAGTTCCGTCCCAGTGGGCCAGAATAAATCCGCCCTTGTTCTGAAGTACTTCTTTAAACTCGTCATAAGTATCAACCGGAGTGGTCATTTCCTTGCGGAATATGATTGCTTTGTTGAAAATATTATCCTGAATGTCGTTCAACAATTGCTGAACGTACAATTCTATATTTTCCATCGAAACAACTTGTTTCTCCAATGTGTCGCGACGGGCAACTTCTACAGTGCCGTTTTCGAGGTCGCGCGGTCCAATTGCGATGCGCACCGGAACACCTTTCAACTCATATTCGGCAAATTTCCAACCCGGCTTTTTATTGTCGTTGTTGTCGTATTTTACTGAAATACCGACACTCCGCAATTTGGTTACGATGCTGTTCACTTTTTCTGAAATTGCAGCAAGTTGCTCCTCGTTTTTATAAATAGGAACAATAACCACCTGAAAAGGAGCAAGTTTTGGTGGAAGAACCAATCCGTTATCGTCTGAATGTGCCATGATCAAAGCGCCCATCAAACGGGTTGAAACGCCCCATGACGAACCCCATACAAATTCAACATTACCTTCTTTGGATGCAAATTTTACATCAAATGCTTTCGCAAAATTTTGTCCGAGGTAATGAGAAGTTCCTGATTGCAAAGCTTTTCCGTCCTGCATCAATGCTTCGATCGTGTATGTTTCGAGTGCACCGGCAAAACGTTCGTTGGCCGATTTCGAACCTTTTATTACCGGAAGCGCCATAAACTGTTCTGCAAAATTAGCATACACATTCACCATTTGTTCTGTTTCTGCAATTGCTTCCTGGCTTGTTGCATGTGCGGTGTGTCCTTCCTGCCATAAAAACTCAGTGGTACGGAGAAACAGGCGTGTGCGCATTTCCCATCGAACCACATTGGCCCACTGATTGACCAGAATAGGTAAATCGCGGTACGACTGTATCCAGTTTTTATAAGTACTCCAAATAATGGTTTCAGATGTTGGCCTTACGATTAATTCTTCTTCCAGTTTTGCATCCGGATCAACGATAATTCCTTTTCCGTTCGGATCGTTCATCAACCGGTAATGGGTTACCACTGCACATTCTTTGGCAAAACCTTCCACATGACTGGCTTCTTTGCTGAAAAATGATTTGGGGATAAACAAAGGGAAATAAGCATTCGAATGACCGGTTTCCTTAAACATCCGGTCTAATTCGGCCTGCATTTTTTCCCAGATTGCATAGCCATAAGGTTTAATTACCATGCAGCCCCGTACTGCTGAATTTTCGGCGAGATCAGCCTTAACAACCAGATCGTTGTACCATTGTGAATAATTTTCGCTTCGGGGAGTCAATTCTTTTGCCATTTCTTTGCTTTTGGTATGGTATTTGAGTTTTTTCCTATTAGTTTTATAGGCTACAAAGAAAGTAAATTAATCATTCATTATAAAGGAGGGTGTGCTATGAAAACCAAACTTCCATACATCGCAGTTGTTGCAATATTAGTCAGTGCATGTACCACGGGAACATATATGACTAAAACTTACGATGATGATATCTATTTTTCCCCCGCAGATATTCCGCCCGTCACGATGGTTCAGAACAGAAATGAAAAGTCAGCCGGAACAAACAAAAGTGATGCCGGAAATCAAAGAGTTGTGATGAGCCAGATGGAAAAAAATGCCGATGGTACATCTACACTGAACAATTACGTTTATCAACCGGACGAACAGAACCAGACTTCAAGCTATCAGGCTTACGACATGGATCAGCAAGAGCTGATAGGTTCAGATACCACTGTTTATTACAACGATGACGATGTGAAATACGTGATAAACAATTATTACGATGGCAACGATAGCGACATCGATTTTGCCTACCGTATCAACAGGTTTCATCGTCCTTACTATTACAGCCCGTTCTTTTACGATAGTTGGTATTACGGTTCCTACTATCCGTTCTATTCTCATCTTGGATGGGATCCCTGGTATTATGGCGGTTGGGGTTATCCTTATAGCTCCTATGGCTATTATTCACCATTCTCATTCGGATTTGGCGGATACTGGGGTGGAGGCTACGGAGGCTATTACAATTCCTATTACGGAGGTTACTACAATGGATATAACCATGGGTATTACAGCGGCTACTATGGTACCGGCGGTGGTTTTTCCAGTAACCATCAGGTGGCCAGAAGAAGATCAACCGATATGAATGTACCTGGTGGAAGAACTCAAAACAACAACATAACCAGTGGTACAAGAGGTTCTAACTTTAATGGTGCAATTCAAGGAAATTCTTCAGATCAACAATTGCCAACAAATGGAGCAAACTCCAATACCTGGGTTGAAAATGGTCATACAAGAAGCCGTTCAATAAATCCGGCAAGTGGAACCCAGGATACTAAAAGTGCAACGATAGTAAATAACAGAAGAACGATCACGACTGTTGACGGAAGACGGGTTACCACCACTGGAGGAACTCAGGTTCAGAATGAAAATGGCACGAGAACTCAGGTTGCACGTCCTGCCACCGACAATCAGGGAAATGTAAGAAGATCTTATGAACCTTCCACAACCGGAAGAACATACGATCAAAACAGGGCTGTTCAGCAAGGACAGAATTACACACCAAGCTACAACAAACCAAGGATTGTGAACCAGTCGAATTACAACAATAACAGCTATACGCGTCCGAGTACGACTGTCAGAAGTTCCACAAGTCCAACTGTTAAAAGTGCAGGTACCGGAACTGAAACTTACAGTGCCCCAAGAAGTTCTTCAACTGTAAGACAGACATATCGTTCAAGTTCAACTTATTCAAGTGGTTCCAGTTCATCGCCAAGCAGGAGTTCATCTACATACAGCAATCCTTCTTCAGGAAGTTCAAGTCCGAGTTACAGTACTCCTTCAAGAAGTTACAGTGCACCTGCTTCCAGCGGAAGTTCTTCAGGAAGTAGCTCAGGCAGCAGCTCTGGAAGTAGTTCAGGCAGCAGCTCCGGCGGCGGTTCAGGTCACAGAAGATAATTAAACTTGACAATATCAGGAATGAATACAAACAACCATTAAATACCGAAATCATGAAAAAATTAGTATATACAATCAGTATTTTACTGATCGCCTGTAGTGCATTTGCTCAGGATTTGACAGACGCATTACGATATTCGACCTATCATACAAGCGGCACGGCGCGTTCATCGGCCATGGGAAATGCTTTTGGCGCTTTGGGTGGCGATTTCACTTCATTGGGAATCAACCCGGCAGGTGCAGCTGTCTATCGTTCCGGAGAATTTACCATTACGCCTTCCTTTGGGAAAATCAGCATTGATGGCACTTTCAGGGGTAATATGGCAAACGATTCGAAATACAACATCGGCCTCGACAACATTGGGTACGTAACTACTTTTAAAACCGGTGAAACCAGTGAGTCAGGATTAGTTAGCATTAGTTTTGGACTGGGATACAACAAGTTGAAAAGTTTTTCGATGAATAGTCTGGCAGAGGGTTCAAATGCCAATCATTCGCTTCTTACATATTTTACAGAGAATGCAAATAGATCAGGGCTCAGCTCTGATAATCTTGATTCCTATTATGAAAGATTAGCCTGGGATGCTTATCTTCTAAACTATGATGATCAAAATAAAGAATATTTCAACGATATAACAGACAATGGTTACGGCCAATCTCAACGTAAATCGATTGATCGGAGAGGTTATATCAATGAATATGTATTATCGGTTGCTGCCAATTTTAATCACAAGTTTTATGTTGGTGCCACCCTCGGAATTCAGGATGTGTATTTTAAAGAAAATGCTGATTTGTATGAATGGGATGCAAAATCCAATATTCCTTATTTCAACGATTTTAACTTTAATACCTATTTGAAAACTGCTGGAAACGGATTTAATTTTAAGCTGGGCGCTATTTTTAAACCCATCGACCAACTTCGGTTAGGAGTCGCCATTCATACCCCAACTTTTTACAAATTCAATGATGTATATGATAGTGGAATGGAATCGTCGATTACTTATGATGATGGAGTAACTGAAAACTACGATACCTATCCTGACAAAGCAGGTGTTTACGATTATGAAATTGAAACTCCGATGAGAGCCATATTTAGTGGTGCTTATGTGATTGGAAAATCAGGATTGATCAGCGTCGATTATGAGTTGGTTGACTATTCATCCTCAAAAATTAAAAACGGAAGCGATGGTTATAACTTTGTTAACGAAAACAAAACAATTGGCAATGCATACAAAACAACAGGTAATCTGCATATTGGAGGCGAATATCGTTTGAACAAAAATTTCAGTCTAAGGGCAGGTTACGAAAACTTTCCAAGCGTTTATAAATCGAGTTACCTGAGTGAAAAAAATCTAAACAGCGATTCGAATTATTCAACCATCGCTGGTGGCTTCGGATTTAGACAAGGGAGTTTCTTCTTTGATGCTACATACAAAACAGTAATGAGTAGCGAGTATTCTAAACTTTATCCGGGAGCCATCGATATGGCCAAATATGAAACAAATCAAAACAGTGCTATATTCACGCTGGGTTATAAGTTTTAAACTCAGTTAAACAGAACAAAAGAAAAGCCGGTTAAGCAATTATCCGGCTTTTCTTTTGTTATATAACCATGTGCACAAAATATTTTTGGAATCTTTCAAATTTCAGGCGAATGTATTTTTATATGAATTTGCATTGCCATAACTTAGCTTAATTAATTTTTAACCATAAAAACTGAAAACAAGTTTTAAATTTGTGCCAAAATAGGTTGAAATTTATTTCAGGTAAATAATCAGGTATGACGCAACTTTTCGACGACCCGATTGGACGGGCAGTTTACGACTATCATTTCAAATCCATCAATAAACCCATCATTGTTCATTCTGATGATTTTGATGATGATACCATTGACACCGCTTATCTTTTCAGAACATACAAACAAATGCCGGCAATTGAGAAAAAAGCAATGGCATTGTGCAAGGGGCGGATACTTGATGTTGGTGCATGTGCAGGCGCTCATTCGGTATATCTTCAGGAAAAAGGATTTGAGCTTACAGCAGTTGAAACATCCGAACTTTGCTGTGAAGTTCTGAAAAGCAGAAGTGTAAGGAATGTGGTTCAGCAGGATATTTTTAAATTCAGTAACCAGACATTCGATACCATTCTTTTACTGATGAACGGAACCGGAATTGCCGGAACCCTGAATGGATTGGAAGTATTGCTGCATCACCTGAAAACATTGCTCAATCCGGGAGGTCAGATATTGATCGATTCGTCAGACTTGATTTATTTATACGAACAGGAAGATGGTTCGGCGGTAATCGACCTCAATGCAGAAAATTATTACGGTGAACTAAGCTTTCAAACTGAATACGATAACTGGATCAGCCAGCCGTTTCCGTGGTTGTATGTCGATCTGAACAATCTGGAAAATGCTGTTGAAAAAAATCAGCTTAAATTGAATAAAGTAATTAAAGGGCAACATTTTGATTATCTCGCCCAAATAACTTCATAAAAACAAACAACTTGGAAAACAATCAGGAATACCGGTCACTTTCCCCTATTGAAATTGAAATTTTAAAGCAACAAGGTTGCACTTCAAATGAATGGGATCTAATTAGCGTTGGTAAAGGATTTATTCCGCAAAATGTCCGCAATGTGCAATTCTCCGGAATCATCAGGATAGGGGATAACTCCGGAACGGTGGCATTTATCGGTGGGATCACGCGCAGTTGTGGAATCTACAATGCCAGCATACACAATTGCACCATCGGCGACCATGTCTATATCCATCACATTTGCAACTACATCGCCAATTACGATATTGAAGACCATGTTATCCTGGAAAATATTGAACTGTGTTTCATTGAAGGTGAAACAAGTTTTGGAAATGGGATCAAGGTTTCAACGCTTGATGAAACAGGTGGCCGCGGGGTGATGATTTACGATAAATTATCGGCTCATCTGGCTTACTTTCTGGCATGGTACAAACACCGCCATTGTCTTATTTCTGAACTTGAATCGAAAATTTCGGAGTATGCCGAATCGGTTAAAAGTACGAGGGGAACAATCGGAGAACACTCTGAAATTCGTAATTGCCGCCAAATAAAAAATGTAAAATTCGGACCTTACAGTCAGGTCTCAGGACCAACACGGCTCGAAAATGGCTCGGTAAACAGCAACGAATTTGCCCCTGTAAAATTGGGCGCCGGAATTTTGGCCGAGAATTTTATTGTTTCTTCAGGAGCCGAAATTTCTGACGGAACAATTCTTTCTGAATGTTTTGTCGGCCAGGGTTGTATTCTTGGAAAACAATATTCGGCTGAGAAATCATTGTTTTTTGCCAATTGTCAGGGATTTCTTGGCGAGGCTTGTTCTGTTTTTGGAGGCCCTTACACGGTATCCCATCACAAATCGACCTTGCTGATTGCCGGAATGTTTTCTTTTTGTAATGCCGGCAGCGGTTCGAACCAAAGTAACCACATGTACAAATTGGGCCCGATTCATCACGGAATTGTAGAACGTGGATCGAAAACTACTTCTGATTCATATATTCTCTGGCCTGCCAAAATTGGTGCATTTACACTGGTAATGGGTCGTCACTACAAAAATACCGATACTTCTGATCTTCCGTTTTCGTATCTGATTGAAAATAAAGACGAAAGTTGGATTGCCCCTGGAATAAACCTTCGCAGTGTTGGAACCATCCGCGATGTATTAAAATGGCCAAAACGTGACCGACGAAAAGACCCGGAAAAACTGGATTGTATCAATTTCAATTTACTCAGTCCGTTTACAATTCAAAAAATGCAGAAAGGATTGGAAATCCTAAACCGGCTGAGAGATATTTCAGGAGAAACAACCGAAGTATTCGCATACCGGAATACCATGATCAGCAGAAGTGCCCTCGAAAAAGGGATTGACTTGTACCAAAAGGCCATTTATAAATTTCTGGGAAATTCGGTTATTTCGCGGATCAACAAATGCAATGTTCAAACCTGGGAAGAAATTCAGGAATGCCTGATGCCGGAACATACTATTGGTCAGGGTGAATGGAGCGATTTGTCGGGTTTGATTGCTCCGAAAACAGAAATCAGCCGGCTGATAAAAGGCATTGAGAAACATGAATTTGTAAGTCTGGAAGAAATTGAGCAGGAATTTAAAAAACTTCATACCAACTATTACGAGTACGAATGGACCTGGGCTGCGGAATTACTGATACAGCAAAAAGGCAAAAAGATTGAAGCGATGAAAATCGGAGATATTATCAGTTTGGTAAGAAAATGGAAAGATAGTGTTATCGGACTGGATCAGATGTTGTATGAAGATGCAAAAAAGGAATTCAGGTTGGATTCGATGACCGGATTTGGAATGGATGGAAATAAAACCACCCAAAAGCTTGATTTTGATAAAGTAAGGGGTAGTTTTGAAAGTAATGACTTTGTAAAAGAAATCGTGAATCACATTGAACGAAAAACCATTTTAGGTGACCGCATGATCGAGAAATTAACAGAAATTGAGAAAACAATTCAAAAACAAAAAATATGAGACTAATTATTCAGGCCAACCACGATTTAACCTCAAAATGGGTAGCCAATTACATTGCCCGGAAAATTATTCTGGCTGCACCAACGGCTGAAAAGCCTTTTGTTTTAGGTCTGCCAACGGGTTCGTCGCCGCTAGGAACATACACCGAATTGATTCAGTTGTGCAAAGCTGGCAAGGTTTCGTTCCGCAATGTGGTAACCTTTAACATGGACGAATATGTGGGCATCCCCAAAGAACACCCGCAAAGTTATCACACGTTTATGTGGACGAATTTCTTTGGCCATATTGATATTCAGGAAAAGAACGTAAATATCCTGAACGGAAATGCTCCGGATATCAAAGCTGAATGTCAGGCGTACGAAGACAAAATTACAGCGGTGGGCGGAATCGATCTGTTCCTGGGTGGAATTGGTCCCGACGGACATTTGGCTTTCAACGAACCCGGCTCATCACTGGCATCGCGCACCCGCGACAAGGAGCTGAATTACGATACCAAAGTGGCCAACTCTCGTTTCTTCGATAACGATGTAAACAAAGTTCCGCCGTCTTCATTAACGGTTGGAATTGCTACTGTGATGGATTCAAAAGAAGTTTTGATCATCGTGAATGGCTACAACAAATCGCGCGCATTGCAACATGCCGTTGAAGAAGGTGTAAATCACATGTGGACCATCAGCGCCCTGCAATTGCACCCGCGCGGAATGATTGTTTGCGACGAAGCCGCCACCTACGAGCTGAAAGTTGGAACTTACAAGCATTTTAAAGACATTGAAAAGAACAACCTGAATCCGGAAAGTCTGATGAAATCGGATTTGGTTTGGTAGAGCTGAACTCATATTGGTCAGGGCTTCACTCAAAGTGAAGCCCTGACTTTTGGTAAAACAACAATAAATGGATAAAAAGTTAATCTCTCTGAACGCAATATTAGTTCTACTTGCAGTAATCGTTGGATGGACACTGTCCAAAGCAACCGTAATCGGTAAAGTCGGAATTCATGTTTTACACAGGGAATACATGTTTTTAAACTCCTGGTGGAAAGGAGCATTGCTTGTTTGGGGCATTTGGATTGTTTTGGAAATCATTCAATACCGAATTTGGAAAAGAAACTGCCGGAACATCAACCTTGCAATACAAACCTCTTTTATATTTCTGGCCGTATTGGGGCTGTATTTTACGTATTTAGATTTCAGGACTTTTTCACATGGGTTATTGGGCGATCGTTTTCATATCGGAGGATACCTGTTTTGGATTGGATGGGGAATTATCAGCCTCTTTTTCATCAAACTCCGGAACGATGATATCGCATCCAAAGAAAATCAGGCCTGATAAAACAAACAGTCATGACTTCACTTTGAGTGAAACCGTGACTGTTTTATGACAAACCCAATGTTTATTTTTACGATCCTATGATTTTAAACAAATCACCGGAAGTCTCTGAAACCTATGCAGTAATCCGATCGGTTATTGATACTGCCATAAAAAACCATCAAAATCCCTACGAAGTCACACGTCTAATTGCGATGTTACCCGCGACTGAATAGTGACGAAAAATTCAAATAAGATAAAGAATAAAAGGAGAAAATAATGATGATCGAACATGTACACAACCACATTACGTCAGAATTACAACAGAATACCCGCACAGATATCATCTTTATCCTGACGTCGATATTTCTTAACCTTATCACGCTTGCAGTGAATTCAGGCATGTCAAAAGAATCGCGGACAGATTCTTCAACTTTGATCGTCATGTTTGTATTTGTCGTTCTCATTATTCTGGTCAACCTGGTAGTAGTCATCGGATTAATGAAAGGAAAGGAAACACGCGCGAAACTGCTGAAAGGTTTAATCAGTATGTACAAAGACCAGAATGTGGATAAATATTACGATTCGTCGCTGCTCGAAAATTACAACCTGAGGTATAACCTGTTTATTCTGGTGGTCTTTTTTACCGGAGTGATTGCCATGATCGTACCTTTTATTTTGAGGTAATTGAACTTCACATCGGATCAGTTATCCATGCAACTCTCTTTAAGATGAGGTTTATCACAAATTGATTGCCTGCGATGCAAGATCCCAATGTCGTATAATGGCAATGTTCGTTTTTTTTGTATGTTCGTCAAAACAACCAATTTATTTATATCCTTAATTCACCAGGTTATGAGAAAAACAATCCTCTTTTTAATTCTATTCTTTTATATGATGAGTTCATGCACACAATTTCAGCCGGCAAAAGCTCCGGTAGCAGATAAAAAAAAACATTGGCGCGACATTCACGGCGACAAAGTTTTGGACAATTATTACTGGATGTACGATTTCTTTGGCAAAGGCCCCGACAGTATCAATGTGGTAAATTATCTGACAGCAGAAAATACATATCTGGACGAGGTAATGAGCAGTACAAAAACCTTTCAGGAGAATTTATTTACAGAAATGAAAGCTCGAATTAAAGAGAAAGACGAGAGTGTACCGGTTTTTAAAAACGGTTATTTCTATTATGCCCGTACCGAAGATGGCCAGCAATACTATAAATATTGCCGGAAAAAGGGATCGTTGGATGCTCCTGAAGAAGTTCTGCTCGATGTCGATCAGTTGGCTGAAGGTCATTCCTATTATTCGGCAACCGGATTTAGTATTAGCGAAGACAATAAACTGTTGGCGTATGGGGTTGATTTAGTGAGCAGAAGGCAATATGCCATTTATGTAAAAAACCTTGAAACAGGCGAATTGTTGAAAGATGTGATTGAAAATACAGAAGGCGACCCTTGTTGGGCAAACGATAATAAGACGATCTTCTATACTGCCAAAAATCCGGTTACACTTTTGTCTGAAAAAATTCAGCGTCATACCCTTGGAACTGATGCTGCAACAGATGTTCTGGTATATGAAGAAAAAGATAAAAGCAATTACATCGGTGTCGGTAAAAGTAAAAATAACAAATACATTTTCATCGTTTCCCAGGCAACCATGTCATCGGAATACCGGATGATTGATGCCGCTAAACCCAATGATTCATTCAAAGTTTTTCAGCCCCGGATGAAAGATGTATTGTACAATGTAATTACCTTATCTGACAAGTTCCTGATTCGCACCAATAAAGACGATGCAAAAAACTTTAAACTAATGGAATGTCCTTTGGAAAAAACGGAGGTTTCAGGCTGGAAAGAAGTTATTCCTGTCCGTAATGACGTGTTGCTTCAAAGTGTTCAGGAATTCGAGGACTTCATCGTAATTAATGAGCGCAAGGACGGTTTGGTAAAGCTGCGGATCAGAAGTTTGAAAGACAATTCCGAACATTTTATTGATTTTGGAGAACCAGCTTATTCCGCCAATTTTGGAGCTAATCCGGAATACAACAGCACGACTTTGCGATACAACTACACCTCGCTTACCACGCCATCATCGACATATGATTACGACATGGTTTCCAAAGTAAAAACACTGAAAAAACAGCAGGAAGTGCTGGGTGGCTATAATTCAGCCGATTATACTACCGAAAGATTTTATGCAACAGCAAACGATGGTACCAAAGTTCCTATTTCGCTGGTGTACAAAAATGGGTTTAAAAAGGATGGCAATTCACCCTTGTTGCTTTATGGTTATGGAAGTTATGGTGCCAGCATGGACGCCAGTTTTAATAGCACCGGATTAAGTTTGCTCGACAGAGGTTTTGTATATGCAATTGCACACATACGTGGAGGTCAGGAAATGGGTCGCCAGTGGTACGAAGACGGTAAACTGATGAAAAAGATCAATACGTTTAACGACTTCATCGATTGTGGTAAATTTCTGGTTTCCGAAAAATACACATCGAACAAACATCTTTATGCGATGGGTGGAAGCGCCGGTGGATTATTAATGGGTGCAGTAATAAATATGGCTCCTGAAATGTGGAATGGCATTGTTGCGCAGGTTCCGTTTGTTGATGTGGTGAATACCATGTTGGACGAAAGTATTCCGCTTACCACCAACGAGTTTGATGAATGGGGAAATCCAAAAGATATGGATGCTTATTTCTATATGAAAAGCTACAGCCCCTACGAAAATATTGAAAAGAAGGACTATCCGAATATGCTGGTTACAACCGGGTTGCACGATAGTCAGGTGCAATATTTCGAACCGGCCAAATGGGTTGCCAAACTTCGGGAAATGAAAACCGACAAAAATTTACTGTTGCTTAAAACCAACATGGAATATGGTCATGGCGGCGCCAGCGGGCGATTTGATTATCTGAAAGATGTAGCCTTGAATTACGCATTCTTATTTAAGCTGGAAGGAATAACAAAATAGTAAAAGGACTTTTTTGTAGAGACGCGATTAATCGCGTCTCTACACGATAACAAATTTTATTTCACCACTGCATCCCACAGCACCTCCACCGGATGCAGCACTTTTCGTCCGGTTCCATCCTCAATGTGGTGGCGGCACGAGGTTCCGGGAGCTGCAATTATTTCTTCGGAAGTCGATTTCCTGACTGCCGGAAACAAATCGAGTTCACCAATTTGCATACTCAATTCGAAGTGTTCTTTTTCGTAACCAAACGAACCTGCCATTCCGCAACATCCGCTTTTGATTTCCTGAACGGAATAATTGGCAGGCAATTCGAGCATTTTTCGGGTGGGTAGGGTAGAGGCTACTGCTTTCTGCTGACAGTGTCCGTGAAGTTTGATGACTTTCTTTTCTGTGGTAAACTGATCCGGTTTAATGTTTCCTTTCTCCATTTCCCGAACCAGAAATTCTTCCAGCATCAGCGCATTTTTGGCTAATTTTTTTGCTTTTTCCTGAAGTGTTGCATCAACCAATTCAGGATATTCGTCCCTGAAAGTCAGGATAGTTGACGGTTCAATCCCGACCAGCGGGGTTTCTTCCGAAATCATTCCGGAGAGCTGGCTGACATTGAAATTGGCAATCTGTTTGGCTTTTCGCAGCAATCCTTTCGAAAGAAATGTTCTTCCACTTTCCAGATGTTTTGGAATCACTACTTCGTAACCCAATTTGTTCAACAGTAAAATGGTTTTTATCCCGATATGACTTTCGTTGAAATTGGTAAACTCGTCGGCAAACAGATATACTTTCCCAATTTTTTCTTTGCCCAGCAATATTGGTTTGCGGTACCATTTTCGCAAACTTAGTTTCGATAATTCCGGTATTTTTCTTTCCGGAGCAAAACCTATCGCTTTTTTAAACAGATTGGTTGAGGTAATCAGGTTGGTGATCGAACGAAATGTCATTCCCAGTTTGTTGATTCTCGGCAAATAAGCAATCAATAATGAACGCATCGGAAATCCATGCTGGTCGTAATATTGCTGCAAAAATTCAGCCTTGAACTTGGCCATGTCGATGTTCGACGGGCATTCCGATTTGCAGGCTTTGCACGACAGGCAAAGATCCAATACCTGAAGCACTTCTTCCGAATCAAACACGTTCTCTTTTTTCGGTCGTGTCAGGTATTCGCGTAAAACATTGGCACGGGCGCGGGTCGTTTTATCTTCGTCGCGGGTGGCCATGTACGACGGGCACATGCTGCCGCCAATCAGGTTGCTTTTGCGGCAGTCTCCCGATCCGTTGCACATTTCCACTGAACGCAGCAAATCGCCGTGGGGCGCATAATCAAACAAAGTGCTGGCCTTGAAATACGGCTGCCCCATCAAAATTCGCAAATCTTTGGTGATGGGCGGAGTGTCCACAATTTTACCGGGATTCAGTATATTCTGCGGATCCCAGGTGTATTTCAGTTTGCGGATCAGTTCGTAATTGTGTTGACCAAGCATCAGCGGAATAAATTCACCGCGCAACCGGCCATCCCCATGCTCACCGCTCAGCGAACCACGGAATTTTTTTACCAGCTCAGCCACCTCGCGCGCCAGAGAGTGGTAAATCTTAACATCATCCGGATCTTTTAAATTCAGCAACGGCCTAAGGTGCAGTTCGCCGGTGGCAATGTGGCCGTAATAAACGCAGGTTAGACCATACTGCGCAATGATCTGGTCAAATTCGCGGATGTATTCAGGCAAAACATCGGGCGCAACCGCTGTATCTTCAATCACTGTCACATTTCGTTTGTCGCCCGGAATGTTGGAAAGCAAACCAAGTCCGGCTTTGCGGAGTTCCCATATTTTTCGAATGCTCTCCTTGTCGGTAAAAAGCGGGAAATGATAACCGAATCCTTCATTCCGGAGCTCTTCTTCCAGTTTTTGGGCTTTTTCCTGAATTTCATCTTCTGAATCGGAAGAGAATTCAATCGTTAAAATTGCTTTTGGGTTTCCTTCAATGAAAAACCTGTTTTTGCGTTGCTCAATATTTTCGAGCGTACAATTCAGGATAATGTCGTCGGT
This sequence comes from Bacteroidota bacterium, assembly GCA_030698405.1. Lineage (GTDB taxonomy): Bacteria > Bacteroidota > Bacteroidia > Bacteroidales > Prolixibacteraceae > Aquipluma. The sequence continues at coordinate 55,788 of JAUYMU010000050.1, forward strand.
CAGCTCAATGGCATCGGGATGGTGCCGAAGCGCCACGATATTTCCATAGAAAGCATCTTCAAGTGTATTAAAATGAGCGCAAACCAATCCCTGAAATTTGGGCGGAAGCGGAACCAGGTTCAGCTTGATTTTGGTTGTAAACAGCAGTGTTCCTTCCGATCCGGCCAATAATTTGCAGAAGTTAAACGGTTTGCCGTTGCGGGTAAACGGATCAGTTTCGAGCAGCACATCCAGCGCGTATCCGTTGTTTCGGCGTGTTACTTTCGGGTCAGGAAATTCATTTCTGATTTCTTGCTGATTCGCAGTATCTGCAAGTGTTTCCTGAATATTCCGGTAGATTTTTGTCTCTAACAGTTCAATATTTCCAGCGCATTTGTCCTCAAATTCTTTTGTATTCAGCGATTTAAAAGTTACGTCCGAACCATCCGAAAGAATCCCTTCCACTTCCAGAATGTGTTCGCGGGTGCTTCCGTAAACCAGTGAATGAAGTCCGCACGAATTATTTCCCAGCATTCCACCAATACAGCAGCGGTTGGCCGTTGAGGTTTCAGGAGCAAATTGCAATCCATGCTTTGCAAGAAACTGATTCAGTTCGGCCAAAACCACTCCGGGTTCCACTTCAATCCAGCGTTCTGCAACATTCAATTCACCAATTTTATTCAGGTATTTCGAAATATCAACCACAATACCCGAACCGACAACCTGACCAGCCAACGATGTTCCCCCTGCACGCGGAATCACAGAAGTTCCCATCTGGCGGGCAAAGCCGATGATTTTACGAATGTCTTCCCTGTTTTTCGGGCGGGTAACAGCCTGCGGAATTTCACGGTACGACGAAGCATCGGTTGCATAAATTACTTTCTGCACCTGATCAGTAAACACATCACCTTCGAGCGATTGTTTGAGCGAAAAAAATGGATCGGTTAGTTTCATGCTTCAAAAATAGCCAAATAAACCATTCTGTAAAGTGAATGCAATCGATTGTTCCATAATTCATAAGGCAGTTTTTTGTGTCATTATATACATGTGTTTTGTCAGTTTATCCAATAAATTTCGAAAACTAAAGCTACTCCTCAGCATATTTTAAGTACTTTTGTATCGAATTTTTTACTTAAAAGTTTAAACTTTAAATCAACAATGGAAATCTTAAAACGTGTCTATCAAAACGCTCAGAAATACCAGAAAAGGATAGTTTTACCTGAAGGAGCGGAACCAAGAACTTTACGGGCAACCGAAATTGTTCTGAATCAGAAATTGGCACAAATCATTCTTTTGGGAAATCCTGAAGAAATTATTCAGGCTGCCACAGAGATCGGAGTTAATATTGAAGGTGCGACAATTGTTAATCCTAAAACCGACCAGAGAAGGGAAGCGTATGCCGATTTAATGGTTGAAATCCGCAAATCAAAAGGTCTGACGCGTGAAGCTGCTTTAGAGTTGCTGAATGATCCGCTGTATTTTGCACCAATGATGATCAAAAGCGGCGATGCTGACGGTGAACTGGCCGGAGCCATCAATGCAACCGGAGATGTGCTGCGTCCAGCGCTGCAATATGTAAAAACCGTGCCGGGCGTGAGTGTTGTTTCAGGAGCATTTCTGATGTTTGTGAACCCACATTTTGGACATGAAGGAATTCTGGTTTTTGCCGATTGTGCCGTAATGCCCGATCCTGATGAACGCCAGTTGGCCGAAATTGCCGTAACCACCGCAAAAACAGCCAAAGCAATTGTTGGAATGGATCCCCGTGTGGCCATGTTGAGTTTCTCGACCATGGGAAGCGCACAACATCCGTTGGTCGATAAAATGTCGAATGCAACCCGTATTGCCCGCGAATTGGATCCTGATTTGAAAATTGATGGTGAAATGCAGCTCGACGCCGCTTTAATTCCTGAAGTAGGAAGGTTAAAGGCGCCAGACAGCGAAGTTGCAGGACGGGCAAATATCCTCGTTTTCCCTGGACTTGAAGCTGCCAATATTGGGTATAAACTGGTTCAACGGCTTGGAAAAGCAGAAGCTGTGGGCCCGATACTTCAGGGAATGGCTGCACCAATCAACGACCTTTCAAGAGGCTGTTCTGTAATCGATATTGTGAACATGGTTGCCATTACTGCCAATCAGGCTGCTGCTCTTTTCGATTAATTAAAAAATACAATCATGGCAAGTGAAGTAATATACGAACCAATCGAAGAATTTGGTCTAATTAAGAAAGATAGAAGCAAAGCGCTTTTTTCAAAAATTGGCATCGTTGGATGTGGCCTAATCGGTCAGAATCTGGCCAGAGTTGCCAGTTTCTACGGAATGGAAGTTGTTTTTATTGAAGTCAGCGAAGAGAAAATCCTTGATTCGTATAAAAATATTGAGAAAGTACTTGATGAACGGATTGAGCACTGGGGAATAACTCCCGGAGAAAAACGTGCGATCAAGTCCAGAATCAATGGAACCCTTGATTATAACGATCTGAAAGGGTGCGATTTTGTGATTGAAGCCATTCGTGCAGTTGATCGTGGTATAAAAATCAAGGAAAGAAAGCAAATTTTTCACCGGATAGAAGAAGTAGTTGACGATGATTGTATCATTGCAACCAATTCAACCACCATTATAATTACCGAACTTTCGTCGGATTTGAAACACCGTGAACGTTGCGTAAGCCTGCATTTTTTCGTTTCATCGCAGGAAGCCCGAATAATGGAAGTGGTAAGAAGCTTATATACTTCGGATGAATCGTATCAGAAAGTCTGCAAATTTATAACCCTGATTAACCGCAAAATCGTGCCTGTTGAAGAATCGCCGGGTTTGGTAAGCGTACGTTTATTCGTGGTGCTGCTGAACGAAGCCTGCGAAATTCTGATGGAAAACATATCGACCATCGATGATATTGACCAGACCATGAAAATTGGTTTTGGCATGAGGCTGGGGCCATTTGAAGTGGCGGATAAAATGGGATTGGAAAAAATTGTACGCTGGATGGACAATATTTATGATGAGTTTGGTGATAGACGTTACAAACCCAATCCTTACCTCCGCAAACTGGTTCGGGCTAAACATCTGGGAATAGATGCGGGACAGGGTTTTTACAAGTACGATGAAAATGGAAAAAAAATTAACCCAGCCAATATAAATAGCTGATTTCTCCTAAAGTCGTTAATTAATTAAAATTTCAAGAATGAAGGTTCTGGTTTTAAATTGCGGAAGCAGTTCAATTAAATATCAGCTTTTCTCTATGACTGATAGGTCAGTTATTGCCAAGGGAGGCATTGAAAAACTGGGAATGAAGGGCAGCTTCATGAAGCATGTCCGTCAGGATGGTCAGGTGGTTGTTTTTGAGGGTGAAATAATGGACCACAAAATTGGTGTCGAATATATTTTGGGCGTGTTGACCAGCGAAAAACATGGTTGTCTGAAAAGCCTTCAGGAATTGGATGCCATTGGCCACAGGGTGGTGCATGGTGGCGAACATTTTAATGCGAGCGTTCTTTTAACCGAGGAAGTAATAGCCGAAGTTACCAAATGCATCGATATCGCACCACTTCACAATCCGCCCAACCTTAAAGGAATCAGGGCAATGGAAGAATTGATTCCCGGAATTCCGCAGGTGGGCGTTTTTGATACGGCTTTCCATCAAACCATGGAACCAAAAGCATACATGTACGGAATTCCCTACACACTCTATAAAAAATACGGAATTCGCAGATACGGTTTTCATGGAACCAGCCACAGGTATGTAACCAAACGCGTTTGCGAAATACTTGGAGTTGATTACCAGACCCAAAAAATTATTTCCTGCCATTTAGGTAACGGAGCTTCTGTTGCAGCAGTTAAAAATGGAAAATCATTTGATACCTCGATGGGATTTACACCAATAGAAGGATTGATGATGGGAACCCGTTGTGGCGACCTTGATGTTGGTGTGGTTCAATATATCATGGATAAAGAAGAAATCGGAATTAAATCGGCCAATACCTTGTTTAATAAACATGCCGGTATGTTGGGAATCTCAGGAGTTTCATCAGACATGCGCGAAATTGAAATGGCCAGTGAAAAAGGCAATGAAAGAGCAACATTGGCGCTTGAAATGTACAATTATCGTGTAAAGAAATACATCGGCGCCTATACTGCAGCCATGGGAGGACTTGATATTCTCATTATGACCGGAGGAATTGGAGAAAATGCGTATACAACCCGGGAAGGAATTTGCGGCGATCTCGATTTTATGGGTATTTCGCTTGATCATGAAAAAAACAAAGGATTCAGGAGCGAAGGAATTATTAGTACTCCCGATTCGAAAGTAAAAATTGTTGTTGTGCCAACCGATGAGGAATTGGTGATAGCTCTGGACACAGAGGAAATAGTGTTCGGGCACAAAAAATTGTAAGCATTTTTCATGCTGTTTGCTATTTTTCAAAAGCAAATAACCTTTTACGTGAATGTATTGAAACGTCCGGTGTTGAACAGCATCGGACGTTTTGTTTTTCAAAGGTTTAAAAACATTTTTGAAGTTGATGTTTGTTGTGTATTTATCGATTATGAAATGGTAATTTTACCACCATAAAATTTTGAACTATGAAGTTAAAAAGGCTGGCTGATCTTTTTGAAATAGTAAAGTTGTTGGATAAAAAGACTTTGATTGGCGTAAATGCCGTTGACGGACATAGTCTGGAGGCCATTGCCGAAGCGGTTAATGCCGGAATTGTGACTGCAATTGTTACCGGAAGTAGTCAGGAAGTTCTGAAACAATGCGAGGTTCATGGCATTGATCCTCATTTATTCCAGATTGTGGAAGCTGATACAGAAGAGGAGGCTGCCATGCTGGCGGTAAAGCTGGCCAAAACAACTTCAGGAAGTATTTTAATGAAAGGCTTGATAAACACCGATAAATACATGCGTGCCATTTTAAACAAAGAAGTTGGACTAATGACTCCCGGCGGTGTTTTGAGCCATGTTTCGGTAATCGATAATCCGAATTATCATAAATTGCTGATCGTTAGTGATGTTGCAATTATTCCGTATCCAACCATTCCGCAGAAAATCGCTATGACCCATTATTTGATGGAAATGGCCGTGACGATGGGAATTTCCAGGCCAAAAATTGCAATCATTGCGCCAACCGAACAAATCCTACCATCGCTGATTTCATGCACCGATGCAGTTGAAATTATGAAGGCAGCCGAAAACGGGCAGTTTCAGCCGGCAATTGTTTTTGGGCCAATGGCTTTGGATGTTGCGCTCGATATCGAATCGGCACAAATAAAAAATATTACTTCGGAAGTTGCCGGTGATGCCGATTGTTTGCTTTTCCCAAATATCGATGCCGGAAATGTTTTTTACAAAACGAATACAAAATTGTGTAGCGCCGATCAGGCCGCAGTGGTGATGGGCGCAAATGTTCCGGTGGTTTTGTCGTCGAGGGGCGACAGTAAACAAACAAAACTGAACTCAATCGCGCTTGCCGCGTTGTTAAGTAAATAAAATATTTTCATGAACGATATTCGAATTCTGGCGATTAATCCGGGCTCAACTTCGACCAAATTTGCCGTTTATTTCGGAAGCGAATGTAAACTGAAAAAAACTTTGCGCCATTCGATCGAAGATCTTTCTCTTTACGAAAATATCATCGATCAGTTTGAATTCAGAAAAGGACTGATCATTGATGCGCTGGTTGAAGAAGGTTTCGATGTTGATAAAATCAAGTACATTATTGGACGGGGCGGATTAACTTACCCTTTAAAATCAGGCGTTTATCTGGTCGATAACCGAATGCTGGAACATGCCCGCGAAGGCATTTACGGTCAACATGCCAGTAATCTCGGGCCACTTATTGCCGATTATATTGCGCTCCAGATTCCCGGAGCACACGCTTATGTAGCCGATCCTGTTGTGGTTGATGAGCTGGAAGATATTGCAAGGTTTTCAGGCCATCCAGAATTTGAGCGCCGGTCAATCTTCCATGCGTTGAACCAAAAAGCCACAGCACGCATTCATGCAAATAAAATAGGCCGAAGTTACGAGAAGCTGAACCTGATTGTGGTTCACCTTGGAGGGGGGATTTCGGTTGGTGCACACCAAAAAGGGAAAGTGATTGATGTGAACAACGCGCTCGATGGTGAAGGTCCTTTCAGTCCTGAACGAAGCGGGACTTTGCCCGCTGGTCAGTTAATTGAACTTTGTTTCAGCAAAAGATACCAAAAAGACGAGATACGCCGCATGGTAATTGGCGAAGGTGGTTATGTTGCCTATCTTGGAACGAACGATGCGCGGGAAGTGGAAGAACGCGCCGGCAATGGCAATGAGCTTGCCCGGAATGTTCAGGATGCACTCGGTTATCAGGTTGCAAAAGCCATTGGCGAAATGGCTGTGGTGCTGAACGGTTATGTGGATGCCATTTTGCTGACCGGAGGATTGGCTTTTAATGAATACCTCACAAAATACATCACTTCGAAGGTTGAATTCATTGCCGGTGTTTATGTTTATCCGGGCGAAGATGAGCTGGAAGCGCTTGCTGCCAATGCACTTCGCGTTGCCACCGGCGAAATTGAACCGTTGAAATATCCAAATTGAGTTTTCAGTCTCAGTCTCAGTCACAGTCTCAGTTACCAGAATCGTGAATGCAGCAGAAGGCTGTTGATTTCTGTTAAGCCAACTGGGTTAATGTGCAACTTTTTCTCCAGAATGTTCCCCTTTAAAATATCTTTTTAAAACATACGCTGGTTGGTGTATGTCCGGCTTTTGTTTGAAACTTTCAGGATCATATTCCATCGGCAGGATTTTATTTGCTGTTAAGGAAACAGTGTCGTTGGTCTCCCGTTGCCAGTCAACCAATAACTTCATCATTTCATCCACCCTGGATTGAGATTCCGGCTGATTGGCCAGGTTATTTAATTCCAGTGGGTCGTTTTTCAGATTGAAAAGTTGGGTGTAATCCCGCTCCGGATAGCGGATCATTTTCCATTCATTGGTGCGTACGGCTCTTACCGTATTCCGATAGTGGATCAATGGTACTTTCATGCTATGTTCGTATAGGTTTTGTTTGCCGAGTAGCCGGTGACTACCAATAGCCAAACCATTATCGGCAGCATATACGATGATTGTGTTTTCATAAAGCCCTTCTTTTTTCAATGTTCCTATTAAATCACCAACACTTTTGTCAATGTGGCTAATAAGTGCATAATAATCAGCTAATGAGGCCTGAATGATTTCCGGCGTACGGGGCCAGGGAGCCAGATTTTCATCCCTGATAATCATATCATCAAACGCAAATGGATGGTATTTTTTAAAATTGCCAGGCAATGGGATACTTTCATCGCCATATATGCCGATATAATCTTTCCTGGGCGAACGGGGATCGTGCGGGGCAGTAAAGGCTACATAACAGAAGAACGGGTTATCACGTTCATGGTATGGACTCCTTCCAATTTATCGTAAACATGGAAAAGGCTTTTTCCGCTCATTAACATGGCCCGGCTGGGGGCACAGATTGCACCGTGATGGCCGCCCATTACATAATTATTTGCGAAGCGAACCCCCACCTTGGCAATATTGTCAATATTTGGGGTTTTGATGTAAGGGTTTCCCGAACAGCCCAAGGCATCGGCACGTTGGTCGTCGGCAAATAGAAACAGAATATTTGGCTATGCAATTTCACTTACCCGTGAAGCTTCCGTTTTTTCCTCGTGATTTTGAAAGGAGAAAAGCATGATCCCAACTGAAATTGGAAGTAACTTGTTCATTTTGTTAGATTATGAAATTTAAAATCTTCTTTAGACTTTTGCCGACCTAAGTACCTGTTGCAGGGTCGCATTTTCAACCCTGATGTTCAGCTTTGTTTTTTGGGAATAAACCGAAGCCGAAACATGAATGAGTGAAACAAAAAATAGCAATACAATTAGTCGCATGGTCATCCAAATTTTACGGACTTTTTCCCTGTCAAGGGAAATGCCCCTGATTAATTTTTTTTTCATAAATTTGCTTTGCTTTAAATTGATGTTTTAATTTATTAAGACTCAACATTGGAACGGAGGATGGTGGTACATTCTCCGTTTTTGTTTTTCATTCTGTTAGTTTTTACCTCCTTTTTTAAGTTTTATTGGATATTGGTTATTGTAAATTCAATATTGGATATTTTTTCTTTCAGTTTTCTTCTCTGTTTCTATTCCGTCCGAATAATCGGAAACGCTCTGTTCTACTTCATTTCGCGGACGGTAAAAAACCTTGATGTTTCCTTTCTACAAATATTCCGCAACGCTGTTGCTTTCAAATCCCGCTTCATTACTGTGTCTGATCACTGCGACTGAACACTTTTTTCTTTGCCTGTGCCTTTATACTTCTTCGAAATCCCGATTTTGTCAGCCTTTACTTCATACCTGATTGGAACCGTTAAATTCAGCAGTTCAAGAAAATGTCTTGCATCCTTGTTCCGTTTGATCACCCCTGAAAAGCGCATTCCATTGAAATAAGTTTTATCGGCGGTAATCTCAACATCGTACCAACGTTCCACCACTTTAAATACCTCCAATAAATCTTCGTTCTGGAACTCATACCGGCCATCTTTCCACGAACTGAATGTTTCAGGATTGACCTTGCTGATAATCAGTCGTTTTTCTGATTTATTAAAAAGACTTTGTTCTCCCGGTATGAGCAGGGTAGTTTGGCTGCCAGTGTGTAATTGGATTTGACCGGTTTCGAGCGTGGTTTCTATTACGTTTGAATTTTCGTAAGCACGCACATTAAAGGAAGTTCCGAGTACTTCAATCTGCTGTCCGTTTACTTCAACCCTGAAAGGGCGTTTCGGATCTTTGGTAACCTCAAAAAAAGCTTCTCCATTCAGTTTTACTACCCGTTCGCTGGTTCCAAAAACGGAAGGTGTCGTCAGTTTGGTTTCCGAATTGATCCAGATACGGGTTCCATCAGCCAGGAAAACCTGGTTGACCTGTCCTTTCGGTACAAAAATTTCCTGCATGGTTACTTGTGCAGTTTGCTGTTCTCCGGTAAATGAAATAAAGCGGCTTCCCCAACCCAATCCGAAAGTAACCAAGAGGATTGCGGCTATTTGGAGAATTTTTTTCAAACTGATTGTTTCCTGTTTCGGTGCGATGCGTTTTTTTAGCAATTCCAGTTCAGGAGTGATTTCGTATTTTTTTAGGTTCGAATGAAAATTAAAGGTATCCCAGATGTCTTTTTCTGCAAACAGTCGCTTTTTATTTTCCGGCGATTGCAGCATCCATTGGTGAAGTTGCTGGTTTTCTTCTTCTGAAGTTTTTCCCTTAAGGTATTTTTGTATGATGGTTTCGATTTCGGACATGATTTTTTTGCTTTTACTACTCTATGATCGGAAGAGATGTAAAAACCCTACCCCGGTGTGAAAAAAAATACCACACCTGCCCGATGCAGGCGGGGGATTACACGGATTACCATAGTTTGGTAGAAAATCTGAAAGTGAGAAGGGGAGAAAGTGAGAAGGGGAGAAGGGGGGATCAGTCGCAGCGACTAAACAGGATTTAGACAGGAAAAAGGGTGACACGATTTTTAATCGCGTTATTTAAAGAAATTGAATAACCGTTTATTTACCTATACAGCTGAATGATGAGGCGATATCCTTTGCCGTTGACTTCAGTCAACGGGTAAAATGAAGATGAGGGATCTGGGCTTTAGCCCTAAAAGCTGTGGCTAAAGCCATTAGCTTAGCTCAACAATCTATCCGTCCCGATGAATCGGGACGGCAAAGGATATCTTAGGTACACAATCGGATATTCATATTAAAGAAAACGGAGATTGAAAATCTCCGCACCCAAGGATAAAAGCAAGCCAGTACCAAAACTTTCCCCCTTGGAGAATTAGAAGGGGGCTTCTCTATTAATCCTTGAACAAGTGCCCGGATAAAAACATCAGCAATGGTAAATAATCTTTCATCTCTGTTCGGATGGTGCCCAGCGCTTTGGTGATTTGTTTTTCCACCGCTTTTACTGAAATGTCGAGTTCCCCGGCAATTTCCTTGTTCTTTTTGTTCTCAAATCGGCTCAACGTAAAAATTTGCCGACAGCGGTCGGGTAGATTATTTAAAACTTCGTTCAACTTGTCTTCCAGTTCCTGCTCCATCAGGCTGGTTTTTTCTTCCATGTAAAACCGAAGCTCTTCTTCCTGAAGTTTTAGTTTGGCTGATTCGAAGTATTTGCTCCTGACTTTTTGTTTTTCAATTAGCTGAAGACAACTGTTCCGCACCATCGTAAACAGAAGTGCATTCAGCGATTGTTTGATCGTAATTGACTGATCGGACCATAATTTTACAAATACATCCTGAACAATGTCGCGGGCAGCTTCATCGTCCACAAATTTGGCGGCATAATAAAACAAAGGTTTGGAATACTGCCTGAAAAGATCATCAAACAATTCAGGATTCCTCTTTTCAGCGAACATACCTTTGTCTCCGAATTGAACCATCTGTGAATAGGGGTTTTCAATAAGTCGGCTAAAGTAGAAAATAAGAAAGTGGTTTCAAAGTATGTTTTAATTCAGCGTAAATGGTGCTTCAAGTACATTCACCGAATTGGTTCCTACAAACACTTTGAAATCGCCGGGTTCGCTTACGAATTTCAATTCGCTGTTGTAAAAACGCAGGTCTTTTTCAGTCAGGGTAAATTCAATGGTGCGGGTTTCGCCTTTTTTCAGGAATACTTTCTGAAACCCTTTCAGCTCTTTTACAGGGCGGGTAACCGTTCCAACCATGTCGCGCAAATACAACTGAACCACTTCGGCGCCATCGTAATTTCCGGAATTGGTAAGTTCAACCGAAACGGTCAGTTTTCCATCCTTCGTCAGTGTCGATTCACTCAAATTCAGGTTTTTATAGTCGAAAGTAGTATAGCTCAGGCCAAATCCAAACGGGAACAATGGTTCATTCGGAACATCGAGGTAATTGGAGCGGAATTTCGAGAACCAGGCACCTTCGGCCAGTGGGCGTCCGGTATTTTTGTGGTTGTAGAAAATTGGAATCTGGCCTACATTCTGTGGAAAAGTCGCACTTAGTTTTCCTGAAGGATTTACCTTTCCAAGCAACACATCCGCAATGGCATCGCCCGCTTCGGAACCTGCAAACCAAACATTCAGGATGGCCGGGACATTGGCTTTTTCCCAGCTGATGGTCAGCGGACGTCCGGTAAACAACACCATCACCACCGGTTTGCCGGTTGCCAGCAAAGCTTCCAGCAATTCTTTCTGGTTCTCCGGAAGGTTAATGTCTGAACGGCTTGACGCTTCGCCGCTCATTTCAGCCGCTTCGCCCATGGCAGCTATGATCACATCCGATTTCCGGGCAACAGCAACCGCTTCGGCAATCATTTCTTTTTGCGAGCGCTTGTCCCATTTTGTTGGTTTCCCGAAAATGCTGATCCGCGAATCGAGCAACGAATCGCTCACCACGTTGGTTCCCATTGCATAAAGTATGTTTGCATCGCTGCCAAGCGCATTTTTCAGGCCATCGAGTAAGGAAACCGATTTCGCAAAATCTCCCGCCACACTCCAGGTCCCGGGCATGTTTTCGCGGTTATCGGCCAGCGGGCCAATCAGCGCAATTTTTTGTTTATCCTGAATTGGCAGAACCTGATTTTCGTTTTTCAGCAATACGAATGTTTGTGCAGCAATTTCGCGTGCAACCTGACGGTTTTCAGGAGTGAAAATTTCTGTTTTGGCGCGGTTCTCATCGCAATAACGGTAAGGATCTTCAAAAAGTCCCAGCTTGTATTTGGCTTCCAATATACGTCGGCAAGCCTGATCGATTTCCTTTTGGGTAACTTTTCCTTCGTCAAGCGATTGTTTCAAAGTGCCCGTCAAACCATCGGTCACCATGTCCATGTCGATGCCGGCACGAAGGGCAAGCGCCGAAACTTCCTGCAAGTTACCCATTCCGTGAGCAGTCATTTCCGAAATGCCGGTATAATCGGTCACCACAAATCCATTGAATTTCCATTCGTCGCGCAATAAATCGGTCAGTAACCATTTGTTACCAGTTGCCGGAATGCCATCAATTTCGTTGAACGCAGCCATCACACTGCCAACTCCGGCATCAATTGCAGCCTGGTACGGCAACAAATATTCATTGTACATTCTAATTCGGCTCATGTCAACTGTATTGTAATCGCGTCCTGCTTCGGGTGCGCCATACAGCGCAAAATGTTTGACACATGCCATGATGGTATTGTTTTTCAGAAGATCGTCGCCCTGATAACCTTTCACCATAGCTTTGGCAATTTCAGAACCCAGGTATGGATCTTCGCCCGAACCTTCAGAAACTCTTCCCCAACGCGGATCGCGCGAGATATCGACCATCGGCGAAAACGTCCAGCAGATACCATCGGCGCTTGCTTCCTGCGCGGCCAAACGGGCGCTTTTCTCCATCAGTTCCATGTCCCAACTGCACGACATTCCCAGCGGAATCGGGAACAGGGTTTGGTAACCATGAATAACGTCCATTCCGAAAAGCAATGGAATTTTCATGCGGCTTTCTTCAACCGCGATTTTTTGAACGTCGCGGATTTTCTCCACCGATTTGATGTTGAACAGTCCACCAACTTTGCCTTCTTTTATTTTTTGAGCAATATCGGAACTACT
>JAUYMU010000076.1 GCA_030698405.1 Bacteroidota bacterium
GAATTTGTTCATCTTTGATATTCAACCCTTTGCAGGGTTGCAACACCTATCTTTCCCGTACCCCCTGAGTTTCACTCAGGGCTATTCATATTCAACCACGTTGTGGTTATTTTGACAAAGAGGGAATTTTGTCGTACACCCACGATGACCGACGAAGGCGAATATTGGGAAACAAACGATCTGTCCTTGTTGAAAACGAATTTCAAAAGATATACTGAATTAATTGATGGTTTTGTTTCGGCAATCGAAAGCATACCAATCAAAGCTGGCGAAGATGTTGAATCCTATTTCTTAAGGCTGATGAAAGAAATCAACGATAAAAAGAATAGGGAAGAATAAGGTTTCTTCCTAACTGAGCAGGTGACTTCAAGTCACCTGCTCAGTAAAATTACTTCGCTTGAACAACTTCCAGACTAATCCGTTTTTAAAGGTATGAAACAAATGATTTTATCCGGATTGGTCTTGCTTGCAATGATAGGCTGTAACCGACCAGCATCGCAAAAACAAAACACTAAGTCAGGAGAAGAAAAGTCAGCCACCGATACCACCCTTTTATGTTGTTCCAATATACCTTCACGTTTTGCCTCCGGAAATGCTTCTGGCGTTGATTCTCTAAATTCTGCCACTGCCGATTTTTCAGGAATGGTACTGATAAAAGGCGGCAGGTTTTGGATGGGCGGCGACAGCATTTGGGGCAGACCAGATGAGTTTCCAAGCCATCAGGCAGAAGTTTCATCGTTTTACATGGACGTTCAGGAAGTAACAAACAAACAATTTAAAGCGTTTGTGGATGCGACCGGATACATTACCACTGCGGAAAAAAAGCCCGACTGGGAAGAATTGAAATTACAGGTTCCGCCCGGAACACCCAAGCCATCTGACGATATGCTGGTAGCAGCTTCGCTGGTTTTCATACCTCCCAACCGTCCGGTTCCGCTCGATAATGCATCGGTCTGGTGGGCATGGGTTCCGGGAGCGAACTGGAAACATCCGGAAGGTCCAAAAAGTAATTTGACAGGAAAAGACGAATATCCGGTGGTGCATGTTTCGTGGGAAGATGCGATGGCCTATTGCCGGTGGGCAGGAAAACGGTTACCTACCGAAGCTGAATGGGAATTTGCTGCACGTGGCGGACAATTGGATGCCATTTATCCATGGGGAAATGAGCTGATTACAAAAGGAAAGAAAAAAGCGAATGCCTGGGACGGAAATTTTCCGAATAAAAATACAGGACTGGATGGATATGTGGGTGCAGCTCCGGTTAGGCAGTTTGCGCCAAATCAGTTTGGCTTGTACGATATGGCCGGAAACGTATGGGAATGGGTTTCAGATTGGTACACTGCCGACTATTATCAGGAATGTATGAAAAAAGGTGTAGTTATGAATCCTCAGGGACCATCGAAATCACTCGATCCGGATGAGCCTTATGGCCAGAAAAAGGTAGTTCGGGGTGGTTCTTTTTTATGCAACGATGATTATTGCTCCGGATTCAGGATTGGCGCACGCATGAAAACAAGCTGGGACACCGGGCTGAACCATACCGGTTTCAGGTGTGCTGTGTCGGCTGCGGAGAAATAGGCGAGTGGGAGAAAGTGCGGGAGGGAGAGAGGGAGAGAGGGCGAAAGGGCGAGTGGGCGAAAATGAGATGTTTGGTTTGAATGATAATTTTGTCAATATCCTTTGCTCCCGATAAAAATCGGGACAGGCAATCTGGCTTTAGCCGACGGATATTAATAAAAAAATCCCACCGCATTGGCAGGATTTTCTGTATAAGATTTTCAGCAGCAATTTACATGATCAGTTTGTAGCCTTTGCCATGAACGTTGATGATTTCCACCTTCGGGTCGTCTTTCAGATGTTTCCGGAGTTTGGTAATGTAAACGTCCATACTTCGGGCATTGAAATAATTGTCGTCGATCCAGATGGTTTTCAGCGCAAAATTTCGTTCAAGTACTTTGTTTGCATTGTTACAAAGCAAACGCAGCAATTCGGCTTCCTTGGTGGTCAGTTTTACTTCTGCCTCTCCTCCTGAAAGGATTTGCTTGCGCGAATCGAAGGTGTAAATACCAAGTTTGTAAATAGCATCCTCGTGCGAATTGGTATCCTGCATCACGCGGCGCATGATCGCTTCAATGCGGAAGATCAGCTCTTCCATACTGAAAGGTTTGGTGATATAATCGTCGGCTCCGATTTTGAAACCTTCAAGCACATCTTCCTTCATGTTCTTCGCGGTAAGAAAGATAATCGGAATGTCCATGTTGAGTAACCTGATGTCTTTGGCCAGCGAAATACCGTCTTTTTTCGGCATCATGATATCCAATATACAAAGGTTGTAAGGCTGATTTTTTGTATAACCTTTGTACGCTGCTTCACCATCGGGATATAAATCGGTTTCATATCCTTTGGCGATGAGATATTCTTTCAGCAATAATCCAAGGTTTTCATCATCCTCGGCCAATAGCAATTTTACTTTTTTTTCCATGTTCTTGTATGTTTATCGGAAAATATATCATGAATTTTGTTCCTTTATTTATATCACTTTCCACCTTTATTTTACCATGGTGAGCGTCAATAATCTTTTTTACATAGCTTAATCCAAGCCCGAATCCTTTTACATCGTGCACATTTCCGGTAGGAACGCGGTAGAACCGCTCAAAAATCTGGCCAACATATTCTTTCTGAATTCCAATACCGTTGTCTTTCACCGAAATAACCAGAAAATCGTCTGTTACTTCCGTTGAAATATGAATCTTAGGTTCGCCTTTACTGTATTTTACTGCGTTGTCGAGCAAGTTAAACAAAACATTGGTAATATGCACATCATCACCTTTAATGATTGAAGGTTCAGCCGCTAAATTGCAAGTTAACTCACCGTTTTTCGATTTTACCCGAAGTTCGAAATTTAATACAACAGAAGTAATCAAGGCATTTAAATTTACTTCCTTGAACTTAAGTTTTAGTTTACCTTCGTTAAAAACAGCCATTTGCAGTACTTTTTCAACCTGGGTTGTCAATCGTTTGCTTTCCTGATAGATAATTCCGGAGATATGTTCGATGGTTTTTGGTGTGTTGGCTACGGTATTGTCACGCAGCATCTGACTGGCAAGCGAAATGGTTGAAATGGGCGTTTTCAGCTCGTGAGTCATGTTGTTGATGAAATCGTTTTTGATGATCGATAATTTTTTCTGTCTAAGGATGATCAGTATTGTGAAAATAAAAATGCCAATCAGCATGGTGGTAAGTACAATGGTGGGGATAACCAGGATGCCGGTTTGTTTAAGCAGATAACCATCCCTTTTCGGGAAATATAAATACAGATAATTAGGCTTTTTTAAATCGGCTAAGTCGTTGGGAAATAACAGTGCAGGATATTCTTTCTGTTGGCGGGGAGTATAATTCTTCACCCCAAAAATTCCTTTTTCTTCTCCTCTGTAAAATGTTTTTACTGCATATTTAAAATCAAGGGTTACTCCTGAATTTTTCAACTCTGTTTTAATCAGGCGTCCAAGGGTTTGAGCCTCAATTCGCTCTTCAATCGGCAAACTTGAAAGCATTACTGCAATTTGAGTCACCTGGAGCATTTGCGCCCATCGGTTCATCCTGTTTTCGTACTGCTGGCTTACATAGCCGTCATAGTCATGAATGATGTCAAATGCATTCGGGAAATCGCCCGGTTTGCCTCTTTCAATCGGTTTTTCTACTGGTTGTTCTCCATAACCAATCGTAAGTTCTTCACTGATGATATTTCCTGAAGCGCGCTGTGAATACTGAAAGGAGAGCTGAATATTTTGCTGGTTAACAGCGCCTGGATTGGTGCGTTGCAGATTGTTGTTTGGGAATACTCCGGTATTACGGGGCGCAAACAATTTTTTCGAATGCTCGTTCAACTTCAAAGACTCTTCCATTTCAAGCCTGATGATGACTTGATTTAAGGCGCTCTTAACGGCAGCATCAAATTGTTCTTCTTTTATTTCAAGAGCTTTCAAAATTGAGTTGGTCTGAACCAGAATCAAACTGGTCATCACCAAAGCCATCAGAACTATCAATGTTAGTATAACCCTTCTGCTCATAATATTGCAAATATAACCTTTTGAAACACTGTCAATAAACACTTAACAATATTTAACACTGGATATTTTAGAGGTCAATGGCTACACCGAGCCATCATCATCAGGAAAACTTTTATTGATTTTGTCGATGGCTACTTTTGATGCATTTTGCTGGGCTTCTTTTTTTGATGTTCCTGAACCTTTGCCCCAAAGTTCTTCGTTCACTTCAATGCTTGCAACAAACCAGGGTTGCTTTCCGTCGTTTTTACTTTCATCAACAGTATCGAAGGAAACTGCCCTTTTATTTTTTTGCGACCATTCGATCAGTTGGCTTTTGTAATTTGTGTTGGTGTTCTGAACTTCAACCAGATTGACATAGTTGTTCAGTAATTTGCGGGTAATGAATTTTTTTGTTTCGTGAAAACCCTTGTCAAGATAAATGGCTCCGATAAGCGCTTCGAGGGTATCGCCATAAATATGACTTGACTCGATGGTGGAAGTGGTGTTGGATTGGATGTAATGGTTCAGACCGATCTGGTAGGTAAGCTGGGTCAAAAAGCTGCGGTTCACCAATTTCGAACGCATTTGTGTGAGGTAGCCTTCGTCCTGATTTGGAAACCGGTTGTATAAAAAATCGGCAATAGCGGCACCCAAAATGGCATCTCCAAGGTATTCGAGCCGCTCATTGTTAATATAATTGCCTTGCGAGTCAACCTTTGATGCTGACTTATGAATGACTGCGATGTCGTATATCCGCAGATTGGTTGGATAGAATCCGAGCAATGATCTTAAAAACAAATAAAACTCTTTTCTAGGAGAAGAAAAGAGTTTTATTCTTTGAACGATGGTTCGTATCACTTGTATTAAATTTTCTTGAAGATAACAGTTGCATTATGCCCACCAAAACCAAACGTGTTACTTAAAGCAGTTTTGATTTTGCGTTCCTTTGCTACATTGAAAGTGAAATCGAGTTTTGGGTCAATTTCAGGATCATTGGTAAAGTGGTTGATTGTAGGCGGAATGATTCCGTTCTGAATTGCAAGGATGCTTGCAATCGCTTCAACAGCTCCGGTTGCTCCCAGTAAGTGACCAGTCATTGATTTGCTTGAACTGATGCTTATGTTGTAAGCATGTTCTTTAAATAATTTCTGGATAGCTTGTGGTTCAGCAATATCTCCCAAAGGAGTTGAAGTTCCGTGAACATTGATGTAATCGATGTCTTCAGTATTCATACCTGCGTCTTCCAAAGCCCATTTCATACACAAGGTTGCACCACCTGATTCAGGATCGGGGGCCGTCATGTGATATGCATCAGCCGACATGCCTCCGCCAACCATTTCTGCATAAATTTTTGCACCACGTTTTACTGCATGCTCATACTCCTCCAGAATGAGGGCTCCGGATCCTTCGCCCATCACAAACCCATCGCGGTCTAAATCAAACGGACGTGATGCCGTCATCGGATCGCTGTTTCTGGTTGATAGAGCCCGCATGGAATTAAATCCAGCCAAACCTGCAGGATTTATTGCTGCTTCTGAACCTCCGGAGATAAAGACATCCACCTTACCCATACGAATATAATTCATCGCTTCGATAAGGGCTGTTGAGGAAGAAGCACATGCTGTTACCGTAGTGAAATTTGGTCCCCTGAATCCATAACGGATCGAAAGCAGACCACTCGCAATGTTGGCAATCATTTTCGGAATGAAGTACGGAGAATAACGAGGCATCTCGTTTTTGTAATTCAGCGTTTCTTCAAAGAAAGTTTGTAAGCCTCCGATTCCGGCACCCCAAACAACACCTGCCCGATCTTTGTCGATCTTTTCGAGATCAAGACCAGAATCTTCCATTGCCTGCGCTGCTGCTGCATACGCATACAAAGTAAAAGGATCGTGTTTCCTGATTTCTTTTTTCTCTACGTAAATAGCCGGATCAAAATCTTTCAGCTCGCAGGCAAAAGTTGTTTTGTGTGTTGAAGCATCAAAATGGGTGATGGGGCCTGCGCCGCTTCTCCCATTTTTTAAGCCATCCCAGAATTCCTCAATAGAATTACCAAGCGGGTTGACAGTTCCAAGTCCGGTAACAACTACCCGTTTAAATTCCATAAATGTCGTTTTGTTATTATTACTTCAAATTTGCTTCAATGTGCGTGATCGCTTCACCAACTGTTGAAATCTTTTCAGCCTGGTCATCCGGAATGGCCAAATCGAATTCTTTTTCGAATTCCATAATCAATTCTACGGTGTCAAGTGAATCAGCACCAAGGTCATTGGTGAATGATGCTTCATTGGTTACTTCACTTTCGTCAACACCTAATTTGTCAACAATAATTGCTTTTACTTTTGCTGCAACGTCAGACATAACTCTAATTTTTGGTTAATATTAAAATAGTTTCAAAAAATTCGATGCAAAGTAATAAATTTACCCCTGATATTTCAAACAAATTTTGAATTAAATAGATGAATAAAGCTTGAATGATATTGTAGTCAGATCTATATTTGAACTTTTCATTCTAAAATTCCATTAAGCATAAAACTTTAAAAATAGTACATTAAATGAAACGAATTGCCATTTTCGCCTCTGGTGCCGGTACAAATGCACAAAAGATAATTGAGCATTTTTTAAATAGTAAAGAGATTGTTGTTGATTCTCTTTGGTCGAATGATGAAAATGCCTATGCATTAATCAGGGCCGAAAAACTCGGAATTGAGACATTCACTTTTGACAGAGATGAGTTTTACCGGTCGAATGAAATTCTGGATCGATTGTACGATCACCGAATTGACATGATAGTGCTGGCCGGATTTCTTTGGTTGGTGCCACGCAACCTGACCGAATTGTTCACAGTTATTAATATACACCCGGCTTTACTGCCAAAATACGGTGGAAAGGGAATGTATAGTACGAATGTTCACAAAGCTGTTTTGGCATCTAAGGACAAAGAATCTGGAATAACAATCCATCGGGTCAATCAGGATTACGATAAGGGTAAAATTATTTTTCAGGCAACCTGTCCGATATTGCCGAAGGATACTCCTGAAACACTTGCTGCCAGAATTCATGAACTGGAACATCAGCACTACCCAAGAGTAATAGAAGAAGTACTCCTTAATGATGAAGATGAAAATGCTTAAAGACTAATTTGTACCACAAATCATTCATATCTATAACAAAAGCGGTGACAGTTGATTTCTGCCATCGCTTTTTTTTACATTTAAAACCTAAATAACCTAAACAAAAAATACTAGTTGTGAAGAGTTTGATTGAATATTTGTTGATTGCCCTTATTTTTTCATTTAGCATTTCAAAAATGACTGTTGCTTCCGACATTAAGGAAGTATTGCCGCTAACAAGCAAAGTTATCATGGTACATTTTGACGATGGATCAGTTACTTACCCGAATTCACTATCAATAAGTCGATTAGTCGTAGCCGATGCCGACAATATTGCAAAATGGTCGTTTACAAGTACAGATGATGCTGATTTTTTGCTGGTCGTAAATCCGTCGAAAATTGGCCGGAAGACAAGGGGAACCGAGTTTGTGAAGGATGTGCCCTGGGGAGGAAATTCATCCGATCCGCGCACCAAGCCCTGGGCTGCCGAACATTGGGTTTACCTTGTTTTCGATAAAGAAATGAAACCCGGAAAATCTTACACCCTTAATACAGGCGCGCTGGCTAAAAATGGTTCGAGCTGGACTTTTACGTTCGATGAAACAAGCCTTCGCAGCGAAGCGGTGCATGTCAATACATTGGGCTATGAGCCTGATGCGCCCAAATATGGCTACATCTACCAATGGTTGGGAAGTTTGGGAAATCTTGATCTGACTTCGTATTCAGGAAAGAAATTCTCGATTTACAAAGATGGAACCGAACTCCCTGTGAAGCAAGGAACGATAAAAATGCGCAAAGGGGCAACCAATACCGAAACCTATCAGGCAAACGATACTCCAAATAAGAATTTTCTGGGAGCCGAAGTTTATGATTGCGATTTTTCTGATCTCAAAAACGAAGGTACCTATAAATTGGTGGTTGAAGGCATTGGCTCGTCGTATCCTTTCAAAATTGGCGCCGACCCCGTTTGGGAAGCCTATTACAATGTAGCCCGTTCTCTTTACCATCAGCGCAGCGGTATCCGGTTGGCTCCGCCTTATACTGCCTCCGGTTACATTCGTCCGGTCAACCAGAATACACGCGTTAAAAGTGATGACGGTACAAGTTTCGCCGGAAAGCTGCTTTATTCCGATTATTCGTATATGGACTGGGCCGATGCCGATGGAGGGGGCGCTTCGAAAGCTGACATCAGGGCGGCTGCCGAAGGGAAAGCACTCGATGTGGCTGGTTGGTACCACGATGCCGGTGACTGGGACGGCTATTACAGCCATCAGCGAATCCCCATCCTGTTGATGACCACCTGGGAATTTGCTCCCGACAGGTTTGGCGACAATGAGCTGAACATTCCGGAAAGTGGTAACGGAATCCCCGACCTGGTTGACGAAGCCTCCTGGCTCATTAAATTCAACTATCGTTTACGCAAAGAGCTGAAATCAAAAGGGTACAGCAATGGCGGCGTTGGCGGGGCACGCGTTTGCGCCGATGTTTATACGGATATTGATGGCAGTTCTGAATCAAATCTTCCATCGTGGAAAGAAAAGCGCCGCACAGTGGTGACCAAAGCAGACGCATTTATGACTTACCTGTATGCCGGACAAGCCGCACAGTTTGCATGTATCCTGAAGCGACTGGGCAAAGACCCCGGAAACTTTCCGGTGGAGATGCTCGACGCAGTTGAGTTTGCCAACATGACCAAAGACAATGTGAACTGGATTACCGAAGCCGAAGATGCTTACACCTGGGCAAACAGTCCGGCCAATAAACCGGCAAAAGGCACCAATTACGAGGCTCCACTCGAAATCTACAAAATGTATGCAGCCGTAAATTTATTTCGACTTACCGGAAAAACGGAATATCATACAGCCGCAAAAGCAGAACTGGCTAAACTTACAAGCGCATCGTCGATAACTGGCGACAAACGTTGGGGCGTTTTTTCCTATTTACTTTCGACCAATAGAAAAGTGGACAAAAATCTTCAGGCAAACCTGAAAAATGCGGTGGTAAGTATTGCAACAACCAATGGTATCTCTTCGGCCAGTAACCGAGCCTGCCGTTGGGGTGGCGATATGTGGTTCCCCATGCTGGTAGGGCAGGCAACAACACCGGCAGCTTTCGAACCAATGATTGCTGCACTGTTGACGGGCGATAAAAAATTTGCTGATGTGGTTCATACAACTGCCGATTATTTTCTGGGCAGCAACCCCTTGCATACCACATGGATAACCGGAGTAGGGCCTCGTCCTGCTGAATGTGGATTCCATCTTGATACCCGATACAATAATAAATGGAAGACTTATCCGGGGTTTATTCCATATGGCCCCTGGTCGATGGCGTATGGTTTTACACCTTATACCTGGACAATTGATGGGGTAAGCATACAGGGAGGACAAGGAACTTGGAATAAAGATTGGGCTAATTTCTCGGTTTCACCTTTGATGAATGAATGGCCCGGGCACGAAAGGTGGAGCAGTAACATTCATGCGCCTTTGGCAACCGAAAATACCATTCATCAGAATTCGGTCTACGGCGCCATTACTTACGGTTTTGTAAATAACCGCCGTTACGAAAATGGAACTTCGCCGGTAAAATTCGGAGCAATTAAGCTGAATAATACCGAAATTAAACTGACATCTTCTGGCGCTGAACAGGAGCTTATCGCTTCGTTGGATATTAATAACGCAACTTTTTCAACGCTCAAATGGGCTTCGTCGGATCCGACTGTTGTTACTGTTGACGAAATTGGCAGGATTACAGCCGTAGCCGAAGGTTCTTGTGTAATTACCTGTTCGGCGCTCGATGGCAGCGTTTCGGCTACTTGCAGTGTTTTTGTTGATTGGCCAACAAACTCAGATTTCCTGGCTGAAGTTACAGGCAACATCCGGATTATGCCCAATCCGGCGAAAAACCAGATTACAGTGAGTTGCCCAACCGGGATAAAACAATTGGAGGTTTTTAACCTTTCAGGACAAAGAATTTCTGACCTGCAACTGAATGGAGATCTTACAAATGTTTATTCAAAAGAATTTAGTGGAACAGGGCTTTTTTTTGTCCGGATTACCGATGCCAAAGAAGTTAAGCACCTAAGGAAGGTAATTTTTGAATAATCAATCAATTAAACCTGACAAACTATGCAAAAACTCATTTTTACTTTAGCCGCCATCCTGTTTGGATACTTATCTTATGGACAAACCGGATGGATTGAAAATTTCGATGATGGCAATATTGTGGGATGGTCGGGGCAGGCTGACTACAAACTCACCAATTTGGGCGGAGAATTAAAAATTGCCACCAATAAAACTGCTACCTGGAACAGTTTTCAGTATGTGTTTTTGCCCATCAACATTTCAGCCAATCCGTTTGTAAGCCTGAAAGTTAAAACCGATATTGATTTTAACCTGAACTTTTCGGTTTGGGACAATGCTACGGAAGCAAAATATGCCTATCCGGTCAGCGATGGTTATCAGGCCATTGTCCATTCCGACGGCTATGCCACTTACACTTTCGACTTCAGGAATGTAACCGGTGTTGATTTGACGAAAATTACAAAGCTAAATTTTGTATTCAATCCGGGAGGCGCCGTGGGCTGCAAATCAACTGTCTATTTTGATGATATTCGGGTTGGCGACCAGGCTTTGGTTTTGCCTTCAGTCACTAAAATTCAGGATCAGTCTCATGGCCTTAATGCCGGAAAAGTGAGCATCCCTTTTTGGGGGATCAAAGATCGCGCTACTGGCGGGAAATCCCTTTCGGTAAGTGCAATCAGTTCAAATACTGCATTAATTCCAAATCCAACGGTTATCTATACTGCCGGCAGCGTTTCAGGAAAACTGGAATACACGCCGGTAATTAACCAGTCGGGCCCGGCAGTAATTACAGTTACTGTTTCAGGAAATGCAGCAAATGCGAATGTTTTCACGTTTAATGTGACGGTTGAACCCAATTTCGCTCCAATAATTGATCAGGTAGCCGACAAAAATATCAGGAACGGAAAGCTAACGGAAATCAAAATTTCGGGATTGGACGATGGCGATGCCAATGCCAATCAAGCGTTCGTTATTTCGGCTAACAGTTCAAACCCATCATTGGTTCCCCATCCCGTGGTTGATTATAAACCGGGCGATTTTGTTGGTTTCCTGAAGCTTAACCCGCTTTCAGGAAAAACCGGAACAGCAAACATCCGCGTAAAAGTGAAGGATAATGGCGGAGTTGTAGCCGGTGGAATTGATACCACGATCATGGTGTTTAAAGTAAACGTTTACGATGAAGTAAATTACCCGCCTGCAA
This sequence comes from Bacteroidota bacterium, assembly GCA_030698405.1. Classification (GTDB taxonomy): domain Bacteria; phylum Bacteroidota; class Bacteroidia; order Bacteroidales; family Prolixibacteraceae; genus Aquipluma. The sequence goes on from JAUYMU010000076.1 coordinate 11,447, forward strand.
TGACAGCGCTTCCCAATTTGTCGATTTTGCAGGACAGCCCCGAGCAAACGGTGTTGCTGTGCGGAATCACCGATGGCGATGAGAATAAATCGCAAGGGATTACCATCAAGGCCACCAGTTCAAACAAATCGCTGGTTGCCGATCCTGCCGTTCATTATTTAACGGGGACCACTTCCGGTGAATTGAAATTTACTACAATGGCTGGTCAGGTGGGGAAATCCACCATCACATTAACGCTTACCGACGATGGCGGAAACGCCCTGAACAATGGCAACGAGTCGGCCACTTATAATTTTGATGTTGATGTGCGCGTTCGTCCGATCGAAGGTTGGGAAGATGAGTTCAACGACGGTGTTTTAGGTTCGCAATGGCCTGCAACCTGGGGCAATCCGGGCGAGAATACCCATTTGTGTACCGAAAAGGATGGCTACATGCAAATTCAGGTCGATAAAACCCGCACCAATAATAAGTGGGCTGGCCTTTGGTTTAATATGCCTACTGAATTGGATCTGTCGAAAAATCCATACATCAGCATTACGATGAAAACCGACAAAGCTCCAAAAGATATGCTGATTTTTCTGTGGGATGCTTTCAATCATTATAACACGGCCAAAACAGTACGATACACAGTTACCGGATCGTTTGTCGAATACTTTTTCGATTATTCTGACCCCAGTTTTCAGTTGCAGGGCGATGGAACTAAAGTTGACATTTCGCGGATAAAAGCCTTGCTCATTAATTTCGATCCGGGTGGCGATGCCCCTTTGTTCAAGGGGAGTTTCTTTTTCGATGATTTCAGGGTTGGTGATAAAGCACACAGGGCAACGGTTACCCCGATAGTGACCATGCTTGATATTCCTGATTATACTTTTGAAAAAAATGTCTCCCAGCAAATTGTTCCACTTCGCAATTTAACCGATGGCGGTAAAGGAACCAATGTTGTTACGGTTACGGCATCGAGCAGTAACAAAAATCTTTTTCCCAATCCGGTAATCAGCTCTGTAGATAACAAAGCTGCCACCTTAACTTTTACTCCGGTTCAGGGACAAACCGGCTCGTCAACCATTACTGTCACAGCTTCGGCCAGTGGATCGACCCAGATTGTGAAAACTTTCAGGATATATGTAACAGCACTCGAAGCATCTACAGCTGCCGATATCACCATCGACCTGACTAAGAAATACCAAGAGATTGACGGCTTTGGCGCATTTATGGGGTCGGGGGGAAACGACCCTGATACCATTATCAGCCTCGCCAACGATATCGGCATGTCGATGGCGCGTTTTGGCGTTATTGGCGGCGGGTTCGAAGAAAAAAATGACAACAGCGATCCGAATATAATCAATCTGGCAGGGTACAATCCGTCGGCGCTTTCAATTTCCAATATGCAACGTACAGCGCCGTTTGTCGATAAGTTCATTGTTACTTTCTGGAGTCCGGCTGGCTGGATGAAACTCAACAAATGGGAAAATGGCGTTGAAAACTGGGCCACGGATAATAAACTCGATCCGAAATACTATGAAGAGTATGCCGAAGAAGTAGTTGCAATGCTTAAAATAGTGAAAAGGGAAACCGGTAAAGATATTTATGGAGTTGGATTGCAAAACGAGCCCCAGTTCAACGAACCATATCCTTCCTGTCAGGTAAATCCAACTGAATTCAGGGATATTATCAAGGTGGTTGGCGCACGGCTCGATGCTGAAGGATATGGACATGTAAAATTGTTCTGGGCCGAGGCGCTTCCGGCTCAGGGAGCCATTAAGCAATACATCGACGCGGTGAAAAACGATGCAGTGGCTAAAAATTATGCGGATGTGGTCGCCATTCATAATTACGATGCCGATGGAGCCAGCGTTGGTGGCGCAGGGTGCGATTACTGGAATAATATTTACAACTGGGCTCAGGCCGGCGACACCAAATACAAAACATGGATGACCGAAACATCGGGCCATGCCGATAGTTGGGATGGAGCCATGACCTTAGCCGGGAATATTTTTAATGCCCTGGAATGCGGCAATGCAAGCGCCTGGGTATTTTGGAGTTTTTCGGTTTCCGAAGGTTCTGCTGTTTATGGTTTAGTGGTTGGAAACCGGCCAACTTCAAGGTATTATGTTTCTAAGCAGTATTATAAATTTATCCGTCCGGGGGCAGTCAGGGTCGATGCTGTTTCAGCTGGAATTCCGGCTATCGCGTTTATGGACGACAACGCCAAAACAGTTTCAATAATTTTGCTGAATAATACTACCCTTCCGCAAACAATTGAAATTAAGGGAAAAGGATTGCCAACTGAATGGGAAGCTTATGCAACTTCGAATGCCAGAAATTGCGAAAAGGGTAAAAATGTTGGACAGGATGGCCTGATTGTTCTTCCTCCGCGAAGTTTGACCACCCTTGTGGGTGATAACAGTAACCCGGCTCCAACCATTGATCCGGTTACCGATGTGACCATTGATAAAAATTCAGGCCAGCAAACGGTTAGCCTCACTGGTATCAGCGATGGCGAAGGGTTCGGCCAGCTCATAAATATTACTGCCGGCAGCGATAACAAAGCGCTGATTGCGGACCCAGGTATTAGTTATGCAATTGGACAAGCTGTCGGGACACTTTCTTTTACCCCAACACCCAACATGATCGGTACGGCAACTATTACTGTTACAGTGACTGATAACGGCGTTCCGGCACGAACAACAACCCGCACATTTAACATTACAGTGAAAATACCGACAGGAGTTGAAACATTAAACAAAGATGGACTATCGGTTTATCCAAATCCGGCCAGTGACTTCCTCACTATAAAATTTCCTGAAACTTCAGGAAATAATTTGATAGTAACCGATGGAAATGGTAAAGTCCAATTTGCCAAAGACGTCAGCGCATTGACGGAATACAAACTGAATGTTCGACATTATGCCAAAGGAATTTATTTGCTGACAATAATTGGTAACGGCGAGACGTGTACTACCAAATTCGTTGTTGAATAAAAAAATGAACTAAAAAAAGCCTTTTTCATACGAGAATGACCTTTCTTATCACAAACCGACCATTTATAGCACAATAGCGGTCACAGTATAATTCTGTGATCGCTTGGGTGTACGACAAAATTCCCTTTTTTCTTAAATTACGCAGCTCTCTGACTATGCGTTATTAGTTCAAGCAACTTTTCTTGGACTCCGCTCTTATAACATACTCTTAAATTGAGCATTTGCTGTGCCCCTGATAGTGTCCATCGTTGCCCCGATAATTTCATTCGTTTCTGAATGATATCACGATTTGCCGATTCTATTGCACCTGAGCCAAACAGTAGCCCTCGTTCTTTGTAAAGCCCATAGTTTATGCGTTTTTCATTGTTTCGTATATAGGTCAGCAATTTTTGCTTTTCGTTTTCAACCAGTTTCTGGCCACATGGCAGGTCGGATATTTTTGTCAATAATTCGTTTACCTTTTTCTCCATTAAAAGTTCGATACAAGACTCTACCCATTTTCGCGATTGATGTTCATCTTTGTGGTAATATATTTTAGCAAAGGCATAATGATGTTCCTTGCAATGATAGAAATCCAGAATTTGTGTGCTGTTGGGATAATATTCTTCTATCCATTTCCATATCCATTTTGCACCATCACAAATAAAGACCAAAGGACTCTTATTTGGGAGTACATCCAGTACTTTGTCAAAAAAATGATCGTGGTTGCCCAGATGCGCCACATAATTGGAGTGAGCGATATAGTTGCGCCCTTTGGAAACATCCTCAATTCTGTTGCTGGACAGAAAAGTCCTACAAAGTGCTTCTTCAAAGGTCAATTTTGTGCCAGCCCTGCACAAATGTTCCTGCATGTATGGACTGATCTTAAAACCACCGGGGGCTGTTGCCAAGGGGTGACTTTTTGGGAAACAAACATCGCCCATACTTGTAAGGATGGTGGTTCGGTCGTTTTTCGATTTTGGAATATTTCCTATTATGGATTGAAAAACCGACTGTCCAAAATCTCGGATCAGATTATTAAACGAAGATTCAAATTTATAACTTGATGAATCATTTGAAATAGTTTTTGATAAATCTTCAAGTGCTTCTGCAAAAGACACAAATATTTCATCTAATTTTGTTGACATGCTCTTAGGAGTTAAAGGTTATACTTATTTGTATTTTTAGTTGATTTACAAAAGTATAACCTTTTTTCTACTAAACCGGAATTTTGTCGTACACCCGATCGCTTTTAGTTAGCTTTAAATTCGAAAGGGTAAAAAATAAAAAACTAATCACCAATTACAATTAAAATGAAACGTGAATATCAATTTTGGGGAAGAATGCAACTTTGGTTGGGCATGTTTGTTTTTGCCTTGCTGAATGTTAATGTGATTTTCGCGCAGGTAAAACTTACTGAAGAAAGTTGGGAACTTCCAACCTACCCGGTCAATCCACCCGATAAAAATCCGATGTTTTTCAAAGGTGAATCCTATCAGGGGGCATCCAAAATGATTTATCCGTATGCGCTGAATGACATGATTTCCAACGAAAAAGCGAATCATGCATGGAAAGCAATCATTCTCGAAAACGAATACATTCAACTTTGTGTTACTCCTGAAATCGGTGGAAAACTTTACTATGCCACCGACAAAACCAATAACTACAATTTCGTTTATAAAAACAATGTAGTGAAACCTTCCAATATTGGCATGACAGGCGCCTGGGTTTCAGGAGGAATTGAGTGGTGTGTGATTCACCACCACCGCGCATCGACTTTTTTGCCCGTCGATTACGACCTTCAGGAGCACGCCGATGGCAGTAAAACCATCTGGATTGGCGAGACTGAACCGCGCCACCGTATGCGATGGACGATCGGAATTACCGCTTTCCCCGGGAAATCGTATTACCAGACCGAGGTGAAAATCCTCAACCCAACACCTTATACCAATACATTTTTATACTGGGCCAACGTTGCCGCGCATACCAATAAGGATTATCAGGTCATTTTTCCGCCAAGTGTGAACCAGGTAACTTACCACGCCAAAAACAGCTTTGCCAACTGGCCTTTTTCTACGGAAGTGTATAACGGCGAAGACTTTACCAAAGGGGTTGACCTGAGTTGGTGGAAAAATTCGGTCAACCAGAACTCGTACTTTGCATACGATCTGAAGGAAGATTTTATGGGCGGCTATGACCATGGAAAAGAAACCGGCACCGTGCACATTGGCGATCACAACGTGGTGAAAGGCGCCAAGCTGTGGGAATGGGGCTCAGGCGAACGTGGTCAGGCTACCGAAGCCAAACTGACAGAGAATGATGGTCCGTATGTGGAAATAATGGTTGGCGCATTTTCCGACAATCAGCCCGATTACAGTTGGATTCGTCCTTACGAAGTAAAATCGTTTAAACAATACTGGTATCCGGTGAAAGATATTCAGGGTTTCAAAAATGCAAATCTGAATGGTGCGGTGAACCTCGAAAAACGAGAGGAAAACAAAGTCTTTCTCGGATATTATTCCACTTCAAAAATCAGCAAAGCAAAAATTATCCTGAAAAAGAAAAATGCGATTATTTTCGAAAAAACGACAGAAATTTCTCCGGAAACTGCATTTACCGCTTTATTGAAAATTGACGAAACCTTTGATCTGACTGAGCTTTATACTGAAATGGTTAACCTCGAAAACAACGAAGTATTGGTTTCGTACCAGCCGTTGAAGAAGAAAGAATCTGCGAAACTTCCGGAAGAAGTAAAAAAACCGGCAGCGCCAAAAGACATGCAGACCATTGAAGAATTATACCTGGCAGGCAGCCGGATTCTTCAGTTTTACAACCCAACCCTGAATGCAATGGATTATTTCAGTGAAGCGCTGAAACGCGATCCGAATGACGTTCGCACCAATGTTGCGGTCGGGAATATTCATCTGAAAAACGGCGAATACAACATCGCCCGAAATTACTTCGGCAGGGCTATAAAAAGGCTGACCAAAGATTACACCCGTCCGTCGGACTGTGAGGCGCTTTACCTTCAGGGCTTAACCCTTAAAGCGCTTGAATTGTACGATGAGGCTGTTGATACCTTGTACCGCGCCACCTGGGACTATGCATGGCATTCAGCAGCTTATCTTGAGTTGGCAAGAATTTCCTGTTTAAAGGGCGATTTTCAAAAAGCACTGGGGCAGGTCAACGAGTCACTTTCGACCAATGCGCGTAATAACAGCGCGATTAGCCTGAAAGCTTCCATCCAGCGAAAAATGGGTGATGTTGAAGGTGCAACGGCTACTTTGGAGGGTATTGCAGAAAATGATCCGCTCGACTTCAGGATAGGAAATGAGGTTTATTTATTGGCAAAGGAATCAGTCAAAGCACAAAAAAGTGAAGAATTGCTTGTTGCCCAGAACCACAAAATGCGAGATCTTGATCAGAATTATCTTGAGCTTGCTGTTGGATATATGAACGACGGACTTTTTGCCGAATCGGAAGAGGTTCTTCTCCGTTTTAAGGGAAAGAATCAGATGGTCAGTTATTACCTGGGCTACCTTCAGGATAAAAAAGGGAATAAGTCGGAAGCCGAAAAACATTTCAAAGAAGCTTCAGCACAGGCGGTTGATTATGGATTTCCGTTCCGGCTGGAAGATGCAAAAGTTCTGAATCTGGCTTCCAAATATCATCGGGTCGATGCGAAACCTTTTTATTACCTGGGAAATTTACTTTACGACAAACAGCCTCAGAAGGCCATTGAAAACTGGGAAATGGCAGTAAAACTCGATCCGGCGCTGGCCATCGCATGGCGAAATTTGGGATGGGGTTACTCTCAGCATTCTCATGATATTCAGAAAGCCATCAACGCGTACGAAAAAGCAGTTTCTATCAAAAAAGATGAACCGATTTATTACGCTGAGCTGGATCCTCTTTACGAAATTAGCAATGCTCCGATCGAAAAAAGAGCCAGTCTTTTTGAGGGAAGCAACGAAATTGTAAATAAGCGTGACGACGCTTTTGTCCGCCAGATAATGGTTCTGAATTTAGCCGGTGAGTCTGAAAAAGCAGTTGAGTATTTAAGCAAAAGTAATTTTCATTTCCGCGAGGGTAGTTCACGGGTTCGGGATATTACCGTTGATGCGCATCTGTTGTTAGGCAAAAAACTCCTGAAAGAGAACGAGAATGAACAGGCTTTGGAGCAATTTATGGCCGCTATCGAAACTCCTGAAAACTCAAAATCAAGAATGGGCGATGCAAGAAGTCCGCAGGTCAATTATTTTATCGGACTTGCTTACGAAGCTTTGGGCAACAAGGCAAAAGCCAAAACCTACTTCACGATGTCAACCGGTCAATCGGTTCGCGAAGCCGACTTCGTGGGTTATTACCAGGGATTGAGCTATCAGAAATTAGGCAATAAAACCAAAGCTACTGACTGCTTCAATAAGCTGGTTGACGAAGGCAACAAACGCCTGAAAGAAGGTTCGGAGGTCGATTTCTTTGCCAAATTCGGCGAAAAAGAGTCAGCCGCCGTGCAGATGTCGAACGCTCATTTGCTGGTTGGGTTGGGGCAACGGGGGCTCGGAAACTCCAATGCCGCTTCAGAAAACCTTAAAAAAGCCGTTGAACTGTCGGCCAGCAATTTGTGGGCAAAAGTTGAATTGAAAGACATGTGAATAAAACGTTTCTAAAGGGGGCGAATTGAATGAAAAATATTGTAAGTAAATTGGTTATAGAAGATTAAAAAAAGAAAATAGGTATGGGAAAAGCTGAAAATATTAAGAGAGCAAAAAAAATAAAGGAAGCCAAAAAACGAAGGGAATTGGCAACATCCGGTATTATCAATGTTAAAAATTCGTATGAGAAAATCATGAAGAGAAGCGAAATGAATGGCATTGAAATTAGATTAAACCAAGGCAAATTCAAATATTCTGACATAATCGAACAGTTTTTACAGCCAATGATCAGCGATGACGATGACTTAGCGATGTTAAAATCAAAATATTCTTTGGGGGCTATCATTTGGAATTCAGTTGTTTTTAGGCATAAAGATGAACTCGAATTTCAAAATGCCCGAAAAAAGGTTTGTAGTTTAACTCCAGATATAGAAAGATTTGAAAAAATATTTGATGAAATGGTAAAGCGGAAGGAGAAATATTTCGGCAAATATAAATTTATGCTTGCAGATTTCGAAATTACTCCACAAGGCCAATCGGACTTTCATTTGACAGTTGCTGTTACTGAAATTGATTAAATCATCATTTATAACATAAGTAATGAAACAAAAAGATGCCATATTTTTGAAAATATTGATCCCTCTTTCCTTTTTGTTTTTTACCTGGAGCGTTTCGGCCCAAATAACCACATGGCAACCGCCCGAAGGATTTGCTTCCGATCGCTATTACCAGGTGAAAGTGAACGGAACGCCAGTCCCGGTTTTCGACACGCCCATTGCTTCGTACGCTGTTTTTGACATGACAGGTGAAGCGAAGGTGGAAGTCAGCACGATGTACGACGTTCGCTGGGTGGACATCCGCCCGCTGCGCTGGAACTTGAAACCCGAATACACCGGCGATAATTCGTTCAGTTTTAACCTGAAGCAGCCAGCCAACCTTAGTCTTGAACTGAACGGGCGCATCCGCCAGCAGCCCTTGTTTATTTTCGCCGGAAAGCCTGAAACCTTCAGGCCATCCAAAACCGATAAAAATGTGATATGGTTTGAAGGTGGAAAACTCTACAAGGATGTCAGGCTCGATTTGCAAGACAACCAGACCGTTTACATTGAAGGTGGCGCGGTGGTTCAGGGAATGATCACCGCTACGGGGAAAAAGAACATTAAAATCTGCGGACGCGGAATCCTCGATGGAACCTATGTAAAAGAAATGCCCGGCAGCCGACACCGCTGGATAAACCTGACTGATTGCGAAAATATAACTGTCGAAGGGGTTACGCTTCATAACGGAACTACCTGGCAGGTGGCATTGATGCACTGCAATAATGCTGAAATCAAGGGCATACGAATCGTGAGCGAAGCCGCCAGCGACGATGGTCTTGACATTTGTCGGAGCACGAATGTGGTGATCGACGATGTGTTTGCCCATACCAAAGACGATTGTGTGGCCATCAAATCGCATGGCGACTACCCGGGCGACCACCCAACCGACAATATCCTCGTCAAAAATTGCGTGTTCTGGAATTCCATCTGGGGCAATGCCATTGAAATCGGGTTTGAATTGAATTCCGACGAGGTAAAAAACATCCGCTTCGAAAACATCGACATTATTCATGTAGAAGATGGAGCGACGATCAGTATTCACAATGCCGGAAAGGCACATGTGAACAATGTGGTTTTTGAGAATATCAGGATTGAAGACAGTCGCCAGAAATTGTTCGATCTGGCCATTTTCTCTTCGCAGTACAGCCCCGATGGAAACCGGGATCCGGAATACAGTAAGAAATACTACCTGCACGGCGCCTGGGATGGCGTTCAAAAAGTCCCTGCCGGAAAGGAAGAATATCACAGCAAGTTCCGTGGTTCCATCAGCGAGATCATTTTCAAGGATATTCAGGTAGTTGGCGGCTTGCTGCCTTTTTCGGTTTTTCATGGATTTGATGCCTCGAAAAACATTTCAGGAGTGCGCATGGAAAACCTGACTTACATGGGAAAACACCTAACTGACACGGAAAGCGCCAAAATAAGGTTAAGCAATACGGTGGATTTTAAAATGAAATGAACAGGAGAAGTGATGCTGCCAGGTCGGGCGAAACTGACTGGCTTAGTTGAAAACATTTAATATGACTGCGTTTGATTTTCATGAAATGAAGGATTTAAAATTTTAAAAGAACAGACCAATGAACCTAACGACTAAATTTTTGCTATTCACTTTTTTTGTCTTCACATCATTTCTGACATCAGGACAGGATCGCTCCAAATGGTTCGAATTTTATCTTCCATGGAACGATTCGACCAAAACAGTTACCGATATGTCGGCCACGCTGGATGCGCCAGCCGGAAAGCATGGTTTTTTGCAGGTCACGCCTGACGGCCATTTCAGGTTCGGGAAGAAAAATACGCCCGAACGTTTCGTTGGAGTGGTGAACGTTGCCATCGCCAATTTTCCGACCAAAGCACAGTCGAAAATTCTGGCAGCACGAATGGCCAAGTTCGGGATTAACCTGGCGCGCATCCACCTGATGGATGTGGAGGGGACAAGCGGTCTTTTCCAGAATTCGTCGCAGAATACGCTGCAAATCAGCGCCTCAAAACTCGATCTGATGGATTATTTTATCAAGTGCCTGAAAGATCGGGGCATTTATTTCAATTTTTGCATTCATGCCGGAAGGGTTTACAAAACCGGCGATGGCATTGATTCACCGGTACTGAACGACCAAAGCAAGTATGTCACTCTTTTCAACCAAAAACTGATTGACTTGCACAAAGACTTTGCTCAAAAGGTAATTGGTCATGTAAATCCATATACAAATCTGACCTATGCCGACGATCCGGCCATGGCCAATCTTGAGCTGACCAACGAGAACTCGCTTTTCAACGGCTGGCTGGGATGGCAGTCTGATTTTATTTTTGGCGATACCAATGGCGGAATTGGCGCATTTTATTCCAACGAACTCGATCAGAAATTCAATAATTGGCTTTCAGAAAAGTACAAGGACGACAACACTTTGCGCGAAGCCTGGAAACCCACCGGTTCGACCGGAACAAATCCTGAATTGGTAAAAAACGGTTCGTTCGAACAGAACCTGACCAACTGGAGTTCACAGGCTTCGAATGGCGCAACTGCTGCTTTTACTGCTGATGCCGCCAATGCAAAAGACGGCGCTAAATCGGTAAAAATTGCCGTCACCAAAGCTGGTACCGAAAACTGGCACGTTCAGTTGAAAACCAACAATTTCAAGGTAGAAAAAGGGAAAGACTACAAACTGGCGTTTTATGCCAAAGCAGACGCTGCAAAAACGCTGGTATTGGAAGTGATGGAAAACCAGACCTGGAAATGGATCATGGGGCCTTCGTACAACGTTACCACTGAATGGAAAAAACAGGAGATATTTTTCAACTCCCCAATGAATTCAGATGCTCTGATCGTTGCTTTCGAATGGGGAAAGCAAACCGGGACTTTTTGGCTCGATTCGGTAAGTATTACACCGTTTTACGGTATTGGGCAGGAACCAAACGAAACGCTGGCTGCCAAAAATATCAGGCGGGTAAAAAATACCGAAATCGGGAAATTCACCAGTCAGCGGGTGGGCGACAATGCCAATTTTTATTTCGACCTGGAAAAGAAATTCAACGACGAACTGACTGCCTACCTGAAAAATACACTCGGTGTGAAATGCCCTGTCACGTTTACCAACAATTACTACGGACTGGCCTCCATTTATGCACAGGCACAGGCCGATTATATGGATTTTCACATGTACTGGGACCATCCCAATTTTCCGAGTGGCTGGTCGAATACCAATTTTACCCTGAATAACAAGTCCATTTTGCTGAATCCTGCTGGTTCAACCTTCAATAAAATGCCACTTACCCGCGTGAAAAACAAGCCTCAGGTTTTGAGCGAATACAACCATCCGTATCCGTACATTTTTCAGTCTGAAGCGCCATCGCTGCTGTTTGCCTATGGTTCTTTTTTCGATCTCGACGGAATCGTCTGGCACGCCTATTACGATTACATGAACAATTTTTCGATCCGCCAGCAGGACATGTTTTTTGATATTGCCATGCACCCGGTGATGATGACCCAACAATTGCTCGCTTTGCCCTACCGGAATTATTCCGTTCAGAAGGCAAAAACATGGGTGGAAGCCAGTTACAAAAAGCAGGATGTTTTCAACAATACCAAGGTTTATCAGGACAACGATGTGGTAAATATCAACAATGTGAACTACGGAACTGCATTCCTGAAACACGGGTTTCAACATGCCAGCTTCGATGCAGAAACCACTTCGCTGAGCACCCCATTGACCGATCCGGGCAAGTTGGTTACTTCTGAAACCGGCGAACTGAAATGGGATGGACAGCTTGGCTATTTCACCGTGAACAGTCCTTACTGGCAGGGTGCAACCGGATATTTGGGCGGCAAAACCATCGAATTTATGGACATCACCATTTCGGATGTCGTTACAACCGATAACCTGAATTTTGCCTCTGTTCAATTAATTTCATTGGATTCGCTGCCAATCAGCCAGTCGAAACGGATGATTCTGCTGACCAGCGCCCGGCTTGAAAACGATGGACTGAAATGGAATTCCACCCAGACCTCGCTTGTAAGCGCCGGAGGTACACGTGCTTTGTGCGAACCGGTTGAGGCAGTGGTGAAATTTAAAGCTGCCTTTAAGGATTCGTTGGGAGTTTATCAACTGACTACCACCGGGAAACGAGATATTCAGTTGAGCACAATGCAACAGGGAGGTGATGTGCAGGTTAATATCAACAAAAAAACCTTGTGGTACGAAATTGCCAATCATCAGGCAGTGTCTCCGCCAACCGGGTTGAATAATCAACTGCCCGGTAAATCTAAATGGATAAAAGCTTATCCCAATCCGGGCACAACCCAATCCATTATCGAGTACTCTTTCCCCGATCAGGACCAGGCCAGATTTTTTATTTACAATGCACACGGGCAATTAGTCCTTAACGAGCAAATTCAATTCCTGAAGAATCAGGTCAATCAGAAACAAATTGATGTTTCAAAATTTGCCAGGGGGATTTATTATTATGGGTTTTCATTGGCTTCAGGAGAAAAAATGGTGGATAAACTGATTGTATTAAACTAATAAACTCACAACCAACTAAACATGTATAAATTAACACTCTCCATTATTTTCCTGATATTCTTTTCGGTGGGCGTCTTTGCTTCCGATCTGAAAAGTGTCAGCGTTTTGAATGATCAGATATTGGTTCTCCATTTTTCCGATGGTTACATCGAATATCACGGTTATCATCAGAAAGGAGCTGATGACGTAACAGTTAAAGACGAGCTGGATGTAAAAGCTGCATCTGTTTTATCAAATTATTCCCTTTCGAGTAACGATGATCCGGCTTACAAAAAAAATGTCATGCCTGTCAAAGTTGGCAGGAAAAGTAAACCTTCGGGCATGTCGATGAAATGTATGCCCAACGACGACAACCGCTGCATGAGCGATTACGTGCTCGAACACTTCATCTACCTTTTTCTCGACAAACCGCTTCAACCCGGAAAAACGTATCAGTTGAAAACAGGCAGTCTGGCCAAAAATCAAAACCAGTTTATCCTGAAATACAATCCTGCTGAAACCCGCTCGCTGGCGCTGCATGTCAATCAACTTGGTTTTGTTCCTGAATCGCCGGTAAAAATGGCCTACATATCGCACTGGATGGGCGATGCCGGTGGTCTCGATCTGGAAAAGTATGCCAATACAAAATTTCACCTGATCAGGGTAAAGGATGGCAAAAAGGTTTTCTCCGGAACGATCAGTAAACAAAAGGATTTTGAGACTGATGGTCCTGATGGACCGGCCAATCAGGGGCCCAATGGAAATTTTGTGGCAGCCGATGTCTGGCAATGCGATTTTTCGTCGTTCAAACAATCCGGCGAATATATGGTTTCGGCTGACCGGATGGGAATTTCGTATCCTTTCAGAATTGATGCCGATGTTTACCGCGAACCGTTTGTTACAACGTGTCGTGGGCTATATCATCACCGCAGCGGCATCGAACTTAAAGAACCATTTACCAAATACGAACGCGATGCGCCGCACAACCCGAATGTTACGCCCAATTTCAGGCTGCGCTACACCAAATTCCGCTACATGGATTCGCAGTGGGAAAGCGCACCGCTCGATGTGCTGGAACCACTTTTCGATGATTCGTTCGATTGCCGCAACATTTGGGGCTGGTACCAGGACGCAGGCGATTGGGATGCCTACGTTTCCCACGCTGTTATTCCGGCTTTTCTGCTGACAACCTTTGAATTGAAGCCCCTCAATTTTAGCGATGGTGAACTGAATATTCCGGAGAGTGGCAATGGCATTCCCGATATGCTCGACGAAGCCGGGTGGTTGCTAAACCATTACCGGCGTGCAAAAGGCCCGACCGGAGGTATTGCCGGAAGCCGGATTGAAGGAGATAATTACCCCGCCAAAGAAGCCGGACATGGACTGCCTTCGTACGAAGATGTTCGCCCGCAATGGATTGTGTATGCTGAAGAACCACGTTTTACTTTTGTTTATGCAAGACTGGCCGCACAAATGGCTTACAATTATTTAGTTGCCGCTGATAACAAATTGCTTTCAGGAAAAATAAACTCCAACGACAGCATTGCTGCGTGGAAATCCGAGGCTTTGAAAGCTTTTGAATGGGCGCAAAATAATCTTCGCGATGGCGATGAGGAAAAAATAAAATCGCACCGTGCCAATGCCGAAGCATGGCTCTACAAATTAACGGGTGACAAAAAATGGCTCGACGGGTTCAAAGCCGATCTGGAAGTTACTGCCGGCAACGTCTCTGAATTTGGAAACTATGAATGGGGCATTTGGGCGTTTGTGACTACTCCTGAAAAAACACCCGCATTTGATATTGCATTAAAAGCCGAAATGGTAAAAGCTACCGAACTTTTTGCCCAAAAGGAAGTGACAGAATCCATCGAAAAAAATCGAAGTTTCCGCATGGGTGGCAATTTTAACTTTAAAGTTCAGGTCGGGCAGGCCACTACTCCGCAGGTTTTGCCAGCCATTTTGGCCTGGGAAGTGACCCGCGACCCGAAATACCTCAAGGCCGTTTATTCTACCTGCGATTACATGCTGGGTGGCAATCAGCTCGACATGACCTGGATTACCGGTGTTGGCCATCAATACCCAACCCAGGTTTTCAACATGGACTGGTGGTACAACAAAAAGGGAATAAAGGAAGTAGTTCCCGGAATTGTGCCTTATGGCCCAACCGCCGATTGCGACTGGATGCAGGGCAAAAACGGCGACTGCAATGCCTGGGGCTGGTGGAATTCAGATTATGCCCACACCAAATGTTATCCCGATAAAAACCTCTGGCCTGTTCACGAGCGTTGGTACAACAACCGCTACGCCCCGCCAAGTTCTGAATACACTGTTCACCAGAATATTGGCCCTGCCGCCGCGATTTATGGATATTTGACAAGTTTAAAGAAAGCAAGATAGTTTTTGGGCATAACCCTAATTGTCCGTCATTATAAAGTAGAAATATAATGAAGAAGTTAACGCTGTTTTATCTGGGTATATTGATGGTGTTTGCAATGGGCGAAGGAGCTAATGCCCAGGTTGCAAGGCCCGAATCCAATTCTGGAAAAGGATTTTTTGTCCTCGATGGAAAGTTGTACGATGCAAGCGGAAATGAATTTATCCCGATTGGCGCCAATACTGCGGTATTTTGGCAATCCGAAACGAATGGGATGAAATCATTTCCGGATATGAAAAAAGCGGGCGCCAATTCTGCACGCATCGTTTCGGTGACCAACAATTCGGCCAATTCGTGGTCGTGGCAAAGTAATTTTACCAAGCAAAAGGCCTGCGTAAAAGCGTGTGTCGATAATAAACTGGTGCCAATAAGGACTGCCGGGATCAAAAACACCATCTTAATTGATGCCGGAGGATGCGGGCAAAACCCGGACACCCTGATCAATTATGCCCAGGAACTGCTGGATTCTGACCCCGAGAAAAATATACTTTTTGCCATTCATTTTTATGGATTGTGGATGACCAAGGAAAAAAGCAAGCAAAGCTGGCAGTTTTATGTGGAAGACTATCTGCAACAATTCAAAACGAAAAAAATACCGGTTATTGTCGGCGAATTTGGTTGGACGGGAGCGCCCGATAATTTTACGCTTTACGACCCTAAAAAGATCATTACTGAAAGCAACAAGCACGGAATTGGCTGGCTGTTCTGGGCCTGGAACAGCAATCCAAATGAAACTTACTACGACATTGTTGCCAATTACACAAAAGGTTATTCCACCGAAGCTGATTTAACAGAGCATGGCAAATTCATTGTGCAGCAGTTTAAGGACAATGCAAAAGAGGCCAAATCATTTTTGCCAACATCAAGCTCAATGATTGATCTTGAGGCCAGCCCGTCTATTTGGGTATTTCCCAATCCTTTAACTTCCAAAGTACTGAATGTCGATTTCAGGAATATTGAAAGAGAGAAAATTAAACAAATACAGTTGAAGAACATACTGGGGACAACCGTCAAAGATTTTCATCCTGAAAGCGCTTTGACAGGCCAGCTTGTTTTAGACGGAATTGCTCCCGGAACCTATTTTTTGTGTTTCAGGAACGGACAGGAGAGATTTACAAGCAAATTGTTGATCACGAATTGAAAACACCTAGTGTGGAAAAAACCTCTATTTTGACTAATTACTATGAAAAAGTCAAAATATCTTGACTTTTTCATAGTAATTGATAAAAGTAAAACCATGCAAAAACTGATTGACGAAATTAAAAAAACAAGTGGTGACATGGCTCGAAGTGGATGGGCAGAGTCGAACGGAGGAAACATCAGCCTTCGTTTAAATCCCGAAAATTATGCGTATTTCAATGGATTGCAGCCAAAGTCGGATTGGGTAAAATTGCCCATAACCATGCCCGAAATTGCAGGCGAGCGATTTCTGGTAACCGGAACAGGTCGCTTTTTACGCAACATTGAGGTTTTTCCTGAAAAGAATATCGGGGTGATCGAGATTGACGAGTTGGGAGAAGCCTAGCAATTGCTATGGGGCTACGAACCGGTTGGAGCGCCTACTTCGGAGCTTCCGTCGCATTTGCTGTCGCACTGCCGGATCAAGGGAAAATCGAACAACCAGTCGTTCGCGTTCATTCATACCCATCCCAACAGCGTAATTGCTTTAACGTATGCAGTTGCCAATCTCGACACTAAAAGTCTGAGCAAACTGCTTTGGCAAAGTCACGCCGAGTGTGTGGTCGTTTTTCCGCAAGGCATCGAATTTTTGCCCTGGGTAATGGCCGGAAGTATGGATTTGGGACGGGCAACTGCAGATGCCATGTCGCGCCGGAACCTTGCCGTGTGGGAGTTTCATGGTATTTGTGGTTGTGGCCGCAACCTCGACGAAGCTTATGGCCGTATTGATGTGGCCGAAAAAGCTGCTGAAATATGTCTGCGCGTAATGGCTGCCGGAGGTGCAAAAAATACCCTTTCCGAACAGCAAATCCGAGCCATTGCCGCCAATTTCAATTGTCCGCTGGATGAATCGCTGTTCGGGTGATTTTACCCGGAACGGGTTAAATATTAATAGCCCCGGGTTCAACCCGGGGAACGGAAATCTCGTTGAGCAATCCGTCCGCGAACAAACGAATAGTAAAGAAATTACCTCTTTTCGGACGGAATATGGGTGTAGCTGGAAAAGAGCAAAAATTACCCCAACGGGGTAGAATATCAATAACCCCGGGTGGAGTGAAACGTAACCCGGGGAAGGGGAACTGAAAGGCAAACCGTCCGCGAGCAAACGATTAGTAAAGAAATATCTTTTCCCGGACGGAATGGAGAAAACGATGATAAAAGTGATAACCAACATTATAAACCTAACATGAACCAAACTAAATCATTCCTCATCACCTGCCTCATTTTTCTGTCTGTTTCTGCCGGAGCAAAAGAATATTTTGCTGGCCTGGCCGGAAACGATCAGCATCCGGGCACAAAAAACCGTCCTTTTAAAACCATCTTCAAGGCTTCAGAAATGGCCATGCCTGGCGACACCATTACCATTCTGGGCGGAGAGTACCACTTGCCGCGACAATTCCGGCCAGTGCGTTCCGGCCTTCCGGGGAAATGGATTCTCTACCGTGCTGCACATGGAGAAACGGCTGTTTTCGACGGAAGCGGGATCAAAAAGGTCGTACAAAAGGGCGATTCTGTCCAATTCAGTCGTCAAACTGCCGGATTATTCCAGATTGAAAAAGTGAATTACCTGCGGTTCGAAAATATTCAGGTTCGCAATTCAGATGCTGCCGGATTTATTGTGCGCGGCCCCGATTGCAAAAAGATTGAACTGATTGGCTGCAAGTCGCACCAGACCCACAATTCAGGAATCGGGCTATGGTATTGCGATTCGGTGCTGGTCAAAAATTGCGAAATAACAGCTGCCAACGACAACGACGCCAAATATTACCTGCCCGGACAACGTCGCGGAGGAGAGGCCCCGCACGAAGCGCTTTCCATTTGTGGCGCGCAGTTTTTCGAAGTGTCTAATAATCACGTTCATCATTGTTTTAAAGAAGGCATCGATTGCAAGGAGGTCAGCAAACATGGCATCATTCACAATAACCTTGTCCACGATTTGCCCCGCCAGGCTTACTACGCTGATGCGTGGTTCGGACTGCTCGAAGATGTTGAATTTTATTCGAATACCGCCTACAATTGCATGTGGGGTTTTGCCATCAGTGTTGAGGGCAAAGGTTCCGAATTGCGAAACGTACGGTTTCATCACAACCTTGTTTACAACATGACCGGCGCCGGTGTGCTGTTTGGAATGTGGGGAGATAACCTGTTGCGTTCCGACATTCACATTTACAACAACACATTTTATCGTTGCGGTTCGCCGCAGGTTTTCAGCGGCGGCGTGGGCAGTTTCGATATTTTGTCGAAGAATTTTCGCGATGTGTATATCTATCGCAACATCTGCGACAAAGGCTGGGACTACGAAATGGGGTTCACTTTTACTCCTGAAGAAGTCAAAAAAGCACTTGCCGAACAGAACTTTGTGGCTGCCGAGAACCTGTTTGAAGGACCGAAAAACCGCCCAAGCCGAAAAGGTCAGTTTGATGTAATGGTTTACGAATACCTTCCACCTGATAACCAGATTGGAGCTCCACTTTATCGCAACGAACTGAAATTTGACCTCGTTCCCGAGCAAATTCCTGATGTAAAATCCACCGGCAGAAAGTGGAAATACGAACCCTCGCCCTGGTTTGGAGCTTTAAAACCGTTAAAATAAACCTAATTTCATGACTAAAAAAATCACATTAATACTCGCAATTTGTGCATCATTTGTATTGTCGTCCGGTGCGCAGGACCTGAAAAACTGGTTCGTTTTTACGCCTGAAGATGAACCTTCAGGAGCTATAACCGACATGGCCGATTGGCTTGATAAACCCGCCGGAAAACACGGATTTGTACAAATGAAAGGCGACCGATTGGAGTTTGAAGACGGCACTCCGGTTAAATTCTGGGGAACCAATATTTGCAGCAATCAGCCTTTTATGAAACCTGAAGAAGCTGTAAAGTGGGGCAACTTCCTGTCACGATTTGGCTTCAACGGGGTTCGCTTTCATAAATTCACTTGGGGCGCGACCGACGGAGTCCACTCCACCGTGATTACCGATGCAAAATGGAAGAATTTTGATTTTTTGTGTAACGAACTGCGCAACAAAGGAATTTATTACGGGTGGTCGCATATTTACGGGCACAAAGTGATGAAGGGTGACAGCGCACGAATCGTGGCTTACAGCGAACTGGCCGCTACCAAATTCCCGTGGTCGCACCTGAACGGAACCACTTCGGCGCTGGTCAATTTTGCCGACGACCTTCAGGCGCTCAACATTGAACTAACGGTGAACATGCTCAATCATGTCAACCTGCTCACCGGTCTGAAATATGCCCATGATCCGGCTTTGAGCTTTGTCGAATTTCAGAACGAAGACAATATTTTCTGGTCGGCCATCGAACGGACACTTGAACAAACACCAACCTACCGCAAAATGCTTTGCCGCAAATTCAGCCTGTGGCTGAAAGCCAAATACGGAACCGATGATCAGCTCCGCAAAGCCTGGAACAACGAAGGATTACCTTCAGGAGAAAGTATGGCAGCCGAAAATATTTATCCGCAACCCAATCACGGGCTGTTTAGCGGGGAATACGAGCAGGCCGTAAAAGAAAAACGCCCGGTGAAACAGCACATTCTCGACAAGGCAAATTTTCTGTATGAGGAGCAAATGAAATTCTACAAAAAGTTTGAAAAGGCCATTCGCGAAACCGGCTATAAAGGTCCGCTGGTGGGGAGTTGCTGGCAGGCCGGAACCGGTTTGGCGCATCTGCTCAATCTTCATGCCGATGCCGAAGTGGGCATGATTGACCGCCACAACTATTTTGGCGGCGGACAAGGTCACAGTCTTGCACCGGGAAAATTCGATAATACACCGATGATTTCCAAAATTGGTTCGGGATTATTCAGTTCAGGTTTGCAGCAGGTGAGCAACCGGCCTTTCGCTTTCTCTGAGTGGATGAGCCTGATTCCCAATGAATGGACTGCAGAAAGTTCGCCAATCATTGCCACTTACGGCATGGGTATTCAGGGCTGGGACGCCTCGTACGTGTTTGCTACCGATATTCCGCATTACCAACCAACTATTCATTCAGGAAGAGGCGGTGGAATTTACAATGCAACTTCGCCTACCCAAATGGCTTTGTACCCTGCACTGTCCCGGATGATTTTCCGCGGCGATGTGAAAGAAGGCGAAACGGTGGTCAACCGGAAAGTTGAACTGGCTTCGATTATAAAAGGGGCAACTCCATTGAATGAATCGGTGAAACAGGATTTCGACCGGAAAGTGATGGAAGGTTCATTCCCGCTACAATTGATGGCTGCAGGAAAAGTGACGCTGAGTTTTGCCGATGAAAATAAGACGGAATTTATGAAGAATTTCGAATCGCTTTGGAAAGATTCTGTGATGAGTTCGACCACCGGGCAACTGAAATGGAGCGAAAAGGGAAAAGGCTATTTCACCATCAACACAGCCGGTACGAAAGGATTTGTGGGCTTCTCCAACAAACAACCGATGCAATTGGGCGAGCTTACCCTGAAAACAGACAATGAATTTGCCGTGATCCTGATTACCAGTCTGGATAAAGAAAAAGGAATTGCCAATACAAACAGAATACTGGTTACCACCATTGCCCGTGCCCAAAATACCGGCATGAAATTCAGCGACGACCGCACCGAATTGCTTGCACGCGGCGAAGCGCCTGTTCTGCTTGAACCTGTGAACCTTTCCCTGAAAATTGACCGCAAAACCCAACCAAAAATCACCATTTTAGATCATTCAGGAAAGAAAACAAATCGGGTACTTTCGGCTGAAAAAGGATGGATCAATCTGGATGGCGCCCAAACAAAGACGATTTATTATTTGATTGAATATTAAATTTCATAAATCATGCTACTATGCAAAACCTGACCAACACAAACAAAATTTCAGGCATCCGCCTTTATGCCTTGTTTGCCCTGCGGCTGGCCATTGGCTGGCACTTTCTGTACGAAGGAGTAACCAAGTTGATGATGATGCCGAACTGGACATCGGCCGATTATCTGCAGGCTTCGTCGTGGTGGTTTGCTCCGTTTTTCCACTGGATAGCCGAATCTCCGTTTTTGCTTCTGGCAGTGGATTGGATTAATCTCATCGGGCTAACTTTCGTTGGACTTGCCCTTATTTTCGGGTTGTTCGAGCGCATCGGAGCTGCAGTGGGCATGGCGTTGCTATTCCTATACTGGCTTTCGAACCCGCCTTTTGTAAGCAACGATTTCAATGTAATCAATGAAGGGCACTATCTGGTCATTAACAAAAATATTGTCGAACTTTTTGCGCTGCTTGTTTTATTGCTGTTTCCTACCGGGAAGCAATTGGGCATTCCCGTTTTGTTCAAAAAGAATCGGGTAGTTGAAGCCGACGCTCCACCGGTAGCTGAAGAACCTGCTCCGCAACCTGAACCCATTCCTGAACACGCCGCACTCGACCGTCGCACGCTGATCAAGGGATTATCGGCACTCCCGGTGATGGGCGCTTTTGGATATGCACTCTACGAAAAATCGAAATGGGAAAGCTACGAAGAACGCAATCTGGTAGATGCGGTTACCGGAGCCAGCGCCAAAACCCTAAACATTGCCAGCCTGAAGGAACTGAAAGGCCAGATACCGATGGGAAAAATCAAGGAAATTCCATTCAGCAAGCTTATTTTGGGCGGGAATCTGCTTTCGGGCTGGGCGCACTCGCGCGATCTGATTTACGTGTCGCAGCTGGTGAAAGCCTATCACCAGAAGGAAAAAATATTTGCCACTCTTTTGTTAGCCGAAAAGTGCGGCATCAACACGCTGCTCACCAACCCGATTTTATGTGCCCTGATTGACGAATACTGGAAACGCGGTATTGGTAAAATCCAGTTTATTTCTGATTGTGCCGGATTGAACTACGACGATAAAGGCGCGCACCCCATGCCTATCAACGATTACATGGACAAGGTGAAAAAAGCCATTGACACCGGTGCAGTTGCCTGTTACATTCAGGGCGAAACCGCCGATTATTACATGGAAAACAATAAGCCCGAAGTGATTGCCAAAGTGATGGATTTTGTTCGCCAGAATGGTTTGCTGGTGGGGATTGGAGCACACAAAATCGAAACCGTGAAAGCTTGTGTGGACACTGGTTTTCAGACTGATTTCTGGATGAAAACCATGCACCACCACAATTACTGGAGCGCCAACAATCCGGAGTGGCACGATAACAAATTCGACTTCACTCCTGAAGAAACCATTCGATACATCAACGAATTGCAGCAACCTGTAATTGGTTTTAAAGTGATGGCAGCCGGGGCTATCCACCCAAAAGAAGGGTTCAAATATGCTTTCGAAAACGGCGCCGACTTTGTATGTGCAGGGATGTACGACTTTCAGATGGTTGAAGATGTGAACATTGCCAACGAAATTCTTTCAGGAAACCTGAACCGAACCAGACCATGGCGGGGATAATATTTTTTTTAAAATTAAATCAATAACGAATGAATAAAAACACCTTATTTCTTCTGCTGCTTTTGTTTGCGGCTTCATTTTCAGGCCATTCAGCCGATAAATTCCGCGTAGTCATTTTAACCGACCAGACCCACGACGACGGAAATTCGCTCATCCGCTACCTGTATTATTCACATTTGTTCGATACCGAGGCGATCATTGTGACACCGCAGTTGCCCGATTATACATTTAACGATCCGGGGCCCTGGAAGAAAGCACAGGGCATCATCGAAGCCTACAAAAAAGAATACCATCAGTTAAAGAAGCACCAAAACGATCTGATTACGCCCGATCAACTCCTGGCAGTGACGAAAAAAGGTCGTGGCGCATTGCCTATCATTTGGCTCACAAATGCCGGGAAATTTTCTGCTGAAATTGCCGGACGAAAAGTTGAAACGTCCTGGGGCGAAATCAAGTTCGAAGACTGGATTGGTGAAGGGTTGAATCCGAACGGTGAATCAAAAGATTCGGAAGGAAGCGAGTTTTTGCAACAGATTTTTGCAAAAGACGACGACCGCCCGATTTACGTTCAGGCCTGGGGTGGTTCCATTACACTAGTGCAGGCGCTTTACCGTTTCAAACAAAAACAGGGCGACGAAAAATTCGGGAAACTATTGGACAAACTACATGTTTTCGGGATTTTACTTCAGGATATCACTTTCGATTATTTTATAAAACTCGATGATGTAAAAACGCATGGTTGCCTTAACATGGGCGACACGAAATCAACATACCATGGAGAGCGGTTCAATCCGGGTTGGCTATTGCTCGATGAAGGTCACTTCTGGAAATACATCAAAGTCATGTCACAAAAGGAAATCAATGGTCATGGCCCGATGTCGGCAATATACGATCATGGTGGCGAAGGCGATACTCCCGCATTTTTGTATTTGATTAGTGCAGCTTTGGGTCTGAATGATCCAGCCGATCCAACCCAGGGCAGTTGGGGGACGATGTTCAAAAAAATGGAAGGGCCTTTCCCCGACCAATATTTCTCCACCTGCAAAGTGGATGTGAACGAGCTTATGCGCTGGGTGCCCGATGCTAAAAACAGTTTTCTGAACCGTTTACAATGGTCGTTAAAGCAGCCTTCGGAAGTGAACCATGAACCTGTTGCCTCTATTGGAAAAGACCGCAGTAACCAAATTATCCGTAGGAAAGTGAAGCCCGGTAAAACAATCAGGCTCGATGCCTCGAAATCGACAGATCCTGATGGAAACCAGCTTTCGTACAACTGGTTTTTCTATCAAAGTGCAAGTTCTTACGCAGGAATTATTTTGCCTGAAGGCGATAAAAGCCCGGTACTAAAACTGAAAGTTCCCGATGATTTGGGAAACAGCAATATTCACCTGATCCTCGAAGTTCGCGACAACGGAACACCTTCGCTGGTGAGCTACCGAAGGATTATACTTGCAAAATAACCTAAATCAGAAACAATGAAACGAATATCTGTCTTTTTGTTATTTTGCCTGTTTCTTGCAGGTATTTCAGTAGCCGCCGATTACAATATCCTGAATTACGGAGCTAAAAACGGGCAACTTTCAACTGTCGCCATCCAAAAAGCAGTTGACGAATGTTCTGCTGCCGGTGGCGGTCGTGTGGTCATTCCCGCCGGAACATTCGTAACAGGAACCATCTTCCTGAAAAGCAATGTGAACATTTATCTGGAGAATGGCGCCGTTTTGCAGGGCAGCAAAGATTTAAAAGATTACTCGCGCGATGGACGCTCGCCCGGAATGGTTTACTGCGAAGATGCAATAAACGTTGGCATTTCAGGAACCGGAACCATTGATGCCAATGGTGATGCTTTTTACGATTTCAGCAAAAACCATGTGTACGATGAATTTGATAAAAGCAGGGTTCGACAAAAGGAGAACTACATGCCCGAAGGCACGTTTTTCACCGACGGGCCGGTAAAACGAAAGCCAAAGCCCGGAATGACATTGGTTTTTTTCCACTGCACCAATGTTGCCATTTCAGGAATTACGATTAAAGATACACCAAGCTGGGCTACCCGTTTTGGCTTTTGCGATGGTGTTTTGATTGATGGTATTACAATTCAGAATAATCCGCTGGTTCCAAACAGCGACGGCATTCATTGTACCATTTCCCGAAACATCCGTATTTCGAATTGCAACATTTCAGCCGGCGATGACGCCATTGTGCTGACGGGTTTCCCGAAAGACGAGGAAACGCCGGGACTCAATACCACCGAACAAAAACTCCCGCAATACGGCAACAAAACCATTTACAGTGAAAACATGACTGTAACCAATTGTGTACTGAAATCAAGTTCTGCCGGAATCCGTATTGGATACGGGCAGCACCCGATTCGCCGCTGTACGTTTTCGAACATTGTGATTCACGATTCGCACCGCGGTATCGGTATTTTTGCGCATGATGCCAGTAATATCGAAGACCTGATTTTTTCGAACATCATCATCGAAACCCGTCTGTTCAATGGGCAGTGGTGGGGACATGGCGAACCAATTCACTTGTCAAGCATTTCACGGTTCGAAGGCCAGCCTGCCGGACAAATCAAGAATGTGCAATTCAACAACATCAACGCCATTGGCGAGCAGGGTATTTTGGTTTTCGGGCAAAAGGAAAGTCCGATGGAAAACATCCGGTTCAACAATGTGCAGCTTCGTATGCGCAAAGGCAAGGAAACAATGTGCTACGGTGGAAATTTCGATTTGCGGCCAGCAACGCCCAAAGCGATGCAGATTTTTGAGCACGACATCCCCGGAATTTATGCCGGGCATGTGAATGGTCTTACGATTCGCGATTTCAACCTGAGTTGGAGTAATGATCTGCCGGATTTCTTCACTCATGGAATTGAATGCAATGATGTCAAAGATTTGCTGATCAATGATTTCGTTGGGACAGGAAATCCAAATGCACCGGGAAGCGAAAAAGTGAAGCTGGTAAATTCGGCATACAGGAAATAGAATACAGGTATATCGATGTAATACAGTTAAAAAACACGTCAAAGGCTGATCCCTCGTTTTAATCATTTAAATTAGGGGCTCTAAATTCAATGAATATTTAATCCTATGGCTGAAAGTTTGCAAATTAATACTGGATTAATAGGCGAAATTAAATCGCTGATCGAAAAAAGCAAGCAGAACATTGCCATTTCGGTAAATTCTGAAATGACACTTTTGTATTGGCAAATCGGGCAAAGAATTAATTCAGAGATACTAATGGATAGCAGAGCAGAATATGGGAAACAGATTGTCGTATCACTGGCACGACAATTAACTTCTGATTACGGAGGTGGCTGGGGTGATAAACAATTAAGGTTATGTATGAAGTTTGCTCAGGTATTCAATGATTTACAAATTGTCTACACAGTGTGTAGACAATTGAGTTACTTCACAAGGCCATTGAAATTGCTAGAACCAAACAAGATCTGTTATAAAAAAATCAATGAAATGGTTCAAATTCTCTCTGCTCTGTGTAGACAAATTGAATTAATCAAATAGTAAACATAGTTATCAACCAATTAAACCAAAAGCACTGAATATGAAATTTTTGAAATCAATTATTCTGGGTGTATTAATAACCCTGATTGCTTCGTCCCAACTTTTTGCCCAGGGCGGCAAAGTATCCGACAACCTGACAGTTCACAGTAAAATTCTGAAAATGGACCGGAAATATGCCATTTACCTTCCAGCCGATTATGAAACATCAGGACGCAGTTACCCGGTTTTGTACCTGTTGCATGGCTCCGGCGACGACCAATCGGGCTGGGTGCAGTTTGGCGAAGTGAAACACATTACTGACAAAGCCATTCAGGAAGGAAAAGCAACCGCCATGATTATTGTGATGCCCGATGGAAATACCGGACAACGTGGCTATTTCAACAGCCCGAAAGGCGACTGGAATTACGAAGATTTTTTCTTTCAGGAGTTCATGCCTTTTATTGAAAAAACCTACCGAATCAGGGCTGAAAAGCGTTACCGGGCCATTTCCGGCTTGTCGATGGGGGGCGGCGGAACTTTCATGTACGCTTTGCACCATCCAGAATTGTTCTCGTCTGCCTGTCCGTTGAGCGCTTCAACAGGGCCCATTTCGCTGGAAGAAGCATCTTCACGCTGGGAAAAGCAATATCCGGGTATTTCGAAAGATGATTTGACAAAACATTACAACCAACATAGCGCCCTTGAACTGGTTAAGAATATGCCCGACGATCAGAAAAAAGCCGTTCGCTGGTACATCGACTGTGGCGACGACGATTTTTTGTACGAAGGCAACAGCCTGGTGCATATTGCCATGAAAAAGAAAGAAATTCCCCACGAATTCCGCATTCGCGAAGGCGCCCACAACTGGACTTACTGGCGCGAATCTCTTCCAACTGTTCTTGAATTTATTTCACAAGCATTTCATCAATACTAATGAAACTTAACACTATGAAAACCACACGTCGTTCATTTATTCAAAACAGCGCCATTCTGCTGGCCGGAACTGCTCTTTTATCGAAAACAGCCTGCGCGGTTGCCAAATCATCTGAAATCATTGGCATACAACTGTATTCCGTTCGCGATGCCATGAAAAACGATCCGGTCGGTACACTTACCGAACTGGCCAAAATCGGGTACAAACATGTGGAACATGCCAACTACATCGACCGGAAATTTTATGGTTTTGAAGCCAAAGAATTCAGAAAAGTACTCGATGATCTGGGCTTGAAAATGCCGGCAGGACACACCGTGATGGGCAAAAACCATTGGGATGCCGACAAAAACGATTTTACCGATGCCTGGAAATACACCGTTGAGGATGCCGCCACGCTCGGACAAATGTACGTAGTTAGCCCCTGGATGGACCAAAGTATGCGCGAAACCTATGACGATTTACTCCGTTACATGGAAGTTTTCAACCTTTGCGGCGAACTTTGCCAGAAGTCGGGCATGAAATTCGGTTACCACAACCACGATTTCGAGTTTAGCGAAGAATTGAACGGGATGAAAATTTTCGACATCATGATGAAAAACCTCGATGTAAATAAAGTGGTGATGCAGCTCGATATTGGCAACATGTACATCGCCGGAGCCAAAGCGCTGGATGTGATCAACCAGTACCCCGGAAAATTCGAAATGATCCATGTGAAGGATGAAATTGCTGCTGAGGGCGGTGAAAAATACGAAAGCGCCATTCTGGGCAAAGGAATCATTCCGGTAAAAGAGGTTTTGGATATTTGCCGGAAAACCGGCGGAACAAAAGTTTATATCATCGAGCAGGAAGCTTATCAGGGAAAAGACCCGATGGCTTGTATGAAAGAGAATTTCGATATTATGAAAGAATGGGGATACCATTCGTAGTGGCGAATAACACCGGTTTTTATTTCTGAAGGTTCTGGCGGATGAGACCAGCATGATTTCATCCGCCAGACTATCTTTTTCTGACAATCTTTGTAACTAAATTAAAATGAAAAAAAAACTTCTGGTTACTTTGTTGCTTATTTCCGCACTGGTACATTCACAATCCATCCTGAAGAATACTTCAGGAGAAACCCTTTATTCGTGGGAAACGCAGCAAGCCAAAGTATTGCCCAACGGCGATCTGGAATGGGCTCCACTTACTTTCGAATTAGTGAAAGGTTCTTCGGTGCGGTACATCGATTTTGATGGCGGCAACGATTCCAACGATGGATTGACTCCGGAAACCGCATGGAAGCGTCACCCGTGGGATGCTTCGGCAACCGCAAGTGCAAAAGCTGGTTCAGGAATACAGACCTACCTTTTTAAGCGCGGTGTGGTTTATCGTGGTGTTTTAACTGCAAAGGAATCAGGTGCGGCAGGCAACCCTATCCGGTTAACATCCAATCCAGAATGGGGAACCGGAGAAGCTGCCATTTATGGTTCGGTTATGGTAACCGATGGATGGCAAAAAGCAAATGCCACTATCGCACCCAATATTCCCAATCAGGATTTAGTTTGGTACAGAACTATTTCAGGAATTGACAACCCGACAAAAGTGGTGGGCGAAGTGACTTCTTCAGGAATTAAACGGGTTTATCTGGCCCGTACCCCCAATTTTGTGAACACCCCCATTGAACCCATGCAAAAGTGGTGGACTTTCACGGCCAAAACCAAAACCGGTTCGGTACTTAACCTGACCGACACGAAAAACTTTACATGGACAGATGCGAACGCACTGAAAGGTGGCGACGTTTGGGCAACGGAAGATGTGGTTACGATGTCAACTCTCTGGAAGCAAAAGATTTCAGACTACAACCCAAGCACCAAAACAATCACTGTTCCTGATCAGAATTTTGGAGGGAAAGACTGTAAATATTACGTGGAGAATACGCCTTATATGCTCGACGCTGCCAGTGAATATTACTACGACAAATCGAACGGAAGGCTTTTTATCCGTCTGGAAGGCGACAAAGACCCGAATACCGCCACCGTTGAAGTGGCTTCGAAGGCAACCCTGTTGACCATTACAGGAAGGAGCAACATCGAAATCAGCGGATTGACCATGGGGTTCACCACATACGACAATGTTCGCTACGGACAAGCCGACGCCATGCCAACCATCAAACTCGACAACAGCTCGGACATCACCATCAGAAACTGCAAATTTCATTACTTGAATGGCGCTATCATGGCCAACGGAACCGGAAAAAATCTGGTGATTACTGATAATGAAATGAATTACATGGACGATTTTTCCATCTTAATGAATGGGCCCGATGAAGTTTCCATTCTCCGGAATAAAATTTTCGAGAACGGAACCCGACATCTGGGGCGCTGGTACAGTTCCATCCCTGCCATTGCCGGAAGTTTTACTGTTGGCGAAATTGCCGGTAACATTATCGAGCACACCTGGGGCAGCGGCATTAACCTGACCTGGGGGAAAGGCGATAAAGCAACCAATACCGTTCCGTTTATTCGTGGACTGGTGCACCATAACCGGGTTTCGCATTCGTTGCAGGGCGTGAACGATTACGGAGGCATCGAAAGTTGGCAGGGCGGTCCGGTTTACACGTATAATAATATTTCTGAAGACGCGCAAGGCTGGCATTACAACTGGGGAACACAGGTCGTTTCGCTGGGTTATCCTTTTTATTTCGATGGCTCATTCAAGCAATACATTTTCAATAACATCGTGAAAGGCACCGGTTGGAATAAGAATTCTGCTGCTTACAATCAGGTATTGGGTTATTACAACATGTATGTACATAATGTGGCATACAACACTGGCTCCCTTACCGGATCGGGCGATGGCAATCTGGCTCCCGACGGCCAAAATTATTACCTGGCCAATGTAAGCGACAGTACCAAATTGCAATTCGACCACACCACCCGCGTTTCGGGAATTCCCTTCGAATCATTCTATAATAACTTTTTCCGGGGTAATGTGTTTCAGGGAACTTTTGTGACCAATACTCCGAATACAAGATTTAATTTTTCCTTTAGCCAGTTTGTAGCTAAGCTCAACTCGTATAATCCTGATATCGGGCAGGTGGGATTTGAAGCTTCCAAACGGATTTTTACGAGGGCCAAATCAGGCGATTTCAGGCCGACTGAGAGCAGTGAACTTATTGATCAGGGAGTAAAGTTTTTTGCTCCGTTCCCCTTGAGCAGGGTAGTGGGTGAGTGGCATTTTCTAAAGCACAAGGCCGATTCGAGCCTGATTAAGGGCGAAAACTTCTATTTCACCAGCGAATTTACCGATCGCGAGAAATTTAACAGTGTTCCGAAAAACCACCTGAAAGCCTACGGACTGGCTGCCGGCAGTTTTGTAAAAGGAAATCTCGAAGATTTTACCGTCGGCGCAATGGTTTTCGATGGCCAACAAACATATTGCAACCTAAAAAACGATGTGACCAGCAAAACCATTTGCAATAATGTGGACATGACCACCAACAGTTTCATTCTCGAAACCTATTTTAAAACAGTGGCAAGTCAAACCGGTGTACTTATTTCAAAATCGGGAACTACGGGTTTCGGTTATCAGTTGGATGTAAATGCGGCGGGAAATATTGGCTTCAGCATCCTGAATAACCAAAATGTTGCTTTTCAGCAAAATAGTTCATTAGCCGTTAACGATGGAACCTGGCACCATGTTTTGGTCGAAGTAAACCGCACAGCTTCTTCAGTAAAAATTTATACTGATGGCGTTCTGGTTAACGGAGCTTCCATCGGTGCGATGCCTGGAACTGGGGTGTCGCTTACCAATGCTGCCGATTTTGTGGTTGGTAAAAACAGCAACGGTAATTTTTTCGCCGGAACCATTGATTTTATACGTGTCTCGAAAGGAACGCTGGCCGATGCAAAAACCACCATCGACGAACTGTATAAATGGCAGTTCAACGGGCCATTTTTGCGTGACTTTGCCGGAAACGTACCTGTCGGGAAACGCGATGCAGGCGCATTGGAGAAAGGAGCCAAACTTTGTAACATGAGCGCCTCTTCGGGCGAACTTATTTTTGGATTGGGCGGCGGAACCAAATCTTTCAGCATCGAGGCCGAAAAAGGTTTTGAAGTGGTGAAAAAGATCGGAACTTTCTACACAAGCACGGTTGCCGGAAATACTATTAATGTAACTGTTCCGGCATTAACTTCAGGAACAAGATCGGGAGAAATTCACATTTTGGGCTGCAACGAAACGCAAAAAGTGAAAATCGTTCAGCAAATGATAACAGCCTTGAATACCCAAAAGCAAAACGACATAAAAGTGATGCCCAATCCGGTTTCAGGCAAGCCACTTACGATTTCAGTTCCTGACAATTTAAAATCAGGCCGGGCTGTTTTTACCGATCTTAGTGGGAAGGTCGTATCAACGAATACCCTTTTTTCTGGTGTGAATTCGGTAGCGGTCAATTTTCCGCGGGGACTTTATCTTCTGAATATTTCGGGCGATGATGTGAATTATACCACAAAAATTGTGGTGAACTAGGACAAATAAACTTAAATAAACCTAAATGAACCAAAAAATATTTCTGCTTCCCCTTGCACTTTTATTCTCGCTGACGGTCAGCGCACAGCCGGTTGAAATCAGGAAAAATGGCAACGACTGGCAATTGCTGGTCGATCAGAAACCATTCTTTATCAAAGGCGTGGTTGGTCATACTTACCTCGAAAAAGTGAAGGAATACGGCGGCAACTCGGTGCGGATTGGCTCCCGGAAAGAAGAACTCGATAAAGCCGGTCAGCTCGGGCTGAAGGCAATGGTCAACCTTCCGGCGAATGCTGAACGTTATGGATTCGATTACAACGATACCGAAGCTGTGAAAAAGCAAACCGAAAAGATCATTGAAATCGTCAGGAATACAAAAGACCATCCGGCTGTAATGATGTGGTCGATTGGCAATGAGCTGGATTACATTCCCGGCACCAAACCATTCAACCCCAAAATGTGGGATGCTGTGAATGACGCTGCCAAAGCCATCAAAGCCATCGATCCGAACCATCCGGTGATGACCGTAATCGGCACCAGTATGATGGAAATACACCATCCGCAGCCGGACAGCCGCTGAAGTAGCCATCCAAACTGATCATTTTACTGGTGAAAATGCCTGGAGCGATACTATGTCGTACCATTTTCTGCCCGCAATGGCCGAAAAGTATAAATGCGACCTGATCAACATTCGCGACCCGTGGAAAAAGTACCTGAACGACCAACAGCTGAATCCGAAAGATTTGCTGAAAGACGATGTCCACCTCAACAAATACGGCGAGTTCCTGATGGCCGAACTTATCAAACCGTTGTTTCAATACAAATCAGAATATGAGCCCGATCCGTTTGGTTTGTGCACCACTTTGTTAGCCGGAAAGGATTTCAAAATCAGGAAAGGCAAAATGGAATTGCCATTTTCAGGCAATCGTGTTGATTTGATTTATCCTGAAAATACAACTTCAGCAAAAACCGAAGTTTTACTCGACCGACAAAAACCATCCACTTTTCAGGGAACCTATTTTATGACACGCCCTTATTCCCTCAACGGCAAAGCATGGCCATGGGACTTGCCGGCAATGATTCATATTGACCGGAAAACGCCGTGGGTGGTGGAAGAGTGGACCTGTAAGTTTACGGAAGCCTCAGCACCTTTTGAAGATTTTGGTTTCGAAATCAGCGGTTCTGTTACCGGTTTTGACGGATTAGGCAGGGCCAGCGAAGATTTTGTTTCAAAGTCGGGGCGGGTAATGATTAAAAAAGGCGATGCTGAAAAAGGTGGTGACTGGCACCTGAACCGCTCTTGGAAAGTATTGAAAACAACCCTCAATACAGGCGACGAGGTGAAATGGAAAACCTATTCCATCAGTATGGATACCTGGAAGCCTGAATCTGCCGGGGATGAAAAAGGCATTTCTACCCTGTTTCAGGGAGTGTCAAACGGGAGCCATCGCTTGGAACTGATTCCGGAAAACAAAGGAGAAATGACTGTTCAGGAAATTAGGGTGTACCGACCGTTTTGGGGAAGAAAGTGAATCAAATGACAACAAAAACGAATAATCAATAACTATGAAACAATTTCAAAAAATTGCAAGTCTGTTTATCCTTTTAACAGTAACGTTGGTTGCAGGTTCTCAAACTGCCAAACCGCGCTTACTGGTTCGCTCCGACGATATGGCTTCGAGCCACGCGGCCAATAAAGCCTGCGTCGATGTCGTTAAAAATGGCATCAGCCGTTCCGTAGAAATTATGGTGCCCTGCGCATGGTTTTTCGAGGCGGTACAAATGCTGAAAGAAAACCCGGGCATCGACATTGGCGTTCACCTCACCGTTACCAGCGAATGGGACGGCGTAAAATGGGGACCAATTACTGCATCGCCTTCGCTGATGGACTGGTACGGGAACTTCCCCGCTACCACCGGCGAATGGTACAACATGCCATGGAAACTAGATGAGGTGGAGGCCGAATACCGAAAGCAAATAGAAATGGCCATGAAGGAAATTCCAACAGTGACGCACATCTCGTCGCACATGGGCGCGCCCGACGTAAAACCGGAACTGAAAGCGCTCGTGAAAAAGCTGGCTTCTGAATACAAGCTGATTTACGAAACCGAAGGATTAACACGCATTCCTGATTTTGGCTGGAATCTGGCACAAAGCTTTCAGGAAAAAGAAACGGCTTTTATCGACATGTTGGGCAAACTCGAACCCGGCAAAACGTATATGTTTGTGGAGCATCCGGCAAACGATACCGATGAGATGAAAGGCTACGGGCATAAAGGCATGGAAACCGTTGCCCGCGACCGCAACTGGGTCACACAGGTTTTCACCAGCCCCAAAGTAAAAAAAGCCATTCAGGAAAAAGGAATCGAGTTAATCGGCTATCAAGATCTAAAGTAAGAGGTTTACGTATGCTTTTTCACGTGTACTTTTCCGTAAATACATGATAAAAGTTGTTAATTTTTGAGGTTTTCATTTCGATTTGGTCAATCCTAAATTATTCAGGGTACTTTTGTACTCCTCAATTCTTCTACTGAAATTATAAATTCAGGACAAAAAGGATGGAGAAATAGTATTCACAAATACATTTTATTGGGATGGAAAATTCAAAAAATCAGGAAGCATTAAATTACCATAAGGAAGGACGTCCGGGAAAAATTCAGGTTGTTCCAACAAAACCATACAGTACCGCACGTGATTTGGCGCTTGCGTATTCACCCGGCGTGGCTATACCTTGTCTGGAGATTCAAAAAGATCAGCAATTTGCATACGACTACACGGCCAAAGGAAATCTGGTTGCTGTAATCTCGAATGGAACAGCAGTTCTTGGTCTGGGCGATATTGGTGCGCTTGCCGGAAAACCGGTAATGGAAGGAAAAGGTCTGCTATTCAAAATATTTGCCGATATCGACGTGTTTGATATTGAAGTGGATGAAAAAGATCCGGCGAAATTTATTGAAGTGGTGAAAGCCATTTCGTGCACTTTTGGCGGAATTAACCTGGAAGATATAAAAGCGCCGGAATGTTTTGAAATTGAAGAGAAACTGAAAGAAGCCCTCGATATTCCGATCATGCACGACGACCAGCATGGAACTGCCATTATTTCTGCAGCTGCGCTGATCAATGCACTCGAACTGGTTGGCAAAAAAATCGAAGACATTAAAATCGTGGTCAATGGCGCCGGAGCTGCCGCTTCGTCGTGTACCACGCTTTACATGGCACTTGGGGCCAAGCTTGAAAACATCGTGATGGTCGATAGTAAAGGTGTTATTTCAACACGTCGTACCGACCTGAACAGCCGTAAGCTTCCGTTTGCAACCAATCTTCCGTGCAACACTCTGGCCGAAGCAGTGGCCGGGTCCGATGTTTTTCTTGGACTTTCGGTTGCCGATATTCTTACTCAGGACATGGTTCGGAGTATGGCCGATGATCCACTTGTGTTTGCCTGTGCCAATCCAAATCCTGAAATTTCGTATGCCGATGCCATTGCTTCCCGTCCGGATATTATTTTTGCAACCGGTCGAAGTGACTATCCCAATCAGGTGAACAATGTATTGGGATTTCCATATATTTTCCGTGGTGCATTGGATGTGCGTTCAACAGGTATAAACGAAGCAATGAAGGTTGCCGCAGTGCTCGCTATTGCCGAGCTGGCGAAGAAGCCTGTTCCTGAAGTTGTAACTGCCGCTTACAACACGATGCATCTGAGTTTTGGGCGTCAGTATATTATTCCAAAACCTTTGGATCCAAGACTGTTGATTACCGTTGCGCCAGCCGTTGCAAAAGCTGCCATGGAAAGTGGAATAGCCCGTAAACCAATTGAAGACTGGGATAAATATGCTGATGAGTTGCGGCAGCGAATGGGACTCGATAATAAACTGATCCGCGGACTGACTGAGAAAGCCAAAGAAAATCCGAAACGTGTGGTTTTTGCCGAAGCCAACCATATCAATATGCTGAAAGCTGCACAAATAGCCCGTTCCGAAGGAATTTGTGTTCCAATTCTTCTGGGAAATGAAGAACGAATAGAGAAAATTATTGCTGAAAATACGATCGAGCTGGAAGGTGTTGAAATCGTCAACCTGCGACACGACCGTGAAGAAGCCAAACGGCAGAAATATGCCAAAATGCTGACCGCCAAACGTCAGCGCGAAGGGATGACTTTCAACGAAGCCTATGAAAAAATGTTCGACCGCAACTATTTTGGGATGATGATGGTGGAAGCGGGCGATGCAGATGCCTTTATTACCGGAGTTTATACCAAATACAACGACGCCATTGTTCCGGCGATCGAAATTGTGGGTATGCGCGAAGGATTGAACCACATTGCCGGATTGAACATCGTAACCACAAAACTCGGAACATTCTTTTTTGCCGATACGATGGTGAACAACCATCCGTCGAAAGAAACCCTGATCGACATTGCCAAACTTGCGCACGATTCGGTTCATCTGTTTAATACAGAACCGGTAATGGCCATGCTATCGTATTCTAATTTTGGCGAACGGTCAGCAGGAAGTCCTGCGATGGTGCACGATGCGGTTGAATATTTGCATAAAAACTATCCTGAAATGCTGATTGACGGCGAGATGCAGGTGAATTTTGCACTTGATCGCGAGTTGCGTCACGATAAATTTCCGTTCTCGAAAATTGACGGCATGAACGTAAATACCCTGATTTTTCCAAACCTCAGTTCGGCAAGTATTGCCTACAAACTGATGCTTGAAATCGGGATGAGCGAAACCATCGGGCCAATACAGATGGGATTGAACAAACCTGTTCATATCCTGAATGTGGAAAGTTCGGTACGCGACATCCTCAATATGGTCACAATAGCGGTGGTTGATGCCCAGGTGGAAGAACAAAAGCTGTTAAACCATCGGAAGTAAAAATTTGAAAACAATGGACAGCATTCAGACAATAAAAACAAAGCGACTTTTTCTAATATTTCTTCTCCTTTCCGTGGTAATGGTCTTCGGAACGGGCTGCTCAGTGTTTAGCCGGAAAAATCTATCACGCGGTGAAATTATTGATTCCAGGCCCCATGGCCGGCTGAATCCTGGCGAAATTGATAATATGTCGGGAACGAAGAATAATATGCCTCCTAAAAAGAATAACAAATCTGGCAGAAAGGGTAAAAAGTCGAACGAAAAATCTGGAAAATCCAGTAAAATGAGCAAAAAATCTGATGAAAAGTACAATGATCAGCAGGGGCATTGGCAGACAAAGAAGAGTAAGAGGAAATATGGCAGATAAGTCAGAATTGGTTTGATCTGAAGGCGAAAATCGATTTCTTCTATTTTAATGAAATAAAGTTACTTACTTTGAACGAAACAACAATTTTGAGACAGACAATGAAAACAAAGAAACATTTACTTATCCTCCTGCTCTTTTCAGCATTTTTAATATTCGGATCGGGTTGTACGATCATAAAACCGCAACAACGTTCAAAAGGGGTGGTTATTCATTCCAGTCGAAGCGGACGGATTCCTCCGGGACAAATGAAAAAATTAACCGGAGCCAAAAGTGCAAAACATTATGCACCGGGGCAGCAGAAAAAACACAAAAGATAGAAAATCAAAAAGTCCGGAGTAATCTACTCCGGACTTTTTGATTTTACTTATAGCTCTCAATTGGTTCGCAGGTGCAAACCAGGTTGCGGTCGCCAAAGGCATCGTCAACACGTGCTACTGGTGGCCAGTATTTGTTTTCCTTCAGCCATGCGAGCGGGAATACTGCTGTCTGACGGCTGTACGAATGAGCCCAGTCGTCGGCAGTAACCACATCCGAAGTGTGCGGCGCATTTTTCAATGGATTGTCCTCCTTGTCCAGTTCGCCTGAAGCCACTGCCTGAATTTCATTGTAAATACCTGTCAGCGCCTCAATAAACCGATCCAATTCCTGTTTTGATTCGCTTTCGGTTGGTTCAACCATCAGCGTTCCATGAACCGGGAACGAAAGGGTAGGAGCATGGAACCCATAATCCATCAGGCGTTTGGAAATATCGGTTTCAGAAATTCCTGAAGCGGCTTTCAGGTGACGACATTCCAGAATCATTTCGTGGGCACAGCGGCCATTTTCGCCGGTGTATAAAACGCCATAGCTGTCTTTCAAGGCATGGGCAATGTAATTCGCATTCAGGATCGCGATTTCCGAAGCGCGTTTCAGTCCGTCGGCTCCCAGCATTTTGATGTATCCGTAGGTAATCGGCAGTACCGAAGCACTTCCCCAAGGGGCAGCCGAAACGGCGGTAATTCCCACATGACCGTTGTTCATCACCGGATGCGATGGCAGGAATTCCACCAAATGCGGCGCAACGGCAATCGGGCCAACACCCGGACCACCTCCTCCGTGAGGAATGGCGAATGTTTTGTGCAAATTCAGATGACAAACGTCGGCACCAATTCGACTTGGATTGGTCAGCCCAACCTGAGCGTTCATGTTGGCGCCATCCATATAAACCTGACCGCCATGCGAATGAATGATTTCGCACAATTCGGTAATCGACGATTCGTAAACTCCATGTGTCGAAGGATAAGTCACCATGAAACACGACAAGGTATCTTTAAATTCTTCGGCTTTCTGGCGCAATGCTTCTACGTCGATGTTTCCACGTTCGTCGCAAGGCGTAACTACTACTTTCATGCCTGCCATTACAGCGCTGGCAGGGTTGGTTCCGTGAGCCGACGAAGGAATCAGCACCACATCGCGGTGATTATCTCCACGGCTGAGGTGATACTGACGGATCACCATCAATCCGGCATATTCGCCTGCTGCTCCTGAATTTGGCTGAAGACTGACATCAGCAAAACCGGTGATTTCGGCCAAATCGCGACGGAGTTCTTCCATCATTTCGTGGTAACCGCGCGCCTGATTTTTCGGTACAAACGGGTGGATTCCGCCAAATTCAATCCAGCTTAACGGCAGCATTTCCGTAGCAGCATTCAGCTTCATGGTGCACGATCCAAGCGGAATCATTGAGTGCGTGAGCGAAATATCTTTGTGTTCAAGCTTTTTGATGTAACGCACCATTTCGGTTTCAGACCGGTATTTATTGAAAACTTCCTGTTGCATAAAAGCAGAGGTCCGAAGTAATTCAGGTTGAACGGTACAGAGATTTGGATATTCGGTAATGCGGCTAAACGGTTTATTGGCAGCTTTTGAAAACACCTCCAAAATCCAGTTGATGTCGTCGAGGTTGGTGGTTTCGTCGATGCTCAGTCCCACTTCGCCATTTTCGAAATAGCGGAAATTCATTTCCAGTTCGAGCGACAACCATTCAATGTCTTCGCGTTTTACGTGGCGTGGCAGGTCAAAACGTATGGTATCGAAATAATTGCTGTTCAATTGCGGATATCCCAAAGCTGAAATTTCTTTTTCGAGCAAAGCCGCGATACAATGGATGCGATTGGCAATTTGAGTGATGCCTTCCGGTCCGTGATACACTGCATAGAATCCAGCCATGTTCGACAACAAGGCCTGCGATGTACAAATATTGGAAGTTGCTTTTTCGCGCTTGATGTGCTGCTCGCGGGTTTGCAATGCCATGCGCAATGCACGTTTTCCGAACGCATCTTTGGTAACGCCAATGATACGGCCGGGCATTGTACGTTTAAATTCGTCTTTTGATGCCAAGAACGCAGCATGAGGACCGCCGTAACCCATCGGGACACCAAAGCGTTGTGAATTTCCGAAAACAATATCTGCACCCCATTCTCCCGGAGGAGTCAGGATCGATAAACCCAACAAATCGGCAGCCACCGAAACAAATATTTCCTTTTCGTGAGCAAACTTTACGAGTGACGAATAATCAATGATTTGGCCGTCGGAATTGGGGTACTGTACGATTACTCCGAATGTATTTTCATCCAGTTCGAAGTTTTTCCAGTCGACAACTTTCAGTTCGATGCCCAGCGGATTGGCGCGAGTAATGAGCACATCCAATGTTTGCGGCCAGATTTTTTCGTCCACCCAGACAATGTTGGCGCCCGATTTTGCTTTTGCCCGCGAGCGCGAGTTCATCATCATCACCATGGCTTCGGCGGCAGCAGTCGCTTCGTCGAGCAATCCTGCATTGGCCAGTTGCATACCGGTCAAATCGCAAACCATTGTCTGAAAATTCAGCAAAGCTTCGAGGCGTCCCTGCGAAATCTCAGCCTGATAGGGCGTGTAGCTGGTGTACCAGACAGGGTTTTCGAGCACATTCCGGAGAATAACCGCCGGGGTAATCGTGTCGTAATAACCCATACCGATGTAGGTATTATAGACTTTATTTTTGGAAGCCAGTGCCAGAATCTTTCGGAAATACTGGCGTTCTGTCAACCCGTCTTCCAGATTGAGTGGTTTTTTCAACCGGATGTTTTCAGGAACGGTCTGGCTCATCAATTCATCCAGCGTTGAAACGCCAAGAACATTCAGCATTTCCTGAATTTCCAGATCGCGTGGGCCTATGTGGCGCATTACAAATTTATCGCTTGCCATATTTTTATAAGATTAAGCCTCCCCCAACCCCCATTCCCGGTATAACCGGGAGGGCTTTAAGAATCGGTATTTGAATATTTTCTCTTTGAAAGGGCAATATTAGTGTTTTCGGGAGTTCGATAAAATGATATTAATTGGATAAGCGCCAAATTGGCATCGTAGTCTATATTAATATTAGATGCTGCAATTTTTTATTTAATCGACTCTATTCTATCAAGATAAACATTTATCAAACTGTTATCTTCTATGCTTTTTTCAATAAAATCCCAAACATTTGAAATTATTCCATAAAAATCTCTCATCTTAAGATTACCAAATTTCAGATGAATAACCTTTGGTGGAGTACCTTTATAAAGCACTTTCAATGAAAAGTCGGCATCTTTCGTTACAATTATCAAATCATGCTGCCTGGCATAATCCCAAATCTTCTCATCACTCCATGAATCATCCAAATCCTTAACATGCAAATAGTCTGGATTATTCCACAATCCAAAATAGTATGGTAAATTTGCATCAATCAGGTATTTTGCCATTATGCAATCGCTTGAATTGAATATTGATGACCCATCAAATCAGCCGCAAATCTCAAACAGGCATCAATATCCTCAGATACAAGTGTTGGATATTGCTTAAGGATTTCATCCTTGGAATCGCCGGCACTTAAAAATTCTAAAATAGTCTGCACAGTAATTCTTTTACCCCGAATGGTTGGCTTACCATTGCAAATACTAGTATCAACCGTTATCCTGTCAATTAATAAATCCATATGGTTAAATTTTATTCAAAAATAATCACTTAAACTCTATCCGGCAATGTTTACAAGTCTAACAACCAGATATCTTACTTTTGTCTCCACTCGAGAGCTTTTTTTTGTAAGTCAATGGCTGATATTTTTGTATCGTTTAATCCTCCAGCCCAATCTTGTCTTAATTTTCTTTGTCGATGAGTCACTTTCTTGTTGATCAGATAATCCAAATAATGGTCTAATTCACCAATTAATTCAGGGGATAACTGACTGATTTTTGTTTCTATATTTTTTAATGCTCTCATAAAACAAAGATAATCAAATTAGCTATTCAGGATAATGAACTTTTCTGCATCCACCTAAAAGGGAACAATGAATATTCTAGGTCAAAAACGGATTGTTCTTTTTCTCGAATCCAATGGTGGTTTCGGGACCATGTCCGCAATACACCACTGTTTCTTCAGGCAAAGTGAGCAGTTTGGTTTTGATATTTTCGGTCAGGCGTTCAAAGCTTCCGCCCGGAAGATCGGTACGGCCAATACTTCCGTAGAAAAGAACATCACCGGCAATCAGAATTTTTTGTTCAGGATTATAAAAAACCACGCCACCCGGAGAGTGCCCCGGCGCTGCAATAACCTGCAAATACGAATTTCCGAATTTAAGCTGGTCACCTTCATTAAAAAAGATGTCCGGTGGAGCGATCGGTTGCATTGGGATGCCAAACAAATCGCCATGATCTTCAGCCTGTTCAATTAGAACTGCTTCGTCAGGATGACATTCAAAGTCAAGCTGGTATTTGGCACGGCAATGGGTGATGCCCATAATGTGATCGAAGTGACAATGGGTATTGATCAGCCTGACCGGTTTTAACTGTTTTTCTGAAATAAACGCATCGAGTTCCAACCGTTCGTTTTCGAAATAGCATCCGGCATCAATAATGGCGCATTCGCCGGTTTCATCGTAAACGATAAAAGTATTTTCCTGAACCTGATTAAAGGTGAATTTTTTTATCTGTATCATCTTTTATTTATTTATCTGTTCCTTTTAACATCGGAACAAACACATAAGTTCCGTGTGTTTCCTTGTAATATTCGGTGTCGCTGGTTTTTACCAGAACGTACATTGTTTGTTTTTCACGTGGACCCATTGGAATCACCATGCGTCCACCCACTTTTAGTTGTGTAAGCAATTCTTCAGGAATGACAGGAGCCCCGGCTGTTACTATGATTTTATCGAACGGGCCGTAGGTTGGCAATCCTTTGTATCCGTCGCCAAAGAAAAATTTGGGGTGATAACCGATTTGCGGAAGGATGGATTGCACTTTCAGATACAGTTCGCGCTGGCGTTCTATGGTGTAAACGGTAGCGCCCATTTCGAGCAGAACAGCCGCCTGATAACCTGAGCCGGTGCCGACTTCAAGAATTTTATCGTGCCGTCCTACCTGCAAAAGCTGCGTTTGCATGGCTACTGTAAATGGCTGGCTGATTGTTTGGCCTGCCCCAATCGGGAAAGCCTGGTCTTTGTAGGCAAACTGAATAAAACTGCTGTCCATAAACAGGTGACGCGGCACATTACCAATCGCATCCAGTACCTTTTCGTCTTTAACACCCTTGATACGAATACCTTCCACCATTCTTTTCCGTAAACCCTGATGACGCAATGTATCCTGAAACTCCATAAGATTAACCTTTTTTCAAATTTAGCTAAATACAGGCCCGAAAAAACCTGAACTAAGAAACATTATTAACAATCGACGTTGAAAAGTATTTTGGCCAACAATATTAAGGATTTTTAATTTATTCCTATTTTGCGT
Source organism: Bacteroidota bacterium (assembly GCA_030698405.1). GTDB lineage: Bacteria > Bacteroidota > Bacteroidia > Bacteroidales > Prolixibacteraceae > Aquipluma. The sequence continues at coordinate 54,155 of JAUYMU010000076.1, forward strand.
GTATGTTAAAACTCGGAATTTTTGGCGACCAAACAAGCAATCCGGAGCTTCTGAGGCAGTTGAAAACCATGCCTGAAGTCACCGTGGCAGGGGTGTATTTCTCCGGAAATGCCACTTTTGATGGTGGTTTTACGAAATTTTTCACCCCAATTGAATTGATGGAAATTTCGGATGCCATCCTGATCCTGAGCGATAAAAGTATCAGCAGCGATTTAATTCGGATGATTTTACGGAAGAGCAAACACATTTATCTTAAAACAATTCCCAATCTGAATATTCGGGAAATGAAAGAATTGATAGATCTGGAAAAAGAAGCCGGGATTGTCAATTTTATTTATAACCCTTTCGATTTCATTCCACATTTCGATCCTTTCCTGAATAAATATGAGAAACCGATGCTCATTAATTTGCGAACTTGTTTTGAAGGATCAACGCTGAAGCCGGCAAATGAGATGCTGCTCTTAGTGACCGCTATCAACCGGGTAATTCAAAGTAATTATAGAAAAACCGATGTTATTGGGATTGAAGATTCGGAAGGTCAGCTGGTTGTAAATGTTCGTATTGAATACGAAAACAGCAGCGTGGCAAATCTTACTTTTTCGAAGGAAAAAACTTCGGGCTATTGCGAAATTCTGTGCACTGGTGGAAGAAGCATATTTGAATTTCAATCACCTCTTTACCTTTCATATCCCAATCCAAATCAGGAATTTACCTCTATCAATAATTTCATCCGGATGATTCAGGTTCATAACAAACAATTGAACTCGTTCGCCAATTTGCTGAACGGTGTCCGAATTGTGAATGAGATCAGTGAACATCTTCGATTCAACGAAATAAAATTCTAAGAGAAAATAACACTACTTTTGCAGCAATATTTTTAGGGTTATTGCGTTCATACTTGCGCAAGCGACCTAATTTTTCCCTATGAATAAAAATTTACATGTTGCCAGGTATCTGGGTTTCGATATAATTGCCGCAATCATCAGTTGGACATTGTTTTATTTCTACCGGAAAATCTATATTGAACCGTTGACGTTTGGTATTGAAATTCCACTGGAGCTTACCGATAAATATTACCAGGCACTTGTTTTTATTCCAATTTTCTGGATCACAATCTATTACATTACCGGTCAATATTCGAATATCTACCGGAAATCGCGTCTGCTCGAATTGGGTAAAACCATTGCAACTTCAGTTTTTGGTGTCACCGTAATCTTTTTCCTTCTTTTGCTGAACGATTCTATCAGCGATTATAAAAAATACTACAACCTTTATTTCACGCTGCTTGGTCTTCATTTTGGATTTACCTATCTGTTCAGGCTCATTCTTACCACCCGCACAATACACAAAATACACAAGCGTCTTCTCGGATTCAATACCATTATTATTGGTGGCAATAAAAAAGCCGTTAAACTGGTTGAGGAGATGATGGCGCAGAAAAGGCCTGCGGGAAATAAAATTATAGGATTTCTAACTGTTGACAAACGAGAATCCTATCCCTTGGAAAAGTATGCGCCCAATCTTGGAAACTATAAAAATCTGCAAAAAATAATTGGTGAGCAGGAGGTTGAAGAAATTATTATTGCCATTGAATCAACTGAACACAAGCTGTTGAGCGAAATTCTCACCATGCTCGAAAACCGTACGCACGCTGTTTGGGGAATTCCTGATTTATTTGATATTCTTTCGAATCAGGCAAAAACGAGTACAATTTTTGGCGCTCCCTTGTTGAAAATTTCCAACGGATTGATGCCCGTGTGGCAGGAAAATATCAAAAGATTGCTGGACGTAGTGATTTCAATGCTGGCGATGGTCCTATTTTTTCCTGTTTATATTATTCTGGCAATCATGATTAAAACAAGTTCTAAGGGGCCTGTTTTCTATAACCAGGAAAGGGTGGGCAAATTCGGAAAACCATTTACGATCTATAAATTTCGCACAATGGTAAATGATGCTGAAACAAACGAGCCACTTCTTTCAAGCACGAACGATAGCCGGATTACCAATATCGGCCAATTTATGCGCCGAACCCACCTGGATGAAATTCCACAGTTTCTAAATGTACTTTTAGGCGAAATGTCGCTGGTTGGCCCCCGTCCCGAACGCAAATTTTATATCGACCAGATTGTAAAGGAAGCTCCGTATGTTACCCATTTGCAAAAAGTCCGACCCGGAATTACCTCATGGGGACAAGTAAAATACGGTTACGCATCAAATGTTCCTGAAATGGTGGAACGGCTTCAGTACGACATGGTTTATATCAAAAACGTATCGCTTTATGTCGATTTCAAAATATTGATTTACACCATTATGGAATGTGTAAAGGCCAGAGGGAAATAGATTGCTTCTTCGGTCTTCCGACTTCGGTCTCCTGTCAATTAAATTCGTGGCAGAACCAATAATTGAAATTCTCAGAGAATTCCTGCTTCAATGTACATTATAATTTGCTCTATCTGCCGGTCCTCGCCATACGGATCGTACTGCGATTTCAGATTGTTGCCAAAAAGTCGTGCAACACCCTGCCAGAAAACAGCCGGAACACCACCTTTCAGCTGATCAATCAATTCATACGAAGTAGAATGAATTTCGCGGTCGATTAGTTTTATCAGTATGCGCCCTTCAGAAATAGATAGCTTTTTAAGTTTTGGCCCGTAAAGCGCCATCAGTTCATCTTCCGCTTTCTTGATATAAACGCGGCGATCCCGTCTTTTGGCTTCTGGTGGCACATCCTGCTGGTATTTCTGGTAAAGCCGGGCAGCTTCTTTCACGTAAGGATAAACTTTTTTTACCTTCCATACCAGCCGCCAGTATTGTTGTTCGTCCTGTTTCGATTTAAAACGGTTTTTGGGAAAAATGAGCACTTCAGGTAAATTCACATGCGGAAGGGTATCATTGTCAATTCTGATCCCTTGCACATAGTTAGGGGATGCAGTTTCCTGGGCGTACATCGCAAATGCAGCCAACCACAAAATAATACCTGTAAGAAATACTTTTCTCATTGTTTCTGTTTTCCGCAACGAAGATAGTTATATGTTATAAAACTGAAACGATAAAAACATGTTTCGATTATCCTGATGCTCAATGTTTGTATCTTTGGAGCGCTTAAAAAAGGAAATATGCAAACAAATAAAAGATTTAAAGTTGAAGTAAATTCTGAAATTGGTCAACTCGAAGGGGTAATTATTCACACACCGGGTCTGGAAGTTGAGGAAATGACGCCTGAAAATGCTGAACGTGCGTTGTACAGCGACATCCTTAATTTATCGGTTGCCAGCGACGAATACGCTACTTTTAAAGGAGTACTGAATAAAATTACCCGCACTTTTGAAGTCAGGGATTTGCTTTCGGATATTTTGGCCAATGAGCCCGTGAAAACAACTTTGCTTCAGAATATTTGCTACAATGAAGGCGCATTGGAAATCCTGCCCCGCCTGATGGAACAAAATCCCACAGAACTTGCCCGGCAGCTGATTCAGGGCGTTTATCTCGAACGGAACAACCTGACCCGATATTTAAGTCTTGAACGCTTTAGCCTTCGCCCCTTGCACAATTTCCTTTTTGCTCGCGATGCTTCCATGTCTTTTGGGAACGAGGTGCTGATCGGCAAAATGGCTAGTAAAGTGCGCGATCGCGAGGCGGTGATCATGGATGCAATTTTCAATCACCATCCGATGCTCGAAACTTCGACCATAAATCCCAATACTCATGAAATCATTCGTAATTATCCGGGTATTTCTATCGAAGGCGGCGATTTCCAGGTTGGACGCGAAGATGTGCTGGTTATTGGAACCGGAATCCGAACCAGTACGCAGGGCATCGACTTTATACTCGAAAAAATCAAATCAAAGAAGGATGGTTTACGACATATCCTGATTCAGGAACTGCCCGATACACCTGAATCGTTTATTCACCTCGACATGGTTTTTACGTTTCTCGATGTGGATACCTGCATGGTTTACGAACCGCTTATCATGGGAACCAATCGTTTTCATACCATTCATATTCAGGTTGAAAACGGAGAAGTAATAAGCATTGAGGAAGAACGAAACCTGCCCAAAGCCTTGAAGAAATTAGGTATTGATATGAACCCGGTGCGTTGCGGTGGCGGCATCGACAGCTGGACTCAGGAACGCGAACAATGGCACAGCGGCGCAAATTTTTTCGCATTTGCTCCCGGAAAAGTGATTGGCTACGAACGGAACATTCATACCATCGAACAGCTCAATAAAAATGGATTTGAGATCGTTCAGGCAAAAGATCTGTTAAGCGGATTGTGCGAAATTCCGGAAGGAAAATGTGTGGTTACCATTCCCGGCTCCGAACTTGCCCGTGGTGGCGGTGGCGCCCGCTGCATGAGTATGCCAATCAGGAGAAAAAAAGTCTAATTATTTACGATTTAATTATTTACGATTGACAATTTATTTGGAACTTAATCAAATCGTAAATTATAAATCGTCAAATAGTAAATCAACAAAATGCGTAAATTAAAGAACAACGAACTCGACCGCTTGTCGGTCGATGAATATAAAGAGATAACAAAAACACCCATTACAGTCGTTTTGGATAATGTTCGCAGTTGCAACAACATTGGTTCGGTATTTCGCACTTCGGATGCATTGCTGATTGAAAATATACTGTTATGCGGAATTACAGCTACACCTCCCAATAAAGACATTCACAAAACTGCCCTCGATGCCGAAAAGTCGGTTCCCTGGGACTATTTTGAAGAGACCGAAGCCGCTGTTATTAAACTGAAAGAATCAGGGTATCAGGTTTGGGCAGTTGAGCAGGTCTTAAACAGTATTTCACTTCCGGATTTTAAACCTGAAAAAGATCAGAAGCTGGCATTGGTATTCGGGAATGAAGTGAAAGGCGTTCAGCAATCGGTGATTGATTTGTGTCACGGAGCCATTGAAATACCGCAATACGGCACCAAACACTCCTTTAATATTTCGGTGAGCGCCGGAATCGTATTGTGGGATTTGGTTTACAAACTTCGCTCGTAAAGAATCAAACATGATGTGGAACAGGCTGGCTTTGTTAAAAGAAGTTAAATTCCGGGCTTATCGTCAAATATTTCCCAAAACGCAGGATTTCAGGTAAGGGTATTTGTTTTGTGAATTGTTATATAGTCGTATTGCGGAATTTTTTTTCATAAGTTTGTTATGGTTTTTAAATATGGACTTAGGGTCTGACTTAAAAACTTTAAAGGGTGTGGGGTGAGATCCGACACCCTTTTTAATTTTGCTATATTTGGCAAATTAAATTTCTATGGTAAGTAGTTGAAATTATACTTTTTCATCTCTTTGCCTGCTTTGATAAAATTTTGAAATTTTGTAGTTTCACACTGGATATAATAATTCAATATATAATGATTCACATGGATCTACCATTACAACAATCTCAACCGAAAATAAGACCATTTCTCTTATGGGATGTGAGCCGTGAAGGATTTGATTTTTTGAAAAACAAACAATTGGTAATTGAAAGAACCTGCTCTTTAGGTAACTTTTCTGATTTTAAAGAGATTGTTCGTTTTTATGGATTCGATACTATCAAAAAGGAACTTATAAAATCTGCTTCTTTAGATCGAAAATCACTTTCTTTTTTCAGCCTTTTTTTTGATATTCCATTAGAAAAATTCAAATGTTATTCAAAGAACCCGTTGCACCTTCAACATTAAAAATTATTCAAAAGCTTTTCAGTATTGATGAGCTGGACCATTTTGATTTGGTGGGAGGAACTGCTCTGGCCTTGCAAATTGGTCATCGGATTTCAGTTGACATTGACATGTTCAGCAAAAGTGTCTTTGATAACAAACAATTAAAAGAATGTTTGCTTGAAAATTTTCATGGGCACGATATAACTTTTGACTATGAAGCAAAAAACACACTAATCGGTTCAATCGACCAGATTAAAGTTGATTTCATTCGCCATTCTTATCCGACGATTAAGGAAACAAAAACAATTGAAGGAATCAGGCTTTGTTCTTTGGAAGATATTGCAGCGATGAAAGTTAGTGCAATAACAGATAATGGCACACGGATCAAGGATTTTGTTGACCTGTTTTACCTCCTTCATCATTTCAAATTAGACGAGATTATTCAGTTTTATGAACAAAAATACCAGTCTGAAAATTCGTTTCATGCACTTAAAAGTATAACTTATTTTAATGACCTGGATATTGAAAGTATTAACAACATCAACTTTTTAAGGAACAAAAGAATTAAATTTGAAAAGCTTAAATCTGTTCTAGTTAAAGAAACTGAAGATTATCTTAAAAAAATAATCGGTAGAAAATAAATAGGGTTTTTATTAATAATTTATCAATCATACTATGACCTTAATCAGATCAATATCAGGAATTCGCGGAACAATTGGCGGTAAACCCGGCGAAGGTTTAAGTCCGCTCGACGTGGTAAAATATACAGCTGCCTATGCCGAATGGGCCAAACAGCAACATCCTGGTCAAACGATCACCATTGTGGTTGGCCGCGATGCCCGTATTTCAGGGCCAATGGTTCAGTCGCTGGTGGTGGCTACGCTTTCAGGAATGGGTTGTCTGGTCGTTGATTTGGGTATGGCAACAACTCCCACTACCGAAATCGCGGTGAAAGAAGAACAGGCGCAGGGTGGAATAATCCTGACCGCCAGTCACAATCCAAAACAGTGGAATGCCTTGAAATTACTCAATCACAATGGCGAATTTCTGGATGCAGCCGAAGGGGCTTTGGTTTTGGAAATTGCAGAAAATGAATCGTATAGCTTTGCCGAAGTGGACGATTTGGGCGAAGTTTTTATTAAAGATTATACAGATATTCATATTCAGCAAGTTCTTGATCTGGAGTTGGTTGATGTGGAAGCGATACGAAACGCTGAATTCAGTGTTGCCATTGATGCAGTGAACTCTGTTGGCGGAATTGTGATCCCGGCACTTCTGAAAGCCTTGGGTGTGAAGGAAATTGTAGAAATTAACTGCGAAGCAACCGGTCATTTTGCCCACACTCCGGAACCACTTCCTGAAAATCTGGTAGAAACTTCGGCAATAATTCGTGAATCGGCAGTTGATGTGGGTTTTGTCGTCGATCCTGACGTCGATCGTTTGGCTATAATAAGTGAAGATGGATCGATGTTCAACGAAGAATATTCATTGGTTTCAATAGCCGATTATGTGCTGAGCAAAACTCCTGGCAACACGGTTTCCAATTTATCATCGTCGCGTGCATTGCGCGATATTACTGAAAAGCATGGAGGTACTTATTATGCATCGGCTGTAGGCGAAGTGAATGTGGTGGCCAAAATGAAAGCCATCAATGCAGTGATCGGTGGCGAAGGAAACGGCGGAATCATTTATCCTGCTTCTCATTACGGACGCGACTCGCTGGTTGGAATTGCCCTGTTTTTAAGTTTGCTGGCAAAGTCTGGGTTAAAATGTTCGGAGTTGCGTAAAACTTATCCCGACTATTTTATCTCGAAAAATAAAATTGAACTCACTCCTGAAATTGATGTGGATTCGCTTCTGGTGAAAGTGAAAGAAAAATACCAAAATGAACAGGTTACAGATATTGATGGGGTTAAAATTGATTTTGCTGACCGTTGGGTGCATTTGCGTAAATCGAACACAGAGGCGATCATCCGGATTTATGCCGAAGCGCCTTCGATGACTGAAGCGAACCAACTGGCACAAGCCATTATTCAGGATATCAGATCGTTGATTGCCTAAAATAAAAAAGCTGGTCAGTTCTATATTCGAACTGACCAGCTTTTTTTAGCTTTCTTTTTGCCTTATTGGATTCCTGCTTTTTTCTTCGCTAACTGATCTACAATTCCTTCTTTTTCCTGAATTACCAATTGTTGTCTTTTTAGATCAAGGTCGTTTTTTTCGATCGCGTTTTTGGCCGATTTGATATCCATTTCTTTTGACTTTATTTTTCCTTTTGAGGATTTTATCTCCCGGAAATAGCCTGATTTTTCTTTCTCCAATGACTTTAATTCCTTTTTTGCTTCATCATATTCAGGAGTACCTTTTAACATGGTCGAAAATGATACCTTTTTCAAATTGATAATTTCGTTCAACCTCACAATGTCATTTTCCAAAGCAAAAATACTGGCATTGTATTCCTGAATGTTTGACTCGTAACGCGTGATTGCTTTCTCTTCCTTTTTTGTTTTCGATTCTATATCCTTCAATATACCTTCCTGTTTCGATACTTCTTTTTTGGCTTCTTTAATTTGGTTGTCAACTACGCTTTGGTAGGCCTCCACTCCAAAATCACGGACGTAGCTTTTGAGTGACATAAATCTTTCTGCATCTACATTTGATTCATCAATAAATGCAGAATCGGTGTATTGAAAAAAAGCGCTGAACTGACAACCTTCAGCCAATTGCGTGATCCGGGCATAAACATCCATCGAATATTTCGAGATCTTATTTACTTCGATGGATCTCACATACATTTCACCTCCTTTTGTCTCCACTTTTAAATGGTCGCGGCTGGCCCTGTTTTCTTCACTTTTAAAAATATTGCCAACTTGTGTTGCAAAATTGCTGATCCGTTCGCCCGCACTCCTGTTATTAATATACCTTTTCCATACCGGCTCAACTTCCTCTGTTTTTGCTTCCGGAATCATTACAGTGAAAGCCATTTGAGTTCCTTTTGACATCGGTTTTTCGCCAGTTTCGACCTCTACCTTGTATTGCGAACTGGCATTTAGAGCCATCATGATGGCTGCGAATAATAAGAAAATTTGTTTCATAAGTTGTTTTTGTTAGTGAAACGAATAATAATTCCTTTTTGTTTATGATATGTATATATTGCTTTTAATTTGTCTTATTTTTTACCAGACGATAATGTGACGTCAGCTTTTTTCGTTGTCTTTTTTCTTCGGATCCTGCAACTAAAGTTATAATTTTCGCAATAGGAGAACGGAAAGTTGGACCGAAAAACGGGCTGAACCCTTTGGTGTGGGAACCATGTTGGTCGTAAAAATAACTTTGTCGCGATTTAAGGTCAAACCCTTCAGGCTTTTCAAGCGGAGCCAGACGCTTTATATCATTGACTGTTTCCTGCAGATTTTTTAGTTCCTTTTCCTTTTTATCTGAAACGTCAACCTGCATCAATTCCACAACTTCAGGTTCAAGGACAATATACCGGCCATTGTGTTTCTCATTTACGAACCGCTTTTTATAAGCAATGTGATATACAAGAAGTGAATCTTCCAATGCAATTTCTATCTGAAAGAATCCATTTGCATTTGTTCTCGAAGTTTTGCCTGTCCGAACGTTTATGATTGCCACTTCAGGTACAGGAATAGAGTCGTTGCCAACAATAATTCCCGATAAAATCGTTTCTCTTGCAAATTGTGAATAACCTTCAAATACAAATAAGAAAAAAAAAGCTATTAGAATAAATCTCATCAAGTTGAGTTTTGATTTAGTTAGCTAATTTACAGACAATTTTAATTAATAAATCATAAACAAGTTTAAGAATGCTTTAAGTCAAAATTTAAATTGTATGTTGACCGGAAAAAAATATTCGTTTAAATGATAGATATGGTGTAATAGAACATATGATTTGTTTACATATTTGGCATAAATGTTGAGCAAAATGCCAGTTAAAATTCAATTTTGACCTGATGGAAATGGCCGAATTATGAGTTTATGATATAGAAACTATTAAGGCGCTTTTGTTGTTTGAAATGAACCAACTAATATTATAAAATAACGATTAACCATGAATACAAAAAGAATTTTTTACATTGCAATTCCTGCTGTTTTGCTCCTTGTTCTTTATTTTTCCCTTCGAAAGAGTGAAGCCGATTTATCCCAAATAACCGTCAGCGTCCAGCGTGGAACTTTTAGTGCAATTATTTTCTCGTCGGGTCAGCTGGAATCCGAAAAGTCGGAAAGTATTAGTATTCCGGAGAAGTTGAAAGACCGGAATCTGCGGATATATGAATTGACCATTACCGATATGGTTGAAGAGGGAACCTGGGTCGATTCGGGCAGTTACGTGGCAACCCTTGATCACAAGGCAGTTGAGGAGCAACTGAAAGCAGCCCAGGATGAAATGGACCGGACATTGTCGGAATATGAAGACAGCAAAATTGATTCGAACCTAAACCTGAGTAATCAGCGCGATTTAATTGTAAATGCAAGGCTCGATCTGGAAGAAAAGAAAATTATCATGGAAGAGTCGGTTTACGAATCGCCTTCCATTCAGAAAAAAGCTGCCATGGACAACGACAAGGCTGCCCGAAAACTTGAGCAGGAACAAAAGGCTTATATTCTGAAGAGAAAACAGGAAGAAAATAGGGTGGATCGCAGGTTTATTAATTACCGGCAAGTGCTCGAGCGATCGCAAGAACTCGACAAACTGTTTAACTCACTCGAAATTATAGCCCCAAAAGCAGGAATTCTTACCTATTTTAAATATCCGTGGGGTGAGATCATTAAAACAGGTTCGAAAGTTGGGCCTTATAATTCTGTAATTGCAACCATTCCTGAAATGACCAACCTGATTTCAAGAACTTACATCAATGAAATTGATATTTCGAAAATAAAAATCGGTCAGAACGTGAAGCTTGGGATTGACGCTTTCCCTGCAAAAGAATTGACCGGCGAAGTAATCGCAGTTGCAAATATCGGTCAGGCAATGCCCAACAGCGATGCCAAGGTATTTGAGGTGAAAATCAAAATATTTGGCAAAGACAAAGACCTGAAACCGGCAATGACGACCAGTAACGCTATTCAGGCCAATACTTTTGCCGATACATTAATGCTTGCTTCGGATGCAGTGTTTGAAAACGACAGCCTGAAATTTGTATATCTGGGGAAAGATAAACAGGTGAAACAAATTGTTTGGCTTGGCGAAGAAAACGAAAACTATGTGCTCATCAGAAAAGGGCTGAAGAAAGACGATGTTGTTTGGCTAACCGAACCTGCGAATGCAAATGAACTTAAATTTCAGGGATTTGAGATTTATGAAGAAATGCAAAAGGAAAAGGAAAATGCAAAAATTCAGGCAGAAAAAGAAAGGGAAGAAGTGCAAAAGAAACAGCCAGCTCCAGGCGTTTTGCCTTCCCCGGGCCCGATGCCACCCAGAACTGTCTTGAAAAACTGAACAGCCTCACAAAATAAAAAGCTATGATTTTTAAAAAATATTTTCACGATATAGTGATTGGTTTTGAGGCTATTATTGCCAATAAACTAAAGTCGATACTGACAGCGTTGGGTATTATTTTCGGAGTCGCCGCAGTGATAAGTATGCTGGCAATTGGCAAAGGCGCTGAACAGGAAATTCTGGAACAGATAAAAATGGTTGGTGTCAACAATATCATCATTACCCCAACAGAAGTATCTTCAGGCGGAACGAATGAAAGTACTACGGATGAAAAAGCCGGCGCCAAAAAATTCTCACGAGGCCTTACAATGCAGGATTTGGAAGCCATTAAGGAGATTATCCCGACCATCAATATGGTTAGTCCGGTAATTTCTTACAATTATTCGGCTATTATCGACGGGAAAAGTAAGCCGGTTGTTCTGGAAGGAGTGAATTCGAATTATTTCAGCTTATTTAATATTCGTTTGCAATCGGGCGAAATATTTAAGTCTGTTCAGGAAGAATCAGGTCAGCCGGTGTGCGTAATTGGCGACAATATTAAAACAGTATTTTTCAACCAGGAAAATCCCGTTGGCAAATACATTAAATGCGGACAAATATGGCTAAAAATTATCGGGGTGATCGAACGGCGCGACTTTACAGCTTCGGCTTCCGATGAAATGGGAATCAGCAGTTCCGACAATAAAATTTTCGTACCGGCACAAACCATCATGATGAGGTTCAAAAACAGGGCGCTAATCCGCGCTGACGAGGTGGAAAAATCAAATGCACGCCGCCGGATAATCATTACAGATTCCAATACACAAACCGCAACTGACGACAAAAATCCCAACCAGTTGGACAAGATTATCCTTCAGGTTAACGAAACAGAGCAGTTGGGGGCTACTGCCAACATTGTAAAACGAATGCTTCTGCGCCGCCATTCAGGATTGTATGATTTTGAAGTTACCATCCCGGAATTGTTGCTCAAACAGCAGCAACGCACAAAAAAAATATTCAACATTGTTTTGGGCGCCATTGCCGGAATTTCGCTCATTGTTGGTGGTATCGGTATCATGAACATTATGCTTGCATCGGTTATGGAGCGAATCCGCGAAATTGGCACACGACAGGCAATCGGCGCTTCCCGGAAAGATATTGTTGCCCAGTTTTTGGCTGAATCGACGCTGATCAGTATTTCAGGAGGGATTATCGGGATTATCCTCGGAGTGGTTCTTTCCAAAATAATTACAGCCGTGTTCGATATCAAAACCGTGGTTTCATTTTTCAGCATTTTCATCGCTTTCGGAGTTTCAGCCCTGATTGGAATTATGTTTGGATACATGCCGGCCAAGCGTGCCGCTGAAAAAGATCCGGTTGAATCATTACGCGCCTAACCAATAAAAACCATTCAAAAATGAATAAAATATTTCTTTTCCTGATCATCGTATTTTCAGGATTCAGCTTAAAAGTTTTTGCCCAGCCTCAAAATTACAATCTCAGCTTGATTGAAGTAGTAAATCTTGCCTCGAAGAATTCACTCGATGCATTCAGGTATAAAAACATGTATCTGTCGAGCTATTGGGAATTCAGGTATTACAAAGCAGATAAATTGCCGAGTTTGAGTCTGAATGCTACCCCGCTGGATTTTAACCATTATCGTAGACGCGAGTATAACTTTCAGACCAATACTGAAGAATATGTTTTGCGCGATTATTTCAATTCGGAAATGTCGATGCAATTGAATCAAAAGATAGGATTGACCGGAGGTAGCCTGTTTCTTAATTCTGAACTTGGAATGGTGAAAAATTTAAGCGGAGATAAAAACACATCCTACCAGGCAACACCTGTAAGTATTGGTTACCAGCAGTCGCTAAACGGTTACAATGCATTAAAATGGCAGTCGAAAATCGAACCTGTCAAATACGAAAAAGCTAAAAAGGAGTTTGTGCAGTCGCAGGAAACCCTGGCAATGAAATCTACCGCTATGTTTTTTGACCTAGTCGAAGCGCAGATTCAGCTTAAAATCGCTGAGAACAATCAATCGAATGCCGATACTTTGTACAAAATTGGCAAAGGACGTTTCCAGGTCGGAACGGTTACACAGGATGAATTGCTGAACCTGGAATTGAATCAGCTAAATGCAACCCAGTCGTTAAACAAGGCGAAGCTGGAGGTTGAACGTTCTCAATCTGGATTGAATTCGTACTTGATGATGGATAAACAAACCCGGATCAATTGTATTGTACCATCCGAAATACCAGCGTTGCAAATCAGGGCCGATGACGCGCTGGATATGGCCTTGAAGAACAATCCTGACATTCTGGATCAGGAACAACAAATGATCGAACAAAACCGTGATGTTGCCAGGGCTAAATCAGAGACTGGCCTTAGTACAAGTCTTTTCGCGGTGTATGGTCTCAACCAGTCAGCCGAAAATTTCGACATGGTGTACGATGAACCCGACCAAAGTCAGCGGTTGCGTATTGGGTTGAGCATTCCGCTGGTTGATTGGGGTCGCAGAAAAGGCCGGCTGATGATGGCCGAATCGAACCGTGAAGTGGTGAATGCCCGGGTAAGGCAATCGCGCATAGACTTTGAACAAAACATATTTCAGTCGGTTATGGAATTCAACCTTCAGGCCGAACAGGTTCGAAATGCAGCCAAGGCTGACACGGTAGCACAGAAAGGATATGAAGTCACTTTCCAACGTTTCCTGATAGGAAAAGTGGATGTGATTAAACTAAACATGGCACGTAACGACCGCGAATCGGCACGAAGAGAGTACATCAATGCGGTTAAAACTTATTGGCAATATTACTACCGGTTGCGTATGCTCGCATTGTACGATTTTGTTAAAGGGGAAAGCCTGACTGCCGAATACGATAAAATTATTGAAAATTAAACGACATGTTCAAGAAAAAAAAATACCTGATTATTGCCAGCCTGATTGTTGTTTTAATTGTTGCGGCTGCATTCTTTATGGTTCAGATAAAACCTGAATCGGGAAAAACTTTCAAGGTAAAGAAGGGCAACCTGGAAACTGTAATTAATTGCAAGGGTGAAGTAAAAGGTGAGAAATACACGGAGATCAATCTCCCTGATGAAATTTGTGACCGTGAATTGCGCGTTTATCAGTTGAAAATTGCCGACTTAATTCTGGAAGGTAAAGTGGTGAAAAAGGGCGACTATATTGCCAAGATTGACGAAAGCCAACTCGCAACACAAATGCGTAACCAAATGCAGGAAATGGAGAAAATGGTTTCAGACCTTCGGAATGCGATGCTCGACTCCACAGTAAACCTTTCAAGAAAGCGTGAATCCATCACCAATGCAAAACTTGACCTTGAATACCTGAAGATCGACCTGGAACAATCGAAATACGAATCAGAAGCTTATCAGCGTAAAACTCAAATGAATTATCAAAAAGCAGAGTTGGAGGTTGAAAAAATCAGGAGGGATTATCTGCTTGACAGGAACAAAATGAAAATTCAGGTTGGCCGTTCCCAGTCGAGGGTAGCCGACCTTCAGAAGACTATTGAGAAATACCAGAAGGCCATTGCTGCAACCACGATCAGGACTCCTGAAGATGGCATCGTAATGTTTGCAAAAGACTGGTCAGGAAAAACTTATGGAAAAGACTCTGAGGTTAATATCTGGCGTCCGTTGATTGCCACTTTGCCTGATATGTCGGTGGTGATTACTGAAGCTTACATTAAGGAAATAGACATTGCCAAGGTTCACCTAAACGATAGTGTAAGGATTACAATCGATGCACTTTCGGGCAGGGTTTTCGCCGGAACTGTAATCAAGATTGCAACCATTGGTGAAGATCACAAAGATTTCGACATGAAAGCATTCAAGGTAATAATAAGGTACGAAAAATCGGAAAAGGATCTTAAACCGGGGATGACCGCAAACAATGATATTATTGTAGGAAATTTCAAAGACAAACTGCTGATTTCGCGCCAGGCTATATTTTCTAAAAACGGAAAGCAAATTGTTTATCTGAAAAAGGGTGGAAGCATCACCGAACAGGAAATTCAGATCATCGCCGAAAATGAAATGTTCGGCGCAGTAGAGAATTCACTGCAGGAAGGAGATGTAGTTCTACTCTATCAGCCAGAGGAATTTAAGCTTGAAACAGATAAAATTGCAAGTAATGAATAAGTCAATTAACAATTGTTTGAAACTTGCTGCTTTGTTGTCTGAAGGGTTTTTGTATTTTTGACAGTCATATAAAAACCAAACCAAAACCTAAACCCAATTCAATGAGATTCATTTTTCTTTTTCTTTTTCTGCTTCTGAACATTGTAACTTTTTCCTCAGATAAACTTTTCCCATCCATTAAAAAATTACAGCAGGATTCTGTCGTTCGTAAAAACAACGAAAATGTAATCCTGAATGTTAAAAAATCAACTGGTCCCATAAAAATTGATGGATTAATAAGTGAACCGGATTGGGAAAAAGCTGAAAAAGCTACCAATTTCAGGCTGGTACTTCCGGTTGATTCCGGTTATGCAAAATCACCTTCGGAAGTTGTTATGACATACGACGAAAAAGCTTTTTACCTCGGAATTACCTTTTTTGATACTGTTCCGGGTAAACGGGTCATGGAATCCTTCCGTCGTGATTTTAATTTCGGCAACAACGACAATGTGCTGGTATTTTTCGACACATTTCTCGATCAAACCAATGGTTTTTCTTTTGGGGCATCGGCTTCCGGAGCAAAATGGGATGGAACACAATCGAACGGTGGCGCTGTAAACCTGAACTGGGATTGCAAATGGGATTCAAAAACTATGCAGTATCCCGATCGCTGGGTAACCGAAATGCGCATTCCTTTTCGGTCTGTCAGGTTTAAATCGGGTACAGACAAATGGTATGTAAATTTCAGCCGGCTCGACCTCAAAACCAACGAAAAGTCGGCATGGGCTCCAGTTCCCCGCCAGTTTGCAACTGCAAGCCTTGCATACACCGGCGTGCTGCAATGGGAAGAGCCACTTCCAAAATCGAAAATGATGTTTTCGGTTATCCCTTACATTTTTGGAAGTGCAGCCCGAAACTTCGAAGCAGGAACAGCCACAACTTACCGGAAAGATTTTGGGTTCGATGCCAAACTGGGAATTACTACTTCGATGAATCTTGACCTGACTTACAATCCCGATTTTTCGCAGGCTGAAGTCGATCAGCAGGTGACCAATCTCGATAGGTTTGAATTGTTTTTCCCGGAGAAACGGCAATTTTTTCTTGAAAACAGCGACCTTTTTTCCAATTATGGATTTGGTTCGGTAACGCCATTTTTCTCCCGGAGAATTGGGCTTGATGCACCGGTTTTAGCAGGCACCCGTTTGAGTGGAAAGATCGGAAACGATTGGAGGTTGGGGCTTTTAAATATGCAAACCGAAAAAACAACGGATCAATTATCGCGTAACTTTATGGTAGTTTCGCTGCAACGCAAACTTTTTTCCCGGTCGAATATCGGGATGATTCTGGTAAATAAGGAATACATGGACGAACCCGGAGCTCAGAATTTCAATCGCATTGCCGGACTCGATTACAATTTGGCCAGCAGGGACAATGCCTGGAGCGGAAAATTGTTTTATCACCGTTCGTTCAGTCCTGAAAATCCGGGAAAGCAATATGCGCAGGGCTCGTCGCTGACTTATAACACCCGCCGCATTCATGCAGGTATGGCACAGGCCAGTGTTGGCGAAAATTACAGCGCCGAATCAGGTTATGTTCGCCGGACTGGCTATAACCTGTTAAATCCTGAATTTAGCTTTTTGTGGGTTCCCAATAAAAAGGTGGTGAGTCATGGGTTTGTTGCTGAGGCTGATTACTTTTTCGATTCCGGATACAATCAGATTGACCATGAATTTACCCTGATGTATAAATTTGAATTTAGCAACCGGTCTATACTTGACGCGGGCATCATGGATTTTTACACCCGTCTTGACAAGGATTTTGATCCGACACACATTAGCCAGACAGTACTGAAAAAAGGTACTGAATATTCAACGAATGCATTGTTTCTCGAGTATTTTTCTGACACCCGATCCATCCTTAATTATTCGGCAACAGTTGCCAAAGGTGGTTTTTACAGCGGAAAGATCAGTATTTTGGAAGGAAAGGTGACCTACCGTTATCAGCCATATCTGAACATGACAGTTAATTTTTCATACAACGACATCAATCTTCCTGCGCCTTTCGAGCGGGCTAAGTTTTGGCTGATTGGGCCTAAACTCGACCTGACTTTGAGCGATAAAGTATTCTTTTCAACATTCGTTCAGTACAACGAGCAAATCGACAATATGAATATAAATATGAGGTTTCAGTGGCGATATCAGCCGGTTTCCGATTTGTTTATCGTTTATACGGATAACTATTACACCGGTGATTGGAATTCAAGAAACCGGGCACTGGTATTGAAACTTAGCTATTGGTTTAATTAAGGGCTCCCCAAACCCCCTCCTCAAGAGGGGCTTTTAAATACTGCAAAATCAGGAAATTTATCGTTGAATGTTTAGGCTGTAAATATGTTTACCGCAAAACTCCCTTCTCCTTTGGAGAAGGGCTGGGGAAGAGGCTTTTTTCAAACACTCCCAGTCCGAAAAGCGCAAAATCATATTTGATAGGATCTTCCGGATCGAATTCCCGAAGTTTGGTAGTAATTTCCTCAACGGCACGCCAATCGTTTTGTGTGCGTGTAAGTAATCCGAGTTTGCGTGCCACATTTCCGGTGTGAACATCGAGCGGAAGCATCAGCGCTGAAGTTGGGATTTGTTTCCATAAACCAAAGTCAACGCCCGAATTGTCGGCTCTGACCATCCATCTCAGGAACATGTTCAACCGTTTTGCAGCTGCACCTTTCGCCACATCCGAAACATGTTTTTCGGTTCGGTGTTCGTGTTCCAACTCAAAAAACACTTTCCTGAAATAAATTAATGCGCTGTAAATGGTTTGGTCAATTTGATAGCCTTCAGTAAAAACCTGTGCCAGTCCGCCATGGTTTTGATAAATATTCCGGAGTGACTTCATGAAAAACAGGCAGTCGATGCCATTAAAAGTGCGGTGTTTGAAATCTGAAAAAATGTACCATTCGTCTTCCGGGGTATTCAGCAGGAATTCGATGGGATTGTTGTTCATGAGTGCAACCAGTTTCGCCGAATTGCGGATGATCGTTGGCCGTTGTCCCCAGGCCAGTGTTGCAGCAAGAAACCCGGCAATTTCAATATTCTCTTTGGTGGTAAACAGGGCAGGAACCTGAATCGGGTCGGTTTCTATAAAAGCAGGGTGATTGAACGAAAGGTATTTCTGGTCTAAAAAGGTTACTAATTCCATGTTTCAAGTTCCAAGTTTCAAGTTGCGTGCCGATCCGGGTTCCATGCCCCATGCTCCATGCTCCATGCTCCCTGCTAACAGTTTCAAGTTTCAAATTTCAGGTTCCAGGTTGGGGCGTAACTTTGGATATTGGATATTTGATATTGAGTATTGGATATTTTTTTCAATCTTAATTTTTCATCGATTTAGGATTCGATCAATCCATCTTTCATCCTGATAATGGCATCGCTTTGTGCAGCAAAACTTTCGTCGTGGGTCACTATCACAAGTGTTTGTTTAAACTTGTCGCGGAGGGTGAAAAACAATTCGTGCAGGTCTTCACGGTTTTTGGTGTCGAGGTTTCCTGAAGGTTCATCGGCCAAAATTACTGAAGGATTGTTGATAAGCGCCCGTGCCACTGCCACACGTTGGCGTTCTCCTCCCGACAGTTCGCCTGGTTTGTGGTTAAGCCGGTGCGACAGACCCAGAAATTCGAGGTATTCACGTGCTTTGGCTTCTGCTTCCTTCTTGGGCGTTTTAGCGATAAAGGCCGGGATGCATACATTTTCGAGGGCCGAAAATTCAGGCAGTAAATAGTGAAACTGAAAAACAAATCCAATACGACGGTTTCTGAAGTCGGCCAGTTGCCACTCATTCATAGCCGAAATGTTTTGATTGCTGATGAAAATATTTCCGGAGTCGGGCTGACTTAACGAACCAATGATCTGAAGAAGGGTTGTTTTTCCGGCGCCGCTGGGACCAACGATCGAATAAAGTTTGCCGGCTGGAACTTTAAGGTCAATTCCTTTCAGAACCTGAAGTTGACCAAACGATTTTTTTATGTTTTCGACCCTGATCAATCGTTTACGGTTTTAACTTCATCATTGATCACATTGGTGATGTTGTCGGTTTCGTTTTTTACTTCAGTAGTGATAGTATCAGTACTTTTTTGCACATCGGCTTTTATTTCCTGAATATCACTTTTTATCTCGCTTGTATGTTTTTTTATACCGTCTTCAATGTCGGTTCGTGCTCCCTGAATGGTTGACTTTATATCGCGGATATCGTCGCCAATGCCTCCTCCGGCGTCGTTGATTTCACGTTTAATTTCGTTGGTAGCTTTCTGAAATTCGCGCATGGCTTTACCCAAAGTTTTTGCAATATCAGGAATGGCTTTCGACCCAAAAAATAACAAGGCAACAAAAATGATTAGTACAATCTCACTTCCACCCATAATAAAAATAAATTAAATGGTTGACCATTTTTAAAATTTCAGCAAATATACAAACTTGTAGAGAACAACGGTTGTACATGTGTAAGAATGATTGTTCCGTTAAGGAATTTCACACAAAAAAGAAGCAGGAATTCCATCCGTCGACTGACTTTTGAAATTCCTGCTTCAGGAGTATTAATAAGATTTTATCTTATGCTCTGTCAGCTTTTTTAACTTTACTAAGTGCATCGTACACAATAGGAGTTGCAACAAATATGGATGAATATGTTCCAACGCCAATACCTACAAGAAGAGCGAAGGTGAAACCCTGAATGGATGTGCCCCCAAACATAAAGATCGCTATTAAAACCACCAAAGTACTCAGCGAGGTACTGAAAGTACGGCGAAGTGTTGAGTTCATCGCATGGTTCATATTGTCGTCAAGTTTACGCTTTGGATACAGGTGAAGGTATTCACGTACACGGTCATAAACGATTACTGTATCGTTGATGGAGTATCCGATCACTGTCAGGATTGCTGCAATAAATGCCTGGTCAATCTCCAGCGAGAAAGGTAACACTCCTGCGAACAATGAGAATACACCAAGTGTGATAATTGTATCATGGGTAAGTGAAACCAAACCACCTAAGCCATACTGCCAGTTACGGAAACGGATCAGAATGTAAAGGAAGATTATGACCAGTGCAAAGAAGATAGAGATTGCAGCATCTTTCTTGATGTCGTCAGAGATGGTTGGACCCACTTTCTGAGAACTCATGCGGTGAAGGCTGATGAAATTATCGAGTGATACATCGCCTACAAAACCTCCACTTTTAAGACCCTGATACATTTGTTTTTCAACTTCGTCATCAGCGTTTTCGCTCAGATCGTCGATTTTAAACGTTGTTGTAATACGAACCTGATTGGCATTTCCGAATGTTTTTACTTCAGGAGCATTGTTATTAAATGCAGGTGTAAGCGCTTTTTGTACATCAGCAACCTTAACGTTTTCATCGAAACGAACAACATAAGTACGGCCTCCCTTAAAATCAATACCTGACTGGAATCCGCGCACCAGAAATGAAGTAATTGAGATTAGAATCAATGCACCGGAAATGTAATAGAACAATTTACGGCTTTCAAGGAATTTGATTTTTGTATTTCTCAGCCAGTTTGAAGTAACCTTTGCAGTAAAGGTGATATTTTTGTTTTTGCTCAACTGACGTTCGAAAATCAAACGCGAAATAAAGATAGCGGTAAACATCGAAGTAAGAATACCAATAATCAGGGTAGTGGCAAAACCTTTGATCGGTCCTGAACCAAACATATAAAGTACGATACCGGTTAATAAGGTGGTTACCTGTCCGTCGATAATTGCTGAATAAGCTGCTTTGTACCCGTCGGTGATTGCAAGCCGAAGCGATTTGCCGGCAACGATTTCCTCCTGAACACGTTCGTAAATCAGTACGTTGGCATCAACAGCCATACCCAGGGTAAGCACAATACCTGCGATACCCGGCAAAGTTAGCACAGCGCCGATGGAAGCCAGAATTCCAATAAGAAAAAACATGTTTACGATCAGTGCGATGTTGGCTGCCAGACCTGCTTTTTTGCTGTAAAAGAACAACATATAGGCAAGTACCAGAATGAATGCAATTGCAAATGACCACATACCACTGTTGATTGCTTCCTGACCCAACGACGGGCCAACAACATCTTCAGCAATGATGATGGCTGGTGCAGGCATTTTTCCTGATTTCAGGATATTTGCAAGATCCATCGCTTCTTCAACGCTTTCCATTCCGGTAATTGACGAACGTCCGCCGGTGATTTCGCCGTTTACATTCGGATAAGAACGTACATATCCATCGAGAACGATGGCGATTGATTTCCCTACATTTTCTTTTGTCAAACGCGCCCATATTTTAGCGCCTTCGCTGTTCATGGTCATGCTTACTTCCGGACGGCTGCCCATTTCGGCATAATCCTGACGGGCATCGGTAATTACATCGCCTTCGAGTGGTGCGCGGCCATCGCGACCGGTAACTTTAATGGCTATTAAACGGTAGAATTTTTCCTCTTTGTCAATGGATTTTGCTGTCCATTTAAAGTTGAGGTTGCGTGGCATTAAAGCTTTTACCTGATCCATTTTCAGGTAAGAATTTACAGTTGCTGTATCTTTAGAATGCGAAGTTCCAACGGCTGCTCCTGGAAATAATTCACCCTGTGCAGTAGCGCTTGGCGACAAAACTGAAAACAATGGGAACTGTTTTGCCATATCACCCGATGGATCAACCGAAGCTGAATCGGTGGTTGTTGCAGCTTCCAATTCACTAAGCAAACTGCTGGTAGTATCGGCAACAGCAACCTGGGTGATAGTTGTATCGGCTGTAATGGTTGAACCTGTTGATTTCAATGCAAGAATTTCTACCAGCTTCTGGTTTGCCTGAGCCAGATACGGATAAACTTCGCTGTTATCGTAAGTTTCCCAGAATTCGAGGTTGGCAGTTCCCTGCAACAGTTTACGAACACGTTTTGGATCGTCCACTCCGGGAAGTTCCACCAAAATACGTCCTGCTGTCTGTAACGGCTGAATGTTTGGCTGTGCTACGCCGAAACGGTCAATCCTGGTGCGGATAATGTTGAAAGAGTTGTCGATGGCAATTTTCGTTTCCTTGCGCAGAACGTCCAATACTTCTGAATTGGTAGAATTGTATTTGACCTGATCTTTTAATTCAAGGGTGTTGAAAATTGAAGCCAGTTTTCCGTTTGGCGACACTTCTTCGAAAGCTTTTCCGAAGCTGGTTACAAAATCATCCTGACTGTTTTTCTGTTTTTCGGTTGCCAGTTTGATGGCTGCTGTAAATGTTGAATCCTTGCTGTAGTTCGACAGTGATTTGACCAGGTCAACCACTGAAACTTCAAGGGTAACGTTCATACCGCCCTGCAAGTCGAGTCCAAGACCAAGCTGGAGTTCTTTTACTTCCTTGAACGTGTATTTACGGATTCCCAATAAATTGTAAACCACTTCGCTCGACATTGAATCGAGGTAAGCAAGTTCTTTTTGTTTGTCGCCTTTCGCATAAGCTCTGGCTTCTTTCTCAGTTTGATTTGCCTGAAAGGTAAACATCAACTGATAAAGACAAATCAAAGCAATAAGAATTGCAAAAAGTCTGATTGCACCTTTGTTTTGCATTTGTTAAAAATTTAAATTGTTTGAAATTAAATATTATAAAAGGGATAATTAATTCAGGAAAAATGAATTAGCCGCTCTTTTAAACGGGCATAACCTTTTTAGGTACGCACGCAATTCTTCCTGAAAAAGAGTAGCTGAAAATTAAGAAAGTGGTGGTGTGTCGTCGGGACTGGAATAGATAACCCGGTTAAAAGGCAGTGAATGAAACGAACATGCTGCTGCAGCGAATGAATGCGATGATTCAGCTTTCATCAGTTGAAAAGTCCGTAAATTATAATGTTTTAATAGAAATTTATCCTGTGTGCAGGCAAAACGGAAGCGCACAAAGTACTCGCCTGCCACTGTTTTTAAATTGAACGTATTTACCTGGTTGAATAAAAACATTTTGCCGGCTTCGAAATCATTCTGAGTGGGGGTTTTCGTATTCGTACCGGCCAATTTTTGATTGGTGGAATTGTACATATCAAACACAGCAGCAGCGCTAACCATCGCAATTAGCATGCACAAGCGCAACAACGAATGTTTTGAAATGTATTTATTCAGATTCATAAAACCATTTTTTCAGCCGCCAAATATATAGTTTTTTTTGAGATAATATGATTTCCGTTTTTCTGTTGTCGGGCACACTACGGAATCTGAAACTGAATTGTTTCTGTATTGTAGTCGATCCGGCATTTGTATTGCATCAGGATGTCGCCTCCCAGAAGTCCTGCAATCGTGTGAGAACTGTATTTTTCGTATATTTCATTTACATGTGTCAGGTCGATCAGGGCAACTTTGTGGTCGGTAATTTCCAATTCCCCCAGCTTCAGGAAAAACATTTTTCCTACTGAAGTTTCCATCATTCCCTGGTTAATTCCAGCGCTGTGATAGTCATCTTCATTGTCGGAATCCAACACTTCGAAGTAAAGATCCTGGTTTATATCCAGCACCGATTTTGATGCTCCGGTGTCGATAATCCAGCAAGATGGAGTTCCATCCTGAAACTCTCCATCAATCAGAATGTGATAATTATCCTTTTCGAGTTCAATTATTTGGAGCGGTATTGTAATCATAAATTCAGTTAAAGTTTCAGGTTGGTTTGATCCTGCTTGCAATCCCAAATACTCAGGACAATAAGGTGATTGTCAGTAATTTTGTAAAAAAGAAAATAATTTTTAATAATTCTTAATCGAACCTGTTCAAAGCTTGTTTTTCTTCCAATCCTGGGATATTTAGACGTGAGTTTCAACGATTGTTTGATCAGTGTATTTAGTTTGGTTGAATATATTGTTGACTTACTATGGGAATTCCAATATTCAAATATTCTTTTCCGGTCATCCCTGGCCCTTTGTGTCCAAATTATTTGTTTATCCATTTGCTTATCTCTTCGTCAGCATCCTCGTCAGAAATGAATTGACCGCTCTTGTATTGATCAAGTGCTTCGGCAACAGCATTTTGCTGCTCTGCAGTTAATTGGTATGGACTCATATCTTCTTCGTTTTCTATCAATTGCAACATGTATTCAAGAAGATCAATCCTTTCAATCTGGTTTATTTTTCCAGTTAGTTTTTCACGAAGGTTATTAATGGTTGTCATGATTAAAGTATTTATAAAAAAAGCCACTGCATTAACTACAGGGGCTTCAAATATATAGCTTATTGTTTGTTTTATTAAAAAATGCCTAAAGAATATTCATCCCATCAACAACGTCCATGATTTCTTTTACTGACTTTGCCGATTCGACCAATAATGCCTGTTCGTCTTCTGTAAGTTTTACTTCAACGATTTTTTCTACTCCGTTTTTGCCCAATTTAACCGGAACACCAACAAAAACATCGTTTAAACCAAATTCGCCTTCCATTTTCACGCAACATGGAAAAATGCGTTTCTGGTCCATAACAATTGCTTCAACCATTTGTGCAGCAGCCGAACCCGGAGCATACCACGCAGAAGTTCCCATCAGGTTTACCAATTCGCCACCACCTTTTTTAGTACGGTCGATTATTTTGTCCAAAGTTTCTTTGTCGATCATTTCAGTAACAGGAATACCTGCAACCGTTGTGTAGCGGGGCAGCGGAACCATGGTGTCGCCGTGTCCGCCCATTAACAAAGCCTGAATGTCGCGTGGCGAAATATCCAAAGCTTCAGCAAGGAAAGCACGGTAACGGGCAGTATCAAGGATTCCGGCCATACCCATCACTTTATTTTTTGAAGTTTTTGCAACCTCATAAGCAACGTAAGTCATTACGTCCAATGGGTTCGAAACAATGATAATAATGGCGTTTGGCGAATATTTGATGACGTTTTCGGTAACGCTTTTTACGATGCCTGCGTTGATCGAAATCAAATCGTCGCGGCTCATTCCCGGTTTGCGTGGAACGCCTGATGTAATAACAACAACATCAGAATCGGCTGATTTTGAATAGTCGTTGGTAGCACCTACCAAACGGGTGTCGTAATAATTAATGGGGGCAGTTTGCCACAAGTCCAATGACTTTCCTTCTGACAATCCTTCTTTAATGTCAAGTAAAACTACTTCTTTTACAATGTTTTTTTCGGCTACGATCTGTGCGCAGGTAGCTCCAACATTTCCGGCACCAACTACTGTTACTTTCATGGTTGTATTTTTGTTTATTACTTTTTTTTAATTCGATTGCAAAGATAAAAGGTATTTTGAATTGGAACTACTTTTTTCAATGCGCTTAACAATTTGGTAAAAAAACAATCAATCAGTTTGTTACAGTAAAAAACTCACCCCGAAGTCCGCATGCGGCCTTCCCCCCTCTTCTATGTTGTAATTCAAATTTTCGGAGCATTATTTTTGAAATATTTTTTGTGCTAATTTATAAATAATTTATTTACAGCATATTATATTTGTTCTTGTAAAAAG
>JAUYMU010000077.1 GCA_030698405.1 Bacteroidota bacterium
TATTCGAAAATGATCAGACAATGGCAATATTCACAAAAATGTTACCCGAAAGAGTACTCAATAAGGCAGCGTAATCCACTAAAAAAAGAAAGATCATTATAAACAATTGTATTACAGATATATATGTCAATCTTAGAGGTAGGTAATCGAATTTTGTCACTCTATAAACCCATGTGGATCAAGAAATTTTTCCTCCGAAATGTTAGTAATTACTTAAATCAAAAAAAGTATCTATGACAGCAAGAATATTCAGTTACATTTTTGTCGCAATTCTGGCGATTTCATGCGAAAAAAAACAGGAACTAATCAAAAATCCGGAGCGCATAGCCGACATCCGGGAAATGATATCAGTTCAGAAAGAATTGACAAAAAATAGTCAGGTCCCCATTTGGGATATTTTCGACCAGCCCATTTCGGCGGAAGAAAAACAGGCGCTGGAATTCATGTACGCCTATATGCCTTTGAGCGATCTGGCCGATTATGAGCCTGATTTTTTTCTGAAAAATGTACAGTTCAGTCTAAAAGCCCGTGAAGAAATGCCTTGGGGAAAAAGCATTCCGGAGGAAGAATTTCTGCATTTTGTGTTGCCTTTGCGGGTAAACAATGAAAACCTCGATAATTTCCGCGAAGTGATGTACGACGAAATCACGAAGCGCATAAAAGGAATGGACATGAAGCAGGCCGCGCTCGAAATTAACCATTGGTGCCACGAAAAAGTGAACTACCGCGGAACCGATTCACGCACGAGCGCACCACTAAGCACGGTAAAAAAGACCTTCGGGCGTTGCGGCGAGGAATCTACATTTACAGTTACTGCCATGCGTACCGCCGGAATTCCGGCCCGACAGGTTTACACGCCTCGCTGGGCACACTCCGACGACAACCATGCCTGGGTGGAAGTATGGATCGACGGCAAATGGCAATACCTTGGTGCCTGCGAACCCGACGTTGACCTCAACATGGGTTGGTTTAGCGAACCTTCGCGCCGCACCATGCTGGTGCACACCCGCGCTTATGGCCGCTATATGGGAAGCGAAGAGGTAGTGGTTGCCGAAGACCGTTTCTCGGAACTGAACCTGACTTCGAATTACGCGACCACCAAGAAAATAACCATCTCGGTGAAGAATGCCGATGGAACACCAGCCGACAGCGCCAAAGTTGAATTCCAATTATACAACTACGCTGAATATTACCCGATTGCGACCTCATTTACCAATACCGGCGGATTCACAAATCTGACAACCGGAATGGGCGATTTGGTAATCCGAGCCGCAAAAAATGGGATATTCGCCTACCAAAAACTTTCGGTTCCCGAAACAGATACGCTCGAATTGGTGCTGGAACAAACTATTCCTGCAAATTCGGGCGAAACATTCGACCTGGTTCCACCACATGCAGTGAAAGTGGAAACAAATGTGACCGAGGCAGCGAAAAAAGCGAACGACATTCGTTTGGCCAACGAGGATTCGATCAGAAATGCGACGATGGCCACTTTTAAAGATTCAGTTTGGATCGCTGACTTTGCAGCTAAATACCAGCTTCCTCCCGATACTATTTCACGCTTTATAAAATTAAGTTACGGCAACTGGGACCAGATTTCGGCTTATCTTGAAAAAAATACTCCAAAGTACCGCAGCACAGTTCTCGAACTGGCCATTCAACTATCCGACAAAGATTACAGCGATGCAACAGAATCAATCCTGACCGACCACCTCGCTCAAACTGCACATTTGGATGTGCAAAAACTGGTTTCGTCCAAAGAACTTTTTACCCGGAATGTACTTTCTCCTCGCATCGCACTCGAAAATCTAAGTCCGTGGCGCAGTTTTCTGTCCGGTTCGTTTGGCGCTGAAATGGCACAATCGACCCGAAACGATATTTCTGTTTTAATTAGCTGGATTCACGAAAACATTCAGGTCAACACGGTCGCCAACAAACATTCGCGGGCGCCCATTACACCAATCGGCGTTTACAAATTGCGGGTAGCCGATCCCCTTTCGCGCGATATTTTCTTCGTGGCCGTCTGCCGCACATTTGGCATTCCGGCCCGCTTAAATCCTGAAACACAAATTCCGGAGTACAATAAAAACGGCCAGTGGTTTCGCGCAGCTTTCGATCCTGAAGTAATAACCCAACCCGAAAAAGGGATGCTGAAATTGACCGAAAAAGGCAATCCGGTAACGCCGCAATATTACCTGCATTTCACAGTTGGGTTCCTGAAAGACGGATTTTACAGCACCCTCGAATTTCCTGAAGGCAGCAGTTTGACCAATGCAGCCAAACCGCTCGAACTCGAAGTAGGCCAATATGTACTGATTACCGGAAACCGTCAGCAAGATGGTGCAGTGCTTAGCCAGATGACATTCTTCAGCATCGAAAAAAACAAGCTGACAACCATTCCTGTGAAATTGAGAGAAGAATCAGGAGAATTGAAACCTTCAGGAAAGTTAAACTTTGAAGCGCTAAACCTGCAAAAAACAAGCGATGGCAAAACAGTGAGTCTGTCTTCAATAGTATCCGGAAAATATACGGTGCTGGTGTTACTCGACCCCGACAAGGAACCATCGAAACACATTTTAAATGATTTGGGCCCGTACATCGATCATTTCAATAAATGGGGAGGCCAGTTTGTTTTTGCAATACCTGTCGCAAAATCTGGTCAGGCCGGAGTACTAAAAACCTACCATTTGCCAGCACAAATGGAGACCGGAATTGATCCTGATGATCAGATCCTGAAAGCCATTTCGGCAATTTACGGTTCAGGACTTGAAGATAAACTTCCATTGGTGCTCTTTTGCGACGCCTCCGGAAATGTTTATCAGTTCTCGTCAGGCTATAAAATTGGCATGGGCGAACAGCTTCTGAAAATCATTTCAGCCATCGAATCAAAAAAAGAAAATGGCTGACACTAAGGCTTCATGCAGTGTTCAATGAATTAGCCGACAATTATTTTCCATTAGGGGAGCACACGGTGTCTTTTGTAAAAACAATAATCCAAAGAACATGAAAAAAGTTTCGAAGGAGAAATTGGAGACTTCAGCAATCATCACGCTGGTTCTGGGAATCTTTTCAGCAATTGCATTGCTGTTCACCTTTCTGGCTTTGTGCGATATTGCCAACCACGAACCCGACCAAACACTGGAATGGTACATGGTTGGAGTCGGATTAATGATCTGGGTGGCATTTATTGTTTCAACGCTGGTAACGATTCGCTTTTTATTTGGTCATCTGGAAGAACAATCAAAACTTAATTAAATGAGAAAAAATACAATCCTGACAGTTCTACTATTTCTCATGATAGCTTATACCGCAATCAGTCAGCCTGTTCCGGCAGAACTCCGGAAATCAATCAGCCAGTACGGAATTACTTGGGAGTTCGACAAGCCCATGCAAACCGGGCAATTCGTCACCGGCGACTGGTGGGTGGTTGGTCCGGCGACCATTGTCAGAATAACTCCGGAACCTGGTCCGGTCTCGGTGGATAAAACTGATATCAAAATAAACCATTGGAACGACACCAGCCTGAAAACCGATACGTCCATGCGCAATGGTTCGGCCATCGTTTTGAAAGCTGGTTACAAACAAAGCTACGACTCCAGAGCCGGAGCCTTTGACCCTTCAGGATGCATCAAACTTCCGTTGAAACTCGAAGCCAATCGTTCTCTCATTTCGTCGGTCAGCAATACTTCGCTTCCAGTCGATAATTTCTGCAAAAACATACTTTGGGAAGGCGAATACAAGTGCCAGAATGTAATGAAAACCGCGGCAGTACTGACCTGTCTCGATGCAGTTCCTCCGGCTGATGCTTTTCGTCCGCCATACGTGGGAACGGCCAAACCAATATTTCTTGCCCGCGATATTCACTGGGATTTTCTGCCAGCACTTCAACCGGCAGGGGAGGTTCCGTCGTGGGAAGAATTTGAACGTTACTTTCAGCGTCCGTGGATCGATCATTTGATGAGCTGGTCGCAGCAGGAACTGGTTCCAAACGAAAACGGACCGAACTACGGCCGCGAACATGCCCGCTTGGTTTCCATCGCCAGTTTGATGCTTTGCCTCGATGTTCCGCGCGAACGAAAGGAAAAGCTGGCAATCGAACTGATTCAGAGAGGAATTGATTTAT
Organism: Bacteroidota bacterium; assembly: GCA_030698405.1. GTDB lineage: Bacteria > Bacteroidota > Bacteroidia > Bacteroidales > Prolixibacteraceae > Aquipluma. The sequence goes on from JAUYMU010000077.1 coordinate 4,124, forward strand.
ACGGAATAGCCATGAATGGCGGCTACTGGAACGAAGGTGGCGGCCATTCCAGCGGACGAAAATGGCCCATCCTTTTTGCCAGCATCATGCTCGGAAATCCAAAACTGACCGAACTTCCTGAGACCGCATTTTTTCAGGAAGACACACAAACTTATTACGGAAAGGGCTGGTTCGGGCAAACTGCGCTGTGGCAAATGATCATGCATCATGGCAAACGCGACACGTATGAGGAAAAATCGCCCGATCAGTGGGAGAAATGGGATAAAACTTCGGAAAGCTACCGCGTCTGTTGCACTGCGGTTGCATGGACCGGAACCGCGCTGGCTGCCCGTTACATGAAAGCGATAAAGCTTTGGGGGCACGATGCACACTTCGATTACATTGAACGCTGGATGCGCGAAGACGATCCGTACCAGGAAGCGCGCGGAAATCGCAAGAGACCAGGCGGCGAAACCAAAACTTTCGATCCGTTTGTAACTGCCATGTGGAAAGCCCACCGAAAAAATGCTCCGGAACAGGAAATGGCGGGTAATCATCGGAAATGGGTTTGGCAGGGAAACAAAGGAGTTTGGATACCAAATGAAAAAAATTAACTTGAATGTCCGTATGTTTATCTATAAACGTTTGGGGTGCGATTGGCCTAGGCCGGTGAGCCGAAAAACAAGTGAAGACGGCGTTAAAAAATCTTTTCTGTTTGAGCCGAAGGCGAGTTTATCCCGAGTACTCGGGAAGCCGTCGAGCGCCAGTTTTTCGAGCGAAGCGGGCTAAGCCTTGACCTTTTTTGATTACTTTTTTGTGTCAAGACAAAAAAGTAATTGGGGATTTGGGGCAAAGCCCCAAGGTTTAAACCAGTTAGATCCGAAATCGGATATTCATTAAATTAAACTAATAACTATGATACAAAAATTTTATTCGATCCTCTTTTTTCTTGCGCTGTTATTCAATTTCACAGCCTTTGCCTACGAGCATCCGGGCGGAATGCACCCTGTCAAACAAATTGAGTCGGTGAAGAAACTCATCAAAGCCAAAGGTCAACCAACTTTCGATGCTTACAGGCAATTGATTGGCAAAGCCGACTCGGCCGGAATGCACGAATACCACGCGCTGGCAGATTTCAAGGTCCCGGGTTTTTACATCGATCCGGCAATGCACCGTAAAAATTCAGCAGGTTTTCAGTCCGACTCGTTCGATGCTTATGCCTGTGCGCTGGCATATCAATTGTCGGGTGACAAAAAATACGCGGAAAGATCGCTGGGATTCCTGATGGCCTGGGCAAACCTCAATGAGAAATATTCGGACTTTGATGGTCCGCTCGTGATGGCCTACTCCGGAACCGGTATGATTATGGCTGCGGAACTGCTCCTCAATTACAAAAAATGGAAATCAACTGATCGTGAGAAATTTTTCATTTGGGTTCGGAATGTGTATTTAAAATCGTGCACCGAAATCAGAACCAGAAAAAACAACTGGGCCGACTGGGGACGGTTTGGTTCAGTACTTTGCGCGCAACTATTGGACGATGAAGCTGAAATGACTGAAAATATCCGATTGGTAAAAAGCGACCTGTTCCACAAAATTGCCGATGATGGTCACATGCCCGAAGAAACCCGACGCGAGAAAAACGGAATTTGGTACACCTATTTTTCGCTGGCTCCGATAACAGCATCAATGTACGTGGTTTATAATTCAACCGGCGAAAATCTGTTTGAACTGAAGGAAGGTGATCGCTCCGTTCGAAAAGCGCTGGATTACCTGTTCTATTACAACCAACACCCCGACGAGTGGAAATGGTTCAAAAATCCGAATCAGGGATCGCCAACAAGCTGGCCGGGCAACTTACTTGAAGCAATGGCCGGTATTTACGGAGTGCCTGAATATGTTGGGTATGTCGAAAAAAGCCGTCCGCTTTGCTATCCCAAACACCATTTTGCATGGTCGTTCCCCACATTAATGCCCGCAAAACTGAATTTCAACCAATAAAAATTCTGAAATGAAACGTTTTTCCATTGTCCTGATCGTATTTCTATTGATCTTTCAAACACTTCATGCTCAACCCGAAAGAGATGCCCGCATGAAATGGTGGCGCGAAGCCCGTTTCGGGATGTTCATTCACTGGGGACCCTATTCGGTGTTAGGCGGCGTTTACAACGGACACCAGCAAAAGCGCGGGGGAGCCGAATGGATTATGAACCGCTGCAAAATTCCGGTGACCGAGTACCAGAAATATGCGGCAACGTTCAATCCGGTAAAATTCGATCCGGAAGCAATCGTACTGATGGCCAAAGAGGCCGGTATGAAATACATCATCATCACGGCTAAACATCACGACGGATTTGCCATGTTCAAGTCGAACGCCAGCAAGTTTAATATCGTCGATTTTACGCCATACAACAAAGACGTGCTTGATGCGCTGGCACAGGCTTGTCGCAAACATAACATGAAACTGGGTTTTTACTATTCTCAGGCGCAGGACTGGAATAATCCCGGAGGATCGGTAGCGCGCAAAGTGATGTCCGAAGGTTGGGCGAATCCTGATTCTGCCCGGATTGACGCTTTCACAGCTGCCAACAAAGGCCATTGGGATCCGGCGCAAATGACTACCACGATGGACGAATACATGGACAAAGTAGCCGTTCCGCAAGTGAAAGAATTGATGACCAATTACGGCGATGTGGCCGTTTTGTGGTGGGATACCCCAACCAACATGACTGACGAATATGCCCTAAAATTGCAGGCTTTGCTGAAACTTCAGCCCAACATCATTACAAACGACAGGCTGAAACGACCCAACTTTCCGGGCGACACCGGAACACCGGAGCAAAAAATTCCCGGAAAGGATGAACTCGACGGAAAAGACTGGGAAACCTGCATGACCATGGGAACCTCGTGGGGCTACAAAAGCTGGGACAGCAAATGGAAAACTCCGGAAACGCTGATCCAAAACCTTTGCGACATCGCTTCGAAAGGAGGAAACTACCTCCTGAATATTGGACCGGATGCATTGGGGCAGGTTCCGGAGCAAAGCGTTGATGCCTTAAAAGCAATCGGTGCCTGGATGAAAACAAATAATGAAGCGATTTACGTTACTAAAGCCAGTCCAATCGGCACTTTCGACTGGGGACGCTGCACCCAAAAAGAAGAAAAAGGAAATACCATTCTTTACTTTTCGGTTTTTGATTGGCCGACAAACGGAAAATTGCTGATTCCCGGACTGAAAAACAAAGTGATCAAAGCTGAATTGCTATACTCGGGAGAAAAACTGAAAACCAATTCAGCAAACGAAGGGCTAACCATTAGTTTGCCTGTTCAGGCTCCTGATAAAATTGCTTCAGTAATTAAGGTAACGGTGAAGGGTGTAGTAAATGGACATTCTTCAGGAGCAACTAAAAAAATGAAAACCGGGGAACTGGATTAGATTTTTAGGTTCTATAAATTTTGGTGTGAGTAATTATTATTCAAATTTATAGATGTTTAATAAGGTTCAGTTTGGTTGGGGGATAATTTTTCTACTAAGGTTTATAAATCAGGAATATGATTCTTTTCGGATAAATTAACCTTTTATGCAGACAATTACCAATTAAATTTTTTGAAACCTTATTTTGAAAATTTAACCTTAGTAGAAAATAGTACCCATGAAAACGCAACCTTATTACCTTATTTAAATAGTAAAATGAAAAGTTTCAATTCGCCAGTAAAAGCTATAACCCACATTATAAGTTATAGAGTTGTTCTTTTACCTGAAAACAAAAGTCTGATGAGAACTATTTTTTCGACACTATTGATTTTGCTTCTGTTTATATCTCTAAACACCCGTGCTCAAAATCCTGTTTGGGAAGAAGTGGCTCCCGGAGTCTGGAAATCAGTAGTAGGTACTCCCGATCAATTCGATTTGCTGAAAGCTTCCGGGGCTAAACCCAATACCGACGCACTTTCAAAATTGAGTAGAGCCAACTTTCCTTTGCCGGTTAATGAAATCGCTGCAGAAATCTCGGATGGGAAAACGTTTCTCCGATTCCCATTGGTAAAGATGGAGCAACTTTATGGCTTCGGACTAAACTTTAAAACCGTTCAGCAGCGCGGCAAAATCCTCCAATTGCATGTCGATCATTACGGAGGTACCGACAATGGCCGCACCCATGCGCCGGTTCCTTTTTATGTGTCTGACAAAGGATACGGTGTTTTTGTGAACAGCGCCAGCTACATCACCGTTTACGCCGGAACTGCCGTGCGAAAAGACAGCCCTGACGCGCCCGAGCCAAAAGACAGGAATACCGACAAAAAATGGACTTCGAAACCCTATTCCGATGCTGTTGAAATGGTAATTCCGACAGCCGGAACCGAAATTTATGTATTTGCCGGACCCACTCCGCTCGATGCAGTACGACGCTTCAACCTGTTTAATGGCGGCGGTTGCCTGCCTCCCCGTTGGGGACTGGGTTTCACGCAACGGGTGAAATCGCTTTATACCGCAGAGCAAGTGATGGAAGAAGCCAAAGCGTTTGCAGAAAAGGGTTATCCGCTCGACTTTATCGGGTTGGAACCCGGCTGGCAAAGCAAATCGTACCCATGCACGTTCGAGTGGGATAAAACGCGGTTCCCCGATCCCGCCGGTTTTGTGAAAGCCATGAGTGAAATGGGAATCCGCCTGAATTTATGGACCAACCCGTACGTTTCACCGGCGTCGCCCATGTACCAAAAAATTCTGCCATTAACCGGTTCGCATACCGTTTGGGGCGGAGTGGTTGCTGATCTCACCTTACCGTCAGCCCAACAAATTATGCTCGATCAAATGGGAAAGGATCAGATTAGTCTGGGTGTTAGCGGTTATAAAATTGACGAATGCGACGGTTACGACCGCTGGCTTTGGCCCGATGTTGCCAAATTTCCATCAGGAAACAGTGCCGAACAATTGCGCCAAACCTACGGATTGCTGCTTCAGAAAATGACCACCGACCTGTATCGTGAGAAAAACAGCCGCACTTTTGGACTGGTTCGGGCATCCAACGGAGGCGGTTCCTCGTTTCCGTACGTCATCTACAACGACTACTACAGTCACGAAGATTTTATTACAGCTTTGATTAACAGCAGTTTTTCCGGTGTGCTTTGGACTCCCGAAGTTCGTGGATCCAAAACCGGAGAAGAATGGGTGCGACGGATGCAAACGGTTTGTTTTTCGCCCATGGCCATGATCAATGCCTGGTCCGACGGAACCAAACCCTGGTCGTTTCCTGAAGTAGAAAAAGAAGTCAAAGAAATCGCTCTGCTCCGGATGCAGCTGATGCCTTATTTCTATTCCGAATTTGCCAAATATCATTTTGAAGGAACGCCGCCATTCAGGGCAATGAACCTAGAACCTGGATTCGGAGCAAAGGTTGTGTCGGAACTGAAAAACGACAATTTGAGCGAAAATCCTTACGCTGAAGCTGTCACCAAAGAAATCAAGAATCAATATATGGCCGGTGAGTATTTGCTGGTAGCGCCTTTGTTCAAAGGTCAAACCGAACGCGAAGTGATTCTTCCGGAGGGAAAATGGTTCGACTTCTACACCGGCAAACTGGCTGGCAATGGGCAGGTTATTAAAGTGAACGGCGAATTGGGAAAAATTCCGGTTTTTGTAAAAGACGGAGGAATTATCCCGATGATGCCGCCAAGGTTACATGCTCCAAAAGCCGGTGAAAAATTCGATCTCGAAATCCGTTACTATGGAAGCAAACCGTCTGACTACCAATTGTACGACGATGACGGCGAAACATTCGATTATGAAAAGGGTATTTATTCGTGGCGAAAAATTACCGTTGCGCCAGATAAAAAAGGGAAGCCAGCCGGAGTGGTTTCTAAACCCGAAAAGGGAAAACCCGACAACATCGGAAGAATTACGTGGAAATTCATGACCAATTAAAACCAATCTTATGACCAAAATGAAAACTGTTTTTGGGTTCGTTTTTTTATTTCTGATTTCGGTTCCGGGAATGGCAAAAACATCCGTCTATTCGGTGAACTCATTAACCGAATACCTTGCTGCTGAAGCCAGGGCGATACCGGGAGATACCATTTCATGGGATGCCGGAACATTTCAGGATGTGATTTGGGTAATAGGCAAAGACGGGATCACTATTAAATCCGAACGGCCTGGGGCGACCATTTTCTCCGGAAGCAGCAAAGTGGAAATAAAAGCCAATCGCATCACTTTCAGAGGATTTCAGTACATCGGTGGAAAAGCCGATGGCGATGTTTGCAAAATTTCAGGAAGCCACAACCTGATTGAGCAGCTCAATTTTTCGGGCTATCATTCCAATTATTACCTCAATATTACGACAACCGGACGACACAACACAATACGCTACTGCAATTTTGAACGCAAACCCGAGGACAAACAGACTTCGGTGTTGCAGATTCAGGTGGACGAGAAAGAGCCTGGCTACAATGTAGTTTCGCATTGTTCATTCAAAAACCACACAGCGCCGCCCAATGCCGGTGGCGATTATGGTATTGAAGCGCTTCGCATTGGCTACAGCTATCAGGCAAAATTCATCAGCCGCAGTATCGTGGAGTATTGCTATTTCTATCGCTGCAATGGCGATGGCGAAGTGATTTCATCGAAAGCACGCGAAAATATTTACCGCTACAACACCTTCGACGATAACGGCGAATCGCATTTCACGCTTCGGCATGGCAGCGACAATGTAGTTTACGGCAATTTTTTCCTGAAAGGTGCCGGACTTCGAATCAAGGAAGGCCAGAACCAGATGGTTTATAACAATTACTTCGATACCGGAAATTACTGGACGATCCGGCTTGAAAACTACAAGGTCGATCCCCTAAAAAACATTGTGATTGCACACAATACTTTTGCGAACTCTGGATCGATGAAACTAGGTGGCAAAGGTGAGTTCCCACCAAAAGAGGTAACGCTGGCCAACAACTTCTTTTATAAGTCAACGGCTCCAATTGTTGACGATCTGACCGGAAAAGAAACGTTCTCCGGAAATGCTTTTCAGGATGCTCAAAACCAAAATCTTGCAGGATTTTATGCCACCAATGCCGCGATTCTAAAGAATTCCGAAGGATTCTTTCAGCCTGAGAAGCGAATTTCGGAAGGAAAAGTGAGTGCTCCAATTCGCATCCTGGATATTCCTGAATTGAATGACGATCCACAAATCGGCCTCGACATTTCATGCAACAAACGTTCAAATAAAACTAAATCCGCCGGAAGTTTCGAGCCTTCCAAAAAAGCGAACCTGGTAAAACCATATTCTACGGCACAAAATACTGGTCCTGAATATTTGCAGAAAAACATCGGTCTGGCTCAACGGATCATCGAAAATATCCGAAAAGAAACCATCGACAGGGCAGACCACCTGATGAAAGAAAAATCGGTGACGGTAACCGCTTCGTCTTGCAAACGCAGCGCGGGCGGCAAAAATGATTTTTATTCGGAAGGCGACTACTGGTGGCCCGATCCTCAGAATCCCGATGCACCTTATATACAGAAAGACGGGCAAAGTAATCCTGAAAATTTTGTCGATCATCGGCTGGCAATGATCCGGTTGAGCGAGATTTCGGCCACGCTGACTTCTGCCTGGATTCTGACCGGCAAACAGAGATATGCCGATCAGGTTTTGAAGCACCTTAATGCCTGGTTTGTCAATCTCGAAACGCGCATGAATCCAAACATGCTTTATGCACAGGCCATTTGGGGGCGTTTCGCTGGTCGCGGAATTGGTTTGATTGATGCCTATCATTTTGTGGAGGTGGTTCGTTCTGTCAAAATGCTCGAAGTTCATGGCGGCCTCACCGCCGAACAAATACAACCGGTAAAAGCATGGTTTGGCGAATTTCTGAACTGGATGACCACTCATCAATACGGCATTGACGAAATGAATGCTAAGAATAACCACGGAACCTGTTGGGCGGTTACCGCTGCGGCAATGGCCGATCTGACCGGCAATAAAGAAGTCCTGAAAATGTGTACCGATCGGTTCAAAACAGTGTTCCTTCCAGCTCAAATGGCCGATGATGGCAGCTTTCCACAGGAATTGAGGCGCACCAAACCGTATGGCTATTCGTTGTTTAACATCGACGCCATGTGCAATCTGGCCGAAATATTATCCACTCCGGACGACAATCTTTGGGAATTTCAGACTCCCGACGGTAAAAATCTAAAAAAAGGAATGGAATACATTTATCCGTTTATCACTGACAAATCGAAATGGCCGTTTGCCAAAGACATTTACATCTGGGATGAATGGCCGGTACGACAGTCGTCGCTTTTATTTGCCGGATTGGCTTATCAAAACGAAGAATACATCAATACTTTTCTGCATTTGCCCTCCAATCCCACACATCCCGAAGTGATTCGAAATGTTCCGGTTCGGCACCCGGTAATTTGGCTGGTAAAATGATTTGGCGGCTGGCTAATAGCTTCTGGCAGCTAGCCGCTAGTTGCTAGTTGCTGAAAAAATATGAACAACCATAAACTAAATCGATATGCTTTCAAAAAACACACTTTCAACGCTTTCCGGTCTCGCGGCCCTGCTGATTTCAGGCGGTATTCAGGCCCAACAAAAAAATGTATTATTTATTGCTGTTGACGATCTTCGCCCCGAATTGGGATGTTACGGGCATCCTGTAATTAAATCGCCCAATATCGACAAACTGGCACAGTCGGGAGTGCGGTTCACGCGCTCTTACTGCAATATTCCGGTTTGCGGGGCAACACGGGCAAGTATTCTATCGGGCGTGCGGCCCAATGCTTCGCGCTTTGTCAATTACGATTGCTACCTCGACAAAGACGTGCCGGGAGTGGTTAGTCTGCCGATGCACTTCCGCAATAATGGCTATCGCACGGTTTCGCTGGGAAAAATATTTCACCATCAGGACGACAGCAAAGGTAGCTGGGATACCAATTGGCGCCCCGAAAACCCCAAAGGCGGCTCGTGGCGCGACTACCAGCTTCCTGAAAATATCGCAAAGGACAAGGGAGACCGGTCTCGCGGAATGCCATATGAAAAAGCCGACGTGCCCGATGAAGCTTATTTCGACGGAAAGATTGCAGCCAAAGCGATTGCAGAACTTCAGGCAGCAAAGAAATCAGGGCAGCCGTTTTTCCTCGCGGTTGGTTTCCTGAAGCCTCATCTTCCGTTTAACGCTCCGTCCAAATACTGGGATTTGTACCCCGAATCATCGATTAAGCTTCCCGGCAACATGCACAAACCCAAAGATGCACCCGATGCAGCGATGCATAACTTTGGTGAATTACGAGCCTATTCCGACATTCCGCCAACCGGGCCAGTCAGCAACGAAATGGCGCTGAAACTTATTCATGGTTATTATGCTTGTGTGAGTTACACCGATGCTCAAATTGGCAAAGTACTGAAAGCGCTCGAAGAAGCTGGACTGGCTGAAAATACCATAGTGGTGCTTTGGGGCGATCACGGCTGGAACTTAGGCGAACATGGTTTATGGTGCAAACACTGCAACTTCGAAACTTCTTTGCACACGCCGCTCATCATTCGTGCACCGGAGCATAAATCAGGCTTTGTGGCCGACCAGTTGGTTGAATTTGTAGATGTTTACCCAACGCTGTGCGATCTGACAGGATTATCCAAGCCATTTCATCTTCAGGGAAACAGTTTGACACCGATCCTGAACGGTGAAAATCCGGCATGGAAAGATGCTGTATTTTGCCGGTGGATCAAAGGCGAAACCATCATCACACAGACTCATTCCTATACCGAATGGTACAACCAACCGGGTCAGCCTGCTTATGCCAGGATGTTGTTCGACCACACCAAAGATGCTGCAGAAAATGTAAATATTTCAGAAAAACCGGAAAACAGCCAATTGGTGAAAGCGCTCCAAAAACGGATTGTAAAACATGTTGCTGAACGGGAACAAATTCTGCTTCCTTCAGGAAAAAGATAGAACCAACCTTAAACCTAAATTATAGATCATGAGAAAACATTATCTGCTAATATTCTGGCTTCTTTTTACAAGCCAGCTTTTTGCACAGAATCCGCACATTCTGGTGGATTCATCCGACAAGCAGGCTGTTCTGAAAAAGATAGAAAATCAGGCCTGGGCCAAGTCCATTTATACTGAAATGGAGAAGGAAGTTGCGCCGTATGTCAACCGCCATCAAACCGATCCGCAATGGATTTTGAGCCGCTACCTGATGAACCGCGTTCCGGGAAAACGATTTACCCGGGTTTATTCTGATGATGGAGGCCAACGATTGGTAAAATGGGAAGGCGATGCTCCTGTGTCAACGGTTCGGGTAAATACCTGGCTGCGTTCGCCCATCACCGAAAAAGGAACTTCTTACCGGAAACCGACCATCGAAGAACTGATTCCGAACGATACCGCCCGATTGATGAATCTGTTCAATCCGGAAACCGGACAAAAGGAGCTGACTGATCCGCAGGCATACATCACCTCAATTAACGGAGAAATCAATCAATTGGCGCTTGATGCGGCCATTCTTTTCTGGATGACGGGTGACGATAAATACGCAAAATTTGCTTCTGATATTCTTGATCAGTGGGCTAAAGGCGCCTATTATCAGGAACCGATCATCGGTCCATGCCGCACCGGATTCCTCGACATGCAAACGTTGGGCGACCGGTCGTACCTTCCGCTGATTCTGGCCTACGACTTTCTGAAACCCTACTTGCAACAGCAAAATTACGAGCTTCATTGGTACGAAACGGTTTTTGAAAAATTTGCTTCGACCCTCGCTTTCCGCGGGTTCTGGAACAACAACTGGTATGCCGCCGAAAGTTCGACCCTGACCTTTGCCGCGTTGAGTCTCGAAAACAAGCAGAAACGTGATTATTACCTTCAGTTTATTCTGACGAAAGACACCATTAATGGCAGTTGCGGACAACTTGCTTTCCCCTCAACCGTTGAAAAATGGCTGACACACGACGGCCATTGGAAAGAACCCGGCGGGTACCACAATTTCCCGGTGGGGAATTTACTCCTTTCTGCGCTTGCCCTCGAAAAGAACGGGTACGAAATTTTCAAAAAGTTTCCGGCCATGTTTCGCGCTTCGTATGCCATGCTAAAATATTCGTTCCCGAACCTTACCGTCGGCGCGTTTGGCGATACCGGACGGGCTTCGCAAAGCGCAGAGTCACTCGAAATTGGTCTTGTCGGAGCTGTAAAATACAATCAACCTGAATTGCCTGAAATGCTGGCTTCGATGAAAAAGCTGATTGATGGCGAAATTTATAACCGCGAAAAATCCGGTTTTCTTGGGCTGTTGTGTTTCCTTCCTGAAATTCAGGAGGCAAAAACCAATTACCAATGGCCACGGACCGGAACACTCGATTTCGCCAAATTATTTATTCAGCGGAATGGAACCGACCCGAAAACCGGACTGATGGTTGGCGTGCAGGGCGCAACGTACAATCACAATCATTGCAACGGAATGGCGATGGAATTGTACGGATTGGGCGAAGTTTTGGGCATTGATGCCGGCACCGGCCCTAACTATGAACATCCGCTGCACCGCAATTATTACAGCCAGTGGGCAGCTCACAACACGGTGGTTGCCGCCGGAATGTCGAGTTCGGTGCCTTTCAGCGGATCAGCCGGAACAAAGCGAATCGGACAAATTGAGTTGGCTGCCATGGAGCCAATGGCAGATGAAACTGCTGTTTCTCCAAATTATTCGTTCACCGACACCCGCTACATCGATCAATCAACCAATACCAACCAGTCGCGCACGTTGGGCATTGTCCGCACTTCGGAAAAGACAGGTTATTACGTGGATATTTACAGGTCAGACAATGCGATCAGCAACGATTACGTGTATCACAATATTGGCGACGAGGTTACTTTCCTGAATGAAAAGCGCGAACCGCTTAAAACAATTGAGACCAAATATCCGGTTACAGAAAAGGATTATCCGGGATTTAGGTTTTTTACTGAAGTAAAGAAGCTCGAAAAATATCCTGAAAACCTGATTGCCCGGTTCGACATTCAGGATGAAAATTCGAACAAACTTTTTATGCAGGCTTTAATTGCCGGTGCTGAAAACCGCGACTTTTACCAGGCCATGTCGCTGAAGACAAAAACTGCCGGGAAGCAATACAATGGCCAACCACTTCCTGTATTTACTATTCGCACTGAAGCTGAGGCTAAAACCAAACCGTTCATCGTAGTTTTTGAACCTTATTCCGGAGAAAAAGGGAACTCAGTGGAACGTATTTCATTGGAAAAACGCACGGATGGCGATGCTTATACTGCCCTCACCGTTTTTTGCAAAGGAGGCTTGAAGCAGCAAATTTTCCAGTCGGTTGATCCGAATAAAAAATTCACTTCAGGAACAGGGAATTTCAGCGGATATTACGGAATTGCCGGTTTTGAAGGTGAAAAACTCACCTCGATTTACCTGGGAAAAGGAACAGAAATTTCGCATTCGGGTTATTCCTTAAAATCAAAAACTCCGGATGGATCGGCCAACCTGACGATAAACGGCAAGAATCTGGTCGTTTCTTGCAATCAGGAAACTGAAGTCGGATTGCCTCTAACGGCAAAAAAAGTCTGGCTGAAGCAAGGTTCCATCAGAAAAGAACTTCCGGTTTCAAAATCAGGAAAAGGGATTTTAGTGATTGTTCCAACAGTTGAAAACGGGGAAATTGTGCTGGAATAGTTGCATGTGATAGTGAGCGGGTGACTTAAAGTCACCCGCTCACTACTTGAAGTCACCTGCTCACTAAAAAACTCTCAAATTACCTGATAATGTTGCATATATAATTATTTCGTTTTATCTTTACTTCAGTTTATCAGGATATTTCGAACCAACACTTCAGATTATCATGTATTATCGCAAACAAATATTTCAGGGAAGCGGAAATGAAAGCCTTTTTTTATGGGGCGCACGACAAACAGGAAAAAGTACCTTGTTAAAGGAATTATTTCCGGAAGCCTTGTGGTTTGATCTTCTGTTGACCGATGTATTTGAACGTCTGCAACGCAATCCGGCCCAACTGCGAGAGATTATTCTGGCTGATTCACAAAAAAAGCCGGTAATCATTGACGAAATCCAACGGATTCCGGAGTTATTGAATGAAATTCATTGGCTGATTGAGAATAACCGGACAAGGTTCATTTTAAGCGGTTCCAGTCCGCGAAAAATCTTGAGATCGGGCTCAAACCTGTTGGGTGGAAGGGCGCTTCGTTACGAACTTTTTCCGCTGATTAGCCAGGAAATGCCCGATTTTGATCTGCTTCGGGCAATCAACAATGGTTTATTGCCCCGCCATTATCTGTCAGAAAACCCTCAAAAGCTGATGTCTTCCTATATCGGAAGTTATTTGAAAGATGAAATAATGGCCGAAGCCAAAATCAGAAATATCAATTCATTTTCGAGGTTTTTAGATGCCGCGGCATTTTCTAACGGCGAAATAGTTAATTATACCAACATTTCCTCCGATTGTGGTGTAAGCGCCAATACTGTAAAAGAATACTTTCAGATTCTGGAAGATACGCTTACCGGACACTTTCTTCCTTCGTTTCAAAAGAAGCCAAAGCGGAGAGTTATTTTGGCTCCCAAGTTTTACTTTTTCGATATTGGGGTAGCCAATTACCTGCTGAAACGTGGCAAAATCATGCAAGGTAGCGAAGCTTTCGGGAAGGCATTTGAGCATTTCATTTATCAGGAAATATATGCGCACAGTTCCTATTCCGACTTGAATTACCCGATTAGCTATTGGAGAACAGCTTCGCAACTGGAAATTGACTTTGTTTTGGGCGACCATCAAGTAGCTATTGAAGTAAAAGCAACTGAAAATGCAAACCCACGTCATTTAAGCGGATTACGCCACTTTGCTGAGGAATATCCGGTAAAAAAATTAATCCTGATTTCGAACGACCCTTTTCCAAGACAGATTGACAATATTCTGATTTTGCCCTGGAATATTTTCCTTGAAAAACTTTGGGCAGGCGAATTAATAAACTGATAATTAACCTAATTAATGGGAATAAAGTTGATGTCGCATTTGAATTTATATTTTTACCTCGACTTTTAGTAACTATTTAAATTTATATTGAACCCACTTCGGGGTTCCAAATTGCTTGTATGATTTACCCCCGGTTCCGATTCTCTTCACCGGGGGTTATTCATCCGCCAGCTGGCGGACAAGTCCTTCGGACTTATGCTTGCTGAAAACCCAGAATGGGTTTAATCTGAATAACCGTGGGTGGTAACCCACTGAAAATGAATGAAATAAGACAACAACCCCAAAGGGGGTGAACCTTAATATATTTGAATAAATCAAATTTTAAACAGTCTCTTAGAGTACAGCAATGTATTGTTCCTATAACCTAATAACAAACTGAATATGAACCCTTTTCTGAAAAAATCACTTTTCGCCATTTCGCTTCAGCTCATTTTCGCATCGCTGCTGTTTTCACAGACCAACGAAAGCTGGACAGCCCCAAAAGCAACCGTCGAACGACTGTCGAAAAATCAAACCGAATTTAATTACTATGAAGAAAAGGTCCCGGCATATACTTTGCCTGATGCGCTGACGACCATAAAAGGTCAGAAAATAACAAGTAAAAAACAATGGGAAAAACTACGTCGCCCCGAATTGCTGGAACTTTTCACTGCACAGGTTTACGGACGTGTTCCGAACACACCGTACAAAACCGAATTCAACCTGATCAAAGAAGACCCCAATGCCATGAATGGTGCGGCTACCTTGAAACTGGTTGATATTGTCGTTACCGCGAATTCCAAAACGCTGACCATTCATCTGGGACTTTTCACCCCCAAAAAAATCAAGAAACCGGTTCCGGCTTTTCTGCTGGTTTGCAACCGTCCGCCTGCTGAAAACATTGATTTCACGCGCGAAAAGAAAAGCGAGTTTTGGCCCGCCGAAGAAGTGATTGCCCGCGGCTACGCAGTTGCCGCTTTTTACAATGGCGATGTTGATCCCGACCAGCACGATGAATTTCAGAATGGCATTCATGGGATGCTTGATTCCAATCGGAATGCTGAATCGTGGGGAACTTTGGCGGCTTGGGCCTGGGGAGCAAGCCGTTGCCTCGATTATTTGGAGACAGACAAGGCCATTGCTGCCGATAAAGTTGCTGTAATTGGTCATTCGCGCGGAGGCAAAACAGCTTTATGGGCAGGCGCAACTGATGAGCGTTTTGCCATGATTTGTAGCAACGAAGCCGGTTGCGGAGGCACTTCGCTGGCCAGAAGAAAATATGGCGAAACCATCGATCGCATTAATAAGGCATTTCCACATTGGTTCTGTACCAATTACAAAGCTTACAGTAACCGCGAAAACGAAATGCCATTCGATATGCACCAACTAATGGCTTTGATTGCCCCACGCGCCTTATATGTTGCCGCAGCATCCGAAGATTTGTGGGCCGACCCGAAAGGGCAATATCTGGCACTTTTCCACTCACTGCCTGCCTACCAGCTTTACGACAAAAACACACGTTTGCCCGAAGCCATTCCTCCGCTCAATACGCCTGTCAGAAATGGACAGGTTGCCTACCATGTTCGCGACGGTGCTCACAACCTGACGTTGAAAGACTGGAATTTTTACATGGATCACGCGGATGTGGTGCTGAAATCAAACAAGAGTGACGGCTATAAAGGAATCTGGTTTACCCTCGGGCAATTTTCCGAGTTCGGCGACAAATATTCCGGAGGATTGGGAACTTACACGGCCAACCATATCCCGATGGCCATTTATGCCCCGGAAGTGAAAAAGACTTTTTTTACTTATGGTGGCACAACCGCTAAAGATGAAAAACATTTGCTGATTATGGTTTCGTATTACGATCATCAGAAAAAAGTCGTACCCAAACCGGTGATAGTTTTCGACAAAATTGATGTTGATGACCCACATGATAATGCATCAATTTCTCTGGACGAAAAAGGTTATATCTGGGTATTTGTAAGTGGAAGGAATACTCGCCGTCCGGGAATTATTTTTAAAAGCAAAAAGCCATACAGCATAGATGGTTTCGAGAAAGTGCTTGAAGGTGAAATAACCTATCCGCAGCCGTGGTGGATCAACGGAAAAGGATTTTTCCACCTGTTTACCAAATACACCAAAGGACGCGAATTGTACTGGTCAACCAGCCCCGATGGAATAACCTGGGCGCCGGATCAAAAACTAGCCGGAATGGGAGGACATTACCAACTTAGCAATACCTGGAACAACAAGCTTGTTTCCGTCTTTAATTATCACCCGAAAGGCGATGTGAACAAACGAACCAACGTCTATGCTGTTCAATCCGACGATCAGGGAAAAACATGGAAAACAATGGATGGCAAAATCCTGCAAACACCTTTGGAAGATATTCTGAGCCCGGCATTGGTGCGCGATTACGAGGCAGAAGGAAAACTCGTTTACCTGAACGACCTGAATTTCGACAGCGAAGGGAATCCGGTTATTCTGGCAGTTGTCAGTAAAGATTATGCACCCGGACCGAAAGGCGATCCGCGTGAATGGATAATCATGCACTGGAAAAACGGCCAATGGAATTATACCAAAATTTGCAACTCAACACACAATTACGACATGGGTTCGCTGTACGTTGAGGGCAAAGTTTGGCGAATTGTTGGCCCAACCGAAGCCGGACCTCAAAAACTCGGAACCGGTGGCGAAATGGCTCTTTGGGAAAGTTCTGATGAAGGTAAAAGCTGGAAAAAGATCAGGAACATTACTAAAAAAAGCCAGCGCAATCACTCCTACGCCCGCCGCCCGGTAAATGCTCATCCCGACTTTTTCGCTTTTTGGGCCGATGGAAATGCCGATCAGTTTTCAGAATCGAAACTGTACTTCAGCAATAAAAAAGGAGACAAAGTATGGCGGTTGCCCTATGATCAGACATCGGAATTTGCGAAACCAAAAAGGGTGAAATGATTGTAAACTTACAGCATTTTCAGATCTATAACGGGTAGTGTGGGTAATTAAAATGCATTTAAAGTTGAATTTTATAGAATCACCTGAGCCAATAGAAATAGATATTGATAGTAGCTATTCACTACTCACCCCGAAGTCCGCATGCGGCCTTCCCCCCTCTTCTATGTTGTAATTCAAATTTTCGGAGCATTATTTTTGAAATATTTTTTGTGCTAATTTATAAATAATTTATTTACAGCATATTATATTTGTTCTTGTAAAAAG
>JAUYMU010000071.1 GCA_030698405.1 Bacteroidota bacterium
AATCAAGGAATACGAAGCAGTTGTTACCAATAAAGACAACCTTTTCGTTGAACAGGCAGACTGGTACATCGGATTGTGCTATCTCCAGACCAATGAAAACAAAAAAGCAATCAAACAATTTAAGAAAATAGCCAATACCCAGGGATTCTATCAGCAAAAAGCGTTAGCTATCCTTCGCAAAATGAAAAATAATATCTAAAAAACATACGTTCTGTTCGTTCGCAATTCGGTTTTAATACTTGTTCTTAGTTATCCCTGTTCAGTTTATCTAATCTCAAGTACGAAGACCATTCCGGTTTTTAGAATTAAATTGTATTACATATCAACTCATACCCTTAGCCCGATTTTCAATCGGGCTTTACTTGTTTATAAATTATCAGGAAATAAGATAAAATTTACGATTTCGCAAATAACTGTTATTCAACAATTTAATCAATAGACAAAATTTATTTTCATTTTTTTTCTAATTTTTTTCTAATTAGAGGGTTACCTTTTATCCTTTTTCGGAATAAACACTTGAACAAGGATAATTAAGAACCAGTATTAATCATTAAAAACAAAAAAAATGAAAACTTTAATCGCGAACAACGAATCAAAAAATTTTGACAACTTCTCTTTCGACGTTTTAACTTCAGAAGAACTTTTTGTAATTAAAGGTGGCAGACCAGTAGATTCTTATGCTGATTTGAACTAATCCCATTTACCGTTTTTTTAGCTTTCAATTTTAGTATCATTCGTTTCCTGTTTTAAACAAGCCAGTTGATTTTCTGGTGGAAATAGTGTGAACATTAAAAACAAGCCAAGTGCCCGGTGGGCTTTATAACACATTAATTTACTGCAAGATGATACGCAGATCTGAATATTTTGAAACAATTGACAAGTACCTTAACAACGAGTTGAGTCAACCGGAGTTAAGTGAATTAGAACTCGAAATGACGTTCAATTCAGACTTGACAGAAGAAATGAACCTTCACATTGATGTACAGCAAGCTGTTCAGGAAAAGGACATTGTAAGCCTTAGAGATAAACTGAACTCAATTACTGCAAATCAGAGAATTAAAAAAAAATCTGAAGAATACATTTTTTCCGATGCTTTCAATTTCGGACTGGCCGAAGAATTATCGTCTGCAAACAATTTCAGCAATAGAGTAAACGCTGAAGACCTTATTAATTTTACCCATTCTTTCCCGAAAATTCATCTTTATCAGCACATTGTTGCCGCAAAAGAAAACATTTACCAGTTCTACAAAGAACAAAACGAACAAAGTTCATCACAAGATCACGAATCGTATTCACCATTCGAAAACGCTCTGCTTGACGACATTCAAAACGCAATCGGGGAAACCGACCTGCTGGATCTTAGGGCAAACCTGAAACAAATTGCCGCCGGTATGCCGGAACATTCCCGCTCACTGGAAGAAATAGACACCTTTGTTTACGATCAGATGGACAGTGAACAAAGAACCGGTTTCGAAGAAGAACTTGAATTTAACACCAGCCTGGCAATTGACGTTCAATTATTCAAAGATATTGACTTTGCCTGCGCAGAAAACGACATTATAGATCTCAGAGCTTCCCTTCAGGAAATACAGAAATCTGAGATACAGCCATCGGCCAGAATTGAAGAAATTGAAGGCTACCTGCACAATGAATTATCGGAGTCGGAAATGGCAGTATTTGAAGCCGAATTAGCCGATAACAAAGCCCTTTACGCCGAAATTGAGCTGATGAAAAATATTGACAACGCGCTGAAGGAAAATGACATCATGCAACTGAGAAACAACCTCAGGAACATCTCGGATGAAAATACAAAAGAAAAACTTTCTGAAAGGTCGATTGCCTTAAAATTCAGGCCAAGAAAGCTTGCAATATCAATAGTGGCAGCTTCACTGATCCTGCTGATGGGATTAACGGGCTTGCTTTCCCGCTATTCAAACGAAAGGGACATCTATCAGAAGTTCTATGCAAAATATGAAACTACCGGCATATCACGGTCATCAAATACAATTGCCGACCAAACGCTGACCCTTGCACTGCAAAAATTTGAAAGCAAAGACTATGAATCGGCGCTAAATTTATTGCAGGAGGTTATTTCAAGGGATCATTACAATACGGTTGGCCATTTTTATTCAGGCGTGTCCCTTCAGGAATTAGGAAAATACCAGAATGCAATCAAGGAATACGAAGCAGTTGTTACCAATAAAGACAACCTTTTCGTTGAACAGGCAGACTGGTACATCGGATTGTGCTATCTCCAGACCAATGAAAACAAAAAAGCAATCAAACAATTTAAGAAAATAGCCAATACCCA
>JAUYMU010000073.1 GCA_030698405.1 Bacteroidota bacterium
AACAGGACACCATCTATATCGTGACAGTTATTTCAGGAAACAACCAAATCATCAAAGTCATTGCATTCGAAAATGACCTTGAAAACTTAAAAATTGGCGACAGGGTAATGGTTTTCTCAAAAGCATTCAACCCGATTATCAGCAAACTCCGGTAACATTTTCTTCTTTCTTTTTCTCCGTACGTAAAACACGTAAATGCATGCCAACGAAGTGCTACCTTCCTGATTGGTAACTATTTTTATGCGCTGAAAAATGGCTTAAGTAATGCGAAACGTAAAGCGTCTTATTTCTCAAAAAAGGATAGAACGCGGATTACAACGGATTAAGCGGATAAACGCAGATATGAGATACAACATTGATTTTAACGGATTTCTATTCATGCAAGCATGAATGATAAGAGCGAGAATGTCTGAAAATCATTCCGACTTGTCGGAATTGAAATCCGCTTTTTTTCCGCTAAATCAGTGTTAATCAGCGTTCCATTCAAATTCTTTATACTGAAGAATAATACGACATCATATTGTGTCCATTTCTTAATATTCAGAAAAAATTGCAACAATCGATAAAATATTAAAAAAAAATCAACTATGGCTAACATTTTAGATGTAAAAGTAAACGAGTTCATGGCAAAAGTAATTGCCAAAAATCCGGGAGAAACTGAGTTCCACCAGGCAGTAAAAGAAGTGGTTGAATCGCTGATGCCATTCATTCAGGAAAATCCGAAATACCAGTATGCAAAAGTACTGGAACGTATGGTCGAGCCCGAAAGAGTGATGATGTTCCGCGTTCCGTGGGTTGACGACAACGGACAAATTCAGATCAACAGGGGATACCGCATCCAGATGAACAGCGCAATTGGACCATACAAAGGCGGTCTTCGTTTTCACCCGACTGTAAATTTAGGTATCCTGAAATTCCTTGCTTTCGAACAGGTTTTCAAAAACAGCCTGACAACCCTGCCGATGGGTGGCGGAAAAGGTGGTTCTGATTTTGATCCCAAAGGAAAATCGGACAATGAAGTGATGCGTTTCTGCCAAAGCTTTATGACCGAGTTGCAACGTTACATTGGCAACAATACCGATGTTCCGGCCGGTGACATTGGCGTTGGCGGTCGTGAGATTGGCTATATGTTCGGTCAATACAAACGCATCAGGAATGAATTTACCGGCGTGTTGACCGGAAAAGCAATCGAATGGGGCGGAAGTTTGATTCGTCCGGAAGCTACTGGTTACGGTGCGGTTTATTTTGCCGACCAAATGCTTAAAACCCGCGGTCAGGATTTAAGCGGAAAAATTGCGGTAGTTTCCGGATCAGGAAATGTGTCGCAATATGCCGTTGAAAAATTGATTCAGATGGGTGCAAAAGTGGTTACAATGTCTGATTCTACCGGTTTTGTTTACGATCCTGAAGGTTTCGACGAAGAAAAACTGGCTTATGTGCTTGAACTGAAAAACATCCGTCGAGGACGCATCAAAGAATATGCTGACAAATACAAAGTTGAATATTTCGAAGGCCAGACTCCATGGGGAATCAAATGTGATGCGGCTTTCCCATGTGCAACTCAAAACGAAATCAACGAAGACGACGCCAAAGTATTGGTTGCAAATGGTTGTTTCGCAGTTTCAGAAGGAGCCAACATGCCCTCAACTCCTGAAGCTGTTGAAGTATTTCTCGCTGCAAAAATTCTTTACGGACCGGGAAAAGCAGCAAATGCCGGTGGTGTATCAACTTCAGGACTTGAAATGACGCAAAACTCGATGCGTTTGCCTTGGTCGAGAGAAGAAGTGGATGCCAAACTGCACCAGATCATGATCAACATTCATGAAACCTGCGTGAAATACGGAACCGAAAAAGATGGCCACATCAACTATGTAAAAGGAGCCAACATTGGCGGTTTTATAAAAGTAGCCGATGCAATGATCGCCCAGGGAGTGGTGTAAACTCTCTTGTTTAGTTATAATTTTATATGAATATCCGGTTGTGTACCCAAGATATTAATTGCCGTCTGCTTCAGCTGACGGATAAATTGATGATCGCGGCCAATGGCTTTAGCCACAGTATTTTGGGCTAAAGCCCATACTCTCTGTTCAATACAACCCGTTGCCTAAAGGCGAACGGCAAAGGATATTTTGCATTATTCAACTGTATAGGTATACAACCGAATACTCATCTAATTTTAAAAAGGGATTTTATCGTTTTGGCGGTAAAGTCCCTTTTTTGTACATGCATTCAAAATATTATGATGTTGAAAATCATTGAAAATAATACACTATTTTAGTAACCAATATCAATCAGAATGCGAACAAGTAAGTAAAAGTGTTACCCACTAAAAATAAACGGCCATGGATGAAAAACTGATCACACTCGCGACTTTACCGTATTCCAAAGCTGAAATTCTGCGCTCACTTTTGGAGTCGGAAGAAATTGTTTGTTCCCTTGAAAGTGTTGATTTACTCCAAAATGCTATGGATACCGGGGTGCGTATCCGTATTTACGAGAAGGATGCCCATTTGGCTTTTCCGATTCTCGACAGGATGTTGGGGAAAGTGATCATCGATAAAATCAAACGGGAAAATTACGTTCTGATTCCGGTTGATTTTTCTGATTACTCGTTAAAAGCAGCTTTGGTGGGTTTTGACATTGCTGAAAAATTAGGATCAAAAATGGTATTGTACCACTCGAGCCCGCAACCTGAATTCCTGACCATTCCATATTCGGATGTGATTGTTTATGATTCTGCCCTTTTCCTGAATTACGAAATGACGGAAAAGGAAACCAACAAAAAATTTGAAGTTTTCCTGAACAAACTTACATCATTGATTGATTATCACCGCTGGAATAAAGCCAAGCCCGAATACATCGTAAAAGTGGGTGAAGCCGAAGATGATATACTTTCCTACATTCAAATTCATCCTCCAAAATTGGTGGTGATGGGCATTCGAGGTGGCGATGCGAAATCGGACGACATCATCGGATCGACAACTGCCGGGGTAATTTTTAATACAAAAGTGCCCGTATTAACCATTCCTGAAACTACTCCTGATAACTGGCTTCAGAATTTCGGAAGAATAGTGTACGCCACTAATTTTGAGCCAAGCGATTTTATTGCCGTTGACAGATTGGTGAAGTTAATGACTCCATTCAAGCCCAAAGTGATTTGTTTGCACATTGACCAGGGAAATAACCACGGTTTGGGGGAAGCCCGGCTCGAAGGGCTGAAAGATGCTTTGTGTGAAAAATATCCCGATGCGGATATCGAATGCAAGTTGATTCACAACAAGAACCTGCCCGAGGCATTAGATCATTTTATTCAGGAGAATCAAATTGATGTTCTTGCCCTGACAACGCATCGGAGGAATATATTTACCATGTTGTTTAATCCGAGCATCGCCCGTAAACTGGTGCTGCATACCCGCACTCCTTTGCTCATTTTTCATGCAACACAATAACCGTGAAGCACATCATTCAGGAAACAAAAATCCCCGCCACTTTCGATGTGACGGGGATTTTTAATTCCGGAGAAAACGAAATTACATAATTAACATTGCATCTCCATAGGTTCCGAAACGGTATTGTTCTTTGATCGCTTCCTTGTATGCTTTCATTAAATTGTCGTAACCGGCAAATCCGGCAGCCATCATCAACAAAGTTGAAAGCGGCAGGTGAAAGTTGGTGATCATTCGGTTGGCAACACTAAACTCGTAGGGAGGAAAAATAAATTTATTGGTCCAGCCTTCAAAAGGCTTTAGTTGTCCCTGTGTTGAAACCGAACTTTCGACAGCACGCATAACGGTTGTACCAACTGCACAAATATTTTTACGGGCTTCTTTTGCCGAATTTACGATGTTACAGGCTTCTTCAGGAATCCAGATTTGCTCCGAATCCATTTTGTGTTTGGTCAGATCTTCAACATCCACGCTGCGGAAATTTCCAAGCCCAACATGCAATGTAATATAGCTGAAGTTTACGCCTGAAATCTCCAGTCGTTTCATCAGTTCACGGCTAAAGTGCAGTCCAGCAGTTGGCGCGGCAACAGCGCCTTCGTGTTTTGCGAAAATAGTTTGGTAACGTTCTTTGTCTTCAGGTTGAACCGAACGTTTGATAAATTTTGGAAGTGGAGTTTCGCCCAGTCCATAAAGGGTTTTCTTAAATTCATCGTACGGACCATCGAACAAAAAGCGCAAAGTACGTCCGCGCGAGGTGGTATTGTCAATCACTTCAGCCACCAGCAAATCATCTTCGCCAAAATACAATTTGTTACCGATGCGGATTTTACGGGCAGGGTCAACCAAAACATCCCACAAACGTTGTTCGCGGTTCAGTTCACGAAGTAAAAAAACTTCGATTTCAGCGCCGGTTTTTTCTTTGTTACCATAAAGGCGGGCAGGAAATACTTTTGTATCGTTGAAGATCAGCACATCTTTGTCGCCAAAATAGTCAACGACATCTTTAAAAATCCGGTGTTCGATTTTTCCGGTAGCGCGATGCAAAACGAGCAGTTTTGACTCATCCCTGTTTGGAGAAGGATGTAATGCAATTAATTCTTCAGGTAAATCGTATTTGAACTTCGATAATTTCATCCTAATATATTTGTTAATTTATTAAATAGCTACTTCACAGAACAGCCTCTTACGGCTCATTTCTCAATTAGTTACATTCGAATTGATTTTTTCCATAAAACTTTCCAAATTCCATGCATCTTCCAATTTCATTTCTCCTATCCTTGTGCGGCACAAACCAACCAGATAAGCCCCGCTGTTAAGTGCAATTCCCAAATCGCGCGCCAACGAACGAATGTAGGTGCCTTTACTGCATACTATGCGTAGTACGATTTCTTCCTGAGAAAAGTTAAGAACTTCGAGTTCAGAAATGGTAATTTTTTTTGCCTGAAGTACCATGTCGCTGCCAGCGCGGGCATGTAAATAGGCACGTTTTCCCTCAACTTTTACGGCGCTGAACAACGGCGGAACCTGATCAATTTCGCCAATAAAACCTGTCAATGCATTTTCAAGGAGTTCCGGCGTAATGTGATCGGTCGGAAAGGTGGCGTCTTCGGCGGATTCAAGATCAAATGAAGGAGTAGTTGCACCCAATTTTATTGTCGCTATATATTCCTTTGCCTTTGCCTGATGCGTGTCGATATTCTTGGTTTCCTTTCCGGTGCAAATGATCATTAGTCCGGTTGCTTTGGGGTCGAGCGTTCCGGCGTGGCCAACCTTAATTTTTTTTATTCCGGTTACCTTGTACAATATATTTCGCAACTTTCTAACAAGATCGAAGGAGGTCCAATCCAATTCCTTGTCAAAAAGAAGAACCTCTCCTTTCAGAAAATCATACCCTTCTATGGATCTTTCCATCCTGAAACGCTTTAAAATAAGTGATTTGTAAAAGTGAAACCGGTCAAAATTTCAGGCGGCAAAGATAGCGATTCAAACAGCAATTATGCAAGGAATCGGGAATAAAGCGGAGTTAATTTTGTATTATTTTTCTGATTTGGGCTTTTTCATGATGGCATAAATCTCGAACATAAAACCAAAAAGCACGACCATTGGCGCAAGTGTTATTCTTCGGAAACTAAATATTTCAGGATTAAAAACCGATGGGTCACTGGCTTTTCCGCCGGTCATAAGAATAAAGCCAACTACGATGATAACAAATCCGATAACCAGTAATTTCAGGTTTTCTTTGCCCAATGCAAAACCATCCATATTTTCAAAATATTTTTTTGCCATTTCGTTCAAAATTTTGTGTAAAGTTAGCCGAAAAGTTGAAACGTAAAAACTAATAAAACAATTCATCAAATTTGAGCCGGAGGAATTTGTTGACAGCAAAATAAGTCGAACTCCACGAAATGAGCACGCCAATTAGTAAGTCTGCAACAAAAACCACCGCGAATATTTTATAATCTTCCGTATCAACAATTCCCTTCAGTTCCTGAGAATATGTAAACATCAGGATAAATAAAAGAACATTGGCCGCCAATGCCCCGGCAATCCCGTAAGTAACACTTCTCTTTACAAACGGATTCCGGATAAACCTGTTGGTAGCGCCAACCAGCAACATGGTATTGATGATAAACCGCTGCGAATAAATTGAAATCCGGATGGTATTGTTGATGAGCGCCGAGAAAATAAACAACAGTAATCCTGAGAAAAAGACCAGAATTATCCCGATTTTCTTCACATTTTCATTGATAATATTGACCATGTCGCGCTGAAACAAAACCTCCTTCACCTGCGGATATTCCATAAATTTCTTTTCCAGAACAACCAGTTTTTCAGGAGTGGCATAATCGGCAAGCAATTTCACGTCAATCGACGACAGCAATGGGTTGTATCCGAGGAAGCCCATAAAATCCTCGCCCAGTTCAACTTTCAACCTTTCGGCAGCTGTTTCCTTGTCGATGTATTCAACTGATTTTACAAAATCGGTTGCTGATAATGTTTTCATCAGTCCATCTATTTCCGACTCCTGAACAGCATCGTTTAAAACCAGCGTAAAGCCGATATTTTCGCGTACATATTTGGCAAGTCGTTCCGCATTCAGCAGCACCAGTCCCAGTATCCCAATCAGGAACAGAACCATTGATATACTGATGGTTGAGGTCAGGTATGATCTCGAAATTCGTTTTTTAAGCTTTTGAGGCTGTACTTTGACTGCCATTATTCTTTATTTTTTAATTTGAAAACATAAATCAGGTAACCTGCAATTGCCAAAAGTAACAAGATTGAACTTGCCAGCGAAACTTTATTTCCAATGAAATAGGATTGTGGTTCAAATTTAAATTCAATTTGGTGTTTGCCTGCCGGAATAACCATTGCACGTAGAACGAAATTTACCTGAAAATGGTCTGTTTCTTTTCCATCAATCAGGCTAATCCATCCTTTTGGATAATAAATCTCAGAGAAAACAGCCAATTGTTCGCTACTGCTAACGTTTGCCTCGTATTTCAGGTAATTGGGTTTGTATTCAATCAGTTTAATTTCACCTTCTCCTGAAGCCGTTTTGAATCCGCCCAATTCGTTTTCGAAGCGTTTATTCACGATCGCTGTCGATTTTGGATCAAAGTTTTTCAGCGACATAACTTCCTGATCGGCATTGTCAACCATTTTTACTTCTTTCACAAACCATGCATTGCCCAGCGCGTGCGAATTTGCAAGCGGCGGACTGTTCAGATCATAAATGTAGTATTTGGTATTCAGCATGTTGATTACCGGCAGTGTGTTCATCACCGAATCAATCAGCTCAGGTTGTTTGAATCCGGCAATCAGGGTTTGCATTTCAGGAGTAATACCGTATGAAATCAATTCATTGTAGCGTTTCATTTTAGCGCCATGATAGCCACCCAACGATTTATGAAAATAAGGAGTTCTGCCATCAGCAAACGGATTCTGAAGGTTTAGAACCCTGTAATACAAATCTTTGTCTTTCCTGATTTCCTTGTCAACTGTTGCTTCCTTGAAAGGAACTGCAACTTCCTTTTTAGAGGTGAAATGTCCGTTGTTGAAATACTTTTTGTTTACCGGCCACATATCGATCATGATGAGTGCAACCCATAAAACGATGGCATATTGGGCTTTAATTTTTTTGTTCCAGTAAGCCCACAAACCGGCAGCGGCCAATGCAACAAATATAAAAGTACGGAAAGCATCTGTGCGCAAGGCGCTTTCGCGATCGGCCATTAAAGCGTCGATAAATTGTTGCGGATAGCCGGCCTGCAAATACTGAGCATCCGAACTTCCGGAGAAACTACCAGCCATACCGGGCAAAACAGCAAAAATAAGGGCAAGGCCTCCGGTGATTCCAAAAGCATATTTCAGGCCTTTCATAAATTCGGCATCGCTGATTTTGCGCTGATATACTTCTTTAATTGCCAGCACTCCGAGCAAAGCCATGGCAAATTGCTGAATGACGATGATATTTTTTACATCCCTGAATTTGTTGTATCCGGGGAAATAGTCGAGCATGAGATTGGTTAAAATTGAGAAGTTTTTGCCGAGCGATAAAAGCAGCGAAATGACGAATACCGCCAGAAGCCACCATTTGTCTTTGCCTTTTACCACAAATAAACCAAGTACAAACAAGAAACACAAAACAGCGCCAAAATAGAACGGCGCTCCCGAAATGGGCTGACTTCCCCAGTACATCGGCATTCCGCCTTCAACCATTTTCTTTGCGGGACCTGCACCCTGCGATTCTGCCAGAAATTTGTAAGTTTCTGAACTTGTGCTCAATGATTCGCTCATGCCACCGCCTTTAAAACGCGGAATGAAAGCGGTCAAAGCTTCACCCAAATCGTAGCTGTAATCCAAAATGTAATTCTGATCGAGTCCGCTGGTTTTGTTTTCATCGTTCAGGCTCAATTCCGATTGGCTGCGCATCGAAAATTTGCCGTATTCGTAGGTCGTCGATAAGCGTGAATAGTTGGCGCCCACAGCAATAATCGCTGCAATAATTAAGAGTACAGCCGTTTTTCCAAAATCGGGCAAGGTTTTTTCTTTAATGGCAAAAATCAGATAGGTGACTCCGAGAATCAGCACCAGAATAGCCACATAATAAGTCATTTGAAGATGGTTGGCGCTTAACATCCACGTCAGGCCCAGGGCGGCAATCAGGCTTCCGCCAATTTTATTTTTCCTGAAAGCGAATAAAATTCCGGCAACAATGAGCGACATATAAGTAAGTGCGTGTGCTTTGGTCAAATGGCCGGTCACCATCACCACAAAAGTGAAGGTCATAAAACCATAAGCCAGACTGGCCGCAAAAGCTGTCCAGACGCCAATGTCGAGCAGAATACACAATATGAAGAAAAACAAAAAGCTGAAGGTAAGGATCATTACCGGTTGCGAAATAGCGGTGATGGCTTTTTGCACTTTGGCAAAAAGTTCGCCCGGATACAAGGTCGAAGTCAGGTAAGCCGGCATTCCGGAGAACATGTTGTTCGACCAAAGCGCTTCTTTGCCGGTAGCATGCCGGTAATCCACAATTTCTTTGGCCATTCCTTTAAACTGCGTTCCGTCAGAGCTTTGCAGCTTCTTTCCTTCCAAAACAGGTGAAAAATAAATTACGCTGATCACCAGAAAAAGAACAATAGCCAGAATAACCGGCCCTGATTTGTGAAGAAGGTCTTTTGTATTCATATTATTTTCAGGAGTATATTATTAATTCGTATTTTCGTGCGAAGCAAAAATAAACCTTTTTAAGTCAATTACTAAAATAAATGGGCGTAATTAAAAGGCAAACAATCAGGGGTTCGGCCTACTCGTACCTGGGCGTTGTAGTTGGATTTTTCACCACGGCACTGATTATGCCCAAGCTAATGTCGCAGGATCAAATCGGCCTCATTAGCGTGCTGGTAGCGGTTTCTGCACTTTATGCCCAGTTTTCGACACTCGGATTTACCAACGTAACCGCACGGTTATTTTCCTATTTCAGAGACAAGGATAAAAATAACAATGGTTTTGTATTTCTTGCGGTTGCTGTCGGAATGATTGGTTTTACCGTTGCGCTCGTCAGTTTTTTTATTCTGAAACCGGGCATAGTTGAGAGCAATATTGAAAAGTCGCCACTTTTGGTGCAGTACATCTGGTACCTTGTTCCGCTCATTTTCTTCCGGATGTTTTTTCTGATTCTGGATACCTACAACAAAATGCTTTTCGATGCCACCACCGGCACATTCTTAAGCGATTTGCTTTACCGCATAGGAAACCTCTTTTTACTGATCGCCTATTTCTTTCACTTGATCGACTTCTCTCAGTACGTTTTTGGCTATGTGGTCATTCTGAGTTTTCCGGCAGTTTATCTGGCCGGTTTGCTTGTTTACCGGAAACAATTCAACCTGAAACCAAACCTTCAATTTATTCAGCCGCCTCTCCGGAAGGAAATGATCAGCCTTGCTTTGTACGGAATTATTGGCGGGCTGAGTTCCGTTGCCCTGACCAGCATCGATAAAATATTGCTGAACGAATATTACAATCTTTCAATGACCGGAGTTTATTCCATCAGCTTTTTCTTTGGTTCCATTATACTGATACCCAACCGGGCGCTCGGGAAAATTTCATCCACCATTATTGCCGATGCATGGAAAGACAACGATCTGGAAACAATCGACGATATTTATTACAAAAGCAGCATCAATCAGCTTTTTGCCGGGTTGCTGCTGTTTATCCTGATGGTCACCAACCTTCACAATATTTTCAAAATTTTGCCTCCTGAATACAGTGGCGGCGAATGGGTAATTATCCTGATTTCATTGTCGAATCTGATTGTTGCCTCCACCGGGGTAAGTGTTCAGATCATCAGTACTTCGCACAAATACAAGATTCAAACCTATTCACAAGGTGTGCTGGTAGTCCTGGTGGTTATTTTTTACCTGATACTGATTCCGCTTTGGGGAATGAATGGCGCTGCACTTGCCTCCCTGTTCTCAATGGCGCTTGCATCTGCAATGCGTGTTTTCTACCTCAACTGGAACATGAAACTGTTTCCGTTTCGAATCACCCACCTAAAATGTCTGGCAATCGGAGTTCTGGCTTTTGCGATCGGTAAAATCATCCCGGAGTTCGACCATTATATTATTGATTTATTCATCCGCTGTTCGGCTATCAGCGTGGTGTTTATCGGGTTGAGCTATTGGTTAAATATTTCGGACGATCTGAGTAAGATTGTCAATACGTTTTTGAAAAATATAGGAATCATTAAATAAACAAAATTTAATGGGCAGACAAATAAATAAAATATCATAGAGTGGCCTTACCAATAAATATTAATGAATTGCTGCATGGCAATACCATTGAATGGGATCGTATTGAATTGAAAAAAGGATGGAATCCGGAAGACATTATTCATTCCCTATGTGCTTTTGCCAATGATATTAATAATTGGGATGGCGGGTACATCATTGTTGGGGTAGAAGAAGAAAATGGAATAGCCAAACTTCCGCCTTTGGGACTAAATCCCGAACAAATGGATTCATTTCAGAAGAAATTAATTGAATTGACGTCTAAAATTTCACCAAGTTATGTGCCTGTTTCACAACCTTATGCTATAAACGGAAAACACATATTAATTATCTGGGCTCCGGCTGGTGATAATCGTCCATACAAAGCACCGATTAGCCTAAGTGATAAGAAAACTGAAAAGGCTTGGTACATTAAACGTGGATCAATGACGATTAAAGTGAAAGAAAGTTCAGATGACGAAAGAAGATTACTGGAACTTACTGCCCGCATACCCTTTGATGATAGAATAAATCAACACTCAAAACTTAACGATTTAAGTTTGCATTTGATTCAGGAACATCTTAAAGAGGTAATGAGTTCTTTGTATGATGAAAGCACAAAAATATCTTTTTCTGATTTATGCAAACAAATGAAAATCGCGAAAGGTACCGATGAAAATTTGAGACCCACCAATGCCGGATTGTTAATGTTTAATGAAAATCCTGACAAATTCTTTGCTGGTGCGAAAATCGAAATAGTAGTTCACAAAGGGAAAGTTGGTAAAGATTATTCTGAAAAGATTTTCACAGGCTCAATTGTTAAACAACTCAGAGATGCTCTGAGTTTTATTAAATCCAATATTTTTCAAGAGTACGTTTCAAAAGTCCCCAATCAAGCAGAAGCGGTAAGATACTTTAACTATCCCTACCAGGCAATTGAAGAGGCTCTGGTGAATGCTGTTTATCACAAAAGTTACGAACGTGAGAATCCGGTAGAAATACAGGTTCATCCCGATAAAATTGAAATATTGAGCTTCCCCGGGCCAATGCCTCCTATTGACAAAAAAATGCTTAAAATGGAAAGGGTTGTTGCAAGAGAATACAGAAACCGAAAGTTAGGTAGTTTTTTAAAAGAACTGAAATTAACCGAAGGCAGAGGAACCGGATTACCTATTGTTTACAGAAGCCTTGAGGAGAATGGTTCGCCTCCACCAGTATTTGAGACGGATGATGACAGAAACTATTTTCTGTGCACGCTGCCTGTTCATCCGCTGGTAAAAACCATCTTAGGCTCTGAGGAGGAACTTAGTGGAGACATAGATAAACAATTTATATTCAAAAACTTAATTGAGATTAACCCTTATCTAAGTCTCTCTGTCTCCCAAACTGGAGACAGAGACAGAGAAGCTATCACAAACAGTATAAGTCCGAAGGCAAAGCAGATTCTGGAATGTTGCTCAGAACCCAAAACAAGAGACGAAATTTTCGAGTTAATTAGCTTATATAAAAACACGAAAAACTTCCAAAAACATATCAAGCCATTGATAGATGCAGGATGGCTAAAACTTACCCTACCTGATAAACTCACTAGTAGGGCTCAACAATATTTCACCTCCGAACTGGGTGAACAATTGATGAAAACCATTGCTTCAATACATGGTTCAGGCATTGAAAGAACTCCCGTTGCTTCATCAAACATAGCTTCTGTAGGATATGATGCTGAAAAACAAATATTAGAAATCGAATTGCAGCATGGTGCTATCTATCAGTATCTTGGCGTGCCGAAAGAAGTGTATAACGGACTACTGAATGCAGGTTCAATAGGAAGTTATTTTATGAATGAGATAAAAACTAAATTTGAATACCGCACGAAATAAAACTTGCGGAGAGCATTGGAAAAGGTTATTAACGAGGAGTTTAAAACTGGCAAATACTATATCACCCAAAATGCGTTGGCTAAAATAAAGAGAAAATGACCCAATTAGGAATCATCATACAAGCACGAACCGGCTCCACCAGAATGCCGGAGAAAGTAATCCAGCCATTTTTTCAGGAGCAAACCATTTTGGATTTGCTACTTGAGAAAGTAAAAAAAGTTGGTGTTCCAGTGGTACTGGCGACAACCGTCAATCCTTCAGATGACCGGATTTGCGCCCTGGCTGAAAAACATCAGGTTCCGGTTTTCAGAGGTTCGGAAAACGATGTGCTCGACCGTTTTATTCAGGCAGCTCAGCAATTTGGATTCAACAAGATCATCCGGGTTTGTGCCGATAATCCGTTTCTGGATTTGGCCGGATTGAAACTATTAATCAATGAATTCAGCCAGTCTGACACAGATTATCTTGGTTTTCAGTTGGCCGGAGATAAGCCTTCCATCCTCACCCATTTTGGATTTTGGGCTGAAGCCGTCAGGGTCGATGCCCTCAAAAAAGCGCTGCTATTGACATCCGAAAAGTTGTACCGCGAGCATGTCACCAATTTTATTTACGGCAATCCAATGCTGTTCAATGTCCGGTTTATTCCGGCTGATCCCATAGTTTTTATGCGCACCGATATCCGGATGACGCTGGATACTCCGGAAGATTTCGAAATTCAGCAAAAAATATTTGCCGCAATCAGCAAGGAAAACCCTAATTTTGCCATTCGTGAAATCATTGAATGCCTCGACAGCCACCCCGAAGTGTTGGAAGTCATGAAAAAGGAGATTGAAAAAAATCAAAAATAAGATGCACCATTACCATTGAAGTCATCCTGTTTGCAAAGCTTCAAATAGTAAATTGTAAATAAAACAATAGTAAATATCTAAAATGGCAAATTCAACCTATATCATTGGCGAAATCGGACAGAACCACAATGGCGAAGTGGAAATTGCCAAAAAGCTGATCGATGTAGTTACCGAACCGGTAATCGACAGGCTGTTTGGCCAGGAACTGCGTCCTATGAATGCGGTTAAAATGACCCGTCGTGATTTGAAAGAGGAACTTTCAGCATCAGAAATGCACCGGCCATACGATAATCCCAATTCCTTCGGAAAAACTTACGGAGAGCACCGCGCGTTTCTGGAACTGAACGACGAGCAGCATTTTGAAGTATTCAGGTATGCCAAATCGAAAGGACTGGAATTTGTTGAAACCCTTTGCGCAAAAGGTTGTTTGTCGATGTTGTGTCTTTTTACGCCCGATCGGCTAAAAGTTGCTTCACGCGACGTGACCAACCTTCCCTTGCTGGACGCGATGGCCGAAACTAAAATCCCGATCATACTTTCAACAGGCATGACCGGCAAAAAGGAGCTGGACGATGCACTCGAAATCATCACAAAATACCATTCAAACATCAGTATTTTGCATTGCTTATCGCAGTATCCTTCCGAATATCAAAATATCAATTTGTTGACTATTAAATATTTGAAAGAACAATTTTCTCAATATACAATCGGTTATTCCGATCATTCCATTGGGATTTTGATGCCAGCAGTTGCAGTTGGAATGGGCGCCGAAATCATCGAAAAACACATCACGCTCGATCGCAACATGAAAGGCACCGATCACCGCGGATCGCTTGAACCTGAAGGAATCTGGCGTATGGTGCGCGACATTCGCAATACCGAATATGCCATAGGCAATTACGGAATTTTCATCAGCGATAAAGTGGAGGCAACCCGCATAAAACTCGAACGTTCCATCGCCTCCTTGCGTACAATTGCTGCCGGTGAAATCATTGCCGAAAGCGATCTGCATCTTCTCAGTCCGGGAGACGGTTATAAATGGGTTGAGAAAGATAAAATAGTCGGAAAAAGGGCTTTAGCAACTATTCAGGCAAATGAAATCATATACCCGGAATTGCTTGAAACCCAAGGCTCCCTCTAAATCTCCTCCCGGGAAAATCGGGAAGACTCGGAAATACAAATTTTAGACATTGATTTTTTTCAATGGTAAATAG
This sequence comes from Bacteroidota bacterium, assembly GCA_030698405.1. GTDB lineage: Bacteria > Bacteroidota > Bacteroidia > Bacteroidales > Prolixibacteraceae > Aquipluma. Next base: position 14,660 of record JAUYMU010000073.1, read on the forward strand.
TAAATTGTCAAATAGTAAATTATATAGATGAAGATAAAACTGGTATTGACTGATATTGACGGTGTTTGGACAGATGGCGGAATGTACTATGACCAAACCGGAAACGAATTGAAAAAATTTAATACAACAGACAGTGCGGGAGTTGTTTTTCTGCAATTGCTTGATATTCCGCTTGGAATTATCACCGGAGAAAATACCAAAATCGTATGGCGGCGCGCCGAGAAACTGAAGATCAATCACTTATTTATCGGAGTGAAAAACAAACTTGAAACTGCCGAAAAGCTTTGCGCTGAATTGCAAATTTCACTTCAGGAAGTAGCATACATTGGCGACGATTTAAATGATGCCATGCTGTTGAAATCGGTTGGATTTAGCGCCGTTCCGGCCAATGCGCCCAGCTATATGGAAAAATATGCTAAAATAAGGCTCACCAAAAAAGGCGGGGAAGGCGCTTTCCGTGAATTTGTTGAGTTAATTCTCACAAAAGAAAACCTGCTCGACACCGCAATTCAGAAATACCTGAAAACTACCCAGCAGAAGTAGCTTTACGGTATAAACTTCGGAGTAACTGCAATCATGATGTACGCCCAATTGTTGGTTGTCCCTCTTGATCCGCCTTTCAGAATCTCCAGACTTTCGCTGCCAAACATTTGTGAATAACCAAAAGTGATTTTTGCTGCCGGATTGATTGTTTGGGTTAAACTCAAATCAATTTCAGTACCCAGATAATTATCGGCAGTTTCCGAAATTTTGGCTGTACTGGCAAAAAAATGCAGATCAGCGTTGAAGGTCGTTTTATTTTTGCTGGTTGCGAATTTGACGTATGCATCGGCTAATCCAACGCTGCTGAGGTGATTGCCCACGTAGAAATAATCCATGAACCCGTTGAATTTATGGTTGGTTCCGTAAAGCGGGCTAAAAGATGCATTCTTTTCTTCAATGTTATAATCAGTTCCCGAGAGCATTTCGTAACCAAGTTGCCATTGCATTTTTTCAGACGATTTGTACGTTGCTTCAGCCATTAAATTGTATGCATTTAACGATTTGCGTGCGCCATCTTCTCCGGTCTGAAAATACAAATTACCCGAGAAAGCCAGTTTTTCCATCGGAATTTCAAGGTGCGTGCCGAAAGTCTGGCTGTATTTAGTTTTTTGTTCGGTTCCCTCAGTTACAGGTTTTCCATTGTTCAGAAACAACAGGCTCCAACTCAGTTTTTCCGTCTTCCTGTTGATCCACAGAAATTGAAGGTCTTTGTAGGCATCGGGACCATCGTATAAATTGTCTTTTCTATTTGTATTTTCATGATGTGCAATGCCGAAATGGAAATTCACCTTTTTAGCGTATTTAAACAGCGCAACATCGTGTGACCGTCCTTGTTGGAACCAGCCGACACTACCTAAAATGCGCTGGTCATCGTAATTCAGTTCCTGACGACCAACTTTCAAAGACAGACTTTTGGATAAATTCATTTCCGCCCATGCCTGATGAACCGAAGTTGCGAAATCCTGATTGTCAACCAACTGTTTCTGACTGCCCCATGTGCGAACGTCCTGAAGTACCAGACCAACTTTCAGCAAATCCATTTTGTAATCGAAGTTCAGTCGGGTACGCTGCGAAGTGAACAACGATGCTTTCTGGTCTTCGGCAGCTAGTGATGAATATCCGTGGCTGTATTCGGTGCGGAGCCTGAATTCGCCGGAAAGGCTGAACTGTGCTTTCGCCTGAGTGCCCAGAAAAAGACAGAAAATTGATATGTAAAATGATTTTTTCATGTGTTTAAAGTTTTAAACCACATAGGCACATAGAAAACATAGATTTTATTTTTCTATGTGAACTATGTGCCTATGTGGTTATTATTGCAAAGCAAAATTCATGTTTATCAGCTCATGATCAACCCAACCTTACATTTCTACTTTTTTGCCATAACCAGCTTCGCGTTTTTCGGCTGCTTCAATCCATTTTGGCAAAAGGTTTTGCTTGAATGTTTGTTTCTCTTCCCTCAACTTTTTCATATCAAGTCCGATAAATTCCTGTGCTTTGGCTTTGGTGGAAATATCGGGATAAGGTACTTCCTGATTAAATCCTTTGCTGGCAAGCAATCGGGCAAGTTTGACACGAGTTTCGCCGGTAATGGCAATCCCGGTCGAGATAATCCGTCCAATTTCGATTGGTGCGTGGAATGAGCCACCATGACTGGCAGCAGCAAAATCCCAGCGCCATTGTGCATGACGGATTCCCTGAAGGATGTCTTTCATTTCGGCATCGGTGGCTCCCAGATCCCAGGCTTTTTTGGCTTCAACATGTGCATGAACCAGGTGTTCTTCAAGCTTATCGCGGTTTTCAATTATTTTATCCTGACGGTCGTACACGCTCTGGATCAACTTGGCTGTTTCTTCGCGGTGACAAACCTGACACGAATTGGCTACGTTATTAAGCGGCGATTGAATGTGGTGATCGGTAAATTTCTGTCCGCCTTCGCTTTTGTATGGCATGTGACAATCGGCACACGAAACACCGCGCTCAGCATGAATTCCCATCGAATGAGTTTCATACTCGGGGTGCTGGGCTTTCAGCATCGGCGCTTTGCTCAGTGAATGTGTCCAGTCTGAGAATCCAATTTCATCGTAGTATTGTTCAATCGCTTCGGCGCTCATGCCTTTGTCCCATGGAAAAGTCAGGTAGTTGGCACCTTCCACTTTGTTTTTGTCGAAATAATATTCCACATGGCATTGTGCACAAACCAATGATCGCATTTCCTGGTGCGAAGCTTTGGTGATGTCTTTTCCCTGACGGGCAAAAGCTTCAATCAATCCCGGACGTGAAATGTGCAGGTTCATGGTTTTCGAATCGTGGCAGTCGGCGCAGCCAATCGGGTTGACTACCTCGGCTCCCAAACGCGACCATTTTCCTTTATAGAATTCTTCAACACCTTCCTCCTGCATCATTCGCGGAACATCTGGGCTTTTACAAGTCCAGCACGTTGAGGGCTGAGGGCCATCCGTTTCATCGGTTGGGCCGCCGGTACGCAAGGTATTTCGGATGTCTTCCACAGCATAAAAGTGTCCGCGTCCCTGGCTGTAATCTCTTGAAAATCCGTAACCCGCCCAAAGAACTACCATCCGCGGATCAACTTCGAGCATGTCGATCATCCGGCTTCCGTTGTATTTACTGGCAAAAGCAGTATCTGAAGTTTGGTAATACGACTGATATTCGCGCGGGTAGTTTTCTCCCCAAACTTCATTCCGGGGTTCAAACTGCGAGACGACTGTTCTTGGAACATTCACAAAAACAGCTTCAGCCCTACGTTCAATGACCGATGAGGCCAGTAAACCAATAAGAAAAACTACGACAATGGTTACAAAAAAGATGAGCCAGGCCATCCACGGACGATTCTCGATAAGTTGTGATACAGGTTTCATGTTTTTATATTTTATGTAAATTTATTCTGAAAGATATTTTTTGAGCCATGCAGGAACCGGGCTTTCCGGCAGCGGAACCCTTGCATTTGGCGTGCTGCTTAAGCTGTTTACACGGCCATGCGGAACTTCCCGGTGACATTCCCAGCAAACACGGTCGGTAGCGTGTACTTTCTGATTTTCGACTGAAGAAACCAACTTCGGATCGAGCAATAACTCTGAATGACATCGGATACAGTTTTGATGAACTACTTCCTGCCCGGCTTTGTGAATGAAAATTACCTGAGGTTCGAGCCGAAGGGCAAACATGGAAGCATGACGCATTCCGTCTTTCGCCTTGAAAAAATACTTGTTGAAAACATTGTTGTGGGGCACATGACAATCGTTGCAATTGGCATGCCGGCGGTGCGAACCGTGCGACCATGTTGCATACTGAGGGGCCATGATGTGACAATTAACGCAGGTTTCTGAGTCATCAGAGAGATAAGAATGTGCTTTGCTGATGTAAATCAGAAAAAAGAAAAGTCCGGCAAAAATTCCTGCCATCATCAGGACAGGAAATCTCCATTCTTTTGGCGGAAGTAGTTTAAAAATAAGTTTCATAAGTCTGCACTTCAATGTTATTTCAGGCAAAATCTGGTTCTAAAAAAGTGAAACCACCTGATTTTTAGTTTGCAGGATAAAGGTAGGGTTATTGGAATTAACAAAGTGTAACCGATGTTACAATTTAGAATTGTTATTGAACATGCGGACAAAAAAAATGCGGAAGCTTCAACCTCCGCATTTTTAATATTTATTTACTGAACTTTTCTATTCGAATGATTTGCTTTCCGGATAAAATCTTACAGAAGTAAATCCCCTGCCGGAGTGAATTCACATTCAGGCTGATCTGTTGACCTGATTCTACATTGAAGAAGCTTTGCGATGAAATTGTTCTTCCGGCGATATCGCATATTTCCAGCTGTATTTCGTTCAACCGGCTTCCGGAGTAATGAACATTTAACACATCTTTTACAGGGTTGGGATACAGTTTTACTGATGCTGCGGCGTGATCGGGTTTGACTCCCGTAGCCATTGTTTTCAGCGAAATTATTTCGGAATACACCACATTTCCGGCTACATCTTTCAGAATCATATTCGATTCGCTGGTTCCGCAGTTGATTAAATTGAGCGCAACACTGTCGTTTTTCACAATCGTTCCGTCGCAGAGGTGCCATTCAACGGTTAAGTCTCTGTTGTCCATGTCGAACAGAATGAACGGATTGTCTCTTGTTCCGGTAACCCACCAGTTATACGGGGCTTCGGTCACCGTGCCGTCCGAATTGAATACGAAGGTTCCTGAAACATAAGTACCATCAGGAGTTACCGCTTTTACCGTGTACATTTGAGTTGGGCACAGGCCTTTTACTTCCTGACCTTCGGCACCGGTTGACCAAACGTATTGGTCGGCTTTGACCAATGAATCGTTCATGTAAACCTGGGCTTTTGCCCAACCTGCGCACGACGACATATAAATTGGAAAGCTTGATTCGTAGCGCATTGTATAAATGTTGGCGGGTTCGGTAACGTATGTTGTATCGGGTTTTACTTCGGCAACATAAATATCAATGGTTTCGCACCAGGTCGCAACACAACCGGTAGCTGTTTTCACCGTCAAACACACATTCCTGAAAGGATTTGGATCTCCAAGAATACTGTCTTCTACAATCGGATAATTGAAAATATGGGTCGGATTGGCTTCTTCGCTTGTATTTCCATCACCAAAATCCCAGTGCCATCCGGTTGGTTCGGGCCATGCTTTTGAATAAAAATCCAATACCAGTGCCGGAGCAAAAGTTTTTACATCGTAATTGACCGAATATCCGAAAGTCGCTTCGCAATCAGCAGGTTTTGGATCGGCAGGATCAACAGGTTGATCAGGATTGATGAGATAAACTGCGTCACAGTATGTATCGGTGCAATTGTCGGGTCCTGTAACCGTAAGGCAAACTTTTCGCTCGCGTTGGGTGAGATCGAAAGTTACGATTGGCTCTTTTTCGGTGCTTATTTTACCATCATCGAATTGCCACGAATATTGCAACGATTCGCCTTCCGAGAGGTTGGTCAACTGAAACGAAGCGGTTCCTGCAATCGAATCATAAGCAGTTTGATAATACTTGAAACCAGCTTTACACGATGGTTGCACGGAAGTCGTTCCATCCATGATATTGATGATTTCGGAGTAAAAGCTTTTGCACGTGTCCGAAGTCAGAACCGTTAAGCTGACAGTACGGTATGGACTGAATTTTACAGTTGGCCCTGCTAAAGGGTGGTTAAACACAAACGTCGGATTTTGTTCGGTACTGGTATTACCATCGCCAAAATCCCAAAACCAAAACGCTACATTTCCCTCGGAACGATCGAAAAAGTCGATGGCTGTTGCAGGTAAAATCGACATTACTTTGTCGTTTACTGCATATTTGAATGCCGCTTTGCAATTTCCATCTGTAATACTGGTCTGTGCGCTGGCCATCATTCCCGATAACAACAATGCGATAAGTAAAAGTTTTCTCATAAGATCAGTTTTTTTGAACGTTGATATCTTCATAGACGTGTCAATCAAAAAAAAGGTTGCGCACCTTTGAATCAAAAAAATCGGACTACAAAAAAAGCTTTTTAGCTGATCAAAATTGCACTTAATTTGTTGAATAATAAATATTAAACAGCAAGATAAAAACATCGAAAAAAGAGCAAATATGTTTTTCTGAATAACTATCAGCTTATGGTGCTGGTTTTAAAAGTATGTTACAATCTTATGTAATACCATTTCAAATTGACCCTTTAAAATAGCATAAAATGTACCTTTCAATAAAAGATGTAAAACCTCTGGAGAATTACCTCTTACTCCTGACCTTTGAAAATGGAGAAAAAAGAGAATTTGATATGAAACCTTATCTTGATTTTGGAATATTTCAGGAGCTTAAGGATTTAAGATTATTTAGAACGGTAAAAACAAGTTTCGATTCAATTGAATGGGAAAATGAAGCTGATTTTGACCCGGAGATTTTATATCAAAAGAGCATAAAGATTGATTAAACCAATCTTTACGGTTGTTTATTTCCCAATCCCCTAAATCTTCAACTTCACATTAACCTTACCCAACAGAGCAGTGATGCCGATAATTATCAGTGCATAAACCATTGATTTACCGAGCCCAATGATACCGGTTTTCAGGAAGATGGGCAGCGTAAATGCATAAGTTGCCAAACTGTAATAAACATACGGAATGAGGTAACAGGTGAGGGTACTGGTTCCGGCAGGTTTTATCAGGTTGAACCAACTGGCTTTTCCTTTCAGATCGACCACAAAATAAATCAGGGCAAAAAATCCGAACGCAATGGCATTGCACAAAAACACCCAGCTTGGGGTTGCCTGAATTTTCGAGAAGATGAAAAAGTTACGCAAAACCAGTCCGCCAACCAGCAGCAGAATTCCGGTTCCGATATAAAATAGAGGTAGCTTTTTTCGCTTTTCGGGATCGGTGGCACGGTCGAGCAGGAGACTGGCTGCAATTCCGGCAAAAGCAAAACCCTGAAATGCGCCACCTCCGGGAATGGGAGTTTTCAGCCAACCGGCATGATCGGCAATGTTCAGCAAAGTAAATAGCAGCCACGCACCAAGTATCAGCACGGTTGATTTTCGTACGAAAAGGTAAATGGGCGCCGAAATCAGATATGTCCAGCCAATGAGTCCCAGAATTCCCCACCACTGCGGGGTCATGTTTGCCGAGCCATCTTCGCCACCTTTGAAAACGAGGAAAAGTGTAATTAAAAGTGCGATTCCGGCGAGTTGCATTCCGGCGAAAAGGTATTTTTTCCTGTCGTTTGATTTCGGATACACATTCCAGATCAGGAAAAATCCTGCGACCATCAGTATTTGAAACCACTGACGGCTCAAGCCCGAAACCTCCACATTCAGATCAGAAATATTGACGGTGAAAAGTCCCATCACCAGCAAAGCCAGCGACCGGATAAGGATATGTGTTAAAATCTTCAGATTCGTTTCTCCTTTTCCAATCCGGTTGCGGATGGCATAAGGAATCGACATTCCGACGATAAAAAGGAAGCAAGGGAATATAATATCGGAAAAGCCCAGAAAATCCTGTTTCGCTTCTGCATGTTGGAGCCAGTCTGGAATACCTGTTAACGACCAGAAATCGTTTACAAAAATCATCAGCAACATGGTGATTGCCCGGAATACATCGATGGAGAAAATACGGTTCAAAGCCTCCCCCACCCTCCCGAAGTTTCGGGACAAGCTCTCCGAAGGAGGGGAGAAAGAAGAGCCTCCCCCAAACCCCCTCCCAAAGAGGGGGCTTAAAGAATCGGCAGAATTAGATTTTTTTTTAACCATTTTCATATTCAATAACTGACTAAAATTCCAGAATTTGCAAGGCAAAACTCCCTTCTCCTTGGGAGAAGGGTTGGGGATGAGGCTTTTGGTGTTATTTGTGATTTTCAATTTCAGCGAACATGGCCTTAAAGCAGTTGCTCGACGTGTTTACTCCTTGTTTCTCATCAGTTTTGCGCCCATAAAATTCGTCCATAAACTGTTCTGCGCCCGACCATACCGTCTGCATCATTCCCTGAAAACGGTCTTTCATTTCAGGAGTAACCGAAGCTCTGAACCGGAACATATCCTGCGTTTGTTTTACCGCATTTTCGGGATTTCGCCATGGACAGGTTACTACGTTGAAACCTTTGGTGGCAAAATAAACGGCGGTCTGGTCGGGGCGTTCGTAGTGCCAGTCGCAAATTACCACATCTTTGTAAATCAGGTCGATGGCGCGGTGGGTGTTGTTCATGCTGGCTTCCCACATTCCTATTCCGGTGGTTTTACCATCAATCAGGCGATCGCCCCAAATCCACAGTTTCCGGTTTTTAAGCGACAGATGGTTGCGAATCAGGTTCAATTCACCGGCAAACAATTCGGCTTTGTCTTTGCCCGAACAACGCGGACATTTGTCGTCGCCAATGTAAAAAACTTCGTCCATTCCGGCGTGGAAAGCACTGGTTTCGAAAGCATCGCAAATCTCATCCATCAATGCAAAAACGAGGGTGTGCACTTCGGGATGCAACGGACAGTAACTTTTGCAATAGAGTCCGTCGGCATTGGGCCATTCGTATTTTTCGGGCATTTTTACATGCGGCGTTTCGTCGAATTGCGGATAAACTTCGAGTAGATTCTCATTTTTACCGGCCCACGATTGATGGCCAAGCAGATTTACCTGCGGAATAATCTGAATCTGATTTTTGCGGCAAACATCGACCAGTTTTTTTACATCAGCTTTCGAGAGAGCCGACTTATTGCGCAATTCAGGATGGCTTTCGTACTGATAATTGTAATCGACCCGCAAAATCAGCGTATTTACTTTTCTTGATGCCAATTCATCATCAATGAATTTTACAAAATCATTGAGCCTGTCTGCACCGGGAGCTGCAATGCAAAATCCCCTGACAGGCAGTTCATTTTTGGTAAGGGTTTGCGAAAATGTTGTATTCAGGAAGAAAATGGAGATGAATACAATAAGGAAAGTGGTTAGTTTAGTCATAGTTTTCAGGTTTTTTCAGGTTAAATAGTTCAGGGGTTTAAGTTGGAGAAAATTCTGAAAAGATACAAGTGCAACTAAAAGGTAATTTCCGGTTTCGATTCATCAAAAATAAATCCGCCACCCTTACTTTAATTAAATTTTTTAATGGACAATATTGTCCATTAAAATATATTCGTACTTTTGTATCGAAATAATTAATACGAAATAGTATGACAACCGAAAAAAGTGAATTAAGGACCATTGGTCAAATAGTGGCAGACGACTATCGTGCCGCCGCCATTTTTAAACAGGCAGGAATCGATTTTTGTTGCGGAGGAAACAAATCGATAGAACTGGCCTGCAGTGAAAAAAACCTTGATGCGGAAAAGTTGACCATTGAATTAAAAGAACTGGAGCTAAGTTCACCCGGACAACATCAGGATTTTAATAATTGGGAACTGGGTTTCCTGGCCGACTATATTATGAACACGCATCATAAATATGTATTGAAAACCCTTCCTGAGCTGGTGTTTTATACAAAGAAAATTGCCGATGCACATGGCGAGAACCATCCGGAGTTATTGGAAGTGGCTTCACTCTTTTCAGAAATAAACAGCGAATTGAGACAACACCTGAAACAGGAAGAGGAAGTTCTTTTCCCGGCCATCAAAGAGGTGATGAAAAGCAATGCTTCAGAAACAAAAGCTACAATCGTGAGTGAAATTTCGCGCATGAGCGAAGAACATGAATTTGCTGGTGGTGCGATGGATAAAATCAATGAGATTACCAACGGATATGCGCTTCCTGAAGATGCCTGCAACACTTACCGTGTGGCTTTTAAACTTCTGGAAGAGTTTGAAGATGATTTGCATACACACGTTCATCTCGAAAACAACATTCTGTTCCGCATGGCAGATCAGATGTTTAGTGCTGATGAGCAGCAAACTTTGATTGATCAGTTTGCCGTTGTGGAAAGTGAAGCCGATCCTGAATTTAATGCTGAAAACTCAATCGCTAAAATCGACTTTCTGGCTTCCATTTACATGCAGTGATTCCCACAATGACACAAAGGCCACAAAGTTTTTAATATCTCTTTGTGACCTTTGCGGCTTGTGGGAGTTTTTTATTCTATAATTCACCCAATATTTTTCTGTGTATTCCATCCTTTATCAAATCAACGTTGAAATTAACCAGAAGAGCCAACTTTATTCCGGCAAGTTTCATGTATGTAAGAACGGTTTTGTGATGAACTCTTTCTAAATGAGCCACTGATTTTAATTCAATGATCAGTTTTTTCTCCATAATAATATCTGCCCTGAACCCAACATCAAGAACCACATCTTCATAAACTACAATGACTGGCTGCTGGCGGGTGTAAACAATTCCCCTTTTGTTCAATTCATAGGCAAAGGCAGCTTCATACACACTTTCCAACAATCCGGGTCCGAGGGTTGTATGTATTTTAAAACAAATGTCAACGGCAATTTTGGCTAATTCATTCTCTGTCATAGTTGTAGGATTTTGTCCTACTAATATAAGTTTTTGTTTTATTTTTCAGATAATCAATTTCTAAAAATATATCTCACAAAGCCACAAAGGCCACAAAGGTTTTAATATTTCTTTGTGAACTTGGTGGCCTTGTGGGAGTATTACAATCGATTTGAGAAATTCTCTACCTTTTCGATCATTCTTTGTTTTTCTGTTTCTTCCAGAAAGCTTGCGGAGAAAGAATTTTTAGCAAGTTGGACAATTTGTTCCTTCGTCAGATTTAAAGCATTTGCGACCGCCAGATAATTTTCATTCACATATCCGCCAAAATAAGCCGGATCGTCAGAATTGACAGTCACCAGCAAACCTTTGTCTAGCATTTCGGTCAGCGGATGTTTGGTCATGTCGCGCACCACTTTCAGTTTCAGGTTCGAGAGCGGACAAACGGTCAGCGGTATATTTCTTCTTGCCAGTTCGGCGACCAATTCGGGATCTTCAAGTGAACGGTTTCCGTGGTCGATGCGCGAAACATGAAGTAAATCAAGGGCTTCCCACACATATTCGGGTGGACCTTCCTCTCCGGCATGAGCAACCGTCAGGAACCCTTCTGCGAGGGCTTTCTCGAAAATGCGCTGAAATTTGGATGGCGGATGTCCTTTTTCAGAAGAATCCAAACCAATGGCAGTAATCCAGTTTTTATATTGGAGCGCTTCTTCCAGGGTTTTAATGGCAGATTCTTCGCTGAGGTGACGGAGAATTGACAGAATCAATTTTGAACTGATACCTAATTTTGTTTGCCCATCTTCCAGCGCACGGCGAATACCCGAAATTACCTTGCTAAAGGGAACACCACGAACGGCATGTGTTTGCGGATCGAAGAAAATTTCGGTGTGAAGAACATTCTGCGAATGAATTTTTTGAAGGTACGCCCAGGTCAGATCATAAAAATCCTGTTCTTCAATCAGCACATCGGCGCCGCTGTAATAAATATCCAAAAACTCCTGAAGGTTGTTGAAATTGTAGGCAGCTTTCAACTCCTCAACCGAGTTGTATTTCAACTTTAGCTTGTTGCGAAGGGCAATTTCGAACATCAATTCCGGCTCGAAAGTTCCCTCGATATGCAAATGAAGTTCTGCCTTTGGAATTTCAGCAATGAATTTTTCTATAGCGCTCATGGCTTATTTAGATTTTTTCAACAGCAAATCCACCAGATTATTCGCGGCTTTCAGGTTGTCGAAACTTTCGGGCAACAACCAGTGGTCGATGTATTCGTTGTAAAGCCAGGGATCGCCAACAGCCATCACATAACCTTTACCGAATTGGGTCTCAGCAATAAAAACCGATTTTCCGTCACCATCCTTCAAAACCGATTTTGCATCTTTCGACAAAACGATCGGCCCAACTTCTTTCAGGTAAATTTTATTTACTCCTGAAAACAGCGGATGTTCGGGCAGGTTGGTTTCGGCGCCCATCTCCCAATCGCGGTTAATTACCGGATTCAGCGTTTGTGTTTGAAACCTGAACCCAAACACTTCGGCCAGTTTATTGAAATGAGTGAATTCGCAGTTAGGGCCGTCGTTGGCCATCAGCAACAGAACGCCACCCTTTTTTACCCATTTTTTCAGGAATTTAAAATCGGCGGCATCCACATAATTTGGATTTGGGTTTTCTTTGGTGGTATCCGGATCAACAATGATGTAAACATCAACCCCTTTCATCGACTTGCTGTTGGGTTTGCTAGCAATGGTTTTTAATTTGGCGCCGCGGTTTACAAACAAATCGCCAAGTTGCGAAAATCCGCTCATGGCGCTGTCATCCCAGGTGTAATGGTAAATTTTGCCAGTTTTTGCATTGGTTTCGTGGTTGAACCAATTGTCTAAACCAACCGTTTTCTGGGCAAAACTGCCTGCTGCAAGAGCACAAAGAATAATTGACAATGTTATAATCCGTTTCATAATGGGTATAAATTTTCAGAAATTAATATTTTGGGTAAATGTAAACAACGAGGCCGACATTCACAAAGATGATGAAACGATAAAACAGCGGTTTAATTTTCTTCCGGCAAAACGTATATCTTTGCGCCTTCAAAAAAACAGGATAGAATGATTTCAGTTGATGGACTAACAGTGGAGTTTGGCGGATCGGCCCTTTTTTCGGATATCTCATTTGTGATCAACGAAAAGGACCGCATTGCATTGATGGGGAAAAACGGGGCAGGAAAATCAACGCTTCTGAAAGTGATTGCAGGGGAAAGAACTCCCAACAAAGGAAGGGTTTCGGCGCCTAAAGATGCGGTGATTGCTTATTTACCACAGCATTTATTAACCGAAGACAACCGTTCTGTTTTTGACGAAGCTGCGCAGGCTTTTTCGCGCATTAAAGAAATGGAGCGCGAAATTTCTGCCATGAACGATGAATTGACCACCCGTACCGACTATGAATCAGATTATTACTCTGATTTGATTGAACGGGTTTCTACTTTAAGCGAAAAATATTATTCGATTGAAGAGATCAATTACGATGCTGAAGTGGAAAAGATTTTGCTTGGATTGGGTTTCCTGCGCGAAGATTTTACCCGCCCGACCAGCGAATTCAGCGGCGGATGGCGGATGCGCATTGAACTGGCCAAAATCCTTTTGCAAAAACCTGACCTGATTTTGCTGGATGAGCCGACCAATCACATGGACATCGAATCGATTCAGTGGCTGGAAGAATTCCTGATAAACAGTGCCAAAGCAGTAATTGTAATTTCGCACGACCGGGCATTTATCGACAACATTACCACACGCACCGTCGAAGTTACGATGGGGCGTATTTACGACTATAAAGTTAACTACTCGCATTACCTTGAATTGCGACGCGAACGCCGTGAACAGCAACAAAAAGCTTTCGATGAGCAGCAAAAATTCATTGCTGAAACAACTGAGTTCATTGATCGTTTCAAGGGAACTTATTCCAAAACACTTCAGGTTGGTTCACGGGTAAAAATGCTCGAAAAGCTTGAAATTGTTGAAGTGGACGAAGTTGATTCTTCAGCATTGCGCCTGAAATTTCCGCCATCGCCACGTTCAGGAAATTACCCTGTAATTGTGGAAGACTTGAGCAAAAGTTATGGCGATCACCTTGTTTTTGCCAATGCTTCGCTGACGATTGAAAGGGGCGAAAAAATTGCTTTTGTGGGCAAAAACGGCGAAGGAAAATCGACGCTCGTAAAAGCCATTATGAATGAAATTGATTACGAAGGCAAAATGGCGCTTGGTCACAATACCATGATTGGGTATTTTGCACAAAATCAGGCTTCACTCCTGAATGAGGAACTGACTGTTTTCCAGACCATCGACGATGTGGCGGTGGGCGATATCCGCACCAAAATAAAAGACCTTCTCGGGGCATTCATGTTCGGTGGCGACAATATTTCCAAAAAAGTGAAAGTGCTTTCAGGAGGAGAACGTACCCGGCTGGCAATGGTGAAACTGCTGCTCGAACCGGTAAACCTGCTGATTTTAGATGAACCGACCAATCACCTCGACATGCGTACCAAAGACATCCTGAAAAGCGCTTTGCAGGATTTCGACGGAACGATTATCCTTGTTTCGCACGACCGCGATTTTCTCGACGGACTGGCAACCAAAGTGTATGAATTCGGCAACAAACAGGTGAAGGAACATTTGGAGGACATCAAAGGCTTCCTTCTCAAGAAAAAGATGGACAACTTAAAAGAAATTGAACGAACCAAGAAGTAAACAGTGTTCAGTCGCAGTTGGCAGAAAGAAAGAGTCAGTGAAGGTCATTTCTTTAGTGCATTCAGTTTTTCACCAACATTGGGAATATCCTCCTGATTTCTTCGTCATTTGGATAGCTGCCATATTCGCAAATTTCAAAGGCTTCGGCGTATTTTGCCTGATTTCCTTTTTCTCCGTACCATTTGATTAATCCGGCCTTCATCTCTTTTGAGAGACTTCCTTTTCTTTTTTCAGCCAGCCATATAATACGGTCGGCTTCAGTTTCCGGAACACTTGCCAGTTGGCCAGAAGTCCAGGGCAGCCATTCGAAAAATTGAGACTCGTGTGCCGCCAAAGCATATATTTTCTGTTCAAAAACTTCTGAAATATCCACGACAATATCAGGTCTAAAAGGATTCGGCTGCTGAAACCGATCTTCGGTATAAAGAAAAACCGGATTTTTTTTTAGCGCTGGCGTTTCAGGAGCGATGTTCGGTACAATGACCAGATAAGCAGCGTCCTGTATGGCAATGGCTGTATTCCGGTGATCAGGATGGTAGTCATAAGGCCGGTGTCCAATTACCACATCGGCATTCCATTCCCTGATTAGCCGGATAAGTTCCAACCGAAGTTTTAAATCTGGCATCAGCAAACCATCATGATTGTCGAGTACTTTGTAGGTAATTCCAAAACGTTTGCCGGCTTCTGCTGCTTCTGATTTTCTGATTTTTGCCAGCACTTCGCCGCCCTTATTAAAATGTCCGGCATCGCCATTGGTCGCTGAAACAAACAAAACACGATGTCCCATCTTTGCAAACAGAATAGCTGTCCCGCCGGCATCCAGATCGCAATCATCAGGATGAGCGCCGATAACTACAACATTAATTTTTTGATCTTGTGAAAAAGTTGTCTGAAGTGAGATTAGAAATAATCCCACAATGATGATTCTTTTTATCATAGTTTTTATATTTTTTATGCACCCAGATCCCATCTCCGGAAATACAATCCCTGACGAACAATTGGCAAAGTTTTGAATTCAATTTCCTGCATTTCAGCTGCACAAAGAGGAGAAAATTCGGAGGCGATTTTTACATCTTCTTCAATTTGGGCGACATTGTCAACCCCAATAATTGTTGTGCTTACCGGCAAGCTCATATTGTAAGTCAGCGCTTCTTTGATGGTAATAGTACCGGGTTTTGGTGTACGCAATCGTTCCGGCTGTTCTTCAAGTGGCGGAGGGGTCCATGTTGAAATCATCCGTCCGCGTGTTGCAACTTTCATCCCAATAATGGCAATTCCCTGTTTCTGCGCTTCAGGCAGAAGGTAATTTATAAAACTGAGGTAGTGAATGTCAGCAGCATTAACAGCAAGCAGGATTGAGTCAAACGGATACCTTTTGATCGCTTCCAGAAGTACGAGTGGTTCGAAATGCCCGGTAATGCCGATGTTTCGAATCATACCTTCAGTCTTCGCTTTTTCCAAGGCTTTTATTGCGCCGTCAGCAGCAAAAATCTGATCCAGTTGTTCCATTGTCTGAACATTGTGCAGTTGCCAGGTGTCGAGGTGATCGGTTTGCAGGTTTTTCAAACTTTCTTCGAGCAGGCGCATCGAACCATCAAACTTTCGGTCATGTGTTTTGCTGGAAAGCCAGACTTCACTGCGTCTGTTTTTCATCACTCGTCCAATATTTAATTGACTGATCCCTCCTCCGTATGATGCGGCAGTGTCGATGTAATTTACACCCAGATCGATGGCGCGGTTAATTATTCTCTCCGATTCGGCTTCGGTTCCTTTCATCTCGATGGTTGCCTGGCCACCCAGACTTAAGATTCCAACTTTGTAGCCGGTTTTCCCAAACGAGCGGGTTGGCATTGCACTATAGGTTCGCTCATTAAAAGGATGTTCATCGTTCTTTTTTACCGGAACCTGTTTGAGAACATTTTCAGAACCCAATGTATTTATGGCAGTTACAGAAGCGGCGGCAGCCAGACCAGTGCCCAGAAAATTTCTACGGGTAATGTTTTTCTTTTCCATGCTTTTATCTTTTTAGGTTTAAGAATTCCGAAAATTCAAATTTACATCAATAATTTGATCTTCGCGCTTGAACCAGTTATTTTCATTTTCACCGATGAAAAACAGTCATTCAACGAAAAAAATAAATTTTTCTGTAACTCTCTCCATAAATTTGGTAACGAAATCGAAATTCAAACGTCTATAAAATCATAAAACTAAAACACATGAAAACGAAACACATTCAACTTATTGTGGTCGTGGCATTTTTAACGGTCCTTTTTTCCTCCTGCTGGTTTTTGGGACCATCGGTGAAAGGAAACGGAAATGTAACCGAAGAAACCAGACAAGTCGATGAATTCGACGAAATTAAAGTAAGCCGTGGAATGAATGTTTATATCACCCAGGGAAGTCCGGCCAAAGTGGTGGTAATTGCCGACAACAATCTGCATGAAGTAATCGAAACAAAAGTTGAAGGCGGTGTACTGAAAGTATATGTCAATGAAAACATCCGTTGGGCGAAAGAAAAAAAGGTGATGGTTACTGTTGATAAACTTTCAGGAGTAGAAGTTACTTCCGGATCAAATGTTTGGTCACAATCGCAAATCATGTCAGAAAATCTTGAACTTAAAGCAACTTCAGGAGCAAATATGAAGATGGATGTGAATGCCAAACGCCTGAAAGCGGATTGCTCGTCGGGAGCAAATATTAACCTGTCGGGGCTGGCAAAAGAAGCCGAACTGGAAACCTCCTCGGGAGCCAATCTGAAAGCTCAGGAATTGAAGGCTGATAATTGTAAAATGCGCGCGTCGAGTGGTGGAAATGTTTATGCAACAGTGGTGGAACGGTTGGAGGCAAAAGCGTCGAGCGGCGGGAACGTGCACTATTACGGCGAACCTTCTTCGACCGAAATAGATGCCTCTTCAGGAGGAAACGTTAATCGCAGATAAATATAGTTGGCAGTAACAGTGGTCAGTTATCAGGAAAAGCAGAAACCGAAATTTGAACAAATACAATCAATATATCAGCCATGAAAACAATTAAACTATTTGCACTTATTCTTTTTTCAATTGCTTTATTTCAAAGTTCGGCAGTGCAGGCCGGCAATGCAGGCGGAAATCGCCAGACAAGACAGATCAGCGGATTTCACGGAGTTTCGGTAAGCACGGGAATAGATCTTTACCTGACACAGAAAAACGTTGAGGAAGTGGTAGTTGAAGCAGATACCGACGACCTGGAGAAGATAATTACAAAGGTTGAAGGAGGTATCCTGAAAATTTACATCAAAGAGAAATCATGGTTTAACATGAATTGGAACTCCGCCCCCCGTAAAGTGTTCGTTTCGTTTAAAACCCTTGATAAGCTGGAAGCATCAGCCGGTTCGGATGTAAATTCACAGGGTATTTTACGACTGGAAAAGCTTGATGTGGATGCCAGCAGCGGATCGGATATTAAACTCGAACTGGATGTAAATGAATTGAGTGTTGGATCGAGCAGCGGATCGGACATTTCATTGAAAGGAAAAGCCACCAACATGCAGGCAAATGCATCGAGCGGAAGCGATATCAATGCGAGCGAACTTCAAACAAAAAAATGCAACGCCAGTGTTTCGAGCGGATCCGATATCAGGATTTATGTAACCGACGAGCTTGATGCCAATGCAAGTAGCGGCGGCGAAATTTCCTACACCGGAAATCCTTCGCGAAAAGACATCAACGAATCAAGCGGCGGCAACGTTCACGGAAGGTAGGATAAGTTTCAAGTTCCAGGTTCAAAGTCTCAAGTTGTCCATGCCTGAGCTTATAAGGCGGGACTAAAAAATTTCAGAAATAATTATATTGAATAATTATCGGTTTGTTACTGATAGGGACTTGCTACGCTTAATTGAAACATTAAAATTATTCAAAAATCTGATCTGACGCCATGCAGATCAACTAATTACAAATAAATAACAATTAACAATTTAAAAACAGAAACAATGAAAACAATTTTGAAAGTGACTTTAATGTTCGCGTTTGTAGCATTTGCGAACACATTATTTGCAGTTGGAAATCTGAAAGTAAACATCATCCCTCTATCCTCTGAGAAAGCGGTCGTAGCAATCTCGAGCCTCACCGACAGCAATCTGAAAATTTCGGTTACAGATGACATGGGCCGATTGGTTTATTACAAAGAAACAACCACCCCAAGTGCGAATTACAGGCAAGTATATAATTTTTCGAATCTGGAAGTGGGAAAATACAATCTTTCAGTTGTCAGCGATAACCTCACAGCTGAACTGCCGTTTGAGATTAACCACAAAACGATTACGGTTGGTGAAGAAAAAACAATGCTCGAACCCTTCTTTACTTACGAAGATGGCTACCTTAAATTTTCCTACCTGAATTTCAACAAAGAAAACGTAACCCTTTACTTTTTTGAAAAAAATCAACTGATCTATTCAAAAAAAATAGGGCATGATTTTAATGTAAACAGCGCTTTGAACCTTTCAAAACTGAGAGAGGGAAATTATGTTGCTATTCTTGCTGCCGACGGTAAAGAATATTCTTATCCGATTGAGATCAGGTAAAAAATTTGAATCGTCTTGTGAGTTGGTTTTGGATTTCGTTAGTTTAAACCTTTCAGGATTTGTTTCCTGAAAGGTTTTTTTATACCAACCTGATGCCGCTCACCATTCTGCCCGTATCGGCTCCATCGCGACGGGCCGAATAGAACAAGTCAGCTTGTTCGAAAGAGCAAAGTCCCATCAATTCAATATTTTCTTCCGGAATACCAGCTTCCATCAGCAGCGTTTGATTGGCTTCCCATAAATCGAAATAAGCATTTCCTTCATTCAGCGATGGTTTAAGCAAAGCAGGTGAATTACTGAAATTTGATTTTACAGCCTCAACCACTTCCGGGCCAACTTCGTAGGCGTGCATGTGAATGGAAGGGCCGATTCCTGCAACGATGTCGGTTTGTTCGCAACCAAACCTTTCAGTCATTTGCTGAACAGTTTTCATGGCAATTTTCGAAATTGTTCCTCGCCAACCGGCATGAACCGCTGCAACTACTTTCTTCTGCGGATCGAACAACAGAATAGGCACACAGTCTGCCGTCTGCACACAAATAAATAAACCTGGTTCATTGGTAATCAGTGCATCTGTTCCTGAAATAGTAGTACTATCTGTTCCTGAAGTCACCTCCACAATATGATCGGAATGTGTTTGTCGGGGAAACATAAACTTTTCGACTTTCACTTCGCACGAAATTGCCAGTTCTTTGCGGAAACCGGAATAGTCAGCTTCCTGGTCGCCTGTAAAACGTGGTTTGTTGCCCGAAATCCATCCTTCTTTGGTAGTTATAAAATGGGCGATATCCTTGTATTTTCTAAAACTCTCGAATTTAAAAACCGAAAGCCGTCCCTGAACCATCTTCCTCATCGTTGAAAAATTTTGGCGCAAGTATAAGCTAAAATGCGGAAAATCCATACGTTTTGAATTGCCATTGAGTCACGAAATACAAAGGTACTCGAAGAATCAAAAATGAATTCTTCGAGTATTCGCGACTTGTTGTATGAAAATAAAGTAAACCTTAAATATGAGTTTATTCCATTTCAGATACGATCGTTAGAGAAAATCAATGATACCCCGAAATAACATCAATAAAAAAGAAATCTTAAAATGCAAAAATTAGGGTTACCTTCAGCGATTCAGGGCATAAAATATTTGTAACTTAGATTCCTAATAGGGATCAAAAACGGGCAAAGCAGTAGCTGCGGACAATATTTTTTTGCCCACCAACTTAACCTGCCATGTTGTTTTTACATTTGACCTCCTTTGATTTTATTCTGATTGTATCCATATTCGGGAATGGATTATTTCCGCTACGGTTCTCACACCGTGAGTATCGGGGATCAGTCAGGCAGGCTTGGTGTCAGAATGTTTTCCTGGGCATGAGAAAATATTAGATAAGCGGTCATTTTCCTCCATAGATCCACGATCGTTTGCTTTGAATGCTCCGCAAGGAGAGCAACTACCTGTTTGCTCCGTTCAACCAGTTGGTTGATTATATGTGCAATCTGTAACAGTTGATAATAGTTCTGCATGGCGATAAATGAAACGCGCGAAAACTTATGCTCCAGTTCGTACCCCCGGTTTTTTTGCGAGTTGAACCCTTCGTTTTCAATCTTCCACCTCAGGCGGCCACTATCAGCAGTTCGAACAATATTTTGCACATTTTGAGTAACATTGGTGATGTAAGTAAACCGTTGATGGGAAGTTGCTTTGTCTTTTCTGTTGACAACGGTTTCATTACACTCGACCCACGAGAAATACCTCCTGTCATATTCAATATCATTCAGGTACTCATATTCAAGCGTTGTCCGGGTGTTTTTATTTGCTCTGTAAACGTTTTCTTTGCTTGAAGTTGCTTTTAGAAGTGCTACTTCCTGTTGAAATGTTTTTAAGTTCCCGTCTTTGAGGGTGATAATGAATTGCCAATTATTTTTCTGGCAAATGTCAAATACGGTATTGTTTGGATAAAGCCCATCGCCCAAGATGCACACTGGCAAACGGGGAAAGTACTTTTTGATCTTTGCAGCCAAACGAACGAAAGCTTTTTGTTCGCAGTCCTGTTTTTCGTAATCACGATCCTGTTGGTTTTCAATAAACTCCGATGCCAAAGAGATAGCCAAGCCTGTTGATGTCACCAATTTAGCTTCCAGTACATAATGAAAGTAAGTAACCACGCCAGACTTGGATGTTTTAGTAAGGCAGTGGTCGCAGTGTTTGTGATCGAAAGAGGCGATCCCGGTAGCATCAATTGCTACCAAATACGATTTGTTCAGGAACCGGAATTTGCGAAAAAACTTTTGTTCGATAAGCCCGCTGGCCAGATGAGCCTTTAAAGCTTCAAGCTCGCCGGGAGGAAGTTCGCGCAGCACATCGTCACTGGTGTCGGTATGTGGCAAATTGAACCCAAAGTAGTTGAGTACGTTTTCCCGGAAACCCTCCTCGCGCCGGTTGTTGTTGTAAGCATTGCGCGAGGTTTCTTTAAAAATATACATGAACAGTGATCCTGTAATGATCTCTGCCATCGCGTATTCTTTACGCTTACGCCTGTCTGTCAAGTCATTAAACTTATCGAAAAGGTCAGGAAAACGGGAGTTGATTACTTTTCGGATGCTGGACAGGAGAATTTTTGCCTTATCGGCTGAACTGGTTTTTTTACATGGTTCTCTCAATGTAAAAAACAAGCAATTTGTATGTAAAATACATGTTATATATTTGCATATCAAATAAATAACATGTATATTTGTATCAATAAAAAAAATGCCACAGGCTTCCATTAACCCACTGTGGCAAAAAAAAGAAAAAATGAGAGAACACTATACTGTAAAGCAGTAAGGTGGAGGTTAAGGCCTCCCTGACTCTTATCGTGAACAAAAATAGCCGGAAAGATATTTTTCTCAGCATACTCTAACGATCTAATTTACAAGAATATTATTTTCGAGCCGAATTGCTGG
>JAUYMU010000102.1 GCA_030698405.1 Bacteroidota bacterium
CAGGTGCAGTAATCCTGATAAATGCCCCCGGCAAAAAGGACTTGCAACAGCTTGCAATGGTAAAAACATTGGGTCAGTTGAGATACCAGCCAGCCGAACCTTATTTAATCGGTTTAACCAAATCTGCCAATGTTCAGTTGCAGAAACAGATACTGGCTGCATTGGCCAATATTGGCGGGAAAGAATCCTATAAAACTTTTACAACTGCCGCAAAATCAGCCAAATTTCAACCCGACCAGGCTGAAACCATGATTGCTTATCTTCAGTATGCCAAACGTTTGGCCGAACAAGGCGAAACCAAACTGAGCAATAAGTTGTGCGGTTCCGTGATGAAAAAATGCATTGAGGACAATCAGTTGATTTACCGCTCATCGGCACTGGCAGTTCCGGGTTTTGGCAATAACGAATTGTTCCTGAAAGAAATTCAGCATCAGAATAAAGTGTATCGCAATGCGGTTTTGACCAACGCGGCCTCTCAGCTAAAAAGTGAAAACTTCGGTTCATGGATTGCTGCGATTAAAACAGTCCCTGCCGAAACGCAGGCTGAAATACTTCATTTTCTGGCCAATCGTCCCGAAAGCGAAGTCCTTCAGAATGCCATTCTGCCAGGCCTTTCTTCCGGAGAAGAAATGGTAAGGCTCGAAGCCATCCGCGCATTGGCCGTTAACCAGAAACAAAAGGCAGTACCGGTTTTGATAGAACAATTGAAAACAGCGAACAGTGACAACGAACAGGCTGAAATTGAACTGGCATTGCTCAATACCTGCTCCGTTAAGGAAGGGGGTTTATTAATCGCTCAGCTCGGTGAAATGAACGATGCCGGTAAAAAGGTACTGATCAAAGTTTTGGGAGAAAGAAGGGCTACTAATGCTTTTGCTCAAATTATTAACTATTGCAACTCAGGAAATGCCTCCTTAGGAACTGTCGCATTTGCTGCCCTCGAAAAAGTTTCGAAAACAGAAAATGCGCCGGAATTGATTGCTTTGCTCAAAAATACCGATGATAAAGAGTCGGTTAAAAATATACAAAATGCACTGATTGCCATTTATTCAGGAACAACAAAACCCGATGCTAATTTGGTACTGAAGGAGATTGAAACTGGCGGTATGAGCGATAAACTCATTCCCGTACTGTCATCGCTGAACGATCCCAAAGCATTGAAAAAAGTTGTTGGCTTGTTGAAAACTGGTACTCAGGCTGAGCAGGAAGCTGCATTTGTTTCACTGTCGAATTGGAATGACGCATCGGCTGCACCTCATTTGTTTGCTGCGTTTACCAATCCTGAAATGAAATCGTTCCGCATGAATGCGCTGAAATCATACATCAGGATTACGCTCGATTCTAATTTACCCGACGATCAGAAATTGCTGATGATCCGCAAACTGATGCCGGAATGTTTAACTTCCGGAGAAAAAACGCAGGTGATTCAGGCTGCACGAAATGTAAAAACTTTCCTGTCGCTGGTTTTTGTTTCAGAATATCTTGATGATCAACAATTGGGATCTAATGCGGCTGCGGTGGTGAAATTTCTGGCATTGCCTTCTTCAGGAAAGAAAAACGGCCTTACCGGTGATTTTGTAACTGAGGTTTTGACCAAAGTTATGGGAAAAATGACCGGTCCTGATAGTCAGTATGATGTGATAGATGTGCGCGAATACCTCGGAAAAATGCCGAATGAGAAAGGCTATGTGAGCATTTTCAACGGAAAAGATTTGACCGGCTGGCATGGATTGGTGAAAAACCCGATTGCCCGCGCCAAAATGAAACCGGAGGAACTGGCCAAAGCTCAGCTTGAGGCAAATACCAAAATGCTGACCAACTGGTCGGTAAGGGATGGCGCCATTTATTTCAGTGGCGAGGGCGACAACCTTTGCACAAAGAAAATGTACGGCGATTTTGAGATGATCGTTGACTGGAAAATCAGCAAACATGGCGATAGCGGAATTTACCTTCGTGGAACGCCACAGGTTCAGATTTGGGATACTTCGCGTGTTGATGTGGGCGCGCAGGTAGGTTCGGGCGGTTTGTACAACAACCAGAAACATCCAAGCAAACCGCTGGTGTTGGCCGACAACGCCATTGGCGACTGGAATACTTTCCGTATAAAAATGGTGGGCGAACGTGTAGCCGTTTTCCTGAACGGTATTTTGGTGGTCGATAATGTGGTGATGGAAAATTACTGGGATCGTACAATGCCGATTTTCAAAACCGAAGCCATTGAATTGCAGGCTCATGGAACTGATCTGGCTTTCAGAAACATTTTTGTAAAGGAGCTGAATCTGGACGAAGTGAAACTAAGTTCCGAAGAAGAATCGGCTGGGTTCAAACTGCTGTTCAACGGAAAAAACCTCGATAACTGGATTGGAAACAAGGTAGATTATGTGGCTGAAGATGGATTGCTGGTTGTTAGTCCGCGTGAAGGAGCTCACGGAAACCTGTTTACCGAAAAGGAATATTCTGATTTCATTTTTCGTTTCGAATTTCAGTTGACTCCGGGCGCGAACAATGGTCTCGGAATTCATGCTCCGCTAACCGGCGATGCTGCTTATGCAGGCAAAGAGTTGCAGATTCTGGACAACACTGCCGACATTTACAAGGATCTGCAGGACTATCAGTATCACGGTTCTGTTTACGGGATTATCGCAGCAAAAAGGGGCTTTCTGAAACCGATTGGTGAATGGAATTATCAGGAAGTATATGTGAAAGGCGATGACATTAAAATTACGCTGAACGGAACTGTAATTCTGGAAGGAAACATGAAAGAAGCCAGTAAAAACGGCACCGCCGATCACAAAGATCATCCGGGACTGTTGCGCAACAAAGGATACATAGGATTCCTCGGACATGGATCGGAACTGAAATTCAGGAACATAAGAATTCTGGAACTTTAAAAGTGGTCAGTTTGCAGTCTCAGTTGGCAAAAGGAGACGGGAGACGGGAGACCGCAGAATGGAATACTGCTCCTTCAGCATCGCTCCCTGAGTAGCGAAGCGTATCGAAGGGAGCGTATCGAAGGAGAACACCCAAACTAAGTAAATCAAATAACCACCACTTCCTGTTTGCAAAAGCAGGAGGTTTTTTATTTTCTGAAAAAACTACGATCCCGATTATTGTGTAATTTAGCTGCATATTCAAAATAAATTAAAGGTTATGCTTGAAAAGGGATTTATAAGAAATCAGGAAAATGAAAACAGCAAGCATCAGAAGCTTGCCTCAATAATAAGCAAAACGCTACTTTACCTTGGTGCGATTGTTCTAATCGGTTCGTTTATTTACCTGCTCGTAAATTGGGGAACGAATGACTTCCTGATAGGAATGCTGATGCCATTTATGGTTACTGGGCTGGGTCTCATTCTCGTAAGCTGGCTGATTAGCCGGGCTTATTCCAAGGTGCACAGGTAATTCTCAAAAGAATAAAATGGCTCCGATTTTTTTTGCAAATACCAATGAGTTCAGAAAATGGTTGGAAGAAAACCATCAGACTGAGAAAGAATTGATTGTTGGCTATTACAAAGTTGGCACAAAAAAGCCCAGCATGACATGGTCGGACTCAGTGGACGAAGCACTCTGTTTTGGCTGGATCGATGGAGTTCGACGGTCCGTAGATGCTGAAGGATATTGCATCCGGTTTACGCCGCGTAGCCCGAAAAGCAACTGGAGTGCGGTAAACATTGCAAAAGTCGAAGAACTGATCCGGGTTGGAAAAATGACTCCCGCAGGATTGGCTGCCTTCGAAAAACGCGCTGAAGCCCGTTCTGAAATTTACAGTTACGAAAACCGTCCGGAGAAATTTACTGCGGAAATGGAAACCAGGTTTCGGGAAAAGAGCGAAGCATGGAATTATTTTGATATTCAGGCACCATCGTACAAAAAAAACATCATTTACTGGGTGATGAGCGCAAAGCAGGAAGCCACCCGAATTTCGAGATTGAATAAACTGATGGAAGCCTGCAGCGAAGGGAAAAGACTTATATAAAATTAGACATGGACAATTTTCAGGTATTTGTAAAGCCAGTCGGGGCCAGTTGCAATTTGGCTTGCAGCTATTGCTATTACCTTGAAAAAAGCGAACTGTTCGCTGATTCCGGGTTTCACCGAATGGCAGATGATTTACTTGAAACGTACATTGTTCAGCACATTCAGGCTTCCACCGAACCAACCATTTTCTTTTCGTGGCACGGTGGCGAACCCACTTTGGCCGGACTGGATTATTTCCGGCGAATTGTTGAAATTCAGAAAAAGCACATTCCGACCGATCGCTTCGCTTTAAACGGCATTCAAACCAACGGCACATTGCTAAACGACGAGTGGTGCCAATTCCTGAAAAAAGAGAATTTCATCGTTGGGATCAGTATCGACGGATCGGAACGATTTCACGCTGTCAACCGATTCAGGAAAGATGGAAAGTCATGCTTTGATGAGGTTTTGCGGGGTTATCGACTCTTGCAATCATATCAAATTCCTTGTGAGGTACTTTGCGTGGTTCATGCCCAAAATGTTGGATCTCCGTTGGAAGTTTATCGTTATTTCAAAAGCCTGAAAGCTGAATTCATTACATTTTTGCCCTTGGTCGAAAAGCAAACTTCCGACGAAAAAATGGGTTCGGAAAGAACAGTTCCCGCAAAAGCTTTTGGCGATTTTTTGTGTGCCATTTTCGATGAGTGGAAAACCTCGGACATTGGAACCGTCAAAATACAGATTTTCGAAGAAGCGCTCAGGACTGCATTTGGTTTGGAACATTCACTCTGCATATTCAAACCCGTTTGTGGGCGCGTTCCGGTAATCGAGCGAAACGGCGATTTTTACCCGTGCGATCATTTTGTTGATCCTGCTCATCATATAGGAAATATTCGGCAAAAATCACTTTCAGAACTATTGGAAAGCCCGCAGCAGAAAGCATTTGGTCAGGCAAAACTTGACACTTTGCCAAATTTATGCCTCAATTGCGAAGTCAGGGAAATGTGCAACGGTGCCTGCCCCAAGGACCGCTTCATTAAAACTCCGGAAGGTGAATCCGGCCTGAATTATCTGTGTGAAGGATATAAATTGTTTTTCAACCACTGCAAACCATTTGTGGAGGAAGTTGCGGAAGCGTGGAGAGGTGAAAGTCAAGCCCCTCTCCAACCTCTCCCCTAAGGGAAGAGGCTTTGGGTTTTACAAAATCTGAAAGTTTCTATTCAAAAGAGCAATCATACCAAACTTTGGCCACACAAAAGTCCCCCTTCGGGGGATTTAGGGGGCTTTGTTTATTTCAATTTTTTCCTGAAGAACTCGATCGTACGTTTCCAGGCAAGATCGGCGGCTTCCTTGTTGTACCGTTCAGGATTTGAATCGTTGTTGAAAGCATGCGCAGCACCTTCGTACATGTATAGCTGATACTTAATTTTCGCTTCCTTTAAGGCTGCCTCAAAAGCCGGAATTCCCGCGTTAATACGTTCATCGTTTCCGGCGTAATGTAAAAGCAGCGGGGCTTTTATTTTCGGAACATCTTCGGCCTTTGGTTGTCCGCCATAATACGGAACGGCTGCATCCAGTTCAGGAGCGTTTACGGCAACATGGTTCGTCATGGCGCCACCCCAGCAAAAACCAGTGCAGCCCACTTTGCCGGTTGTCAGCGGATTGGTTTTCAGATACGCAACGGCAGCCGAAAAGTCTTTCTTGGTTACCTCGTAGTCCAGCTTTTGAAACATTGGGCCGGCTTCTTCCGGTTTTTCAGGCGTGCCACCCAGCGGCGACAAAGCATCGGGGGCAAGCGCAGCAAAACCTTCGAGGGCCATTCGTCGCGCAACATCTTTAATGTGTGGTTGAAGTCCGCGGTTTTCATGAATTACAATAACTGCCGGAAGTTTTTTCTTCCCTTTCGGACGGGCAAGATATGCGATCATCGGGCCACTTGCTCCGGTATAACGAATAGTTTCGGTAATAAGGCGTGGGTCGTCAGCTTTGATGATTTCAGCAAATAATTGAGCAGGAAAAGAACTCAGAAGAAC
Organism: Bacteroidota bacterium; assembly: GCA_030698405.1. Classification (GTDB taxonomy): domain Bacteria; phylum Bacteroidota; class Bacteroidia; order Bacteroidales; family Prolixibacteraceae; genus Aquipluma. The sequence continues at coordinate 5,991 of JAUYMU010000102.1, forward strand.
TGATCCACTGGCGAATGCGGTAGTTTTCCTTAAAAATTGGCGGCGTCCGGTATTGATGCCGGGTTCAGTGTTTGATGTTTTTGGATTGGGTTCCATTTGGCATTTTTTTAAGTTTCAGTTGATTTAAATCATATTGTGGCTAAGTGATTGAAAAATCAACTAAAATTACAACTAATTGTTTTGAAATTTGTTTGAAAGCTAAAGTTTTTGAATTCAACGATTTCAAGAAGTGTAAAAATCAGAAAACATTAAATTTATAAATTATGAGATCATTATTTGCTATTTTGTCCATACTGGTTGTTTTTTCGGGCTGTGTTAGAAAGAACAAAGTACCGACAGCTCAAAACCAAAGCCTTGCCAATCCTTCAATGCACGAAGTTAAAGTTGAAGAAGTTATTCAGGCCTCACAATACACCTACTTGAAGGTAAGTGAAAATGGCACTGAAAACTGGATTGCAGTCAGTCGCCAGGAAGCCGAAAAGGGTGAAATTTATTATTTCAACAAGGCGCTTGAAATGAAGAACTTTCATAGTAAAGAACTGGAGCGCGATTTTGAAACCATTTTCTTCGTTCAGGAAATCAGTACCCTGCCCATTATTGCTGATGTGCAGACTCCGGCACAGCAGGGAAACAAGGTTGCCTTATCTCAGAAAGAAGGAATATCGGTATCTCCGGCAACAGAAGGACTTTCGATTGCCAAACTGTACAGCAGCAGAAGCGATTACGCCGGCAAAACCATCAAAATGAAAGGGCAGGTAGTTAAAGTGAACGAAGAAGTAATGGGCAAAAACTGGGTACATATTCAGGATGGAACCATTGATGGCGAAAACTTTGACCTGACCATTACCACACTCGATAAAGCTGCTGTTGATGAAGTGGTTACCTTTGAAGGAACTATCACGCTAAACAAAGATTTCGGATACGGATATTCTTATGAATTGATCATGGAAGATGCGAAATTGGTGAAATAAGTTACGGGTTTAATTTTGAACGAAAATAAAAAACTCTGCCGGGTGTGAAAACCATGGCAGAGTTTTTTTATGTAATATGACTGAATTGTACAAATAAACTACCAGAAGAATCGATTCAAAAGCCTCTTTGTCTAACAGATTCTTTTGGATGATTTCGAAGAAACCCTGATTTAAATTATTCCTTGTTTTTAAAATAATACCTGAAACCAATTGCAGTATAGAGATAACTCCGTTCTTTGACCCCATCATAGGTTGGTTCTATTTCTATGTGTAAGCCCGTGTTTTCCAAAATTTTGGAAGTATTAATTTTAAATCCGATTGGAATCATAATGCCATATTGAGAACTTGGAGAACCTCCTATGCCTCCGTAAATACTGTACTTTTCGGTATTGGTAAAATTATAATACACTACGACTTCTGGTCTGGCATTTTTGTAAGGCATACTTCCGTACATTCGTATTTCTCCCCATACTTTCCTCGAAAAATCAAAGCCAATCCCAACTTTCGAATACTCTTTTGAGGTGTAATAAGATGCGCTGAATTGCCCAAATGATTTGATTGTTAGCAACACAAGCAGCAATACTGTTACCAGAATAATTTTTGATTTCATAGATTCTTTTAGGTTTATTCGATTACTATCCCGAAACTAATCCCAAAATAATCAAACCCTTCTTTGTAGAAATCATGTAAATACCTGATACCTAAAGCGTATTTGGTCGAAATATTATAATCAGCTCCCAAACCTGCATTAAACCCTAATCCGGTCGAATAATCATTATACGGCAACAATTCAAGATTACTATTAACAAGTATTTGGGTTGAGTTAAAATGCCTTACCCCACCACCACCAAACATTAACAGCTCTACTTTATCAACCACCTCAGGATGATAATACAATTCAAAATTCCCGGCAAAAATTGAGCTTTGAGAAAAGGCTCCCGCTTTGTTCGTTATTATTTTCTTATCCGAAGCCATTGCATATCCGATATTTAGCCCATAAGAAAAGTTTTTCCTTATGGGGAAAATCAAATCGCTGTTGCTACCTAAACCATAACGTGAGCCTATATGAACCAGACCAGACCCTATTTTTACAGAAGGCTTTCCTTGCGAAAAAGTACTATATCCAGCAAAAACACAAAAAATAATGACTATTAATCTTTTAGATACCATGACGTTAATTATTTGTAACCATCAATAAATTCTATCAATCCTGTGCTATATACTTCTCCAATATGACTGTCATCTATGTGAACCGTAATGGAACCACAAAGAATATCATATCCTTCCCAATTGAAAGTATAATTCGATACTGAAGTGAATTCTTGACCTGTTACTTTATCAATATCTTTATAAGTATATGACCCATTATACGTATAATTTTTGCCGGCTCCATCAACTTCAACCCAATGAAACAAGACTGTCTTGGTAAATGATTCGATATCCCAATAGTATAAATAGCGACCTGTAGTACCATTAGTATCCCACCACACGTTATCTATGTATTTACGTTTTGAAGGATAAAAATATTGCTCGCTTATGTTTCCTTTTGCTGACTTCATAATGCAGCGAAGCTCTGGGGCTCCTTTTATCCAACTTTCAATTTCACCAAGATCTGGACACTTAATTTTCATCATATATTCTGATTTAACGCCAACTCTCGCAGATTTCGCGGTAAGATTTTCTGAAGGCTCCCCATCAATATCAACGCGTTCATTATATGAAATTACCCAGACTTCATTATTCCTGGCGAAATTTTCATCAATTAAAAAATCAGTTTCTCTTATTTCTCCGTTTTCATCCAGATAAACCGATTTAAATTGCTTTGTCGAATCATTTGCATTTAATCCATCTATAATATAAATAGGCGAATCACTTTTTGCAGATTTCAATCTTCCTTCTTCAAATTGTGGAATATAAATTTGTGGATAAAGCCCCTTATCTTTTAAAGTAGAAACAACTGATCCATATTTTTGATCTATTGAAGCGCTTTTGAGGCCTTTCCCATTTAGATTAGTTAGAAGTACATTATCATCACCGTCAAATCTCTTTGACACTTCATCATAAACAAATTGTTTAAATTCGGAGTTTGCACTTAGTTTGACAATGTTATTTATCAATGAATGTGTATCCTCTTTTGTAGTTAATAACGTTCCCTGAGAATTGTTTACACTATCCTCTTTTACAGGTTCCTCAGAACATGTGATTAAAAACAAACTAACAGATAATATTAATAAGCAAATTCTAAGATTCTTCATTGTTTTTATTTTAAATTAAACACTATTTTCACGAACTGAATTTTACCCTATTTTAGCATCGTGCAAGTTACCACATAAGGCTGACCCGTTCTTGAAAGATGGAATAGCTCCAACTTTTGGCCGCACCGGCGGGTCGTACCCAGCAGAAATTAGACGATCGGCAGGGAGGATTAACCCGGTGCGGCCTATTAAATGAATTTATTGATGCTCATATTTTGGACATATTTGTGGCAAGATTGAAAAATATGTTGTTGCATTCTGATTTATCAAAGTCGATGGGTAAACAATTCCAATGGTGGCCAAATCCTTCCCTGAACAAGTGTTCTTCACGATTATCTTCAAATTGGCAACTAAATCGAATGTTATGATGAGCGAATATATGAGATAAATCATTAATAATAAAATATATTTTATTCCAATTTATGTCTGTTTTGTTATATGGCTGTTTTTCAGTACAGACCAAAAATATGTTGTGTAACATGCGAAAATAAATCAAAAGCGAGGGTAACCTTTTGCCTTTTTGGGGAATAAACTAAATATGATTTGTTCAATTTTAGCAGAACATCCGTTCCAGCAATTGCTCTTTAAACTGTTCTGAAACAGGCAGTTTGTGATCTTCAATCTGTATTTGGTTCCCTTCAATGTGGTCTATTTTGGAGAGATTGACGATGGTCGTCCGGTGCACCTTCATGAACGATGAACCTTTCAGCTTTTCTTCCCAGCTTTTAAGTGTGCCGTGTACCACCAGTTTTTTGTCGGTGCAGAAAATGGTCACATAGTCGCCATATGATTCAATGGGCTGGATATTGCCGATACTAATTTGGTAAAACCGACGATCGGAGTTCACCCTGATTTACCTTCGAAGGAACCATCACCCTGAACAAGGATTTTGGCTACGGATATTCCTATGAGTTAATCATGGAAGATGCCAAACTGGTGAAATAAGTTACGGGTTTAATTTTGAACGAAAATAAAAAACTCTGCCGGGTGTGAAAACCATGGCAGAGTTTATTTATGTAATATGACAGAATTTATCTCAGGAAACTACAAGCATAATTTCTTCAAAAGCCTCCCTGTATAATTGATTAGATAGAATTACCTCATTGTGAGTTCCGGTTGCCGCTATTTGCTTATTTTCAATGACATAAATAAAATCGGTATGACGCGCCAACTGAACACGGTGAGTTACAAAAATGACCATCATATATATTAAAAGGAGGTTCCTTTGGCTTGAATTCCTTAGATGTCATAATTTTCAATTTTAAACAAATATAAAGAATTTCAATCAGATAAAGTGTTTGTTCCAGTTTCTGTGTCCTGAAAGACAATAAAATTTGACTTATAACAAAACAGCAGCCCGAAAACCTTTCGAACTGCTGTTTTTTGTATTGAACTGATCACTGTATCGTTATAACCCAAATTAAATCCTTCACTTATACAGTTTAGAAGGATTTTGCCGATTATCCCAAATTCGGATGATTTCAACTTTTGCTCTTGAATGTATGCGATAATATGTTGATTAGATTCGGGTATTTGGCCTGCATTTCCGCAACAACCTGCTCGTGTGGTATCCCCTTCCCGTTATCTAATTCTGCAATTCCCTCGTCAAGAAATGCTTTTAATTCATCAGTTAATTCTACTTCATCAGAATCAAGCTGGATTTCGTAACCATTGTGCTTGTATAGCATAACACTATTTTTTGGAAATAGATTCAAAACCCTTTTTAATTCAGGAAACAGACTTTCTTCAATATCAATTTGAAACGTTTTCATTTTCAATTTTTCTTTGCGTCAAAGTTATGAAAAAATGAAATAAATTGTAACTGACCACTTTTCACACCCTCACTTTTGGCACTTTCAGAACGCCAACCAAAACGGTGGCAATTACCAGGAATACTGCGGCCACCAGGTATCCGTTGCTATACGCACCGGTTTTATCGGCAACCATACCGCCCAGCATTGGGCCAATTACTCCGGCCACACCCCATCCGGTGAAAATCATTCCGTAGTTAACTCCCAGGTTTTTCATGCCAAAAAATTCAGCGGTGGTAGTGGGGAACAGTGAGAAAACGGCTCCGTAAGCCAGACCTGCAACGGCTGAACCAACCATCAGCAAAGGGATGGAAGTATAAAACATGAAAAGGAACATGTTCACTGCCTGAATCATAAATACGATCATCATTGCACGGGTGCGTCCAACTTTGTCGGATAAAACGCCTGCACCCAAACGGCCCAATGCGTTGAAAACGGAAAGAATCACTACCAGCATGAACCCGGCAGTTTTCCAGTCGGCCTGAACTACCGCAATACTTGGAAGGTGCGCGATCAGCATCAGTCCGGCAGTTGCAGCAAGCAAATACATGATCCACAGCAAATAGAACTGAGGTGTTTTCGACACTTCGTCCCAGGTAAAATTATTTCCTTTGGAGGCAGGAGCAGCGGTATTGTTTGCGGCTTTTGGCGCTTCCACTTCAGGAGGATTTTTCAGGAACATGGCAAGTACTACAACAGCAACAATGGCAAATACGCCGAGAATGATGAATGTATTGCCGATGCCCTGTGATTTAAGTAAACTGGCGGTAATCGGGGTGATGTAAACTGGCGAAAGTCCAACTCCGGCAACCACGATTCCGGCGATCATTCCTTTTTTCGACGATTCGAACCATTTCATGGCGCAAGGCGTTGCAGCCGAATATCCAAGTCCGATTCCTATTGAACCGATTACACCGAAAGTAAATACCATCATGGCCAGACTGGTTGCAAAACCGGAGGCAATCAATCCGCCACCGAGCATTAATCCGCTGAAAATGGTTACCGGCCGTGGACCGAATTTATCCTGAGCCCGTCCGGCAAAAATCATCGTAACTGCAAAAACTGCTGCCGAAACAGTGAAAGGAAGTGCGGCATCGGTATTGGTCCAGCCCCAGTCGCTTACCAGCGCTTTTTTGATGACGCCCCACGAGTACAGGACGCCCATGACCAGGTTTATGCCCAATGCGGCAAAGGTGATGATCCAACCTTGTTTGTTAGTCGATTTGTTCATTTTTTAAGAGATTTTTGGGTTCTTAAAATAATGTATAAATATTCAAATTTGCTAATAGCAAAAAAAGAAATATTAAAATTGACACAAAAACACCTTTGATGCTAATTGTTTGAAAGTAAAATGTGGGTTTTGCTTAAAGAAATGAGTTGTTTTTCATTTTTGGTATTCTTACCGATAAACATTACAATTGTACATTCATTCAACGAACTAACCATGATTCAAAAAATTTCATTTCTCCTGCTAATTTACTGCTTCCTGATTTTTCAGGGATGCCAACCTTCAACTCAAAAAGAAACTTCAGCAACACCACAATTCATTAAAATTGATGGCCAAAATCTGATTGCCCCCAATGGCGAAAAGTTTTTTATCAGGGGAACCAACCTTGGCAACTGGCTCAATCCAGAAGGTTATATGTTTAGCTTTAAACGCACAAGTTCTGCCCGACTGATCGATCAGGCTTTTCGTGAAATGGTTGGGCCAGACTTTACAAACGAATTCTGGAAACTGTTCAAAGACAACTACATCACCCGCGAAGATATTCGGTATATCAGGAAAACGGGTATGAACACCATCCGGATTCCGTTTCACTACAAATTGTTTACCGATGAGGATTACATGGGTCTGACCGTAAATCAGGATGGATTTCAACGAATTGACAGTCTGGTGGAATGGTGCCGCGAGTCGGAAATTTACCTGATTCTGGACATGCACGATGCACCTGGCGGACAAACCGGTGATAACATCGACGACAGTTACGGCTATCCGTGGTTGATGACCAGCAACGAAAGCCAGCAGCAGTTTATCGAAATCTGGAAAAAGATTGCAGATCATTACAAAAACGAACCGGTTATTTTGGGATACGATTTTCTGAACGAACCAATTGCCCCCTATTTTGGCGACGACATGAAAATGCTGAACGCAGCGCTCGAACCGCTTTACAAACGTGTTGTGGCTGCCATCCGCGAAGTGGATAAAAATCACATTGTCATGTTGGGCGGCGCACAGTGGAACAGTAATTTCAAGGTTTTCAAAGATTCGAAGTTCGACGACAAAATGATGTACACCTGTCATCGATACTGGTGCGATACGCTTCAGGCAAATATTCAGGATTTTGTGGCTTTCCGCGACTCGGTGAACCTGCCGATTTTTATGGGCGAAACCGGAGAAAACAATCATCAGTGGGTGGCTGCATGGACCCGCCTGATGGAGCGCAACAACATAGGCTGGACTTACTGGCCATACAAAAGAATGGGCGGCCCCAGCTCAATGATGAATATCGCAGCACCCGAAAACTGGGAGTTAATCGTTGCTTTTACTGAAAGCCCGCGAAACAGTTTCGATGAAATCAGAAAAGCCCGTCCTGATCAGGAAGTGGTAAAAAAAGCCATGCTTCAACTGATAGAAAACAGCAAATTCAGCAATTCAAAAGTGAACGAAGGATATGTAAAAGCGATGGGAATGAAGCCCTAGCTAAATTTTTAAGGACAAAGAAACAGGGTGCCGGATTTGAACCGACACCCTGTTTTATTACTTCTGGACAAGGTTCATTTTAAAGATCCTCATTTTCCATCTTCTTAACAGCAATATACTGATCATCTCCGGAATCGGAAATTACCATGTGATAGTGAGTTACAATCGGGTTTTTTGCTTCATTTGAAGTATTTATAAGTTGAATACCCAATAAATCACCGATTTCAAAAAGAGTGTCAGCCGTAAAATTATGTGTTCCACTCAGCCATTTGGTAATTACGGAAGCTTGTTTTCCCATCTTTCTGGCCAATTCAAGTTTCGAAATGTTCTTTGCCTTCATGGCATTAAAAATTCGCTCGGCAAGTTGCATCCGTTTGTCTGTCATTTTTTGTTCTTCCGGAGTTATTTTCGTCAACAAACCGTCCAGCACTTCACTTTGATATTTTTCAGCTGATTTCTTCATTATCGTAGAATTCAAGGTTTCCAATTAAACTCGTTCCATTTTTGGAAAATTCTATTTCCCCCTCCTTAATCCGAAGCGTTAATAGTTTTTAGCCTTTTGACAATGTCAATTAATTCACTTTTAAATGTTGCTAAATTGTCTTTTATAAAACGGTCGAATGTTGTTATATTTTCAGTTTCATTAACGATTGCGTATATAGTAGCAGCTTTCCCGTTGAAATTTTCGAGTTCGACTATTTTAAATCCCATTGTATTTCTGAATTACAAAGTTATAAAATTTACTTATAAGTGAAATGCTTAATTAATTGAAATTTCATCAATAAACATCCATGCAGGATTTCCTTCGCCAACGTGACCTTTGGGGCATCTGCCCAAATTTTGGGATACTATTTTGACAAAACTGACAGGTGCCGGATCAAACGAAGCCAAAAAATCCTTCAGTTGTTTTTCTCCTGAAAGCGGATCCACATCATTTAAAACCTCTGCCACTTTCTGAAATCTAACGCCATCTTCAGAAACAAAGAATTCCATCTTCTTCGGGAAGAAGATATAAGCACCGGCATTTTGAAGTGATCCGACCGAGATGCTGCTAATTTCGGTCGGCTCGTGCAAGTCAATCACCACTTCCATGTTGGTTGCCGACCAGCCCTGCCATTCGCCGTCCTGATGGTTGGTGGTTCCCCGAATACCGTTCACAAGTGTATATTCCCCCGAACCTTTGTAATATTCGCTGAAAGGAAACCGGTATTTTACTGGCTTTACGGTTGCTTTGTTGATGTTAAATGACTGGCTCATTGTTTTTTCGTAAGGAATCCCATTGGCAAAAGTTATTGCTTTCAAGGTCGATGTTTTATCGAGCAGTACCGGTTCTGAATAAATGGTTGATAAATTTGTTGGTTCACTGCCATCGGTTGTGTAATGAATTTCTACGCCGGGAAGTTCACTGTTCAAACTCACTGCGAGCTGTTTTTTCTCCGCATTGAACTCGGTTTTTGCCGAAACCTTGTAGGCGCTTTTCGAATAGTTGATTCCCATCTGGTCGTATCGTTTCATAAACAATTGAATACGGCGCGAAAAATCTTCCCAGTTGCGTACTTCTTTCTGACTCCAAACGGCTTCGGCCAATGCTGCAACTCGCGGAAAAGTCATGTATTCTGCATGTTTCAGATCGGGCACATATTCTGTCCAAAGATTGGCTTGTCCGCCCAAAATATGTTTTGCTGCATCGGCACTTAATTCTTCAGGAACAGGATTGAAACTATACACTTTACTGAGCGGCAAATAACCGCCAATCGCCAATGGTTCCTGATCCATCGAGCCTTGATAATAGTCGATGTAACAGTGCGAATTTGGGGTCATTACCACATCGTGTCCCTGATTGGCAGCATCAACGCCTCCCTGAAATCCGCGCCAGCTCATAACTGTAGCTTCAGCAGGCAATCCACCTTCCAGAATTTCGTCCCAGCCAAGCAGCACTTTTCCTTTCGAATGGAGAAATTTTTCCACCCGTTTGATGAAATAACTTTGCAGTTCGTGCATGTCTTTCAGTCCTTCGGTTTTGACCCGTTTTCTACAATCCGGACATTTTTCCCATTCGGTTTTCGTTGCTTCATCGCCTCCGATGTGAATGTATTTCGAAGGGAAAAGATCGATCACTTCGGTTAAAACATCTTCAAGGAACATGAATGTAGAATCTTTTCCGGCGCAATAAATATCGGTGATGGGCCAGACGCCGCCCGGAAGAACGGTAAACGGCCCTCCAGTACACGAATACTGCGGATAGGCTGCCAGTGCGGAGGTAACATGCGCAGGCAGTTCAATTTCGGGCACAATGGTTATAAAACGACTTTGGGCATAGGCCACCATTTCTTTGATATCTTCCTGGGTATAAAATCCGCCGTAAGTAGCAGTTTCGCCGGGTTCCTGTTTCGGGCGCGAGTTCCAGTGCTTGTCTTCGCGGTCAACCCGCCATGCGCCAATTTCTGTCAGTTTGGGATATTTTTTGATTTCAATCCGCCAACCCTGATCATCGACCAAATGCAGGTGCAGTGTGTTGATTTTGTGAATTGCCAGATGGTCGATCATGCGCAGAACATCTTCTTTTGGGAAAAAATGGCGCGAAACATCGAGCATATAACCGCGCCATTCGAATGCAGGACCATCCGAAATGCTGACAGCCGGAACCAGCCATTCAATTTCTTGCTGGTTCAAAGTACCTTCAATTTCTATCGGAAGCAATTGACGCAAAGTTTGCACGGCATAATAGAAACCGGCAGGTTTGGCCGCTTTGATTTCGATGCGGTTTTCCGATACTTCCAGCGAATAGGCTTCAGGCGCCATCACAGGTTCTGTCCTGAAATAAACCTGATTGGAACCCTCGTCGCCACCCACAATAATATCCAGTTTGTATCCTGAAGCTTTTCCAAAGAGTTCAGAAAAACCATCAGCAATAACCTTTTGGTCAACACTTTCGACCACCAGCCGGGTGCTTTTTTTGAATTTGAAAGACGATTCGCCCAAAATCATTTTTTGAGGTTGGGGGATGAGCGCAAGTTCGCTTTCAGTGAAAGTTTTATTGGGTTCGCAACTTGAAAATACGAATGTGCAAACCAAAATAAACAGTCCGGGTAATACATTTCTACGATTCATTTTTCAAACTTAATGAGTGATTGATCCTGAAGCAGTTTCAAATGGCAAGATAGCACAATATGTCCAATTGTAAAAGAATGGAATCGGGGGTTTGTTATTTATCAGCAAAATCGGTTGGAAACCTACAATTTTTTAATGCCGGCCGCCAAACGACACCATCTTCTGAATTTGTTCATCCCACAAACGAAGCTTTAACGACTTCATGCTCATCATAAAAGTTACAGGTTTTACTTCTTTGAAGATCGTGTTTTCGCGGTAGCATTTCGACAAATAGTAGTTCGGGATTCGGGCATTCAGGTGGTGAATATGGTGAAACCCAATATTTCCGGAGAACCATTGCAACAATTTTGGAAACTTGACAAATGAACTGCCTTCCAGTGCCACTGTCCGGTAATTCCATTCTTTATTTCTGAACCACGTTACATTTTCGTATTGGTGTTGCAGATAGAAAAGCCATAATCCGGAAATCGCTGCAATGTATAGGATCGAAAGCTGGATGATCACGAACGTACCAGCCCCGATTGCCAGACTCATGCCTGTAAAGATGAGCAGAAGTGCCGCATTGGTGAAATACACATTCATTTTTTCCTTTTTGGTCATTCCTTTGTTAGTCAGCCGGTTTTGAATCAGAAACACATACAACGAACCCAACCCGAACATCACAAAAGGGTTGCGGTAAATCCGGTATTTGATCCGGTCCAATTTGTTGCCTGCCAGATATTCTTCTTTGGTCATGGTCCAAACATCGCCAACGCCACGTTTGTCGAGATTGCCAACAGTGCCGTGATGCTTCATGTGCTGGTTGTGCCACTTGTCATAAGGTGTAAATGCCAGTATCCCGAAAAACATTCCAACCATCCGGTTTATCTTTTGCGATTTAAAATACGATCCGTGTCCGCAATCGTGGAAAATAATGAACAGCCGCACTAAAAAACCTGCTGCCAGAACAATTAAAAAAGCAGTCAGCCAATACGAAATGGAAAGGCTGAAATTGATTAATACCCACAGTCCAACGTAAGGAATAAATGTATTGGATATTTGCCAGATACTTCTTCCGAGGTTGGGTGATTGATATTTTTCTATGTTTTTGCTGATAGCTATCCAGGGATTAACTTCCTGATTGATTTGTGCTGATGTTTCCATTGATTTCTTCAGTTAAAAATACTATCATCCGGTTTGTTAAACGTTTTTGTACAACTTTTGGTTGTTCTAGTTGTGTTAAAACTATTTAAGATGCTGATTATTCGCGATACATTTGATTCGCTTAAGTCAGAACATGAATTTTTTGCCTGAAAAATGTAACCAACGGCTTATAGATCTTACTAAATGGACAAAGCGTTTAACAATGAGGGAAACCAAGGAAGAACAGTTTAAAAAGATCGTTGCCGAAAACGGCGACCGGATCACGCGAATCTGCCGCTATTACAATCCGGACAAGGAAGATCAGAAAGACATGGTTCAGGAAATTCTAGTGAATATCTGGAACAGCCTGGACAAATTTCGAGGCGAATCTGCCATCAGCACCTGGATTTACCGGATTGCCATAAATACTTCGCTCAGTTTCACAGGTAAGGCTTTTCGTCACATGAAGATGCAAATCAACACCGATCAGCAAAATCTGAATATGCTGATCGAGGACGATGACCTGGAAGCAAAATTGAAGCAGGAAGCTGATCTGGAACAATTGCAAACGCAACTCAACCAGTTGTCGGTCATCGATAAAGCTTTGATTTCACTGTTGCTTGAAGGACTTTCGATGCGCGAAATCGCCGATGTGATTGGCCTTACCGAACCAAATGTGAAGGTAAAGATCCATAGGATTAAGGAAGAACTTAAAAGGAATATGAGTAAAAACAAGTAGAATTCTTATAAACACAACAATCATGGAAACAAATCATATTAATCAATCACCCATCGATCTCGAAATATTAATCAGCGACCTGAAAACCGAAGATGCAAGAAACCTGAAGTTGATGCACCAAATGCAGCAACTCATGTGGGGAATTGCATCAGTCTATGTCTTTATTATTGCATTAAAATTTATTATGACCTCCCCGTGGTTTGAGAAATTAGGCGGATTTCTGACCTTGGTGGCACTTGTTGCATTCGCATTAATTTTCCGAAACTATCACAAGGAATACAAATCGATAGATTATGGCATTCCAACCATTCAAATGCTACAAAAAGCTGCTATCCGATACGGTTTATTACAATCGCGGGTTTTGTACATAGTTGTTCCTATCATTTTAGAAGGCATCGGGTTAAATCTAATGATGTACGATAATTTTACTGATCTTGAGCCACTGAACCGAATTCTGTTTTTTCAAATGAGCTATTTCTTGGTGATGGTGATTGCATTTATAATCGGATATGTCATCTGGAAGAAACTTCAAAAACCACTTCGCGATCATGCTCTGGCTTTATTAAGAGAGTTTGAATCCTGATTTAACCTGAAAAATTGTTTATTTTGTGGTGAACCTGAAATTTTCAAAATGGCATCCAAAATTTATTCGGCAATCCTGATTTTCCTTCTTTTTGTGTCTTGCTCAAAGCAGCCGGTACTCATCCAAAATCCGGAACGACTGACCGATATTCAGCGTATGTTGACGGTTCAAAAAGAAATGACTTCGAAGAGTCAGATTCCAATCTGGGATATATTTGACGAGCAACTTTCTCCGGAAGAAAAACAAGCTATGGAGTTTTTGTATGCATACATGCCATTGAGCGATCTGGCGGATTATAAACCAGATTTTTTCCTGAAGAATACACAATTTAGCCTGAAATCCCGTCAGGAAATGCCGTGGGGAAAGAACATTCCGGAGGAAGAATTCCTGCATTTTGTTTTGCCTTTGCGGGTGAACAACGAAAACCTCGATAATTTCCGGGAAGTGATGTACGACGAAATCACCCAACGCGTGAAAGGCATGGACATGAAACAGGCCGCGCTGGAAATCAATCACTGGTGCCACGAAAAAGTAAACTACCGCGGAACCGATTCGCGTACCAGCGCACCGCTCAGCACTGTGAAAAAGACTTTCGGACGTTGCGGCGAAGAATCTACTTTCACCGTTACCGCTATGCGTACCGCCGGAATACCCGCCCGTCAGGTTTACACGCCACGCTGGGCGCATTCCGATGACAACCATGCCTGGGTGGAAGTCTGGATCGATGGGAAATGGAATTATCTGGGTGCATGTGAGCCTGATGTTGACCTGAACATGGGTTGGTTCAGCGAGCCTGCCACACGAATTATGCTGGTTCATACCCGCGCTTATGGCCATTATTTAGGGAATGAAAACGTGATTGTGGGAGAAGACCGCTTTTCGGAACTGAATCTGAGTCCGAACTATGCCACCACCAAAAAAGTTACAGTTTCGGTGAAGAACTCCGACGGAACATCTGCCGACAGCGCGAAAGTGGAATATCAGCTTTACAATTATGCAGAATATTACCCGATTGCAAAAGCATTTACAATTACGAGCGGAACGGCCAGCCTGATAACCGGCATGGGCGATCTGGTCGTGTGGGCAGCCAAAGACGGAATGTTCGCCTACAAAAAACTTTCGGTTCCTGAAACTGATACACTCGAACTTGTGCTTAACCAGTTGGTTCCCGCAAACGAAAGTGAGTCTTTTGATTTGGTTCCGCCACATGCCGCCAAAGTAGAACTAAACGTAACCGAAGAAGCCCGAAAAGAGAACGATCGGCGTTTGGCGCTGGAAGATTCCATTCGGAATGCAACGATGGCCACTTTTAAAGATTCGGTTTGGATTACAGAATTTGCCGCCAGAACAAAACTTCCGGCTGACACAATCGCCCGGTTTATAAAATTAAGCTACGGAAACTGGGATCAGATTTCGGTTTACCTTGAAAAAAATTCTTCGCAATATAGAAATACGGTTCTCGAATTGGCCATTCAGATTGCCGACAAAGATTACAGCGATGCGCCCGAATCCATTCTGACGGATCATTTGGTGCAAACAGCAAAATTTGAATCACAAAAGTTGGTTCGCTCGAAAGAACTGTTTACCCGGTATGTTTTGTCGCCCCGGATTGCGCTTGAAAACCTGAGCCCATGGCGAAGCTTTCTGAGCAATGCTTTTGGCGCTGAAATGGCACAATCAACCCGAAACGACATTTCAGTTTTGACCAACTGGATTCGCGAAAAAATCCGCATCAATACTGTTGCCAATCTTCATTCACGTGCACCCATTTCGCCAATTGGCGTTTACAATTTGCGGGTAGCCGATCCGCTTTCGCGCGATATTTTCTTTGTTGCAGCCTGCCGTACTTTTGGTATTCCGGCGCGTTTAAATCCTGAAACCCAAATTTCGGAGTACCATAAAAACGGTGAATGGCTGCGTGCCGGTTTCGATCCCGCAGCAAATACGCAGCCGGATAAAGGTTTGCTGAAACTGACAGATAAAAACAATCCGGTGGTTCCGCAATATTACCTTCACTACACCATTGGTTTCCTGAAAGATGGCTTTTACCGTACCCTCGAATTTCCTGAAGGTGGCAGTCTGACCAATCAGGAAAAACCCATCGAACTGGAAGTTGGGCAGTACTCGCTTGTTACCGGTAACCGACAGGAAGATGGTTCGGTGCTGAGCCAGATGACTTTTTTCAGCATTGAAAAAGGTAAATTAACCACCGTTCCGGTTGAATTACGCAAACAGGCCGGCGAGCTGAAACCTTCAGGAAAATTAAATTTGGGGCAGCTGAGTCTTGAAAAAGACGGAAAAGTCGTGAGCCTATCGTCGCTGGTTGCCGGAAATTATTCAGTGTTGGTGGTACTCGATCCCGACAAAGAACCTTCGAAGCACATCCTGAACGATTTAGGCCCGTATGTCGATCATTTTAACAAGTGGGGCGGACAATTTGTGTTTGCCATGCCCGCCGAAAAAGCCGGTCAGGCAGGAGTGCTGAAAACGTATCAGTTACCGGCAAAAATGGAAAGTGGTATTGATCCTGACGACCAGATTCTGAATGCGATTTCGGCCATTTATGGCACCGGGTTAAAAGATAAACTGCCGCTTGTGTTGTTCTGCGATGCCTCCGGAAATGTTTATCTGTTTTCGTCGGGCTACAAAATCGGCATGGGCGAGCAATTGCTGAAAGTGATTTCGGCCATCGAATCGAATTAAAATCCAATATCATAAACCATCAGCGAATTTCCATGCCTCAGGTAAAGCCTGCGATCATGAATTACAGGATGCGCCCAGTGTTCGCCGGTTCCCTGCGAAATATCGAATTTGCTTTTGATGGTAAAATGGTCGGGACCCATGTCAACCAAAGCAAACTGGCCTTTTTCGCTGTAGCAATAGTACAAACCGTCGGCATAAATAATTACACCATTGCCAAAATCAGACGAGATTAATTTTTCATTCCCGGTTTTGGTGTCTACAGCATACCAGTCGTTTTTCCGGTAGGTTGACCCGTAGATAAACCCTTCATTTATGATTATCCCTCCCATCAGGTTCTGTAGTTTTTCGTTTCTCCAGAGTTGTTCAACATTTTTTCCGTCGGCGGATAATTTCAGTGCCACCGTTCCGGAGTTCTTTTCGCCCGATGCGCTCGAACAATAAATCACTCCGTCTATATAAACCGGCGTATTGGCGTGTATTTTATTTCTTTGCTGCTGCTCGGTTCTCCAGTATAATTCACCGGTTTCGGCATCAAGTCCAATCACCGACATGGCAGTCATGGTTACAATCAACCTTGTGCCGTTATGATTTGCAATTACCGGAGAACAATAGGCCGCCGGTTCACCAAATCCTTTGCTCGTCCAGATTGTTTCACCTGTAAACCTGTTCAATGCAACCACATTATTTTCTTTTCCGCCCGGCGTGCAAATAATCCGGTCGCCATCAACCAGCAACGATTCGGTCATGCCCCATTGAATATTTTCGGCATCGAATTTTTCAAGCAGATTGACAGACCATTTTATATCTCCTGAAATGGCATCGAAACAGTAAACAACTCCCTGCCCGCTTACAAGATAAACCAATTTGCCAACCACCGTTGGTGTTGACCGTGGACCTGTATAATTTGTAAACCACTCCAATCCATATTCTTTTTTCCATAGGAGTTTTCCTTTCAAATCAAAAGAATAAAGAAATCCGGTGGAATCGGGCATTCCGGTTGTGAAAAGTCTTTCTTCTCCAATACCAACGGAACTGTGCCCGGCTCCAAGTCCATCAAAAGACCACGACAAGGTTGGACCACCTTCAGGCCAATCTTTTAATAACCCTTTTTCAGAATAAATACCATCGCGGTTAGGGCCGCGCCAATTTGAATAATCGCTGCTCTTTGTGAATGCAAAGAGGATAAACAATCCGAAAAGCGGGATCAACTTATTTTTTGCCATGGGACTTTCGTTAAAATTTTCTGAATAAAACTAGAAAAAAAACTGAATATATCCTTTACCTTTTAATAATTTTACCTTTACAATATTATTCTGTAAGCGCTTTTTCTTAAACTTTCAATTCTGGGTTAAACCATCAGGACAGATGATAGTCAAAAATACTTTAAGTTTTTTCTTTCATACAAGGAATATAAAAAATGGCAAAACAATCAAGGAATCTCATCAGGATTACAATTACTGTTATATTATTATTTGTCATCGCGGGGATCATTTTCTATCCCAAAATTAAAGCGATATTTAAGTCTAAGTCAGAACAAGGCTCAACAGGCATAAGCCCCAGGGGGCAGCAGCCATTGTTTGCCAGCGGATATATTTTGGTTCCCACCGAAATGGACGAAATGATTTATAGCACCGCCTCCCTTTTACCTGACGAGGAGGTTGATTTATCGTTTGAAACCCAGGGAAAAGTGGTGGGCATATTCTTCAAGGAAGGCACACGGGTTAAGAAGGGGGAGTTGCTGGCAAAAATCAATGATAAGCCCTTGCAAGCGCAACTGCTCAAATTGCGATCGCAAATTAAACTGGTGGAAGAAAGGGAATTCAGGCAGCGGCAATTACTCGACCGCGATGCAATCAGCCGCGAAAGCTACGATCAGGTAGTGACCGAATTAGAAACCCTGAAGGCCGATGTAATGCTGGTGGAAGCCAGGATTGCCGAAACCGAACTGAGGGCTCCCTTTAATGGAACGGTAGGCTTACGAATGATTAGTGAAGGCGCTTATGCCTCCACACAAACCAAAATTGTAAAACTGATAAAGTTCAGTCCTTTAAAAATAGAATTTTCCATACCCGAACGCTATGCCGATGAAATCGTTCCGGGATTTCCTATTACCTTCGAAATTGATGGTTTTCGTGAAAAATTTCAAGCCAGGGTATATGCCATTGAACCGAAGGTGAATATGAACACGCGTACCATTGTTGCGAGGGCATTGTACGCCAACTCCAAAGAAGAGCTCAAGCCTGGCCGGTTTGCAAGTGTAAGGGCAAGGTTGTCGCAGATTGAAAATGCTATTTCGATTCCAACTCAGGCGCTCATTCCTGAAATGTCCGGGGAGAAAGTGTTTATTCTGCGAAATGGAAGAGCAAAAGAAGTAAAGGTTACAACCGGGCTTCGTACCGAATCGCATATACAGATCAGAACCGGACTCGAATTTGGCGATACGCTGCTTACCACGGCAACCCTGCAACTTAGAGACGATCTTCCTGTTCAGCTCGATACTTTGGTTACCAATCAACATTTAGTTAACAAATTATAATGAGCCTTTCATCCGTCAGTATAAAAAGGCCTGTATTGGCCACCGTATTTTCACTGGTGATCCTGCTGTTTGGGATCATTGGAATGACTTACCTGGGAATCAGGGAGTTTCCCAGTGTTGATCCTCCCATTATTTCTGTAAGCACCTCTTATCCGGGAGCAAACTCCGATGTTATTGAGACCCAGATCACCGAACCTTTGGAGCAATCCATTAATGGTATTCCCGGAATTCGCACCCTTACCAGCAGCAGCAGCCAGGGGAGCAGCCGCATTACGGTAGAATTTGAACTGTCCGTTGACCTGGAAACAGCGGCCAACGATGTACGCGACAAAGTATCACAGGCACAGCGTTTTCTTCCGCGCGACTGTGACCCACCAACTGTTGCCAAGGCCGATGCCGATGCCAGCCCGATCATGATGATTGCGGTAAAAAGTCCAAAACGGTCATTACTTGAACTTTCTGAAATTGCCGAACTGACTTTTAAAGAGCAGTTGCAAACGGTTTCAGGAGTAAGTGCAGTAAGTATTTGGGGCGAGAAACGATTTGCCATGCGAATCTGGCTAGATCCGGCAAAACTGGCTGGCTACCAAATGACTCCGCTGGACGTTCGCAATGCCATTTTACGCGAAAACGTGGAGCTTCCGGCGGGAAGTATTGAAGGAAATACAACAGAGCTTACCATCCGAACCCTTGGATTGATGACCACTCCTGATGAATTCAATAGCCTGATCCTAAGGCAGTCGGGTGATCAGTTGATTCGGGTACGCGATATTGGCCGGGCAGAACTGAGCCCGGAAGATTTGCGCGGTATTATGAAAATGAATGGAATCCCCATGGTGGCCACCGTAATCATTCCGCAGCCCGGTGCCAACCACATCGAAATTGTGGATGCGGTTAAGCAACGGTTGGATTTCATTAAAAAAGACTTACCCGATGATGTGGAAATAGATATTGGTTTCGACAACACCCAATACATCCGCTCTTCTATCGATGAGGTGAAGACGACGATCTATTTGGCTTTTTTCCTGGTGGTGGTCATCATTTTTGTCTTTTTGCGTGACTGGCGCACAACCATTATTCCCATTTTAGTTATCCCAGTTTCGCTGGTTGGATCATTTTTTATCATGTACGTGGCGGGCTTTACCATCAACGTAATCACCCTGTTAGCCATAGTCCTTTCAATCGGTTTGGTAGTGGATGATGCCATTGTTATGATGGAAAATATTTATGTAAAAATTGAGCAGGGGATGAGTCCACGGCAAGCCGGGCTGGAGGGATCCAACGAGATATTTTTTGCCATTATAGCCACCACCATTACCCTGGTAGCCGTTTTCTTTCCCATCGTTTTTCTCGAAGGAATGACTGGGCGTCTTTTCCGCGAGTTTAGTATCGTGATTGCGGGCGCTGTCACCATTTCATCGTTTGTGGCTCTTACTTTGACTCCGATGCTTTCTACCAAACTGCTTAAAACACACCATTCCCGAAGCAAGGCCTATAATTATTCCGAAAAATTCTTTGTCAGGCTCAACGATGCGTACAGGCGGTCGCTTGAAAATTTTATCGGACAAAAGTATATTTCACTCGGCATACTCTTGTTGTCCTTTTTCCTGATCTTTTTTCTCTGGAAAGTTATCCCGGCTGAGATGGCGCCCCTTGAAGACCGTTCACAGATGAATGTCAATGTCACTTCGCCTCAGGGAGCAACCTATGAGTTCAATTTTGAATACGTTGAGGATATAGGTAAGCTGGTTGAGAAAGTCATTCCGGAGCGGGAGAAAGTGACCACCCTGGTTCGCGGGAGCTGGGCTTTTGTTCGAGTGGTACTGAACCATCCATCGGAACGGGAGCGCACACAGCAGCAGATTGCCAGTGCCTTATCGTCCGAACTTCAGAAAAAGACCAAAGCGCGCGCCAATGTGATTCAGCAATCCACTTTTGGAGGACGGCGTGCCGGTCAGCCTATTCAGTATGTGCTTCAGGCACCAACCATTGACAAACTCCGGGAAGTTCTGCCTGCCTTTATGGCCGAAGTTCAGGATAACCCGACCTTCGTGATGGCCGATGTGAACATGAAATTCACCAAGCCCGAACTTCAGATTCATATTAACCGCGACAAGGCGAATCTACTGGGCGTTTCAACCCAAAACATTGGGCAGACGCTGCAGCTTGCTCTTAGTGGTCAGCGCTTTGGCTATTTTATCATGAATGGAAAACAATACCAGATCTTGGGGGAATTGGATCGGCAGGACCGGAATCAACCACTTGAC
The DNA here is from genome assembly GCA_030698405.1 of Bacteroidota bacterium. Classification (GTDB taxonomy): domain Bacteria; phylum Bacteroidota; class Bacteroidia; order Bacteroidales; family Prolixibacteraceae; genus Aquipluma. Next base: position 26,790 of record JAUYMU010000102.1, read on the forward strand.
CTAAAATCGCTTTATGTGAGGAACGAACGGGGAGATATGCTGCAACTTGATAATTTTGTAACCCTGAAAGAAACTACGGCGCCACCCGAGCTGTACCGCTACAATCGTTTTGTTTCTGCAACCATTTCATCGAGTCTGGCCGATGGAAAAACCCTCAGTCAGGGAATAGAAGAAATGGATCTGATTGCTGATAAAGTGCTCGATGATTCATTTCGAACGGCTCTTGCTGGCGACTCCAAGGACTTTATGGAAAGTTCGTCCAGTTTGATGTTCGCTTTTTTACTGGCCATCCTCTTGATATTCCTGGTGCTTTCGGCCCAGTTTGAAAGCTTCAAAGATCCTTTTATTGTGATGATGACGGTTCCTTTGGCATTAACCGGCGCCTTGCTTTTTATGTGGTACTACGATGTCACCATGAACATCTTCAGTCAGATAGGTATCATCATGCTCATTGGGTTGGTTTCGAAAAACGGAATTCTGATTGTTGAGTTTGCCAACCAGCGAAAGGAAGCCGGAATGAATAAGCTGGATGCGATCAAATATGCATCGGCAGCAAGATTCCGCCCAATTCTTATGACCAGCTTGTCAACCATTTTAGGTATTTTGCCTTTGGCCCTGGGCTTCGGCGAAGGCGCTCAAAGTCGCGTGTCGATGGGTATTTCAGTAGTTGGCGGACTTACAATTGCCACCATTCTTACCTTGTATGTGGTGCCAGGTATTTACCTGTTAATTTCAAGTGAATCAAAAAATTTAAATAATGATACGATTACTCCCGAAAAGATTGATATTCAGGCATAAGTATAAAAGTTTATTGGTTGTTTTTATGTTTCTTTTGCTGTTTGTAAATACAGAGGCACAAGACATATACGACCTGAGCCGTTGTGTGCAAACAAGCCTTGAGCAGAATTTTGCGGTCAAAGTAGCACGCAACCAGGAAGAAATTGCGGGCAATAATTATACGCGGGGAAATGCTGGGTTTTTGCCCACGGTTACCACTACCAACCGGTTTGGAGGAAATGTTACTTCCACTACGCAAAACATGAACAACGATACTAAAAATACCTCCAAAGGAATTCAAAACACAACGGGATCGGCTGGTGTAAATCTTGACATGGCTTTGTTTCGTGGGTTCAATGTACAAACCACCTGGCAAAAGTTAAATGAATTAAAGCAGATAGGGGAGCTGAATACCCAAATGGCCATGGAGAATCTGGTTGGGCAGATAGTTGCAGAGTACTATTATCAAATTCAGCAGTTGAATTATTTCAACAACATGAAGTATGCAGTTTCGCTTTCAAAAGAGCGCGTTCGGATTGATGAGGAGCGTTATCTGCTGGGGGCATCATCAAAACTGGAACTGCTTCAATCTAAAGTTTACTTGAACGAAGACAGTTCGCGGCTTGCCCGCCAAAACGAGCAAATTCTGGAATCGGAAGTACGGCTGAAGAAACTGATGGCACTCGAAAATCTGGAAGAGGATATTGAATTGAAGGACACATCCATTGTTTTCAATCCGGATTTAAACTATAAAGAGTTGCTTGATTTGACCCTGGATTTGAACACCAGTTTGCAGATTGCAAAAAAAAATCACCTTATCTCTGAACTCGATTATAAAATAATTGCATCGCGGTCGTACCCCTACCTAAATTTTTCGTCGGGTTACAATTACGCCTACCGTGGTTACGGAAGTGGAACAATAAGTGACTATGGTACTTTGACAATCAAAAATCAGCAAAGTCAGACCTTGAATTACGGCCTTGTTTTGGGGATGGATATTTATAACGGAAACAATCGTCGCAGGGAAAAAACAAACGCCTTGATTGAAGTGGAAACGCGGGTTTACCGGTTTCAGGAAGTCGAACAAGATGTAAAAGCCGAACTGCTCACTGTATATAATGCCTACCAAAATAACCTGCGTCTGGCAAAAATGGAAGGACAAAACCTCGAGGTGGCCCGCGAAAACCTTGAAATTGCCCTGGAACGATACCGTCTGGGTGCGTTATCGGGACTGGAATTACGCGAGGTACAAAAAAGTTTGCTGGATGCAGAAGAAAGACTTATTTCCGTGAAGTTTCAAACCAAGCTGGCCGAAATTTCATTGCTGCAGATTTCAGGAAAAATTATGAATTACATTTAATTCTGAGAAATAGAGGCAAACATCCCCGGGAATTAATTACTGAAATTATGAACTATCCATTTCTGCTTTTGCTTTTGCTATTGGTTTCTGTTGGCGAATCATTTGGAAAAATTCCTGTAAAAAAGGGCAATCCCGAACTTGTTTCGAAAATCAAATCTAATTCAGGATTGGTTGCCTTTTGGGATTTCAAAGAGGGTGCCGGGAAACCCCGGAAAGCTTTTGGAGAGGGAAAATTTCCGCTGAAAGAACAAAAAGGTCAGATACCGCGGGTTTCAGAAGGGCCGATTTCGGGCTTCTCCGCATTATTTAAAGACAGTGCTTTCCTGAGTTTGCCGAACCGCAAAACCGGAAAGCTGAACATTTATGGCAAAAATCAGGGTGTAACGGTGATGGCCTGGGTAAAATGGGAAGGCAAAACCGGATTTGTGGGCGGCATGTGGAACGAATACGCTTCGGGCGGCAAACGCCAATACGGGCTTTTTGTGAGTTTACCACATTACAACGGAGGCGATCAGGTGTGTGGACATATTTCTGCGACCGGAAAACCAACTCCACCATTTCCATATTCCATCGATTATTCGGCCAGCAAGCAAACGGTTGAAAAAGGTCAGTGGCAATTCGTGACTTTTACCTACGATGGAGAATTCATCTGCTCGTACCTGAATGGTGAATTAGAAGTCCGCGAGCCGGAACTGATAAAAAACACCAAAGGTTTTCCGGGGTATCCTGAAGGAATCACCCATTCGGAGAATCCTTACTTTTATCCTGATGGAATGGGGAACAATGGCTCTGATTTTACGGTTGGCGCCGTTTTGCTGGCTCGTGGAATGGGCAACTTTTTCCGGGGACAAATTGGTGGATTGGCCTTATTTGATAGAGCGCTGAGCGCGGAGGAAATAACTGGGTTCCTAAAAATATAAATTATCAATTTGACTTCAGTACCAAAGATAAGAAAAGTATTTACCGGCAATCATTATTTTTCCCGCTTAAACAATGGCAGTCCGGCCAATCTTGCAATGGTTTCTGCAGCCAGATCTCCCTCTTTGCTGAATGCCCAAACAAAAGCAGCTTTTAAAGGATGTTCTTTGCGGATGCTTTCAATGGCATTTATACAAAGTTGTTTCGTAATTCCTTTCCTTCGGTATTCTTCCAGAACCAAGGCCGAGCAAAGGTAAACTGCTTCATAAGGTGTATCAAGCTGAGTCAGTTCAAAAAGCTCTTTTTCTGAAATTTCAGAATTAATAAACCGGTTCATTAAATCAATGGTGGTAGGAATAAGCAAAACCCACGCAACCGATCCATTGCCTTCATTGTATTCCGAAATAGTGGCAGGATGTATCTTTTTCAAACGTTCCAAAACTTCCTGATTCACATCAAGTTGAGTAGTGTCACTTTTTACGGCAAAAACTTCGTCTGCCAGTTGGATCAGTCGTTCAAAATTGCTTATGGGCATGTTTATTCGCTATAAACTCTTTATTTCGCTCACCAGATTTTGAAGCGTATTTTTGGCATCACCAAACAGCAACCGGGTTTTTGCATCGAAGAACAATTCGTTTTCAATTCCGGCGTAACCTTTGCCACGGCCGCGTTTCATCACGATAATGTTTTTCGCCAAATGGGCATTTATAATCGGCATTCCCGCAATCGGACTGCCCGGATCGGTAATCGCGGCAGGGTTTACCACATCGTTTGCGCCAATCACCATTACCACATCGGTGTTGGGCATGTCGGGATTGATGCTGTCCATTTCGAACAACTGGTTGTATGGCACATCCGCTTCAGCAAGCAATACATTCATGTGTCCCGGCATTCGGCCAGCCACCGGATGAATGGCATAGCGTACATTTACGCCTTTTCCTGAAAGTATTACATCCAGTTCGTGACAGGCATGTTGGGCCTGAGCGACTGCCAGTCCGTAACCTGGAACAATCACCACACTTTTCGAATAACTCAGCAAGATGGATGCATCGCTCATCGTGATTTCCTTCATGTCGCCAATCTGATCTTTGTTCGACGAAGCGCCTCCGCCACCAAATGCGCCAATAATCACATTCAGCAACGAGCGGTTCATGGCATTGCACATCAGGATAGTTAAAATCGTACCGGCAGCACCAACCAGGATTCCGCCAAGAATCATTGCCTGATTGTTGTAAATGAATCCAGCCATGGTTGCAGCGATTCCTGTCAAACTGTTCAGAAGTGAAATTACAACAGGCATGTCGGCGCCTCCAATGGGCATCACGAACATTATCCCGTAAATCAAAGAAACTGCCAGTAACAAATAAATTGCCCAGTTCAATTGTTCCGGAGTTTGTCCTGAAGTCATTATAAATACTGAAATAGCCACAACCACCAACAGCAGGAAAATATTTACATATTTCATCATTCCGGAGAAGATATCGCCCACTTTACCGTCGAGTTTGCCGTAAGCAACCATACTTCCGCTAAAAGCAATGCTGCCAATTACCAGTCCCAAAATGGTTACCAATACTGAACCGAGGTTATTCATGTCGGCATTCGGAAATTCGAGCAAAGCTACCAACGCCGAAGCAGCTCCACCAGTCGCATTGTAAAATGAAACCATCTGTGGCATGGCAGTCATTTTGATGCGTAGAGCCATGATCCAGCCAATGACGGAGCCAACACCCAGCGCAGCCAGGATAATCCAGATATTTGCGAGCGGAATTCCTCCGCCCTGCGCATTTTTATGAAGCAAGAGAGTAGTGATTATTGCCAGGAACATCCCGCTTGCGGCATAAATGTTCCCTTTCCGGGCCGTTTCAGGATGGCTTAACAATTTCAGCCCGATTACAAAAAACAAGGCTGCCAGTAAATAACTCAGTTCGAGTAAAGTTCCACCCAAGGTGAAATCGATGCCATATAAATTTCCGATTACCTGATCCATAGCTATTTCTTTTTCTTTTTAAACATTTCCAACATGCGGTCGGTCACCACAAAACCACCCACCACGTTGAGCGTAGCAAAAATGATGGCAAAAATTCCAAGGATCAGTTCAAGCGAGAGTTTTGAAGCATCGGTATGTCCGACAAGGATAATCCCGCCGATAATAATTACACCACTGATGGCATTGGCCCCCGACATAAGCGGAGTGTGCAGCACCGAAGGCACGTGGGATATCACTTCAATACCCAGAAAAACTGAGAGGGCAATGATGAAAATCGCTTCTTTATAAGTGAAAAAGTAAACCAATATTTGTTCCATGAGGATTATTTTATGATTCGATTATTGACTTAACACGTTCGTTCAGGATTTCGCCATTGCGGGTTATACAGGTTCCCCGAACAATATCGTCGTCGAAATTCAGATTCAGGACGCCTTCCGCAGTAATAATTAATTGCAGAAAATTAAAAAGGTTTTTGCCGAACATTTTGCTGGCATCAACCGGCATCAGTGACGGATAATTCGACTGGCCGATTATTTTGACTCCGTTGTGAATCACCGTTTCGTTGTCCTTGCTGAACTCACAATTTCCACCGCTCGAAGCTGCCAGGTCGATAATGACCGATCCGGGTTTCATTTTTTCAACGGCTTCTTTGGGAATGAGCAAAGGTGCTTTTCGTCCGGGAATCTGTGCGGTGCAAATAATCACATCCGCTTTGGCAGCATGTTCGTTGATTACCTGTTGTTGTTTTCGTTTGAATTCTTCAGTTTGTTCCACTGCATAACCACCGGCAGCAGCATCTTCTTTGGCACCTTCCACTTCCACAAATTTGGCCCCGAGGCTCATCACTTCTTCTTTTACAGCAGAACGCACATCAAAAGCCTGAACCTGTGCGCCAAGTTTTCGTGCAATGGCAATGGCCTGAAGTCCTGCAACTCCGGCTCCAAGTATCAAAACGGTCGCCGGGCGAATGGTTCCCGCAGCAGTCATGAACATCGGAAAGAAATTAGGAAGCTCCGATGCAGCCTGCAAAACTGCTTTATAGCCCGAAACGGTGGCCATCGACGAAAGTACGTCCATCGCCTGTGCCCTTGACGTTCGTGGAATGGAATCCATGCTGAAACTGGTGATTCCTTTCGCGATAAATTTCTTTACCAATTCGGGATTTGAAAGCGGGTTGTACTGGCTCAACCAAATTTTGTCGCTTTTCAGCAAGTCAATCAATTCAGGAGCGGGTTCACCAATCTGAACCAGCAAATCAGCTTTTTGCAATACTTCTTCTCTTGAATAAATGGTTGCTCCAACTGTCTGATAGGCTTCGTCGGACTGAAAAGCACTAGCCCCTGCATCCTTTTCGACGTAAACTTCCACTTTTTGACGTACCAGGTTGGCGACAATTTCAGGTAAAAGTGCCACCCTTTGTTCGGCACCACTTTCTTTCAGAAGTCCTATAATCATTGGTTTGATTTTAAATTAGTCGTATTCACAAAATAATGTAGTTTCAAACAAGTAAAATCAGTAAAAGTTTAGCGGTTAGGTAGAGCAGATTGATTCTGAAGCAGTCTTTTTTGAAGCACAATCTGATGTAACAATGCAACAAAAAGAAAGAAATAATTGTTAAGTTTGCAGATGGTTAAAGCTTTTTATTATGAATTCAGCAGAGATAAAATTAGACTTATTCCGTAAAATAGACAACCTTGATAACCGCAAATTAAAGGAAATCTACAATAGTATTGTTGGTTTATTGAACTCTCCATCGGCTGGAGAAACATCATTGAGTCCAGAGTTAAAAGCAGCCCTTGACGATGCATTGGATGGTAGCAAAAAGGGGCAAGTGAGTACACACGAGGAAGTAATGCAAAGAACAAGGAAAAAGTATTCTAACTTATTTAAATGAAAATGATAATCTGGAATGATTATCGGAATAATATAAAGCTAAAACTTTAACTTAGAGTCCATTCTGATAAGTCAAGAAATTAGAAATGCCACCAAGACACCAAGAAACTAAGTTACACAAAGTGTTGAATATATGTTGAATAGTCTTGGTGAATCCTTTGGGTCTTTGAGTCTTCGTGGCAGAAAAAGCTTTTCAGAGTAGACTCAACTAATATCTTTATTACTTACTGTTTCCCATTTCCCCAACAATTCCGTACTTTGGCTGCACAAAAATTCAAAACATGCTTGCTTCCGGAAACATCATAAAAATGCGGTCTGAATTTGCAGATCCGGTTCAGTATTTTCTTCAGGTGGGAGAGAACGAACTGCCAATGAATGACCTGATCGGGAAAAATATACAACTCGCTTTTACCGGGCAAATCAACTGCATTGTCTGCGGGAAACGAACCAAAAATTCGTTTGGACAAGGCTTTTGTTACAACTGTTTGCAAACGGCTCCCGAAGCCAGCGAAACGGTAATGCGTCCCGAATTGTCGAAAGCACACCTCGGCATTGCCCGCGACATGGACTGGGCCCGCGAACACGATCTGATTGACCATTACGTTTATCTGGCCGTTTCCGGAGAGTTGAAAGTCGGCGTTACGCGGCATCACCAGGTGCCTACCCGCTGGATCGACCAGGGCGCTACGAAGGCGATCATCCTGGCCTGCACACCCAACCGTCACATTTCCGGAGTGATCGAAGTTTATCTGAAAAACTTTTTTTCCGATAAAACAAACTGGCGATCAATGCTTCAGAATAAAACAATATTGCCGGTTGAGCTGCTTCAGGAAAAAGAAAAGGCTTTTCAGCTGCTTCCCGCCGAATTGAAACAATATTTGTATTCCGACAACAAAATCTGGCAATTCAACTATCCGGTTGTTTCTTTCCCTGAAAAGGTGACCAGCGTTTCGTTTGATAAAGACCCGGTAATTTCAGGAATTCTGAATGGCATAAAGGGGCAATACCTTATTTTTTCGGACGGACGCGTGTTGAATATCCGCAAGCACAACGGCTATTTACTGAATATCAGTGAGGTTGAATAAATTGGTAAATTTCACTATGGTGTAAATAAGTCTTTCTATCTCCGCATTTTTTTTCGTTAATTTATGGCTTCTAAAGAACCGCGATTGACAAACAAATTTTGAATTATGGAAAATATAGATTGGAGTAATCTGGCATTCGGTTATATGAAAACCGATTACAATATACGTTGTACATATAAAGATGGAGCCTGGGGTGAGCTGGAAGTCAGTGATAGCGAATATCTTAACCTACACATGGCAGCCACTTGTCTGCATTATGGGCAGGAATCGTTCGAAGGATTAAAAGCATTTCGCGGTAAAGACAATAAAGTTCGTGTTTTCCGGATGGATGAAAATGCCAAACGGATGCAGGATTCAAGTGTCGGGACGATGATGGCCATACTTCCTGTTGAAAAATTTCAGGAGGCAGTTGTTAAGGCTGTAAAGCTGAACGAACGCTTTGTGCCACCTTACGAATCGGGTGCAGCTCTTTATATTCGTCCATTTCTTTTTGGAACTGGCGCTCAGGTAGGTGTAAAACCTGCCAATGAATATATGTTCATTATTTTTGTAACTCCGGTTGGGCCTTATTTTAAAGGAGGTTTCCAAACAACTCCATTCGTTATCATGCGCGAATTCGATCGCTCTGCACCACTCGGAATGGGCAAATACAAAGTGGGCGGAAATTATGCTGCCAGTTTAGTTGCAGGACAAAAAGCACACGAATTGGGTTATTCCAACGTTTTTTACCTCGATGCCAAAGAAAAAAAATACATCGACGAATGTGGTGCGGCCAATTTCTTCGGAATCAAAAACAACTCTTACATCACCCCGAAATCAAGCTCCATCCTGCCTTCAATAACCAACAAAAGTTTGATGGTTTTGGCCGAAGAAATGGGGATGAAAGTTGAACGCCGTCCGGTTCCGGTTGAAGAACTGGCTACTTTTGAGGAAGCCGGCGCCTGTGGAACTGCCGCGGTAATCAGCCCGATTGAGCGAATAGACGATTACGATGAAAAAATTTCGTATGTATTCTCAAAGGACGGAAAACCAGGACCAATCAGCGAAAAACTGTACCACAAACTTCAGGGCATTCAGTACGGCGACGAACCGGATGTATATGGTTGGGTAACGATTGTTGAATAAGAAATTATATTCAGATATTTAAAACCCTGTATGACTTGTTTTGTGCAGGGTTTTTTGTTGGTAGTTTACTTTTTTATTTTTTCCTGAAGAAATGCCTCCGCCACAATTAAATCAGTTGGATTGGTAATTTTGATATTTTCCCTGTTTCCATCAACCATAAATATTGTAAATCCTGCTTTTTCAGCCACGGATGCATCGTCGGTAAATGCTGTATCAAAAGTTTGTTCGTATGCTTTAAGTATTTGATCACTCCGGAATGTTTGGGGTGTTTGAACACTCAAATACAAAGTTCTGTCCACAGAAACACTTCGCAGGCCTTTCTGTTTACGCAGCGATTCATTAATGCTTAAAACCGGTATTGCATTTCCATTTTTTTGAGCCATGTGATTGCATCTTTCCAATGTTTCCCGGCTTACCAATGGCCTGACTCCGTCGTGGATAAATACAATTCCATCTTCCCGGATCAGTTTCAATCCGTTCAGCACTGAATAAAAACGTGTTTCGCCGCCTGATACAATTTGATGTGGGAGCGAAAAATAATGTTTCAGACATAACTCTTCCCACAAGTTCTTTTGGGCATCCGGAAGAACCAGTATCAATTCACTTTCCGGATCAAAATCAAAAAAGACCTGAATGGTGTGCATTAAAACCGGCTTTTCGCACAGTTGAAGAAACTGCTTAGGAATTTCAGAACCCATCCGGCTTCCAGAACCTCCGGCAACAATAATTACAAACTTTTTCATACTTTCAGCGTTGAAAGCAAAAGTACAATTTCATTCGTAGATATTATGCAACAAATTCTCAACTTCCTTTCAGAACTAAAGGAAAACAACAACAAGGAATGGTTTGACCAAAACCGCGACCGTTACCAGGAATGTCGCAAAAAAGTTTTATTTCTTACCGAACTGATTATTCACGAAGCTGGCAAATTCGATCCCGAAATCGGGGTTCAGGATCCGAAAAACTGTGTTTTCAGGATTTTCAGGGACGTGCGTTTTTCGAACGACAAAACTCCCTACAAAACCAATATGGGTAGTTTTATTTCCAAAGGAGGCCGCAAAAGTATAAGTGCCGGTTATTATCTGCACGTCGAGCCGGGTGCTTCGTTTGTTGGAGGTGGTTCATATTGCCCGCCTCCTGATGCTTTAAAGGCCATCAGAACCGAAATATTTGATCATCCGGAAGACTTTAAACAACTCGTTTACACCGAATCTTTCCGCAAAGTTTATCCTGAATTTTACGACGATAAACTGAAAACGGCTCCCAAAGGGTTTCCAAAGGATTTTCCTGAAATCGATTTACTGAAGTATAAATCGTTCGCGTTTGGATCAGCAATTGACGATTCTATTGTAACAAGTGATGCTTTTGTGGAAAAAATACTGAGCACAATGAAGGAATTATACCCTGTAAACCGGTTTTTAAACACTGCTTTAGACAAATGGCTTTAATTATGGCTACTGTAAAAATTACCATTCGACCGTCAAAATGAGGGTTTCGTCACGAAATTCGAACCGTTCATGAATTAGTTCAAATAATAGGGTAACCATTGGGTGGAAAAAGGAATTAACTATAGGCAAATGTATAATTTTGCACATCCACCATTTCTATAACATATCAAACAAAAAAGCCTGGCGAATTTCGTCAGGCTTTTTTCTGCAAATGTTCGCCGTTAGGTGTACAAATACCGTTTGATATTCCTTTTCGGTGTTTTCTCAAATTCTTTGTCAACCAAAATGATTGAACTCAACTGAGCGAATTTGGGCAGAACTTTGTTTACGTGTTTGCAGTTTTCGGCCATGATTTGCTGAAGCCGGTTTTCGTCGGGCTTTTCCGCTTCAATCCTTTCCGGATCAGGAAATACGAATGCCACCAGTTTTCCTTCGCGTTCGGTAATTACACATTCAAGCACAAATGGCTGGTTGTTGAGTTTTGCTTCCATCTCTTCAGGATAAATATTTTGACCTGATGGACCGAGCAGCATGTTTTTGCAGCGGCCCCGGATGTAAATGAAATCGTCGGCATCAATTATCCCCAGGTCGCCCGTATGCAGCCAGCCTTCGCTGTCGATGGCTTCGGAAGTAGCCTTCTCGTTTTTATAATAACCCTGCATCACGTTGGTTCCTTTCAGGAGAATTTCGCCCACTTCGTTGTACGGATCTTTCGAATCGATGCGGACTTCCATCCGGTCAACCAATTTCCCGGCTGACGATTTTCTGAAGCTTGTCCAGGGCTCATAGGAAATCAGCGGACCACATTCTGTCATTCCGTAGCCGATAGTGAACGGGAATTTTATTTTACGGAAGAAAGTTTCAACTTCATGGTTCAGTGGGGCACCTCCAATAACAATTTCCATAAAATTGCCCCCAAAAGTTTCAATCAGGCTGGCACGTACTTTCTTAAACAGAAGTAATTGAATTCCGGGGACTTTGAGCAGAAATTTGATTACCGGTTTATTGATGGTCGGCAATATCCGTTTATAGTAGATTTTTTCAATCACCAAAGGAACCGACAGTATCAGTCTTGGTTTTATTTCCTGAAATGCTTTGATAATCAGTTGTGGAGTGGGCGGTTTTGTCAGGAATGTGACGTGGCAACCAACCGAAACAGGGAAAAGAAATTCGAACAGCAAACCAAAAACATGCGCCATTGGCAAAAAAGAAACAATGCGGTCGCCTGCCTGCAATGGCATGTGATCTTGCGCATAAACGATGTTCGACAGTAAGCTGCGGGCTGGTATCATCACGCCTTTTGTAAAGCCTGATGTTCCGCTTGTGTATGAAATTACACATAAATCCTCATCCTGAAAATCATTGAGTTCAAAATTTTCAGGATTCGATTTTCCAGCAAATTCAGGAGTGAAACATTGAACCCATTTGTCATTTTCCGTCTGATCTTTAAAATACAATGGTGAAAAATCGTTCAGGCTAATTATTCCCGATATTTCCGGAATTTTTGTTTGATCCAGCTTTTCGAATAAACCATCAGCAGCAAAGAGGAAAACCGATTCGGAATGATTCAGGATGTGGTGAATATCTTCAGGATTAAAATCGGGTAAAACCGGCACTGCGACAGCACCATAGCCCGATATCGCCAGAAATGTGATGGCCCAGTTGGATGAATTTCGTCCAAGAACGGCAATTTTGTCGCCCTGTTTAATTCCTGATTCGCGGAAAAAACAATGAACCTGCCTGATTAACTGCGCAGCTTCACCGTAAGTACACTGCGATCCATGATAATCAGAAAAAGCAGGTGAGTTCCAGTTTTTCCTGAATGTTTGGGCATAAAGTTCAATTAATTTGTCTCGTTTCATACTGCTTTTGCAATTCGCATGATGCGGCTTACCGCTTCGTCTATCTGTTCGGTGGTGGTCATGCCGATGGTCATACAGTCAACATTTTTGCTGCCGATGACCCATTGAAGCGATTTTTCGCGCCTACTTTCTTCTGTCATCTTTCCTTCACCAAAAATTTTCATTCCGATGATTCCTTTTCCGCTGTCGTGCGCCTTTTTCAGAACTGCCATCACTTCTTCTGAAGTAGCATCCATAACCAGCCCTTCAGGATTGATGCGAGCCAGAATTACCTCCACCCAGGGATCGTCAACAGCTAGTTTAAGCGCTTCGAAATTGTGGCACGAAACGCCCAAAGTTTTTATGACCCCTTTTTGTTTTGCTTCTGAAAGCGCTTCGATGTATGGTTTTTTCTCTTCCTGCCATTTGTCGTTGGTCATGCAATGCAGCAGCATTATGTCGAAATAGTCAGATCCGGTTTCCATCCTGAACCGATCCAGTGTTTTCATAGGTGCATCCGGATTCCATTTTTCGGCGCGTGTCCATATTTTCGAGAGCAGTGTGGCTTTTTCGCGCGGAACTTCTTTCAGAATAGCTTTTACGTTGTGGTGCGAACCGTACAAATCGGCAGCATCATAAAAAGAGACTCCTCTTTCGTGCGCATAACGGGCAAGTTTAACCCAATTTTCGAGTCCCATTCGTGTCATGTCCGATGACTGATTTCCGCCATGTGTTCCGGTTCCCATCGCCAGACGGGGAACAATCAATCCGGTTTTGCCCAGTTTCACCTTGTCAATTTGGGCAATCTTCGAGTTGGCATAAACTGAATTGCCAAAGCCTGTGGAGATGGCAGCTGCGCCAATTAGCCCGGCCTGTATGAAATGTCTTCTTGAAATTGGTTTCATATCTATTAGTTTTAGTGATCTGCAATGATTGATAATTCCGTATGGTTTTATTCAGACATATAACAATCTGCATAGCTTAATGGGCGGTTGAAGATATGAAAATAATTTATCCGTTGAGTCTATTCCGAAAAGTCATCCGATGAATATTTTGTAAAGTACTCAAATACAGTATGATACGGCAATCATCTTGCAAATTCATCGGATGACTGGGTAAACTGAATTTCAGGCGAAAGGAATGTTAGAAAAGTGTTGGTAACAATTTGGCTTGTAAAATATACAACAACGAACCAGAATGGCTTTTTTAACTATTTTTGGCGATCATTAACTTTTAATCAACTTAAAGATTGCATTATGAAGAAATTAGTTCTTATTCTGTTCGTTACCTTACTTGCTTTTGGCACTTATGCCCAGAATATCCAAACCCATTACGACATGGGAAAAGATCGCGGATACCTGACCACAACTGTTGAAATGTTCAGACCCGACAAAACCGGCAACACTTTCTTTTTTATCGACTTCGATTATGGATCAAATGGCGTTGAGAACAGTCCTTCACTGGGCTATTTCGAAATTGCCCGTTGCTTCAAGTTGGGTAAATCACCTTTTAGCTGGCATGCTGAATACAATGGTGGTTTGTATAGACCAGTTCCCAGTGTCGGAGCTTCAATCAGCAATGCATGGTTAACAGGTGTCGATTATTCATGGAATGCTAGTGATTTCTCAAAAGGGTTCTCTCTGAAAGCTTTATATAAAAACATAGCCAATACTTCTGACGAGAAACCAAATAACTTTCAGTTGACAGCTGTTTGGTACTTAAACTTTGCAAAAGGAAAATTGTCTTTCACAGGATTTGCTGATTTCTGGAGAGAAGGACATACAGTTTCAAACGATGGCTTTGTTAACAATTTTCAGGAAAAGGAATTTATTTTCTTAACTGAACCACAGTTGTGGTACAACTTTAACAAGAATTTTGCTGCAGGTGGCGAAATTGAATTGAGCAATAACTTTGCAGGGCACGATGGCTTTATGGCAAACCCAACAGCCGCGCTGAAATACACCTTTTAATCTGAACGGATATGGAATTTCTAAATAAGTATTTCAAATTAGGCGAGAACAATACAACAGTAAGAACTGAGATTCTTGCCGGGATTACCACTTTTATGACCATGGCCTATATTCTGGCCGTTAATCCTGACATCCTGAGTGCAGCCGGAATGGACAAAGGGGCAGTATTTACTGCAACCGCCCTTGCTTCGCTGGTCGCTACATTGGTAATGGCGCTTTATGCCAAATTACCTTTTGCGCTTGCTCCGGGTATGGGGCTGAATGCGTTCTTTGCATTTACAGTTGTTTTAGGCATGGGTCATTCATGGCAGTTTGCCTTAACCGCAGTTTTTCTTGAAGGTTTGATCTTCATAGCTTTAACTGCATTCAATATCCGGGAAATGATTGTCAATTCGATCCCAAACAACATGAAACATGCGATTTCAGTGGGTATCGGATTGTTCATTGCTTTCATTGGATTAAAAAATGCAGGCATCATTGTTAGCAGTCCTGCGACATTTGTTACGCTGGGCGATCTCACCGACCTAACCAACAATGCCGGAGCAGTGGTGGCACTTCTGGCGCTTGTTCTCACAGGTGTTTTACTGGCATTAAAAGTAAAAGGCGCTTTGTTAATAGGCATCCTTGCCGGAACGGTTATTGGGTTGGCTTTTGGAGTTACACAGCTTCCAACTTCATTCGATTTGACACCTCCTTCGCTTAGCCCGATTTTTATGAAATTTGAATGGTCACAAATCCTGACTTTTGATATGATGATTGTGGTATTTACCTTTTTGTTTGTTGACATGTTCGATACGGTAGGTACTTTGATCGGTGTTTCGTCGAAAGCCAACATGCTCGACAAAGAAGGCCGGGTTCCACGCGTGAAACAAGCCCTGATGGCCGATGCGGTTGGAACTACATTCGGCGCCATGCTCGGAACTTCAACTGTTACAACTTATGTCGAAAGTGCGGCAGGCGTTTCAGAAGGTGGACGTACGGGTTTAACTTCCCTAACTGTTGCCATCCTGTTTTTCTTCGCGTTGTTCCTTTCTCCGATTTTCCTGATGATTCCGGGTGCAGCAACAGCTCCTGCCCTGATTTTAGTTGGAGCAATGATGATGACTCCCATCAAGAACATTGATTTTGACGATTACACCGAATCTATCCCGGTATTTCTCACCATCATCATGATGCCATTGACATATTCTATTTCTGAAGGTATTTTGTTTGGCGTACTTTCGTATGTTATCCTGAAATTGCTGACTGGAAAATTCAAAGATATCACAGTCGTAACAGCTGTTCTGGCAGTTTTATTCCTGCTGAAGTTTTTGATGTAGGTTTACATTTAAAATTGAAACCATAAAAAAGCTCTCCGGAAACGGGGGGCTTTTTTTATATGGTTTGTATATAAATTGTAGGTACAAAAAAAGAGTTGCAAAATTTTACTCTTGCAACTCTTTGATTTTCAGGTGGAGAATATCGGAATCGAACCGATGACCTTTTGACTGCCAGTCAAACGCTCTAGCCAACTGAGCTAATCCCCCGTATTCAAATATTTTAATCCTACCTTTATTTTTGGAATTGAACCGATGACCTTCCCGATTTCCATCGGGACGCTCTAGTCCCGAACCTTCGGGAAGCTAATCCCCCGTATTCGAATATTTCAATTCTGCCTTTATTCTTGGAATCGAACAGATGACCTTCCCGATTTCTATCGGGACGCTCTAGTCCCGAACCTTCGGGAAGCTAATCCCCCGTATTTCAAATATTTCAATTCTGCCATTATTCTTGGAATCAAACCGATGACCTTCCCGATTTCTATCGGGACGATCTAGCCCCGAACCTTCGGGAAGCTAATCCCCCGTATTCAAATATTTCAATCCTACCTTTATTCTTGGAATTGAACCGATGACCTTCCCGATTTCAATCAGGACACTCTAGTCCCGAACCTTCGGGAAGCTAATCCCCCTTTCGAGGCGACAAATATATAAATATTTTTCATCTGCAAGGAGTTGACTCCGTTCAAAATTCAATTTATAATTTCAATTTCTGACTCCAAATTTCCAATCTGCCGGTTTTCTGCCAGCGAGTTGCTGGAAATGAGTCAACTTGAAAGTTATCAGCCAAGTGAAAAATTAAAGGCATCAACGAATTCCACAGCCACATGGTGAAGAATCCAAATCCAACTATTGTTGAAGGCGAATGAGGCAGATGAATATTTTAATGAATAGGATTTTTTTCGCAAAAAATGTGTTCTGGTCTGATTTTTGTCTACTCACACAATTGAATAGCGATAAAAAATTCTCATGAACAGTGTTCATAATCAAATTTCAAGTAGTTGAAATTCAACATTAAAGCTCCATGATTCGCAATGAATCAATATCTATGAGAAGTAGGATAAAAAGTAATTTTAGGTTGAATAATGTTTTGAAATTTTAACCGGTGAATCACTGAAATTTTTCCTGATCAACGTGTGAGATCAATTTTATTGAAAATTGCATTTTAGGATAAGTCGGTTATTGCAATTGAATATTATTTTTTATCTTTAGCCCCTCAATACTAGATGTGCTTACATTAAAGAAATAAACTAATATCACTAAATTATGGAACTCAAGAAATCACCCAAAGCAGATCTCGAGAACAAGAGGAATATCTTTGTTCAGCTAGGGTTGGTGGTCGCTCTTGCTATCTGTTTGTACGGTTTTGAAGCAACAAACAAGGTTAGTCAGGTTGATTCTCTCGGATCAATGTCTGACCAGACAGTAGAAGAAGAGATTATTCCAATCACCCGTCAGGATCAGGTACCACCACCACCGCCACCACCACCACCCAAAGTGGTTGATATGTTGGTGATTGTTGATGACAATACCGATATTCAGGACGAATTGGAAATTGAAGATTCAGAAGCAACCGATAAAACTGCTATTACTGCTGTAATGCAGGTTTCAGCTGCCAAAGAAGAAGAAAATGAAGACACTCCGGTATTCTTCATCGTGGAAGAAATGCCTGAATTCCCGGGTGGTCAGTTGGCTTTGCGTAATTTTATTGCACAGTCGGTTAAGTATCCGGTTATTGCTCAGGAAAACGGCATTCAGGGAAAAGTATTTGTTAATTTCGTTGTTGCAAAAGACGGAACTATAACCAATGCAAAAATTTTCCGAGGTGTCGATCCTTCATTGGACAAAGAAGCTTTACGTGTTGTGAACAGCCTTCCAAAATGGAAACCTGGAAAACAAGGTGGAAAAGCGGTAAGGGTTTCTTACACTGTTCCAATCAACTTTGTACTTCAGTAAGAAAGAATTAAATATTTTATAAATTTCCTGGTTCTGTCTTCACGGAACCAGGATTTTTTATTTGTAATTGTTGAATATATGATTGAAAATTCGCCCATAACCGAAACTGCTGTTTTAGTTGGACTGATCACCAGGGATCAGGACGAAACCAAAGCAAGGGAATATTTAGACGAACTGGCATTTTTGGCCGACACCGCAGGTGCAGAGGTGAAAAAACATTTTCTGCAACGGTTAGACATTCCGAACCACGCCACTTTTGTAGGCACAGGAAAACTTGCTGAAATTGGTGAGTATATAAAAGCACATGAAATTGGCACAGTGATTTTTGATGATGACCTTAGTCCAACACAACTTCGGAACATTGAAAAAGAACTGGAATGTAAAATACTGGACAGAACTTTTTTGATTCTGGATATTTTCGCCGGAAGGGCGCAAACCGCGCATGCTAAAACGCAGGTTGAACTGGCTCAATATCAATACATGCTGCCGCGACTGACCAGACTTTGGACCCACCTTGAACGGCAGCGTGGTGGAATCGGGATGCGCGGACCGGGCGAATCGCAAATTGAAACCGACCGCCGGATCATACTCGATAAAATTGCTTTGCTAAAAGAACAGTTGATAAAAATTGACAAGCAGAAAACTACCCAGCGCAAAAACCGCGGCAGAATGGTGCGCGTAGCCTTGGTGGGATACACAAATGTTGGTAAATCGACCATGATGAACCTGCTTTGTAAATCAGAAGTTTTTGCTGAAAACAAGCTTTTTGCCACACTCGATACCACTGTACGTAAAATGGTGGTGGCCAATTTGCCGTTTCTGGTGGCAGATACTGTTGGGTTTATCCGTAAACTGCCACACGGCTTGGTTGAATCATTCAAATCGACACTCGATGAAGTGCGCGAATCAGATATCCTGATACATATAGTGGATATTTCGCATCCGGGATTTGAAGAGCAAATAGAGGTGGTGAACCGGACACTGAACGAAATTCAGGCTGGAGATAAACCGATAATTTATGTGTTTAATAAAATTGATGCTTTCACTTTTGTTGAAAAGCATGAAGATGATTTAAGCCCACGAACAAAAAGCAATATTTCGCTGGAAGAATGGGAGAGTAGCTGGATGGGAAAAGACAATACTCCATCTCTGTTCGTTTCTGCAAAAACAAAAGAAAACATTGATGAACTAAAGAACACTTTGTACGAAGAAGTAAAGAGAATTCATGTTACACGTTTCCCTTACAACGATTTTTTGTACGATGAGAATTGGACCGGAGATACTGAACAGTAGCCGCAAGTTGGATTGTTAATAGTTTTAATTTTTTGATAATTCTCATATTCTTCAAGCAGTTCCGGATGTTTTGAAAGTCGGAAGATATTCAATCAGGTCAGACCTTTTTCTGGCCTGATTTTTGTTTTTATTGTAAAGTCAACAGGTTTGAACAACTGAACCGTGTTCATATTCAATCACTACCAGATTGTGTGCAACAAGTACTTTCTCTCTAATTCTGCTAACCAGTGGAATACTAACATGAAAACAAAAAATGAATCAGAAAACTAAACAACTTACATTATGGAACCCAAAAAAACACCTCGGGCAGATCTCGAAGGCAAAAGGAAATTCTTCTTTGAATTAGGGTTGATCCTGGCAATTGCAATTTGTTTGTATGGTTTTGAATCGACAACTAAGAAGAATCAGCTAATTTCTCTTGGAGCTCTCGACAAAAATGCGGCTGTTGAAGAACTAACTCCATTGGTTCGTCTGGAAGAAGTTAAACCAATCATTCCACCGTTGCCGAGAGTAGCTGACCTAATTCGAATTGTTGAGAATGATACAGAGCTTGACGAAGAATTGGACATTAAAGATTCAGGAGGTGACAACTACACTGCAATTTATGCTGAACCACAATTGTTTGCCTCCAAGGAAATAGAGAGAGATGATGCAACAATTTTCTATGCTGCGGAAGAGATGCCGGAATTTCCGGGCGGATATCAGGCTTTACTGAACTTTTTGAGTCAGAATATTAGATACCCGTCGATTGCTTCTGAAAGCGGTATCACCGGAAAAGTTACCGTTAATTTCGTGGTAAATAAAGACGGTTCAATTTCTGATGCGACAATACTTCGTGGAGTTGACCAGGCGCTTGATAAAGAAGCATTGAGGGTAATCAACAGTTTGCCAAAGTGGAAACCCGGCAAACAGGCAGGAAAACCTGTACGTGTTTCTTTCTCAGTTCCCATTAATTTTAAACTTCAATAAGTAAATCTATCGTACTGGTTTCGGTTCAATTGGTTGACAAAGTTATATTGCAACAAAAAAGCCCGTTAATTATACGGGCTTTTTTTGAGTCTATTGTCTGACATCTAACATCTTGTGTCTTCTATTATTTGACTTCGCCATTTTTAATCAACCATTCAGCAATCTGAACAGCATTCAAAGCAGCGCCTTTTTTGATTTGATCGCCCACGCACCAGAAAGTAAGGCTTTTAGGGTTTGAAACATCTTTCCGGATTCGGCCAACATACACATCGTCCATTCCTGAAACAAACAATGGCATCGGGTATTTTTTCTCTGCCGGAACGTCCAAAACGGTTAACCCTTCCAGTTTTTCCATCCCGTCTTTTACTTCCTGAATGTCCAGCGCTTCTTCGGTTTCAACCCAAATAGCTTCGGAATGTGCTCGTGCAACCGGAATACGGATACAAGTCGCGCTTACTTCAGCATCAGTATGCATAATTTTCTTGGTTTCCCAGTTCATTTTCATTTCCTCTTTGGTGTAGTCGTTTTCAAGAAAAACATCAATTTGAGGAATGATATTCATGGCCAACTGGTATGGAAACTTACTAATAGTTGGTTCTTCACCATTGGCAACTTGTTTGATCTGTGTTTCAAGCTCTGCTATTCCCTGTGCCCCGGCACCACTTGCAGCCTGATAGGTAGCCACATGCACACGAACAATTTTCGACAAATCGTTGATTGGTTTCAGCGCAACCACCATCTGAATGGTCGAACAGTTCGGGTTGGCGATAATGTTACGCGGACGATTGCGCGAATCTTCAGGATTTACTTCAGGAACAACCAAAGGCACATCATCATCGTAGCGAAAAGCGCTTGAATTGTCGATCATTATTGCCCCGTATTTTGTGATTGTATCGGCAAATTCTTTCGAAATAGATGCGCCAGCCGAAGTTAAGGCAATATCGATGTCCTTAAAATCATCGTTGTGCTTGAGCTCCTTAACAACCAGCGTTTTGCCTTTGAATTCATACTCGTTTCCGGCCGAACGGCCAGATCCAAACAAGACCAGTTCATCGAGCGGAAAATTTCTGTCAGCCAATACTTTCAGGAATTCCTGGCCTACCGCACCACTTGCACCTACTACTGCAACTTTCATTTCGATATTTATTTAATTGTGTTACTAATTTTAATTACTGCTACAACAATCAGTTTTGTTTATTTGAACAAATCTTGTTAACTTAATTCAGAATTTCAAAACCAATATATAAGAAGAATGACCAAAAATAGCTGTTTACTTTTAATTTCTCCTAAAACCGGCAGATTTATTTTTATTTTCGCAATAATAGTTGTCTATTTATTAACAACTGTAAGCAAAACTGCATCTAGCGAGAATAATACCAATCAGTATCCTTCAGTAAAAATAGAAACCTTCTCCGGAAAAGATACAGTAGTTTCCGTTTTCAATAACGATTTCGAATCAGGGAATCTTTCAGGATGGAAACTAACCGACGATTGGGAGGTTTCAGCATCAGAAAAAATCGCTGGAAATTTTTCACTTAAACATTTATCAAAACCCATAAGTGGCAATTCATCCTTATTCCACAATGTTTCTGCTGATCTGGATCTTGTGGATTTGGAATGGGCGTTCACATTCAAAAACGGGAAATGGGATCCTTCCTCGTCCAATCGGTTTTTGTTTTACCTTACTGCCGATACAATTCGCACCGACCTGATTAACGGTTATGCGGTGGGTGTAAATATATCAGGAACAAGCGATTTGCTTAATCTCTGGCGCATCAGAAAGGGTAAAGCTGACAGTCTCATTATTCAAACAGATATGGATTGGAATGCCTCAAATTTGGCGACGATTAATGTAAAACGAACAACCCGTGGAAAATGGACTTTGAATTACCTGAAATCAGGAGAAACAAATCCTAAATCGTTTTCGGGAACTGATCGCAGCCGGTTTACCTTTACGAATATCGGAATCACGTTTAAATATACCGCTACCCGCTCCGGACAATTGTGGATCGATGATATTTTTGTCAACCAACTTCCATCCGAACTTTTCATTCAAAAACTAACACTTGTAAATTCTCACTCAGTTTTGCTAACTTTCAACAAGCCAATAAACCCAGCCTCTATTCTCTCCGGAAATTTCATTCTGACTGATGAAAACAACCGGAATATTTCTGTTACCCAAGCCAAAATGGTTGCTGGCTCCGACAATTCAATTGAAGTGAGTTTTGGAAAAACCAATGGAATTGAACTCCGCTTATCTGTTTCGGGGATTTCAGATCTTTCAGGAAAAATCATGATTCCAGAAACCCGAACTTTTTCCTATTCTTTTTCTCCTGAAGTTGGATCAATCCTCATCAACGAAATTCTGTTCAATCCTTTTTCCGGAGGAGTCGATTTTGTAGAACTTGTGAATGTTTCTGAACAGACCATTCCGGTTCACCGCCTGAAACTGGCAAGCAGAAACGACACGCTGGCATTGAAACAAATTTATGCGATCAGTGCCGAAAAAAGATACTTGAACCCCAGTGAATTTCTTGTGTGCACGAAAGATCCATTAATATTAGCTACACAGTATTTTTCGAAAGATCCTGGAAGTTTTTGTACCATGAAAACCTTGCCAAGTTTCTCTGATGATGCCGGAACAGTTGTTTTACTGAACGATTCGCTGGAAGTCTTGGATGAATTCAGCTACTCCGCCAAAATGCACTTTCTGTTTCTGGCCGACGAAAATGGTGTTTCGCTCGAACGTATTTCGCTGGAAAAACCAACCGCCGATCGCAGCAACTGGGCATCTGCCGCAGCATCGGTAGGTTATGCAACGCCCGGATTACCCAATTCACAAACCGGCAGCGAAACCGAAATTCAGGATGAAATTACACCCGAGCCCAAAGCATTCTCGCCGAATGGTGATGGGTACAACGATGAACTTGCAATTAAATTCAGTTTCAGCAAACCCGGCTATATGGCCAATGTCCGCATTTTTGATATAGCCGGAAGAAAGGTGAAATTTCTGGTTAAAAACCAATCGTTGGCGCAGGAAGGAAGCTGGCTGTGGAACGGCACAACTGAAGCAGGACAAAAATTAGGCATTGGAGTTTATATTATTTTGGTTGAAGTTTTTGATCAGGAAGGACAAGTAAAAAGGTTTAAGAAGGCTTGCACGATTACCGATCGGTTGAATTAAAGATAGGCAATCATTTTCTTCGATCAACCCGCATTCGTGTCATCCGTTCCCGCATTCCGCCGTTTTTCAGGAAGTCTTCACTAAGCGATTGCAACTGCTTAAACAGCATATAATCGTTCTGCTTGATCAGACAAATCGCCATGCTTGCGATCGTTTCCGGAGGACGGGTCTTTACCAGTTGCATATAAAAGGCAGAATCGTTGTGTTTTCGTCCAAGCTCACGCATCTTCAGGAGTTCCTCCGAACCATCCTCCCACTGACGGTGATTCCTGGTGCGTAAATAATCTTCATAATCGAGTAGAAGTTCATGCATACTTGCTTTGGCAACATTCACCAGCTTTATCTCAGTCTCCTTCGATGTTGCCGAAGCCGCGCTCCCTTCCACAATGTTTTACCCAAACTGTAACAAAACATAAAACCCCAATACCAATTTCCCAAAACTATAATCTCCGCAAATGAACCACAACCTTTTTACATTAGCCTGGCGCGAAACCATCCGCTCGGCATACTGGGGCAAAAGCCTGGCCACCAATATCGGACTGGGTTTTTTAGCCCTTTATTTTTCTGCCAGCTTTCTCTTGCTGGGTTTTGCCATTCCCGAAATACTAACCAAAGATTTTCCTGATGTTGATCCGGTGAGTAAATTCAACAGTATTTTGCTGGCGTATTTTGGTATCGATCTGATTATCCGCCAACTGATGCAAAAGTTGCCAACGGTTAGTTTCAAGCCTTTGTTGCTGCTGAATATTCGTCGCCGGGAAATTGCCAATTATCTGATGATTCGCTCGGTGTTCAACTTTTTCAATTTGCTGCCATTCTTTTTGTTGCTGCCGGTCACTTTTTCGCTGGTCAGCAATGCTCATTCTGGATTGGCAACAACAAGTTGGTTTCTGGCAATATTTATCCTGATTTTCAGCAACCATTTTCTGGCGATTTACCTGAAATGGCGGTTCAACGAAGCCGAATATGGATTTTTTATTTTGCTTGCAGCGCTTGCCGGATTATTTGCCGTCAATCATTTCGGAATCATCGATCTTTCCGGCGGACTGGGCAAACTGCTCGACCTGATTTTGGTTAATCCTGCATTGGCAATTGGTTTCATTTTGCTTCCGGTGTTATTCTACTTCTTGAATGTCAGGTTCTTGCTGAGCCGCATGTTCGTGAATTTGGTTTCAGGAAAACAAAAAGCCGAAAAAATTAGTGACTACTCCTGGCTCGACAAGCTGGGAGAAACCGGTCGTTTTATTGCGCTCGAACTGCGGCTGATCTGGCGAAATAAGCGTCCGCGCTCGGTAGGCATGATGACGTTGATAATGCTTGCCTACGGCTTGCTGATTTACCGCACTGAACCGGGCAAACCCGCTCCCGAATTTATTTTCATTCTCGGCGGAATCGTCATTGTGGGTATGTTCTCCATTTCGTACGGGCAGTTTTTCCCGGCCTGGCACAGCAACTATTTTTCGATGCTCATGTGCCAGCGCCTGAAAATGAAACAGTTTTTGCAATCGTTTTACATGTTGGTGACGGTGGTTTCCGTGGCTTGCTATTTCCTGACACTGCCTTACGCATTTATGCATACCAAAATTATTTACACGCACCTGGCCATGCTGTTTTATAACCTCGGAATCAACATTCCGCTGCTCTTTTTCATTGGCTTGTACAGCAAAAAGCGATTGGATCTCAACCAGTCGTCGGTAATGAATTACCAGGGCGTTGGCGCAGCGCAGTGGCTAGTGGGATTGCCAATGTTTCTGATTCCAATCGGCTTGTTTTATTTGTTTAAACTGGCGTTTGGCGACGTTGGCGCTTATGCCGGACTCGGAGTTATGGGACTCATCGGCATACTGTTCCACTCCGTCGTTATCGACTTTTTCGCGAAAAAATACCTGAAACAAAAACATCAACTCATTAAAAACTACAAAAACTCCTGATCATGATCCAGATACAAAACCTCATAAAAGCTTACAACAAAGAAATCGTTCTGAATATTCCTGAACTAACCATCAATCGAGGCGAAATATTCGGATTGGTTGGCAACAATGGCGCCGGGAAAACCACACTTTTTAATCTGGTTCTCGACCTGATTACAGCCAGTAAAGGCGAAATTATCAGCAAAGGAATTCATGTGCGTGAATCGGAAGACTGGAAAGATTTTACCGGCGCTTTTATCGACGAAACTTTCCTGATTGGCTACCTCACCGCAGAAGAATATTTTGGATTTATTGCAGGTTTAAGGAGGGTGAGCAAAACCGAAACGGGCGATTTCCTGAATGGATTTGCCGACTTTTTCAATGGTGAAATCACTGGCAAGAAGAAATTCATCCGCGACTTTTCGAAAGGAAACCAAAAGAAAGTAGGGATTGTTGCCGCCTTGATGGGCAAACCCGAAATCGTGGTTCTGGACGAGCCATTTGCCAATCTCGACCCCAGTTCGCAATACAAACTCCGGAAACTGATCAAGGATTTTGCGGCTGAAAACGGCACCACCTTCCTGATTTCCGACCACACCCTTGATAATATCGCCGACGTTTCAACCCGGTTGATTATCCTTGAAAAAGGCAAAATCGTTCGCGATGTTCCGAAAACTGAAACCACGCTTCAGGAGGTGGAAGCGTTTTTTAAACCGGTGGTGGAGGTGGATTTGTTTTAAATTGAGGTACTATAAAGCCCTCATTTAAAAAGTTTTAGTTATACATATACTATTTTAAATATAGATGATAGAAAAAGAGTATCATTATTGGTTTGAACCTGATGAAAGAATTGAAGGATTAAAGGCTATGTTTGAAGGTTTTGATAATGCCATAAAGATTTCGAAAAGAAATACGAAGAAATTAGTTGGTATGATGCTGATTTCTACTATGAAGAGACCGATCTGATTTATGGGGTTGTATTGGTAAGTCTCCAGAACTACATAAATAAGTGGTGCACAGTTTTCGTTGAATCAAAATTATTTGGTTATACGAAAACCTATCAATTCTACGAGAAGGGTTCGAAAATAATAAACAATGGCGTAACTCAAATTCGACTTATCATTGAGCTTGCAAATTATTTTAAGCACAGGGATGATGAAGGTAATTTGCAGTTTCACACATCAGATTGCCTCGCAAAATTAAACCTTTCTGAATTATCAAAAAAAGAGAACGAAATAATTCCAAATAGATTAGAAATTGAGGGATTACTTCTATTATGTTCTAACGAAATAAATCTTTTCGAATTAATGCAAATAGTAATCGATTGGAGAGAGAATGTGATCAAAGAGTCAAAAATTAATATCGGTACAAATTGAGAGATTTTAAGCTTCGTTAAGCTAGAAATCAGTAATCCTCAAACAACCCATTCAAGAATTGATTTGACTTTGGCAAAATGATCCCCAAAATATTGTAATTTTAGCCAAAACTATTTTGATGGCAGACAAGCTCACCATATTGAAAGATTTGAAAAGCTATTTGCAGAAGACTTACAAGGATTCTGTAAAAGATGTCATACTGTTTGGTTCACAGGCTTATGGCAGTCCCAATGAAAACTCGGATTACGATATTTTAATTGTTTTGGAGAAAGATTATAATGCCCGCGATGAAAACCAAATCTTTGATTTGTGTTACGATATGAATCTGAAATACAATATTATAATTGACGCTCACCTAATTTCCGAAAGAGAATTGACCACCATAAAAGGCAAACAACCGATATTCACAAAAGCAATTAAATCCGGAATTTACGCATGAGCCTTCAAGAAAATGAAAGAACTGAGTTGATCAAGTACAGGCTTGAAGAAGCCAGAGAAACGATTACAGATGTTCAGCTTTTGATTGACAACAACCGGTTGAGAGCTGCCGTAAACCGTATTTATTATGCCATGTTTTATTCTCTGCTTGCACTCGGATTAGCCTACCAATTTGAAACCTCAAAGCACCAGCAATTACTCGGTTGGTTCAATAAGAATTTTATTCACGAAGGATTAATTGATGCCAAATTTGGCAAAATCATAAACAAAGCATCAAACAGAAGGACTCAAGGAGATTACGAATCGTATGTTGAGTTTGACAAAGCTGTTATTCTTGAAATGTCCGATGAAATGAAAGAATTTATTTCAGAGATTGAACGGTTTCTTAACCAAAATAATCTATGATCGTGCACCGATTAAAACAATCCGTCCTTTTCCTCTCCTTCTCCACCCTTTTCGCCTGCACCCAACCCGCACCCAAAATCAGACTGCAATCGGGCGATGTCCTGTTTCGGGGAGCGACTTCAGGAAAGATTTCGGAGGCGATTGATAAAGTGACGCAAACTTCAGGCGAAACCCATTTTTCGCATGTGGGTTTGGTCGAAGTTTCGGATACAGGAATTGTTGTGTTACATGCCAGTCCGGAAGGAGGAACCTGCGTGGTTTCGCTCGATGAGTTTCTGCATCCCGAAGGCGATTCGGTAATGGTGGTTGCCTACCGGTTAAAAGAGGAATGGCAAAAAGCGATTCCTGCGGCATTGACCAGGGCGAAAAAACTGCTTGGCAAACCCTATAATTTCAGCTACATTCTATCCGACACTGCTCACTATTGCTCCGAATTTGTGTATCTGGCCTTTGCTGCCGATTCGGTTTTTACACTTGAGCCGATGACTTTTAAGGATCCGGCAACCGGAAGCTTTCCTTCTGCCTGGGCAGACTACTATCAGAAAATGGGACTTGAAATTCCGGAAGGACAACCAGGCTGCAACCCAAATGGAATGGCTGCTTCTGACAAACTGGAGCGGATTGGCCAAATAAAATAAGCTCATGCAGGGCTAAAGCCCAATTTTGGTGATCATTTCCATCCGTCCCATAAATGGGACGGCAAAGGATATTCTCCTAATTTAACAGTTACTTTAAATCGAAGCACTATCCTTTGCCGTCTGCTTCAGCTGACGGACTCAATATCGAATTTTCCTTCAATATCTTTTTCGCATTGTGCTTTGCCGAAAAATACAGCGCGATGGCAGCAGTGCAGAAATAAAAGCACAGCTGTAAAAGCATCAGGAAATATTCGTGCCTGATTTCATACATACCAACACCCATACTCCGAACACGCAAATAGGCTGGCATCATGATGGTTGATGGAAACAGATGCGCCAGATTGTAAACGACTGGCGGAATGGAGGATGCCGGCCACGAAATTCCGCTCAGGAAAACCACGATGGGCGAAAGAAAAACCATGAACATGATGGACGATTCGCGCCGCTTAAACAAAACTGACAGTGTAATTCCCATAAAAATAACTGATAGGAGAAATGGTAAAGTCAACATCAGAACAGAAAGATAACTGCCCTGGTTGGGGTAGTTGAACCATGAATGAATCCATACCATGGTAAACAAACAGTTGACGGCATAAACTGTAAGGTACGACAAGGTTTTCCCAAACAAAATAGGTAAAACTCCGCCTTTTTTGAGCGCGTCAGGAACCATAAAACTGTCCCGGTTTTTCTCTTTGGTGGTTCCGCCCAACATTCCGATTCCGATCAGCAGCGTTTGTTGCAGAATAATAATGATAATCCCGGGCATCACGAACGAACCATATCCGGAGGAAGGATTAAACCAGAAATGCATGTCGGTTACCAGTGGATCGCGCATTTCCACGGCCTGATCGTAGGTTTTACCTTCCATCATCAGCTTTTTGATTTCAATTCCGGCGGAAAATGTCCCGACCGTTTTTACCGATCCGGCGATCAATTGCCGGTAAATCAGGAAATAACTTCCGTCGGCAAACACCGATACATTGGTTTGTTTTCCGTTCAGGATATCCTTTTCGAAATTCTGAGGAATCACCACAATTCCGCCGGAATTTCCCTCGAAAAAATCATTTTCAGCCTCATCCAGACTAACTGCCACACGGCTGATTTCAATCTGTTCGGCGCCATTGATCGTGCGGATAAGTTGGCGGCTGGTTGTGGTCCGGTCAAGATCGACAATCGTAGTTTTCAGTTCGCGAACTACCTCGTTTTTATAGGCAATGGAATAAGCCAGCGGATAGATCATCAATGCACCAATCAGAATAAGGAGAGCTCCGCTGTCTTTGCGGATGTTCCTCATTTCAGTCCGGTAAAACTGTCCGGTCATTTCCAGACCTTTGTGCAAGCCTCCCCCGACCCCTCCGCAGGAGGGGAGAAAGAACCGCAGGCAACTTTTCGTGATTTCTGAGATATAATTCACTAACATTTCGGAGGAAAAATTTCTTGATCCACATGGGTTTATAGAGTGACAAAATTCGATTACCTACCTCTAAGATTGACATATATATCTGTAATACAATTGTTTATAATGATCTTTCTTTTTTTAGTGGATTACGCT
>JAUYMU010000011.1 GCA_030698405.1 Bacteroidota bacterium
TTTTTTTGTAAATGAATTTGTTTTTTGAGTAAATCGAAATTGTGAAGGTGGTGGTCGTTCCATGTTTTGGTTTTTAGTGTGATTAGTGAATGAATAAACATATAGTGAAGATTACAGATACCACCCAAAGGTTGCGTTGGCGACTTCATGTTTGGTAACATAAATATATTTAAGAAGTGCTGGCTTTTATCATGATATTACTGTATTAACTATTACCGAAAAGTGGCCATAAAAAAACAGGGCTTCACCTTGGCGTGGAACCCTGATTGATGATTTATTGCTTTTGGCTTACTATTAATGTTGTACCACCAGTTTACCGCTGATTATTTCTTTACCTAAATTTACCCTGACAATGTAAACACCGTCTTTCCAGCTTGAGGTATTTATTTTGAAATTGCTTTTTTTAGCCTTATCCGTTTTTAATTTCAAAATTTGTAGTTGATCATAAATTTCAACATCCCAGGCCAAATCTGCTTGTATGCCCGAATCATCCAGCACTTCAAGAGTCGTTTCATCAATTGCCGGGTTTGGTGTGAAACTAAGATTGTAACAGTAATAAGCCTGAGCAAAATCTCCCGTTATTAAAGATGATTCATCTCCGCAACAGTTAATTGCATTTACCCATACAGCCCCGGAAGGATCTGAATTTGTGTTAAATTTAATCCAATTTTCGTTCGCATCCAGTTGTGTCCACCAGGAAGGAATTTGCCAGGTATAGCTGGTGGTTTCGCACTCCCCATTGTTAATTACGTAAAGGTTATAAGTTGTATTAGAACAAAGAATATCAAGACCATATTCGGTAGTAATCAATCGACCTTCTAAATCCCATACTTCGAATGAAAAATCATTGTTATTAATTCCGGTTCGTACTTGCATATCGGGTAAAGTAATAGTATCGCAGCAAACGATAATCTGTGCTCCAATCCTCCCATCGCTATTGCTATAATCCGCTGTAAATGTGCAAGGATTTGAGCCCTGAGGAGAGACACGGGTAAGAAGATTATAACTTTGATCCCAGATGATTGTTGCCCCGGTTGGCAAATTGTTTATCGAATAAGTAGATCCGGAAGAGCAGACAATGGAGGGGCCGAAAATTGGTCCACAATTGATGGTCACCAATGCTGTTGAAAAGGGAGAATAAATTTCGCATCGATTATTGTAGGCTCTTACACTAACAGTAGTTGGACAATTTGAAAATAATGTTGCAGTAGTGCCATTCCCAGTAATAGATCCTAAACTTGTACTCCATTCATAACTTGTTGCACCAAATGCCTGAGGTATTGTTATTGTATATCCGTTTGGATCAAATATAAATGATTGTGCAGTTATTTGAGGTGATGCAACTCCTGTTGTTTGTGTAGGCTCAATATTAAAAATCGCACTTTCATACTGATTAAAAGGCCCTAAATTATTAGGGTTAAAATCTCCCAAAGAATAGTAACCATTATAATAACCATCCCATCCCCAGTTGCAATGAACCTGACCATTACTATTGTAGCCATCAATCACCCAGGAATGGCCACCTCCCAATAATGCGCTACCGCTATAAAGAAGAGGCCTTTCAGCGTCAATTTCATCTTCGAGCATCGATTGCCAGTAATTTAAATGTGAGATTCTCCACTTGACATCAGCGCTTGAGCTAATTCCCCAATTTTCGACAAAACCATCTCTGGCCCGATCAGGTGTGAAGAAGATCCGCCTTGTGTATAATGTGTTTGGCAAGATACACCTGCATGAAAAATCAGCAACGCATTATCCGAATCTGAATAGCCTGGATCCATATTCTGCCAATTATAATACGTTTCTCCAAAATTTGCCGAAGCGCCCGCATAATCAATGCCATCATATGAAACTGAGCCAGTTGGATTAATACGACAATTCCAATAATTTAATATTTGGGCCATTGCCATAGCTGTGCATCCGGCAGGATCTCCATTCGGACAAAACTGATTAAAGCCATTACCCTGTGCCCATGAAGTAAAGATCAATTGACTTCCAATTGAATAACTTTTTAATTGAATACTGTCAGTCAATAAATCATTCCATTGCGCTTCAATTTTCTTTGTTGCCAAAGACTTGTTCTCTTTCATTTCTGAAATAGAATACTGGTACTTCTCAATCAAATAAAGTAACCCGGGAGGCATAATTTCCGGATTGTATTCTGCATTCTCACATTGTCCAAGAATTGGTGGTGCGGAATTGTCAGCAGAAATGATTACAAAGCCCTTTGGAGAGAAGGTTACAATGTATATTAAAGTATCATTGTTTTTCACTAATGGAATTATGTTTGGATCTCCTTTCATTACCCAGTTATTTTTAATAAGCATTTTCTTGGCGACTTTTATGGCTGTTTTTTTGTCCACTCTTTCCGCGAATGTTGGTATAACAATCAAAAGAGTGAGTAAATAAATAAGTAAGTTTTTCATATCAATTTCATTTCAAGCGTTTAAAATATTTCTCTAACTCCCCATCTCTGATAATTTGATTAATTTTTGCAGTATCCTTTAATTCAAATCTTCGGGGATGATAATCATCATGGTAAAATTCAATATACGGATTTTCGTCAATCACTCTTTTAAAGACAGAATCCCTTGGGAAGCTTGCTGATAATCCCAAACTGTCGTTATATTTGACCATCTCAGTAAATGTTATGTTCGTAAAATAATCATCTAC
Organism: Bacteroidota bacterium; assembly: GCA_030698405.1. Lineage (GTDB taxonomy): Bacteria > Bacteroidota > Bacteroidia > Bacteroidales > Prolixibacteraceae > Aquipluma. The sequence continues at coordinate 2,674 of JAUYMU010000011.1, forward strand.
TGAGTTTTCAGCGCTCAAAATATATCCACTAATCAGAATTTTACGACCCATATAAATCGTATCTGTATCCAAATTTCCTATCCTGGCATCATTTGCTCGATAAGTTGTAGGCGCATTTTTTTTCCCCCAAGTGTTGACATATAAAAAGTAGTCGCCTTTTGTTTTGTATATATTAAGCCCTGGTGTAGTTACTTCTTCCTTTTTAATACACGAAGAATCAATCATGAGTAGGAATAACATCAATACAATTGACACTTTTTGAAGGTTTTCTAAAGTTTTCATAATATATTAATTTGAAAGTTTTTAAAATATATTTTAAAAAAGATGGTGCAAAATTGACAAATGAATGTCAGGGAGGTGGTCGTTCCATGTTGTTGGTTTTTTAAAGGATGGTTGAAGTTAATAAACATATAGGCAAGATTTCCTAAACCACTAAAAGGTTGCGTTGGGAACTTCATGTTTGGTAACATAAATATATTTAAGAAGTACGGGCTTTTATCATGTTATTATCGCGTTAACTGTTGCCGAAAAGTGGCCATAAAAAAACAGGGCTTCACCTTGGTGTGAAACCCTGTTTGATGATTTATTGCTTTTGGCATAAAAAAACTCCGAAGTAAAATTACTCCGGAGTTTTCAATTGTTGCTTGTTAAAATGATCAAGTCACAAAAGGATTGCAAAGCTTTCTTCTTTTGCCTTGACTTTATTGGGATTGGTTTTTATTCTGCTTTCGCGTAATCCATCGAGGCCATTCTCTTGTAACCGTTGTATCTCCATTTTGCATTTTCTTCGGCAGCTTTGAATAGTTCGTCGGCCACTTCAGGGAATGCTTTTTTGAGTGAGCTGTAACGTGCCTCGCCAAGCAGGAATGATTGGAATTTCGTCCAGTCCGGGGCATTTGAGTCCAGAACGAATGGATTCTTTCCTTCTTCTTCGAGCATCGGATTGTGGCGGTATAAGCTCCAGTATCCACATTCTACTGCTATTTTTTCTTCGTTCTGTGTGCGGCCCATCGATTGTTTCAATCCGTGGCTGATACATGGCGAATATGCAATGATGAGTGATGGTCCCGGATAAGCTTCGGCTTCGCGGATTACTTTCAGGTACTGAGCCTGATTGGCGCCCATTGAAACTTGTGCGACATATACGTATCCATAAGACATGGCCATTACACCAAGGTCTTTTTTGCGGATGCGTTTTCCTGAAGCGGCGAATTTAGCTACTGCACCAACCGGAGTTGATTTCGAGGCCTGACCGCCAGTGTTTGAGTAAACTTCGGTATCCATTACCAGAACGTTTACATCAGCGCCTGAAGCCAAAACATGGTCCAAACCACCGTAGCCAATATCATAAGCCCAACCGTCTCCACCGAAGATCCATTGCGATTTTTTAACCAGGTATTGTTTCAATCCCATGATTTCTTTCGCATATCCGGCAGTACTTCCAGCCAAAACTTCTTTAACCTTTGCCGAAACTTCTTCGGTTGTTGCACCATTGAGTTTGTTTTCGATCCAGGCGGTGAATGCTTCTTTTTCTGTATCAGTTGCACCATCGGCCATTGCTGTTTTCATGATCGATTCGATGCGGTCGCGTTGTGCGGCAACACCTTCAGCCATACCGAATCCGTATTCAGCATTGTCTTCGAACAATGAGTTGGCCCATGCAATACCCTTTTCGCTTTCCTTGTGTTTGCAATATGGAGTTGAAGGAGCCGATCCACCGTAGATTGACGAACAACCTGTAGCATTCGAAACCATCATGCGTTCGCCATACAATTGCGAAATAAGTTTGATGTATGGAGTTTCACCACAACCGGCACAAGCTCCTGAGAACTCGAACAATGGCTGAGCGAACTGTGAGTTTTTAACCGATTTGCTTTTATCAACTACTTTTTCTTTGTAGCTAACTTTTGAATCGAAATGGTTCCAACGTGAAATTTCAGCTTCCTGTGTTCCCAGTGGTTTCATTTCCAAAGCTTTGGTTTTCGATGGACAAACATCGGCACAGTTACCGCAACCGGTACAATCCAAAACACTTACCTGAATACGGAAATTCAGATTCGGAAATTGTTTGTTAGGTACAGCCTGAAGCGATTTTGTTCCATCGGGCAATGTGCCCATTTCTTCTTCGTTAATCAGGAACGGACGGATGGCAGCGTGAGGACAAACGTAAGCACATTGGTTACACTGGATACAGTTTTCAGCCTGCCATTCAGGAACGTTTACGGCAATACCACGTTTTTCGTAAGCAGCCGTTCCTGATTGGAATGTTCCATCTTCTGAACCCAGGAAAGTACTAACCGGAAGGTCATCTCCTTTCTGGGCGTTTATCACATCAACAATGTTTTTGATGTAATCCGGACGATCAGCATCTTCATTGTCATTCGTTACAACAAGGTTTTTCCAATCAGCGGGTACTTCAATTTTCACCACATTGTTTCCACCGGCTTCAACAGCTGCGTTGTTCATGGTGACAACTTTTTCGCCCATTTTGCCATACGATTTCACGATGGCTTTTTTCATCTCGTAAACAGCCGTTTCGAAAGGAATTACTTCAGTAATTTTGAAGAAGGCCGACTGCATGATGGTATTGGTGCGGTTTCCAAGGCCAATTTCTTCGCCAAGTTTTGTTCCGTTGATGATGTAAAATTTGATTTCGTTATCGGCCAGGTATTTTTTCATGCCGTTTGGAAGTCTTTTAACTGTTTCTTCCTCGTCCCAGATGGAATTGAGCAGGAAAGAACCGCCTTTTTTCAAACCTTTTAACACATCGTAAAGATGAAGGTAGGCAGGAACATGACAGGCCACAAAGTCGGGTGAGTTTACCAGATAGGTTGACCGGATGGGCACATCGCCGAAACGAAGGTGTGAAGACGTAAATCCGCCTGATTTTTTTGAATCGTATGCAAAATAAGCCTGACAATATTTATCCGTTGCTTCACCAATAATTTTGATGGAGTTTTTATTGGCGCCAACAGTTCCGTCGGAACCCAAACCATAGAATTTGGCTTCATAAGTTCCGGCTGGAGCAACATTTACTTCAGCTTTTAATGGAAGCGATTTGAAAGTGACATCATCAACAATACCAATGGTAAATTGATTTTTAGGTTCGTTCAGTTCAAGGTTTTCATAAACTCCAAGAATCTGAGCAGGAGTGGTGTCTTTTGAACCCAGTCCGAAACGGCCTCCAACAATAAGAGGGGCATTTTCTTTTCCATAGAAAAGTTCGCAAACATCGAGGTACATTGGTTCGCCATTTGCTCCTGGCTCTTTACTGCGGTCGAGTACTGCAATACGTTTTACCGATTTTGGCAATACGTTCATGAAATATTTTGCAGAGAACGGACGATATAAATGCACCACAAGTAAACCAACTTTTTTACCCTGAAGTGCAAGGTAATCGATAGTTTCGCGAATGGTTTCGGTAACCGAACCCATGGCAATAATGATGTTTTCAGCATCTTCGGCACCATAATAAGTAAATGGGTGGTATTCGCGTCCGGTTAGTTTGGTGATTTCCTGCATGTAACCTTCAACAATATCAGGAACAGCATCGTAAAAACGGTTCGAAGCTTCTTTTGCCTGAAAGAAAATGTCTGGATTTTGAGCTGTTCCGCGTGTTACAGGATGTTCAGGATTAATTGCTTTGTCCCTGAATTCCTGAATCAGGTTCATGTCAACGAGCGGAAGCATATCTTCTTTTGAAATTACTTCGATTTTCTGAATTTCGTGTGAAGTTCGGAAACCGTCGAAGAACGCCATGAATGGAATTCTCGATTTTAATGTTGCAAGGTGTGCAACTCCGGCAAGGTCCATTTCTTCCTGAACCGATCCGGCAGCCAGCATGGCGAAACCAGTTTGGCGTGCTGAGTAAACGTCGCTGTGGTCGCCGAAAATTGATAATGCGTGTCCAGCCAAAGCACGTGCACTGATATGAAATACGCATGGAAGTAACTCTCCTGCAATTTTGTACATGTTTGGGATCATCAGCAACAAGCCCTGTGAAGCAGTGTAAGTTGTTGTCAATGCACCCGACTGCAAAGCTCCGTGAACGGCGCCTGCGGCACCACCTTCGCTCTGCATTTCGGCCAGGCGAACAGGTTGGCCAAACAGGTTGGTTTTACCTTTAGCTGCCCATTCATCAACATATTCGGCCATGGTTGACGATGGCGTAATTGGGTAGATACAAGCTACCTCGCTAAACATGTAACTAATATGCGCTGCGGCATAGTTTCCGTCACACGTAATGAACTTTTTTTTATTTGCCATTTTTGTAATGTTTAAATTATTCTTGATTTAAATTTTCAATCTTTTTCAATCCATTTCAATCTTTCTCAATCTTTCTCAATCCTTCTCAATCCTTCTCAATTTCGGGGAGGTTAGGAGGGGCTTTCAGTAGAGAAACCCGAACAACCAAAGTGGAATAGTCCTTCCTGAACCAAGTTCGATCATATCTGCGGCTGCAAACGATTCATCGTCAATGGGAACTGTATATTTATTTCCCACTGAAAAATGAAATTGGTCGTCAACTTTAAAATCAGCCTTTCCGGAACTTTTTACCTGATGTTGATATCCCAACTGGTTATAGAAAAATGTTTGTCTCAAAGTATTGTTGCTGATATTGGCCGGATCAATGGCATACATCAGATTTGTGTTGTGCAGAAAGACCAAATCCGGTTTTTTAATCTCATCCTCATTGCCGTTTGAGAATAAAAGGTTGATGATCCGTGCATTTTTCAGATACCGAAGGTAATTCATGATGGTTGCCCGCGACGTTTGTACATCGGCGCTAAGCTTACTCACATTGGGTGAAAAAGGTGTTTGGCTGGCGATGATCTGTAATAACTTACGTAGTTTCGGGAGGTATTGCAAATCAATCTGATTGAGATAGGTCACATCAATTTCCAATGCCAGATTAATGTGTTTTAAAAGCGTTTCATTGTAAAAGCCTCTGTTTTCGAAGAAATATGGATAAAAACCATCTTTCAGATAATCATTTAAAAAAGCCAGTGGTTTTATCTCTTTGGTAATTTCCTGCGCAATTTTTACATGATCGGTCAGAATCTCCTGCAAAGTATATCTCCTGAAATTCAGGTTCGACTGGTGGTTCAGGTATTCGCGAAAAGAGAGACCTTCGAGATGATAAATTTTGGCGATGTCCTGCAATTCACTGTTTCCCTCAATAACCCGCAAAACCGGAGAGGCTGAAAAAATGATTTGAAGTTGAGGAAAATTGTCGTAACAGCTTTTTAATTCTGAAGCCCAATCAGGGTATTTATGTATTTGGTCGAGAATCAGGGTTTTGCCGCCTGTTTTGTAGAATTCGTCAGCAAACGAAATGATTTTTCTTTTGGTAAAGTAAAAATTATTGAGGTTGACATACAGGCAGGTTTTGTCGTTCAAAAATTTTTCTTTCACAACATCAATCAGGAAGGCTGTTTTCCCCACACCCCGAAATCCTTTGATCCCGATAATCCTTTGGTTCCAGTCTATTTCATTCAGAAGTTCTCTTCTGATTGTTAAACGGGATTGTTCCTGTAGAATGTTGTGAATGTTTACCAGATTTTGCATTTTCAGAACTTAAAGCAACAAAAGTAATGATTCAAAATTGAAAGTTGCTATCCAGAGATGTCAAAATGGGTTGAAATGTGTAATTTAGAATTGTTAAAAATAAGGAATCATTGTAATGTGCAAATTTGGATGTTTATGGTTAAATCTTTACTTTGGTCAAAATTATTGAACAGTGCTTATTGCACATTTTTAATTTTCAAACAAAATACTTTAGAATGAAGAAAGGACAGATATCCAATATTTTACGTCAGTTTGGATTAATTTATCTGACTGATTGGATCAGATATTATTTGGAGCGTTTCAAAAACCGTAAAATAAACAGGACATTCAAAAAGAATAATCCTCAGGTAAAACTTCCGCCAGATTACCTGATCTATGAATCGTTTCAAATTAATTATCAGAAATATTATACCGAAAGTATTGATACTTCGATGTGGGTTGCCAATCATTTCAGGAAACATACGGAATTAAAAGACAAAAAGATATTGGATTGGGGTTGTGGTCCAGGACGAATAATCCGCCATCTTCCGGCAGTTATCGGAAATGGTTGCGAATATTTCGGCACCGATTACAATGCGAAAACAATTGATTGGTGTACAAAAAACCTTCCGGATATAAGTTTTAATAAGAATTCACTAAAAGCTGATTTGCCCTATCCAAACGAATTTTTTGATATGATTTATGGTATTTCAATTTTTACCCATTTGTCGGAACAATTGCACCACGACTGGTACAATGAGTTGCTTCGTATTCTAAAACCTGGTGGAATTATGTTCCTGACAACACAGGGAGATAATTTCAAGGTTAAATTAACCGAGTCGGAACTTGTACACTTCAATAACGGAGAATTGATAATTAGGGGAAAAGTAAAAGAAGGGCATCGAACTTATTCGGCATTTCATCCAACTGTTTTTATGGAAAAGCTTTTCTCCAATGTTGACATTCTGGAACACATTGAAACCAAACCGGCAAAGCGGGAAGGATGGCTGCCACAGGATATCTGGATGATAAAGAAAAGGTAAATTTGATACTTTTGTGGTGTTAAAAATGTTCCATGACAAATAAAAGGCCCGAATTACTAGCTCCCGTTGGAAATGCAGAATCGTTTTATGCCGCCCTGAACGGTGGGGCTGATGCCGTTTTTATGGGGCTTCAGGAGTTTAACGCACGCGGAAGGGCCAGTAACTTTACCCGACCAATGCTTCAACTTGCGGTTAGTAAAGCACATGAAAAAAATGTCAAGGTTTACATTACACTTAATACGCTGATAAAGAACAAGGAAATTGATCAACTGATCGATGTTTTGTCGTTTCTGAATTCGCTGAGAGTTGATGCGATTATCATTCAGGATTGGGGCGTTTATTTTATTGCCCGGAAATTTTTCCCAAAACTGGTTCTGCACGCAAGTACTCAAATGGGCAACCACAACTCGGTGGGCGTAAATTTTGCGGCTTCAAAAGGAATTGTACGCACCGTTCTGGCCCGTGAATTAACAATGCCCGAACTTGAAAAGATTGCAAAAGAAAGCAAGGCCGAACTCGAGCTGTTTGTACATGGCGCTTTGTGCTATTCTTTCTCCGGAATGTGCCTTTTCAGTAGTTATGCCGGCGGACAGGGCGCGAACCGCGGATTGTGCAAACAAAGTTGCCGCCGTTTGTATCAGGATGGTGAGGAGCAGCACGCACTTTTTAGCCTGAAAGACAATCAGCAGCTTAGTAACCTGCAGAAAATCGTAGATCTCGGAATTCATTCATTAAAAATTGAAGGCCGGATGAAATCTGCAGATTATGTGTTTCAGGTTTGCAAAGCCTATAGAATGGTGTTAAATAATCCGGGAAAAATGGTGGAGGCTGCCGAAATGCTTGAGTCGGATACCGGGCGCGAAAAAACCTCCTACTTTTTGGGTGGCGACATCAGCGACGGAATTACAGATGATCCTTCAACCGGAAAACTGATCGGGAAAATTGCCGAAGTGACAAAAAACTTCATTTCTTTCCAAAGCAGTTTGCCGCTTGGCGATGGCTACCGTTTACGCATCAGGAATAAAAGTGAGGATGATCAGTTGTACGTGAAAGTGGAGAATTTTAAACTGAATGGAAATCTTTACCAAATACCAACTGATTTGGCCGGAAAAATCAAAGAGGGCGACGATGTTTTGCTGGTCAGGCTGAAAAGCCAAAGTTTTTCGTCACGGTTGGGAAATGTGAATACTTTGCCTGAATTGAAAAAGCAATTTGTAAACAAGAATGAGATTAAAAATAGCATCAGTTTTTCTGGAAAACCACAAGAGCCAATGCTGCTGGTTCGTGTCGGTAGCCCGGAATGGATTGCAAAACTGCGCTTCGAAGATTACGATGCAGTGATTCTTTCCTATAAAAAATCCGACTGGGAAAATTTCGATCCGAATGACACTTTGCTTCAGTCAAACCGGCAGAAAATACGCATCGAATTTCCCAAGTTTATTTCAGAAAATAACCTTGAATTTTACCGGAATCTGGCTGAAAGATTGGCCGCTTCAGGATTTAACCAGTTTTTCATCAGTCATTTGTCACAGAAAATTTTGCTTCCCAAAGGTGCAAAAGTTAGTTGCAACGAGAATGTGTATGTATTGAATGATGCTGCAGCAAAGGCTTTAAACGATGAACAAATCAGCGATTTTATTTATCCGCAGGAAAATGATCTGGAGAATTTGTTGTCGATGAAAAACCGGCAGGGGATTGTTCCGTTGTATTTTTATCCTGAATTGTTTTATTCGCGCATGCCGGTCAAACCACATCAGGAATCAAAAATGTTTGCCGACGAGAACAACAAAAAATTCAGGATAGAAGTAAAAGATGGAATTACAATTGTTTATCCAACCATTCCGGTTGCTTTGTTTCATTACCGCAATCAGTTGGAGAAGATTGGGTTCAACCGGTTTTTGATCGATTATTCAGGAGAAATAATGACTGCAAATGTAGTAAAGCGGATTCTGAAGAAGTTCATTAATTCCGAGTCTGTTCAGCCGTCAACAAGTTTTAACTTTAAGCTTGGACTAAAATAGTCGCAGTGTTCAGTCTCAGTTGGCAGTATGCCTTTCTGAACACTGAACACTGTGACTGAATATTTTAGCCGTCGTTCATCGAAATCAGGAATTCTTCAATCGAATCAGTTCTCATGATTCTGGTTTTAAGGAATTCCATTGCTTCGTTTGAGTTCATATCGCCAAGGAAATTGCGCAGGATGTAAATTTTATCGAGTACGCTTTTCGTCATCAGTAAATCTTCACGGCGGGTGCTCGATGCATTGATATCGACAGCAGGGAAAATACGTTTGTTCGATAATTTTCGGTCGAGCTGTAATTCCATGTTACCTGTACCTTTAAATTCTTCGAAGATCACTTCGTCCATCTTCGAACCGGTTTCGGTCAACGCAGTTGAAAGAATTGTGAGCGAGCCTCCTTCTTCGATGTTACGGGCTGCTCCAAAGAAACGTTTTGGTTTGTGTAGTGCATTTGCATCAACACCACCCGAAAGTACTTTTCCGGAAGCTGGTGAAACAGTATTGTATGCACGGGCCAAACGGGTAATTGAATCGAGCAGAATCACCACGTCATGTCCGCATTCTACAAGGCGTTTTGCTTTTTCGAGAACCATATTAGCCACCCGTACGTGACGTTCAGCCGGTTCATCAAAAGTTGAGGAGATAACTTCAGCGTTTACGTGGCGGGCCATGTCAGTAACCTCTTCCGGCCGCTCATCAATCAGCAGTACCATCATGTAAACTTCAGGATGATTGGCTGCAATTGCATTGGCTATTTCTTTGAGCAACATTGTTTTACCGGTTTTTGGCTGCGCTACAATTAATCCGCGCTGTCCTTTGCCGATAGGGGTGAACAGGTCGATAATCCTGGTGGAAATGTTATCGTGTCCGTTGCCGGTAATGTTGAATTTTTCGTTTGGAAACAAAGGAGTCAAGTGCTCGAAAGGCACACGATCGCGGATATAATCCGGTGTTCTTCCGTTGATCTCGATTACTTTAATTAATGGGAAATATTTTTCGCCCTCTTTTGGCGGGCGGATTGTTCCGGTAACTGTATCTCCGGTTTTTAGTCCGAAAAGTTTGATTTGCGATTGAGAAACATAAATGTCATCAGGTGAGTTCAGGTAGTTGAAATCTGATGAACGCAGGAATCCGTAGCCATCGACCATAATTTCCAAGACACCGGTATTGCTGATAATTCCATCAAATTCATAAGGTTTTTCCTGATTCGGTTGATGCTTAGGCTGTTTCGGACCTTGATTTTCGCGGTTCTCCCATTTCGGGTTATTCTCAAAGTTCTTTTTCTTATTCTGTGGTTCGACCTTTTTATCTTCCTGGGTATCTTGATCTACTTCATCCGTATTCACAAAATCCGACCTGTTTTCCTGTTTCTGAACAACGATAACTTTTTGTTCTTCAATTGGCTCCGAAACTGAAATTTCAGGTTCATTCTCAATAATATCGTCCGGCATTAGAATTTCTTCTCTTACTTTCTGAGGTTGATTTTGATTTTTGTTTTGATTCGGATTTTGATTCGGGTTTGGTTTGTGTTTTTGTTGACCTGGATTTTGACCCTGATTGGATGATCCGGCTTTAATATGCTCTGTACGTGGCCTTTTCTTAATCTGAAATTCTCTTTTACCTTCTTTTTTTTGTTCGTTGGAAGAAGGATTTGCGGGTGTTTCAGTTACCACCTTTTCTTCAGATTTCACTTCAGTGGTTTCAGTACGCTTTTCTTCTTTTCTGAACCCAAATAATTTATTAAGAACCGAAGTTTCCTCACGTTTGGGTTGATTCAAATCGCGGGGTGATTTAAATTTTCTTTCTTCAGGTTTTTTTTCTGAAGCTTTAATTGCCTGAATGTCAAGTATCTTGTAGATAAGATCTTGTTTTTTATAAGATTCAACTTTTTTAATATCAAGCTCTTTTGCAATATCTTTTAAGTCAGGTAGAAGTTTTCTGCTTAATTCAATAATATCATACATAATTTTTGATTGATTTGTTAATATCCAAAAGGTCAAGTAATTGAAAAAAAAAGTTTTGGAATTGATAATTTGGATAATCAGTACTTGTTCGAAATTTTTTGCAAGTATAGTCAAATCCTTATAACTTGACAAGCAAATGTTGATTTATTCAATTCCCGGAGACTAAAAGTGATCAGTTATTTCGGATTTTGATTCAGTTTCCAATTTCATTCTACAATGAAATTTACCATTCGAACCTCAAAACGAACCATTCGCAGGGAAATTCGTACAGTTCATGAAATTTCATTTATAAAATTATTCCAATAAATCAATTGTTATTACTTTCGGCACTGAGAAATATCATTTCTTAATCCAAAAAATGGTGACTATTCTCATAGCATAAATAAACTTTTTATTTGCCTTAGATGTTTTAAAACAATAAATGATTTCAAAATGAGACAGCTTAAAATTGCCAAACAGGTTACGAACAGGGAATCATTGTCGCTTGATAAATACCTGCACGAAATTGGACGCGTCGATTTAATTAGTGCTGAGGAAGAAGTTGAATTGGCGAAGCGGATCAAAAAAGGTGATAAAGATGCGCTTGAAAGAATGATAACCGCAAACTTGCGATTTGTTGTTTCTGTTGCAAAGCAATACCAAAACCAGGGTCTTAGCTTGCCCGATTTAATTAATGAAGGAAACCTGGGTTTGATTAAAGCCGCTCAGCGTTATGACGAAACCCGCGGATTTAAATTTATATCATACGGAGTTTGGTGGATTCGCCAGGCTATTCTTCAGGCGTTGGCCGAACAGGCAAGAATTGTGAGGTTGCCTTTAAATAAAATTGGTTCAATCACCCGAATCAACAGGACTTTCAATAAGCTTGAACAGGAATATCAGCGTGAACCAACTTCTGATGAAGTAGCTTTCTTGCTTGAAACTTCCAGCGAAGTTATTGAGGATGCAATGAAAGTTTCTTCGCATCATGTTTCAATGGATGCCCCGATTTTTGATGAGGAAGGTAATAGTTTATATGATGTAATTTTAAACGAAGATTCTCCCAGTCCTGATCAGGGATTAATGAAATCCTCACTCAGTAATGAAATTGACCGTACATTATCTACTTTAGGTGAGCGTGAAGCAGATATAATTCGTTATTTCTTTGGATTATGCGGACATCGTCAACATACACTTGAAGAAATTAGCGATGAATTCGGACTTACCAGGGAACGGGTGCGACAGATAAAGGAGAAGACCATCAAAAAAATGAGAAACCATTACCGAAACAGATTGCTAAAATCGTATCTATAATATAGGTAAAGCTGCATCGTGCAGCTTTTTTTTGCTCCTGTTTTTTATAGCACGGATAAAATCTTACTTTTGAAACAAAATATATCCTCCATGAAACTTGTTGCACCTTCAATTCTGGCCGCTAATTTCAACCGTCTTGGTGATGAAATTGAGATGATAAATAACAGTGAAGCTGATTTTGTTCACTGCGATATAATGGATGGTGTTTTTGTTCCGAATATTTCCTACGGCTTGCCAATCGTTGAACATGTTCATAGAATATCACAAAAACCATTGGATGTGCACCTGATGATTGTTAATCCCGACAGGTACATTAATGAATTTCACAAAGCCGGGGCGACCATAATAACGGTACATTACGAAGCATGTACTCATCTGCACCGCACTGTTCAGCAAATAAAAGATCTTGGCATTCAGGCAAGCGTTTGTCTGAATCCACATTCGCCGGTGGCATTGCTAAGCGATATAATTGAAGATTTGGACATGGTGTTGCTCATGTCGGTTAACCCGGGATTTGGCGGGCAGAAATTCATTGAAAATACTTACCGAAAGATTGCACAGTTGAAAGACCTTATTATTCAGCGCAATTCAAAAGCCATGATTGAAATTGATGGCGGGGTTAATTTCGAGGTGGGAGAGAAGCTCTACAATGCCGGGGCTGATGTTTTGGTGGCCGGAAGTTTTGTTTTTGGATCGGAAAATCCCATTGAAACGATTGCTGCGCTGAAACGACTATGAGTAAAAGCTGTACTGATCGTTCTTATTAAATTTGGGTTTGTTTGCCACGTGCAGTTCCTTTAATGAACAACCAGATGAACATCCGCCGCATTTTGATACTTTTTTCTTGGTTAAATTGAAAAACTGAAGGATTCTGAAACCCAGAACTCCGAATGCAGCTGCAATAATTATATATGCGATAATATCCTGAACCATAACTGTAATTTTAAATATTTGGCTGAAAACCAGCTTCTATGCCAAAAAAGTTGCAATATTAAACACGAGAAAAGAGATAATCCACGCCACCGCAGTAGTATATACAACTGTAAATATTGCCCATTTCAACTTTCCTGATTCATTCTTAATTGTAGCTATAACACCGATGCAGGGGAAATAGATCAACACAAAAGCCAAAAAAGAAAGTGCAACCGGAGTTGAAAATACCAATTCGCCCCTTCTTTCTCCTGAAATAAACCTTTCCTGCTGAAGTTTACTGCTCAACCCGGCACTATTTTCATCATCAACCTGGTACAAAACTCCCATTGTGCTTACAATTATTTCTTTTGCTGGTAGTCCGGCCAACAGGCTGATACTCATTTTCCAATCGAAACCCAGGGGATCCATTACAGGCTGAACAAAATGACCAATCTGGCCAAGATAGCTGTTTTGTAACCTATGGCTTTTTTGATCAAAATCTGCCTGAATACTCACAGAATCTGTTTGCATAACGGTTGAAATCTCCGCTGTATGCTCTCTTGGGAAATATCCCAATGCCCAAATTATAACCACTCCTATAAGTATTACCCCACCAATTTTCTGAAGGTATTGTTGTGTTTTGTCCCACATGTGTACAACAATGTTTTTCACCGTGGGAAGGCGATAGGGTGGGAGTTCCAATACAAAAGGTGTTTCTTTATTTCTGAAAATGGTTTTATTCAGCAATTGTGCTGTCAGAAACGCAATTAGTATTCCGGCGAAATAAATACTGCTCAATACCAAAGCCGGATGTTGCGGAAAAAATGCCGTGATAAAAAGCACATAAACCGGAAGCCGCGCACTGCACGACATAAATGGAATAATAAGCATGGTGAGCAAACGATCGCCGGGACTCCGCAAAGTACGTGTTGCCATTATTGCCGGCACATTGCATCCAAAACCCATTACCATCGGGATAAACGAACGTCCGTGGAGGCCGAACCGGTGCATGATTTTATCCATGATGAAAGCAGCCCTGGCCATGTAGCCCGTATCTTCCATAAATGAAATAAAAAGAAACAGAATCAGAATATTCGGCAGAAAAACAAGCACACTGCCTGTTCCGTCAATAATTCCGTTTATAAGCAAATCCCTGAGCATTCCGTCGGGCATCATATTCGAAACAATACTGCTTATAAAAGCTACCAGGCTTTCGATCCAGCCCATCGGATAGGCGCCCAGTTTAAATGTTGAATAAAACGCAATAGAAATTGAAAGCAGGAATATCGGAAATCCAAAATAGGTATGCGTCAGTATATTGTCGATTTTCTCGGAAGTATTGATAATGCGCTTTTCTTTTTGCCTGAATGTTTCTTTCAGCGCTCCGGAAATAAAGCCATATTTAGCATCGGTTATAACAGTCTCACTGTCTTCGTTGTATATTCGTTCAATCCGCCGGATTTCATTCTGAGCGGTGTTTTTTATTTCAATATAGTTGGGATACGATTCCAATGAAAGGTCGGTCTGTTTATCCCGCTCCAGAAGCTTGATGGCTAAAAACCTGGAAGAAATATTGTCAGTAATCGGTTTTTCAAGCTTGATTTTAGTCCTCAGTTTCAGAATTGAATCTTCCAGTTCAGTGCCATAATTGATGTGAATATGGCGCACGATCGGATCGAGATCCTCATACACCTCAATGATTTTATACAGAAGTTCAGTAATTCCTGTTCCTTTGGAGCTTACAGTAGGAATTATCGGTATTCCCATTAATTTGCCAAGGCTTTGATAATCAAACTTCACCTTGCTTTTTAATAGCTCATCGTACATGTTCAAAGCAATAATTACTTTGATGTCCATGTCGATCAGTTGGGTTGTCAGGAAAAGATTTCGTTCCAGGTTGGACGAATCGATCACATTGATCACAATATCAGGAGTTTCATTCATGATGAAATTCCTGACATAAATTTCTTCGGGTGAATAGGCTGTCAGCGAGTAGGTACCGGGTAAGTCGAAAATATTAAAGTTATAACCATTTTGAGTGAAAGTAGCTTTTTTCGCGTCAACAGTTACTCCGCTGTAATTTCCAACATGTTCTTTTGATCCGGAGAGAAAATTAAACAAGGTTGTTTTGCCGCAATTTGGATTTCCAACCAATGCGATATTAATTGTTCTTTCTTTTTCTTTTACCGATACTTTGAGGTTCTCTAGGTCAATTACCCCTTCATAGTTCTGTGTAAATTGTGACAGTACATCAGATTGACTTACTACTTCAATTAAATTGGCTTCAGTTCGGCGGAGGGTAATGTTGTAGTCAAGTATTTTATACTCAATCGGTCCGTTGAAAGGGGCATTCTTTATTACGGTCACTTCTTTCCCTTTTACAAATCCCATTTCGGTGATCCTTTTGCGAAAAGAACCATGCCCCAGAACTTTTGTAATAATAACAGTCTCTTTATTTTTTACTTCAGAAAGCCTCACAATAACCTTTTAAGATACTAAGCTAATTTAAACCAAATAAGAATAACGCTGTAAAGATATCCAAGTTTTTACAAAATGTTTTAAAAATAAAGTTTTGTTGATAAATCAAATTTGATTAAATTACATTTGTTGCACCTGAAAACAATTTTATGGAAGACGATAACATATATAAGAGAATACAGGAAGCAATTTCATCTTTGCCTGAAAATTTCAGTGTCTTGGAAGAACAGATTGATATTGAGCTTCAGATGGAGTATTTTAATTATGGACGCGATTTGAAAACTAATTTTTCGTCTGAAACAATACTTCAGCATCAAGCCGATTTGTTTGATCCTGATGTTCCTTTGGACGAAAAGAAGAATTTATTGGTTTTGCTTGCCTCGCAGGAAAAAGTGGAAGCTTTCAGGACAATTGAAAAGTATTCAAAAAAACCTGATCCTGAATTGCGGGCATGGGGCGTACTGGCGCTTCAGGAAAGTCGTATGGTAATTCAAAGTTCGCTGATGGACGAACAGCAGGTATATATATCAACTGGTTTAGGTGGAAAGGGTCAGAAATTAAGGTATTTTGTGGTACTGATCGGTCGTGAGAATGATGTTGAATATTCACCTATACAACAAAAACTGTTAAAAAATGAGCTTGAATTTGCTGTTACCAAAAATGACGGCGAGCTAGAAGAAATGAAATTTGAAGGTAATCTGGCTGTTGCTGTAATGCTATTGCCTGTAAAATCAGACTTGCAGGGCTTGTTTCTCAATGTAATAAACGAATGTAATCAGTTTGGCGATTTTGTTCGCCAGGACATTATTATTACAAACGTAAAAAGGATGAATATTGAAGAAATCAAACATTTTATAAACCGGAAACAATGAGAATTAAGTTATGACAGACAAATTGATAAATGTAGCTATTCAGGTTTTGCCAAGATCTGCAAAAATAGGGACGTATGAATTGGTGGACAGAGCGATTGAAGTAATACAAAAATCAGGACTGAAATACCAGGTTTGTCCGTTTGAAACGGTTATAGAAGGCCATTACGATGAGATAATGAACCTGCTGAAAGAGGTTCATGAAGTTGTTTATGCCTTTGGCGCTGAAGAAATGATTACAAATGTTAAAATACAAACTCGTTATAATCAGGATGTTCTTATTGAAGACAAGATGAACAAGTACGAATAAGTAAAAAACTGTTTGTGACAGGTTGTTTTTGTTCTGATAAGTTTTATCTTTGCATCGCTTTTAGAATGGCCCCGTAGCTTAATGGATAGAGCATCTGACTACGGATCAGAAGGTTGCAGGTTCGACTCTTGCCGGGGTCACATATTATCAGAGAGTTACAAAGATTAAATTTGTAGCTCTTTTTTATTTGATATGCGGATTTATACTTTTATCTTTTAACTTCATTGTGTGGTTCGTTAGCGGATAACTCATACTATTCGCGCCTTTATCTGTTCTAAATTCTCAAACGACCTTACAGAAACTGTTTCGTTTTATCACACAGGTTTATAACAATTTTATAACACAACCATTGAATAATATACCCTTATCTGTTCTGGAATTGGCAACAGTTGTTGAAGGAGGAAATTTAAGAAGTGCTATTGCAGGTACAGTTGAAGTCGCTATACACGCTGAATCTTTGGGATACAAACGTATTTGGATGGCAGAGCATCACAACATGGAGTTCGTCGCAAGTTCCGCTACGGCTGTATTGATAGGCCAGGTTGCCTCTAAAACGAAGATCATACGTGTAGGATCAGGAGGGATCATGCTGCCAAATCATAGTCCATTGGTGATTGCGGAACAATTTGGAACATTGGAGACCATTTATCCGGGCAGAATTGATCTTGGTTTGGGCAGAGCACCAGGAACAGACCAGTTTACAGCGATGGCATTGAGGCGTAACAACATGAACTCAGTCCATGATTTTCCTAACGATGTAAAACAATTGCAGGCTTATTTCAGTAAGGAGAACAGTTCTTCGAAGGTACGTGCCTTCCCGGGCGAAGGGTTAGACATACCGCTTTGGATATTAGGATCAAGTACCGATAGTGCATACCTGGCAGCACAAATGGGATTGCCGTATGCTTTTGCCGCTCACTTTGCTCCTGCACAATTCAGGATGGCGATTGATATTTACCGCAATAATTTCAGACCATCCAAACAATTAAACCAGCCGTATGTAATGGCATGTGTCAATGTGATTGCCTCTGAGACGAACGAAGAAGCCGAATTTCTGACTACCAGTCTTATCCGATTATTCCTTGGCCTGATTACCAATACACGAATGCCCATTCAGCCGCCAGGAAAACTACCAGATAGTTATAATATGCCTGAAGTGTATTCAGCATTAAATAGCATGATGGCTTGCACCTTTACAGGCAGCCGGGATACGTTGCGGAAAAAGCTTTCAAAGTTTATCGCTGAAACAGGAATTAATGAACTGATGGTTTCCAGTAACATGTATGATAGTGAAGCAAAACTAAAATCGTTTTCAATTCTTCATGATGCAATGAATACTGATTATTAAGCTCGATTAAAGTGTTCACTTGCGGGGAAATGTATTTCCTGTTTTTTCGTTCTGAATATTCCATTACAATTCTAAAATAAAACCACCAACGGTTGGATTACTATTAAATATTTTTGGATTAGTCAATGGCTCTGACACCAGCGAATTTACACCGGGTTTCGGTGCTTCGCTGACAGAAAATTAGTCGGACAGTTTGAAACTATAAGTCTTTAATATTGAATTAAATAATAAGCTACAAATATTTTTATCAATTCCACCAACTATTTTTGGCACCATTACGATAAAAAATACTAACCGATCATATTAGATACGACAAACAAAGAAAACCTATAATCCGCACCACCAGACAGTTTTAATTTTTCCAGATAAGGTCAAGAGCAAATATGAGTTAAAAGTTCACTGCAAATTTCCTTTTGCCAGCTGATCAAATTGACGGTGTTTGGAGGAAGTTGTAATTTGATCAATGAACACGGATAACCTTTGTCTTCATTCTGTTCATGCAGGAATGATCCTTTACTTGAAATAATTGAATCATCCGGATAAACCAATGCGGTAAAATTGGATTCAAAGTATTTGGTATATACATACATTTGTTTCAAATCATCATCTGCTGGCCGGGTTCCATTCAGTACTTTCCATTTGGTATCAAGTATATATGTTTTATCGCCCCGATGAATCACGATGTCCGGTTCCTGCCAACTTTAGTTTTTAACTCTGACTCCCAAAATGCTTTTTTTCACCTGACTCTTTATGAGATAATCTTCGGGTGCATATTGTTGGACAGCTCCGTTCAGGATACGTTTGGACAAACAACTGAAACAAGGCGAAAACAAGCTGGAAATTGCAGTGACCAATACCTGGGCCAACCGCTTGAAAGGCGACCACGATTTACCAGAGGAAAAACGAATCACCTGGACAACAGCGCCCTACCGGCTTGAAGGAAAACCCTTGCTTCCGGCAGGTTTGTTTGGACCAGTGGTAATTCGCAGGGAAGTAAAGACTCCGTAGGAGAAGTCGCAAGTGCATAAACCTCAGTTCAGTGAATTGGGAATGGGGATTGAGTTCCTCCTAAAACTAATAAGAGAAATCTCAATAATTTGTCTGTTTTAAATATCTTTGATAAAAATCAAAATAATGTTATGAAACCACCCAAATTATATTTATTGATTGCAATACTGGTTGTTTTGAATCTGACAATTACAACAAAAGTAAATCTGGCTGTTGCCCAGCAACCCGTAGATTATGGTATTTACCAGGTTCATCTTCTCCCCGGGTGGAAATTTGATGAAAATGTCACTGATAAAAACTGGCTCACTTTTAAGCATTATATTAATGGTCAAATAAATTATAATGTGCGGATAGGACAGCAACCAGTTGTTTGCCCCACTTCAACAGATTTTAAAAATCAGGTACTAGAACAATTCAATATTCAAAACAAAAATGGTAATCAGGTAGATAAATATGATCCAAAAAGTGATTACAACTTACTGGGTCACAACAATTGCCACTTGATGTCATACATTGATAAAATAACGGGTAACCGTGGATTTATTCTCAATGCCCATGTTGATGGAAAAAGATACAGTTTCTTTATTTTTGATAGAGTTAACAAAAAAAAGGAACTTCGAAAAGAAGTAATCGATTTTATTAATGGCATATCCTTAATCAATGCACCACAACCATCTATTGCCGAAAATCAAAACTCATCCAAACCAAAAAAGAAAAATAACTTCTTATCAATTCTTGATGATGTTGTAAAAGTGGTTCAAACAATTGCTGATATAGATGTTAATGTACCAACAACACCTGAAAACAAAAAAAGTACGGAAAACAATAACAAAACATCTGGTGCTGAAAAAACGACAAACACCACACAAACTAACAACAAAACTGAGCCAGCAAGCCAACCAAAAAAACCTACAACTGTTACACAAACCATCAATTTAGAGGCTATGACAGATATTCCTCCATCAAAACCTGTCCCTTTTTTGGATATCACAACGCTATCTAAAACAGAATGGGACGGTGCGGTTTCGGCTGCCATGGAGGGAATGCGTTTAGTTTATGGTCCCATGACCGATAACGAAAATAAACAATTTGAAAAATCGTGGGCACCATTGAGGCAAACACCATTTAAAGAAGCAGTTGATTACCTAAATAAATTCAATCCCCTTTTGGGCGAATTTTTAACCTACCGTACAACCATAACACAAACCAGCAGTTTAATGGAACAGGCTGTTCAAAATTCTGGTTATGCTGCTCAATACGATGACCCACAAAGTAGTTTGGCCTATTTCGATTTGGCTAAGAAATACCAAACCCTACTGATTTCGCGGCAAAAAAGGCTGCAACAAATCACTACGGATTTAATTGGGTTAGGCAACCCACCCGATGGTGCGCAAATGATGGCAGAACAGCAACGCCGTTATAAGCAGGAGAAAGATTACCTGAAAAGTTTGGTAATAGGCGGTTTTACTCCTGAAGGTTGCTGGGCGGGGCACGTTAACACTTTTTCTGATTTTGATTTAGGACTGGGAGAAGTGTACACTCCAATGTATTGTTACATCTATAAAATTCCAGTCAAAGGAGTTGATACATATTACTCAATTGAGATTTCATCGAAAATGGGTTTTCCTCCAGGCGTTAAAGCGGCAGCGAGCCCTTCCCTTATTTTAGATATTATATCTACAAAAAGTAATGATTTAATTCGTAAAAATTTTACTGGCAGAAATTATATGCAAAAGAATGGAGCTAATTCGCCTAATTCAGATAAAGTTTCAGTATTGCTTAATCAATTTGATTACCCAAATATTCCCAGATTCACAGAAACATCCAAAGAAAGATATCAAAAATTAATTCAGGAAATTGGGAAAAGGCCTGCTGTACGCTATCCAAAAGGATCAAATTCTTCAGATCCGTTCAATGTGGGGGTTTCAAGAAAAAATGATCAATATCTTTTTGAAAAGAGTATGAAAGATAACCTAATTGCTGATGTATTTTTTAAAACTGCATTGCAGTGGACAAATGAAGGTAAATGGCAAAGTTCTGAACATACCGGATCTAAAGTTCCACAAGAATTGTTATCGGCTTTTTTGAATGAAATTAATGCTGGGGGCAGTAACCTGGTGATCCAAAACCAGTCAAAACCTAACAATTCGACAAGTAGTATAAAAAACCAAACCGAAACAATATCCGACAAATCGAACTCCGGAGAAAACTATTTGCATTTTATTGATGACAAAAATTCGGAAGACCGCCGGAAAATTGATGCGGAAGCAATTGGATTTCACACCAACAACCTTTCCATTATTCAGAAAAACATGATGCGCGATCAGGAGGAGTTGGCAAAAGAAAAAGATCCAAAACGCAGGAAAGATTACCAAATGCGTATTCTAGGGGCACAAGCAAATATTCAGGCTGAAAAAGATCGCATTGCCACCATCCAAACCGGCGTAATTGTATTCAACCGCTCGCCGTGGGATGATTATGCCAAAAGCAATTTCATTCAGAATATTGCTGAAAATCAGCAAAAAATGGAAAACATCAGCCGTGGAATACGCAAGGCTTACGAAATGGCCGATCGGCTTCCCGATGAAGAAGCCCGGAAGACTCGTGCTATTATCAACGAAAAATACAACGGCAAAATCATGGCCGATTTAGATGAGAAAGCTGCCCGTGCTATTATTGAAGAGGCCAATTCGGTTGGAAAGAAATATTACCAGGGAAAAATTGACGCAGCCAAGGCTGATAAAAAGTTGGCTGACGAGGAAGCTGAATGGGCTGATGCATGTTTACAAACTGCTGAGATTGTAAAAACTACAGCCGACTATACCATGATGGGTTTGTCGATGTTTGGGGGTAAATATGTGAATACAGCTTATCAGGGAATTACCGGATATATTGAAGGTGGCCCGAAAGAAGCTTTTTTGCGTTTGTCCGGTTCGTATAATACGATTACAGGCGTTGCCGTTGATGGTTTCAGGGGTTTCGAAAGTGCTGTGAACCAGGGAGGTGATTTTACTGACGGAATTTCTGGTGCGGGCTGGGAAATAGCAAAAGGGTTGATAACGGATAAGGCAATGTCGTATGGTGCCGGTAAAATTTCAGGAAGTTTTAATCGCCCAAACGGCAATTTGCCTCACGTGGATGGCTCCACCCGAGCTGGGCAGACAACCGCTGGTACAGCAAATAAACCGGCGGCAGGACAAAAAAATGCTACTCTTGCTGGCGAACCCGATTTTAACCGGCCTTTAACTCCCCAGGAAATTGCTGCTCACCGGGAACAAATAGCTGATGGCAGAAACAAGGTGAATTCCTACAAAAAAACCTATGAAAAACTGGAAAATGCACGAAAATCGGGGGCGCCAGTCAGCGAAATCAAGAAGATAATCATTGAGTTGGACGACCGGTCGGCAAAAATACACAGTTCGCCACAGGCAAAAATGATGATGAAAACCATGCAAAAGCAGCCGAAAAATTTAGATATGATAAAACGTTACAGCAACTCAATGGACAGGGTACATCAACGGGTTGAAAAAAGATATCAGGCTGAAATGCAAAAAAACGGTTGGAGTCCTGAAGAACTCACGCCCATCCGTAATAAACCCGATCCTGCCGATTTGCAACGGGCCCGTGAAATGCAGGCACGCGGCGAAACCGTTCAGCCCGAAGCTTTGCTGGGTAGTAAAACAGTGAATATGGACTACGATGCCGGACGGAAACCAAAATTAGATGCTAACGGGAAACCTTTACCACCAATGAAAAACGGTGAGCCTGTACCTGTCGAAGCCTGGCATGCCGATGCTCAGGCTGCCTGGGAAAAAGCATATTTGGCCGAAACTGGGCAAAGTCCCACCAAATCGTGGGAGAACATTACCCACGGAAAACTTGGCGATGCTTACGCCGATTTGAATGTGCTGCAAAAAAACGGAATACTCCATGCCAACAAAGAATGGGCCGGACAAACTGCCGATGTTAGCTACTACAAAGCCGAACACCTGCGTGGCTCGCCCGAATTCCAAAGAGCTGAAAAATATGTGGAAATTGCCCGCGGAACCTCAAAAGACTGCCGGACTAAAATGATGCCGCTATTTGACCAGAAAAAACCAAAAGCCGGTACCCCCTCATTTGAAGCCTGGCAAAAACATAAAAACTATTGGGAAAAAGTAAACGGAGTGCTCGATGATATGGGAAGCGGTAAAAAAGACCCGATGACCGCCGATCGCGAAATCCGACAGATTTCAGGAGGGAAAAGTGTACTTGAAGTTACTTTTGACATGCGTAATTTTATGGAATCATTAATGCTGCTGGGAAGATAAAATCTGCGGTACTAATCACTCTGGTTAATATGGATAACAGTAATCTATTAGGATATTCGCAAAAGATCAATCATCCTGCAATGGCAAAATATATAAAAAACGCCAACAGTTGGTCTGCTATTTTTGCCCTAATACTTGCAGTAGCTTCTGTTTTAGGCTTTTTTATATATGGCGAAACCAGCGATGAAATGGAAAATCCGGAGTCGTTGTATATCGGATTTACGATTGGCAGTATGTTTTTATTGATTGCATTTTTCCAGATAATTGGCAGGAATAAAAGTACAACCTGGGATGGGACTGTTGTCGATAAAAAAATTACTCAAAAACGCCGTCATGACAAATATCAGAATCGCTGGATAGATTATTTGGAATACACGGTATGCATTCAGGCTGATAACGGAAAGATGCATTATACCTCCGCAGACGATGACGATACAAAATACAACTACTATAAAATTGGCGACAAGGTGAGGCATCACAAAGGTTTAAACTCCTATGAGAAGCAGAATAAATCAGGTGACAGCATTATTTTCTGTAATGCCTGCGCTTCTCTGAACGACATCAACGAGGAATACTGTTTTAGATGTCATAGTCCTTTGCTAAAATAGTAAGATCCAAATAATGAATTCAAATAATTAAACATGAGCAACGTTGCAGATAAAATAGAATGGACAATAAGTGTATCAATATTACGCAATTCCATTATCCTGAAACAATTGGGAATAGCAATAGGGATTCCATTTGGAATACTCATCATCTTCCTGATATTTGCAAAGGCGACATACGCTTTAATTCTTGTTGCCGCATTATTCCTGCTTACGTATCTGTTCATACAAATCCTCTGGGGAGGTAAATATGATGTTGGATTTGAATTGGATAAAACCGGGTTACGCAGCTATACCCAGGCGAAGCAGGCAAAACGAAATCTTATAGTTAACACATTGACGGTTGTATTAGGATTTTTCTCAGGTAAGCCCGGAATAGCCGGTGCAGGCATACTTGCGCAGTCGAAACAGGATGTATTCATCAGGTGGAGAAATATAAAAAAGGTAAAGTATCTTCCTGCCAGAAATACGGTGATGCTTCGAGGTGGTCTCACCGAAAATATTGCTGTATTCTGCACACCTGAAAACTACACGGATGTAGAAGCTTTTATTCGTTCAAGCCTCGGAAATGAGCAGATGTAATTTACATTCAATATTTTAGCTAAATATAATTTATAGATTAGCCTCACTACAACGAAGACAATAGTCATAAATGAGATAATAAATGAAAGAATCCAAATCAAAGAAAATCTTACCGCGATTGCTCATCACACTGCTTGGAGTTGCTTTTATTCTTTGGGGGCTTACAGATATAATGCTGGGCTTATTTGGGGAAAGCGCTACTGCAGTGATTACAGATATCCGAAGGGAAGGTGGCGAACGCAACGAAACAATCAGAGGCCGGTACACATACATAATCAGCTATTCATTTACCTTACCTAATGGTAAAAGTTACAGTAGCTATACTCGAAAAATTGGTAATTCCGTTTTTCTGAAACCAGATGGAAAGTCAAAAGTGAAAGTGAAATACTTTTCATCTTTCCCTTTTATCAATGCAACGGAGCAGGACACAAAGCCCGGCTTTGGTCAATTGATAATTATGGCGATAGGTTTTTTTTTAATTTATATTATAAACAGGTGGAATAGTGAATAGAAGACTCTTTAAGAGTCACCAATGAATAAACTCCAGTTTTAATTGGAGAATATGAATCACAGGGCCTAACTCCCCTCCTTCGGAGGGGGCGGGGGAGGCTGTTAACTTTAAAAAATATGGATTCAAGAGAACGATTTTTTGCGACCATCAATTATGAAAAGACAGACCTTCCGGCATCGTGGCTCGGATTGCCGGTTACGGCTGCTGAAAAGAATTTGTTCGCCCATTTCGGCGTTTCGTCGGTCATCGGATTGAAACAAAAACTGGGCGATGATATCTGGCCTATTGAAGTGCCATTCAATTGTCCGCCATCCAACCACATCGCCTGCGCTTTTCCGTTTGCCAAATCAATCCACAACGATACTCCGGACGAACGAACACTAACAGCGCCGGGCTTTTTCGAGGATTACGACGATCCAACTGATGTAGCTAAATTCAGCTGGCCCGATCCTTCAGGAATGGTTTTGCGCGACGAGTCACTTCGGTTGTCCAAAGAAATTCCTTCTGATAAAATCAGGATGGGCGTGATGTGGTCGGCTCATTTTCAAGATGCCTGCTCGGCTTTTTGCATTGAACAGGCGCTGATTACCATGATGATGAATCCTGAAATGTTCTGCGTCGTGAAAGCTACGATTTGACTGTGATTCATCATTCCTGCTTTCCATTTTCCCGATCATTGGCGATCTGGCTGAATTGGGCGCGCTGATGTGATTCACCCGATTCAGGCATTGGCTGCCGACATGGACCCGAAGAAGCTGAAAGCCAACTTTGAAAAAAAAGTAGCATTTTGCGGTGGCATCGATGCCCAGTATTTACTGGTGAATCAAAAGCCCGAAGACATCAAAGCCAAAGTTCGGGAACTGATGGAGATCTTTCCAACCGGCTTGATTCTTTCGCCCAGTCACGAAGCCATTTTGCCCGATATTCCATCAGTCAATATCGTAGCTATTTTTGAAGCGCTGAGGGGCTAAAGCCCCAATAAAGAGTGCACCTTCAGATCCGTCACATGAATGTGACGGCAAAGGATAGCGCATTGAACGAACCAATCTGTTAATCAGGGAACTATCCTTTGCCGTCTGGCTTTAGCCGACGGGTATGAATAGAATGAAAATATTTAGCCCTGAAACAACTGGTGGTTGTGAAAGGCCTTAGAAAATTATCTTATGAAACGAAAACTTTATCTGTCTCTTTTTCTGATTGTTTCAGGATTTCTGGCCAATGCTCAGTTCAATCAATACAACATCGTCTGGAACACTCAGAGCCAGAATTCTTCGGAATCGATGCCATGCGGTGGTGGCGATATTGGCCTGAATGTATGGGTAGAAAATGGAGACGTACTTTTTTACATTGCGAAAAGTAATGTTAATTCTCCGGATGTGAAACTTGTTTCTCATTCAGACGGAAAAGCAACACTGAGATTGGGTTCAGGAGCTTACAGCTCCACTAATTCAAAATGCACATCAAAGCAAACTCCTGTAAATACCACATTTACAGGAGTTTTTTTATTTGTTTCTGGGAAATACAAAATCTACCCATCCGATTGACGGGCAAAGCATCGCCGGTTTATTGAAAGACCCGAAAAACAAATAAAAAACCTATACCCGTGATACCTATTTCTGTCATTATCCGATGAGTGTAATTTATGAAAATCCTGCCGACGGGCTTCCGTTTACACCGCATTCGGCAGTCAGAAAGGGAGATTACGAGTTGATTTTCGACTGGAACGGGCAACTGAATCGGTACAATCTCCGAAAAGACATCTCCGAAAAAACTAATCTGGCAACACAAATGCCCGACAAAACCCGCGAATTGTTTGCAGAGCTGATGGATTATCTGGAGAAAAATGTGGAGGAAAAATACTGGGCATCAGCAAATCCTGATTATGATCCCAAAACGGAAGTTCGGAAAGTTCCATTCAATGATCTTTACCGGATATTAAGGTATGGGGGAGATATACTTTAGGGAAAGTAGCGGCATACATTTTAGAAGCAGTGAACATGCGCTAATGGCGAAATTGTTGAATTGGGAATCAGCTATTCGTTTAACTCGAAAGGAAAAGGCGGTAAGAAAACAGAAAATACCTTCGGAAAAGAACAGTTCTAAATCAGTTTAATACCTTTGAAACTTTTAGTTGAAAATCAGTTTAAGTAGATATTTATGGCCATCAAGCACCGTCCTTTAAATTCAGTATTGATAAAACCAACTGGTCCTGATTGTAACCTGGATTGTACGTATTGTTTTTACCTTGAAAAATCAGCTTTATTTCATCAAACTCCTGTACACCGCATGAGTCTTGAAATTCAGGAAGAAATGATCCGTCAGGTGATGCAACAATCGGGAGACAACGTTTCGCTGGCATGGCAGGGAGGTGAACCTACCTTGATGGGACTGGATTTTTACAAGCGAGCCATCGAACTCGAGAAGAAATACGGGCACAATCAAATGGTTGGAAACGGCTTGCAGACCAATGGTGTTTTGCTCGATAAAAACTGGGCTTCGTTCCTGAAAGAATACGATTGGCTGGTAGGTATTTCGCTCGATGGCCCAAAACACATCCACGACCGATACCGGTTCGACAAAGGACAAAAAGGTACTCATCAGCGGGTGGAAGAAAATGCGATTATGCTTCTGCAGGAGGGGGTTGCAGTCAATGCCATGTGTGTGTTGACTTCCTATTCCGTTCAATTTCCCGACGAATTGTATGCCTATTATAAAAGCTTGGGCTATACGTTTATGCAGTTTATTCCGATTGTTGAAACCGATAAAAATGATCCGTCAAAAGCAGCTCCTTTTTCCGTTTCAGCAGTCGATTACGGCAATTTTCTGATCAGGATATTTGATTTATGGCAGGCCGACTTTGTCAATGGAGTTCCGACTACTTCTGTCAGGCATTTCGAATCGGTTTTTCATTCGTATGTTGACATGGAAGCTCCGGAATGTACCATGATGAAGGAATGTGGACCTTACGTGGTGGTTGAACACAACGGAAATGTGTATAGTTGCGACTTTTTTGTGGAGCCCAAATGGAAACTTGGAAACATTATGCACGACCGCATTATCAATATGCTGAATTCGAAGAAGCAACAGACTTTTGGAGCTGCCAAAGCAGTTTTACCGCGCGAATGCCGCACATGCACATGGCTGCGCAATTGCTACGGCGGATGCACCAAAGACCGCATCAAAGATCCGGAAGATCAGCGCAAGCCAAGGTTCTGCACCACCACCAAAATGTTCCTGAAACATGCCGATCCGACTTTTAAGATGATGGCTGAACAATGGAAAGAGCAGCAGGCCATCCAACACGAGAAACAACAATCGGGCGGTGTTTATAATGCTTTCTACGATTTTATGAAAAGGTCGTAAACTTGAGATGGGAAATCCTGTTCTTTGGAAAGGAAATCGTTTGTAATCAAACAAAAACATAATAGACAAATTGATGAAACTTAAATATTTTCAAGTCTGAATAGCTATTACAGTAATTCTGGTTTCTAACTTGGAGGTTGTCAATCAGGACAAAAAAACCGGATGCAACTAAAGAGCAGAAGACTGATTCCGTAAACGGTAAATTGTCCTGTTGTTCATCAAACTTGCCTGCCCGATCGTTCATCGGTACAGATGATTCCATAAAAAACATTTTTTTCGTCAATCAGGCAATCGAACCACAATGACATGGTTTTCATTCCGGGAGGAAGCTTTGTAATGGGTGGTGATTCATTATGTGGCCGATCGGATGAGTTTCCACGACATGAAGTCAAAGTTTCATTATTTTACATGGATCAGCTGGTCGATTTGCTTCGTTTGATACCAAACCCTTCGGATAAAAATAGCTTCAGGAATAAAAAGCAGTTGATAAAACGTAAAAGGAAAGGGCAAAGAAGGATGTGAAATGTCTATGTCACATAAATTGATTAAACGGTAGTCTAATCCAGGTGAAAAACCTCCTCCATATTTGCCCACCATTCTCCTTCAGAGCGGTTGGCAACAGGTTGTTGCATTGGCATCATTATATTCCACCATTCCTGTGTTTTCGTATCGGCGGCCATTTTATCCATATCAGCAGTAAAATCGTCGCCGGTGTATTCCATGTAGGCAAACAAAAGTCCGTCTTTGTGATAGATGGAATAGTTGCTGATGTTACAGGCTTTGATCATTTCCAGTACTTCAGGCCAAACTGCTGCATGATATTCCTTGTATTTCTCAAAATTCTGCGGGTCAACTCCAATAATTTGTCCGAATCGTTTCATTTTATATCTGATTTTAAATTGGATTTCTACAACAATACGATTTCATAAATACCCGGCACCTGTGAGTATTCTTTCAAAACCAGTCGTATCTTTTGGGTTGTTGTTTTGGGTAGTTTGATCCCGGCTTTATTTCCAATAGTAGTTCCTTTGTAAATGGTTTTCCATTGATCATCAAACTGGGCCTGAAGTTCAAAAACCTTAACAGACGTTCCTCTTTCATAAATAATTGCACGGGATATTTTTTCGGGTTTACCTAAATTAATTTCAACCCATGGATTCAAATCTTTTGCCTCAGGTTCCCAAAATGCCCCGGACCAATCGCCATTGGTGATAGAATTTAAATCGACCCATTGGTGATTTGACCAGTGACCTTCAGAATTTGAAGAAGCCGTTAATGGCTTATTATATGAAAGTGAATTTGAACTTATTTCCATTGGCTTTATGTCCATTGCATTTCCTGATAGTTGTAGTTCGACAATTGTATTAATTGGCTGTAAGTCCTTCCCGGAAAATTCAATGGTATAGCCTTTATCAAGCTTTGTCAACGTTACCTTTCCGCCATGAGCCAGGCTACAACTCTTAATTTCCATCCCGAAATCAGGAATAGTAATTTTTGGCGAATTTCCATTCCATTTCAGAATGTGCAGGAAGATGGTATTTCCTTTCCGGGTGCTAACACCCCAGTCGGCAGGTTTGAACGGACCTCCCCGGGTTCCATAAATAGCATCACCAAATTTTTTAAGCCATTGTCCCATTTCTTTCAATCGTTCAACCTGAAGAGGTTCGATTTGTCCATCTGGTTTAGGGCCAACGTTAAATAGCAGATTTCCATCGCCTCCAGCAGAGCGTACCAAGCTTTGCAAACACTGTTCAAGTGATTTTACTTCATCGTTTGGCTTCCAGGCCCACTGGCTGGCAATAGTCATGCAGGTTTCCCATGGACGATCGTTCTGGAAACCGCCAACACGCTGTTCCGGAGTATCAAAATCGCCTTTTGCTCCGGTTCGGTTATTTATAATGATATCCGGTTGAATTGTGTGTGCAAAATCAATGACCGACTGTCCGCGAACGTCATCAAATTTTTGAGGAACATCGAACCAAAGAACAGATAGTGGTCCGTAATTCAGCAAAAGTTCGCCAACCTGCTTTTTTAGGTAAGTGGTGTAAGCATCCAGATCACTTTTCTCACGCTCAACACTTCCACCTGGGCTTGTCAGTGGAAAATCGGGATTATGCCAGTCGCAGGTTGAGTAATAAGTTCCGAAGGCAATGCCCTGCTTTTTGCAGGCCACGGCCAACTCCTTTACCACATCACGTTTGAGAGGTGAATTCATAATATTGAAATCAGTTTGTCGCGTATTCCAAAGACAGAAACCATCGTGATGCTTGGTTGTCAGGATGATGTATTTCATACCTGCAGCTTTGGCTACACTTACCCAATCGTCGGCATTAAAATTCTTCGCATCGAACTGCCTGTAAAGATTGTCATATTCTTCGATTGGAACCTCACGGCCTCTCGACCAGCCTATTTCAGTACCTTTGAGCGTTACCGGCCCCCAATGAATAAACATACCGAAACGGGCATCTTTCCACTCTTCTATCTTCTGTTCGTTGCCAATAGTCTTTTGGCCGGAACCAGTGCTTTGAGCAAATGAATTTTCAGAAATGCCCAGTAAAAAGAAGATGATTAACGAAATTAGAACTGCACTATTTTTCATGTTTAAGATTTGATGATTATTCTAAAGGTTAAATTCTTTCACGGCATCATACATAGCAATAATATTTTCCGGAGGAACGTCTGGCAAAATGTTGTGTACCGTATTGAACACGAAGCCACCTCCTTTGGAGAAAATTTCCAGCCGTTCAAAAACCTGGTCGCGAATCTGCTGTGGAGTACCCGCATTGAGTGTTCCAACAGTTTCAATACCGCCACCCCAGAAAGTGCAATCCTTTCCAAATTCCTTTTTCAGGAAGTCAGGCACCATGTTCCGGCAATTGGTCTGAACCGGATTAAATATTTCTATACCTGCATCAATCAGGTCTGGCATCAACAGCGAAATAGAGCCACATGAATGAATAAAAGTGTGCATTTTACTGTGTGTTTTCACATAATCGCACAGGATTTTATGCCTTGGTTTGAATAGGGTTTTATAAGTATCTACATCCATGAATGGGCCGGAACTCATTCCCAGATCATCGCCAAAACGGATGATGTCAACAATATCACCCACCGCATTACATACCTTTTCAAGCGTTGCCAGATGCCGGATCAGCAGTTGATCAAGCAGTTTTTCAACACTGTCCGGATCGCACATCAGGTCCATCAGAAAATTGTCCATCCGGCGCAGAAAGGTTCCCCATTCGAACAGGTTACACCCACAAACTACAAGTAATGCTTTATCAGTGCTTTGTCTTAATTTCAGTGTGTTTTCACGAAGTTTTTGCCAGAAATCAGACTCGCCGGCATGATCCCACGGACTGTGCACATCGCGTGCCCACATGATTCTCCCCATCTCGGCATCCAGATTTTCATACGAATCGGGGTAGCCATTAATATAAGGGAAATAGGTTTGATCGAAGAAGGTCGCACCAATCGGCATTCTGGATAGCATCCGTTTACCGTCGTCATCATAAGTTTGATAAGAACCATCGGACATCCGCATTGGTTGAAACCATTTCGGATAGAATGCTCTTGCACCATTGGCCATGGTCACCGGACTCCAGTCTGATGGCTGGTCGTTAAACGTACGGCCGATATCCAGCACATCAACACCAAACTGATCCAGAACAGTCCTATCTGGTTGAGCCAATTGCTGAACAACATCGTAAATCTGAACAGGTAAATCAGAACGACCGATATGTTTCACCAGATTACTGTAGGCAATAGCTGAGATTCCGGAACTTGGGGTGGCGCTCAAATCAATCGGCACCTTGTCTGGTTCCTGATGATTGATTGCTGCTAAAATTCGTTCTCTTGAGGTAGTCATAGTATTCAATATTGTAAGTTAAGTCTTTAACTTTAGCTATTCCGATCCACTGATTCCAATCATGAATGAAGAAATGATGATAATGATCAGAGATAAGATCATCAGAACGTAAACTTTGGTTGGGGCACCTTTCCATTCTTTCCGCATTAAGCCCCAAACGGTAGCAAAAACGATGGTCAGAGCCATCAGGATACCCCACGAAGTGAAAGTAAACGGCCCCATTTTGCTCTTGCCCATTCCATAAACAATGAACTGGCCAAACCACAATAATCCGGCAAGTAATCCGAACAAATAATTAGTTGTTAGTATTTTAGGTGATGCTGCAGTGGAGTAATCTTTGAGAGAATTGTTTTTGTAGCCCAGATAAACACACCAGACAATAGTGGTAACAAATGTTCCGGAGAATAAAACCAGCAATACCGGCATCATGGTAAACAATGGGTCAATACTTAGTTTGGAAGCTATTTCTGATATAGGTAACCCTTGTTCAAAACCCAGAGACATGGCAGAGCCGGTAATTCCAACTAATACAGATGCCATTGCACCTTTCATCAGATTAAACTCGCCAATGCTTTCTTGCTTTTTCAAATCCGAAACATGTTTGTCTTTCAGAATACCCGACCAGGCAGAAAGGGCGATGCCAACACAGGCCACAACCACGCCCAGAATCAAAAGTGTTCCTCCTGAATTTTGCATCATGACATGAAGCCGCCCGTCAATCATTGGTGGAATCAACGTGCCGATAGCCAGCATCAGTCCCAGCGAAAGAGCATATCCAAGCGACAAACCGAGATAACGCAGGGCAAGTCCGAAAGAAAGGTTGCCAATTCCGTAAACCGCTCCAAGTAAAAAAACAGTAAGTACTATTTTTGAAGGTGTTGACTTGATAATTTGAATAAAATCAGGAGCAAAAATCAGGCAAGCCATTAACGGAAACAGAATGTAAGCTCCAAGGCTGAATACCATCCAATAGGTTTCCCATTGCCATCCTTTTATTTTTCCGAATGGAACAGCAAAACTTCCCGAAGAAAATGCACCAACGGCAATCAGTAAAATTCCAAGCAAGATACTTGCATTCATACGTTTTTGGGTTTTTAATTCTTTTGGTATTAGTCAGATTTCAGCATTCCGGTCAAACTGAATTGAGATGCATAATTGTCGGGAATGATTACTTCATGGTCGCTTTTCTGTTTGAACTGTTTACGCTTCCACCTTTACCGTTAATAATGCTCTTTACGATACTTTCTTTATTTCCGTTCAGCCAAAAAATGACTTTATGGTAAAACCCATTTTCTACTGCAGGCGGTGTTTCAATCGCCTGATCGACAATTACAGGAGCATCGTAAAATACATTGTAAATACCTACACCCCATGCCTGGTGGTTTTTAACATCATCGCCAACCTTGTACGATGCATATCCCAATGTTTCGCCGTGTTTCCAGGCATCGACAGTTGGCGGATCGTAGGGCATTTCGCTTTGGTAAAAATAAACCCGGCCATTTTCGCCATTCCAAATGGTCTGATATTCCTGAAAATGCTCATTAAACAAACCATAAATGGTCACATTATCGCCATTCACGATCAAACCGTTGGCACATTTATTTTTGTCCCAGCCTACGCCAGTGCCATGGTCAGCCCTCCAAAGCCACACATGATCGGCACAAACATTATTGCTGTTGATCACCAGACAACGGGATGCAGATCCTTCGTGAGGGCCGCCAACCCTGAAAAACACATCAAATAAATAGGTCGGATTAGCTGAATGATTCTTTTTCGATCCGGGTTTTCCTACCTGCATGAGTGTTTCGGAAGGAATGATGTTTGCATCAATCAGCAAACCGGCAATCGTTACACCATCCACATCTGAAACTTCAATTGCCTTGTTCCCTTTTTCGGGGACCAGTGTTGCCATTCCAATTCCCATCATAACTGTTCCGGGACTTGTAATTTTAAGGCTTTCGCTAAGCGAATAAATTCCTGGCGTAAAAAGGATGTGTTTTCCTTTTTTCAAAGCTATATTTATCGATTTAGCATTGTCCGCATCAGGTTTGGCAATATAAAAATCATCGATCGAAATACTCTTTTCTCCTCTGTTTGGTTTATCCCAGTCAACGCCGATTGAATTTTTCTTTATTGCCGGTATTTTTAAAATATACTTCCCAGCGGAATAAATCCAGTAAGGTTTTTCACGAACTTCAGGTGTTTCTTTGATGGTGGTAACAGGTTTATCGGGCCAATTTTCCTGTGGGGCATTTACGACTCCAACATACATCATATTCCAAACGCCACCGTCCCATTTTTTTAAAACAGAATTTCTGGTTAGCCATTGTTGTTGCGAACCGGAAAACACCGTTCCTTCAATTTTACAATCGGCCATGAACCCTCCGCTGGAAGCTCCGTCGTGTAATTTTAAATTTCCTTTTACATTTACCCGACGCAAAGGAGCCGCCTGCGAAACTGCCCAGGTATTGGTCGAATCAATAGTAGGTACTATGGTTAGATTTTCGGCTGTCCGCCAAAAATTACACAACACATGACCTTTCGATGCATTAGACCTGACAGCACCAACAATCACCACATCTTCGGGTGAATTCCCCAAACCCATAATGTGCATGTAATAGCCGACCCTGACATCCAATTGGTAGGTTCCGGGTTTAAACAGCAGTGCATAACGGTTTTTGGAAAACTCATTAGTGGGATAGACCTGGCCGACATATATGGAATCGATCAAAGTTTGAACTTCCTTCATATCCATAGAAGCATCGAACACAAATGTGCTTTCTCCCAGCAAAGTTTGATTATACTTAGCTGCAATAGTCTTTAATTTCTCAGACAATGGAACAGTATTGTTTCGGTCATTGAAGGTTTGAGAAAATCCGACCGGTATTCCCAAGAAGAAAAATACAATATTGATTATAGTAAATTTAGATTTCATCTTATCAGGAATTGGTTATTTTTTTTTGTTGCCTTTAACTATAGTATATAAAATTTTGGGATCTTTCCAGTTTTCCATATCCTTATAGATATCTTCCGTTTTAGGCGCTGCTACCATAGGAACAAACCCGGCGGTACTGAATTTTTCTTTCAATTGAACCAACGATTTAAATCCGTCGCTATGAAAAATGTTGCCGATTACTTTCCAATAACCGCTTAAATTGTAGCAAGCTTCTTTCCATTGTTTTGGGTACTTTTTCTTCAGGTCTTTAGTCAGATCCAACGAAACTGCCAGATAGGCTGCCTGAGCCATTTCCTGTTTCTTACCTGAAAGCAGGTTGGATGCAATATCTTTTTCAACTTCGTTTTTGAGTCTTAATTTTTCTTCATCCAAATTGAGCAATTTATATACTGACGCTGGTTTTTCGCTTGAGATTTTATAGACGACGGTATTATTTTCAACCGTTTTACTACCACCATTTTCCTGGTTTACCATTTCAAACACATCGACTACCCGGTCTGCAAAACTGATAATGGTCTCGTCCATAGGCATATTGGCTCTTTTCGTATTTTTGTATCGATTTACAATATTCCAACCTTCGTTCAAAATGCGGCGGTGACCATAAATAGTTCCCATCAAGGTTCCTAATGTTGCGGCATTACAGTCGGCATCGTACCCAAAATTCATGGAATGTCTAATCGTTTCAGAAAAATTGCCATTACCATATAGAAAAGAGGCAATGATAACTCCTGTATTAAGAACCGAACCATTCTGATTTCTGACCAATTCGTCATTCAATACATATTTTTCATGCAAAAGGCGGAGTATTTCAGCAGGATTGTCTGGGTTTTGAATATGCCATTTTCTTACATCAGAAATAACCTGAATAATAATACTGTTGGGGTCAAGACTGGCAACTCCGGCATCCAGAATTTTATTGATGTCGCTTTGTACAAAAGCGGTCGAAATCATCGTAGTAAAAAGCTGGGTCGTTTGTGCAGGTTCGTTGTCGATCGCCACTTTGGTATAATGCAAGCCAATTTTAGCTGCTGTTTGCGGCATGGCCGGAGCAATGAGGCCAAAAGATTCGCAAATAAATTGTCCTGAAACATTAAATTCCGCCCATGGATTTAGCACCACACTACCCGTCATTGGTGCCTGAATTCCCAGATCCATCAAATAGCGGGCATAACGGTTGGCACACCAAATGCCATCATTGATACTGGTTTTCCAATAAGCGTTGATATCGGTGTATGGCAAATAAGCATTCCTGGTTTTCTGCATATTGTAAATGTAAACCCATTCAAAATCAGTATCATCATCGGTCTGAGCGCCTTCTGGTAATGCTGGAACATAGGTTTTAACATCGCCATATTTACCGTAGAATTTAAACTCGTATGGCCAGCCATTCATGTTGCCAATCATCATACCCAACATACCACCCCTGATTTTATCCACCACCAGTTCGGCCGGCAGGGTGATCATTTTCTTCTCTGAAGTGTTTTGTGCTTTCAACTGGCCTTTAGAACTGAATAGAAGAAAGATTATAGCTAAGCAATATATTATTCGTGGTTTCATTTTCAAATGTTTTCAGTTTTGATTGTGGTTTCGTTTGACTGAGCACAACCTTTTATGATCAGGATTAAAAAAAAAATAATGGATTAAATTGTTCTCATTTTGATTAATGTGATATTAAATGAGGTTCGCAATGTTTATTTTTTAGAGGATACCTTAATCGATGTATATAAAATTTTGGGATCTTTCCATGTTTCCAAATCCTTGTAAAGAAGCTCATCTTCTGGCACTACATCCATGGGAATAAACCCGGCGGCAATAAATTTTTCTTTTAATTGAAGCATGGATTTAAATCCATCGCTATGGAAAATATTGCTGATTACTTTCCAATAACCGCTTAAATTATAGCAAGCTTCTTTCCATTGTTTTGGGTACTTTTTCTTCAGGTCTTTAGCCAAATCCAACGAAACTGCCAGATAAGCTGCACGTGCCATTTCCTGTTTCTTACCTGAATGCAGGTTGGATACAATATCTTTTTCAACTTCATTTTTGAGCCTTAATTTTTCTTCATCCAAGGTGAGCAATTTATATACTGACGCTGGATTTTCGCTTGGGATATTATAAACAACCGTTTTGTTTACAACCGTTTTACTTCCGCCATTTTTCTGGTTAACCATTTCAAACACATCTACTACACGGTCTGCAAAACTGATAATGGTTTCGTCCATCGGCATATTATCACGTGTGGTATTTTTGTATCTGTCTATAATTTGCCAACCTTCGTTCAATATGCGGCGATGTCCATAAATAGTTCCCATCAAGGTTCCAAGTGTTGCACAATTGCAATCGGCATCGTATCCAAAATTCATGGAGTGCCTGATCGTTTCAGAAAAATTTCCATTGCCATAGAGAAAAGCAGCAATGATAACAGCAGTGTTCAATTCAGAACCGTTTTTGTTTCTGATCAATGCATCTTTTAACTCATATTTTTCGTGTAAAAGGCGGTGTGTTTCGGCAGAATTATCCGGATTTTGGCTATGCCATTTTCTTACATCAGCAATAATTTGAACCATAATACTTTTAGGGTCGAGACTAGCAACTCCGGCATCCAGAATTTTATTGATATCGCTTTCTATAAAAGCGGTTGAAATCATGGTGGTAAAAAGTTGTGTCGTTTGTGCAGGTTCATTGTCGATAGTTACTTTAGTATAATGCAAGCCAATTTTAGCAGCCGTTTGGGGCATTGCCGGAGCAACAAGACCGAATGATTCACTTACAAATTGACCCGATACATTAAATTCTGCCCATGGGTTTAATGCTATGCTACCCGTCATTGGAGCTTGAATTCCCAGATCCATTAAATAACGGGTATAGCGGTTGGAACACCAAATTGACCGATTGATACTGCTTTTCCAAAAAGCGTTGATGTCGCTGTAAGGCAAATACAGCGATTCAGGGCATAAAATATTTGTAACTTAGATTCCTAATAGGGATCAAAAACGGGCAAAGCAGTAGCTGCGGACAATATTTTTTTGCCCACCAACTTAACCTGCCATGTTGTTTTTACATTTGACCTCCTTT
>JAUYMU010000009.1 GCA_030698405.1 Bacteroidota bacterium
TCTCAACTCCCAGGGCAAATCAGGCAGTGAAAGAATTATGTTCCTTTTTAAACCAGACCGAAACCCGGTTTCCACTCACAAATTTAAGGCTGGTTTACGAAACAGTCGCGCTTTAATCTGCGATAGTATTGGATGTCTGAACATTCGACAATTATACATCAGGGAAGGAGTTGCCTGTGGTTTATTTACTGCATGGATACAGTGGTAACTATTGCGATTTGAGCAATAAAGTCAAGGGATTGGAAAAAGCAGCAGACCAGTATGATGTTATTATTGTTTGTCCTGATGCGTTACAATCCGCGCGAAGGTAACGACTTTTACCTTGTTTACAATAAATGCCGGCCCGGATCCAATTACGCATTCGGTGAAGCTGCCAGCGTTCCATCCCTGAACCGGATGATCTTGTTGAAATATACGCATACGTTCAAAATCTAAGTTTTTATTTCACGATGATTTAAAATTTCGTTCTACCACCCCCCCCCCATACAACCCATTCTGCAAAGCTTTCTGGTAATTATCCAGATTAAACTCGTACAGGAACGGGGCTTTGTGCGCTCCGCCGGTTTTACGTTCTTCCAACCTGTTGAGAATATTGTACGATAACATTTTGCGTTGGAAATACCTTCGATGATACTCAGCGGGTGACTTCAAGTCACCCGCTGAGTATTAAGGCAAAGTATTCCCCAATTGACGAAAAGGGCAGACCTTATCCAAACAACCATTTCCATACCGGAATCACTTCAATACGTATTCCCTGTTCCGAAATGGTCTCTTCTTCATCTTTGGTGATGATGATCCATCTTATTACTTCGATTCGTTTCGACATTTTTAGCAAGGCATTTATTTCACGTTTGCGGGTTTCAGGATCCTGCAAGCTATAACATACCTGCACTGCCAATTGAACATCCGGAATGTAGAAATCCACCTCAATGCCATGGTGATAGAAATAAACATCATCGCCATACAACCGCCGAAGTTGGATGGCAACCTGATTTTCCAATAAGGAAGTAAAAGGATCGACCAGAAAAAGATTAAGAATACCATTGTCGATAAAATAGTATTTTTTGTTTGCCTCCTTTTCAGCCAGTTTTGCACAAATATTTTCAACCGGAAATATCAACCACGACTCTTTTAAGTAGCCTAAATAATCAATCACCGTGTCGGTACTGATTTTTTTTCCTGAAGAAGATACAACATTTGCCAATCTGTTAAATGAAGTAGGTTGTTTTACGCTTTCGGCTAATTTTCGAATAAGCACACGGAGTGCAAAATCGTTGCGTATCTGGTAACGGGTAATCAAATCACCAAAAAATATCCTTTGATAAAGACTGCTTAGCCATGCGCGTTTGTCGGTAATCTGAGTCACTTCCGGCAAGCCGCCAAAATGGAAATAATTTTCAAAAGCTTTTACTATTTCAGTACGATTGCGATAAACAAAATTCTTGTCAGTAAGGTCAATACCCAATGAAGTCAGATGT
Organism: Bacteroidota bacterium; assembly: GCA_030698405.1. Taxonomy (GTDB): domain Bacteria; phylum Bacteroidota; class Bacteroidia; order Bacteroidales; family Prolixibacteraceae; genus Aquipluma. The sequence continues at coordinate 1,479 of JAUYMU010000009.1, forward strand.
TCCGGGAACGAATAGGGATAAACATTTTGAATGATGTATCTTCCGCCCAAAGTAGTGGCTATCTCACTGCTAAGCATTTTCGCATTACTTCCGGTCACATAATCCTCTTTCGAATGTCCTGCATCCAACAGATGCCGAATCTGTTGGAACATCAGGTATGATTATCCAGCTGGACCCAAAAGTATGCGATGCCGCTAATTCGTGAGACTGCGCAGTTCTATAAAAGCATCTGCAAAAAGGGTGATGATAATCTTTGGCATATCTCAATTAAACCATCAACCGGTCAAGACGAAAAGGGAGGTGTCGACCAGGACGACTATCTATGCGCCCTTTTTAGTGCAAAATATTGCTTTCAAAAGGCATTAGAATATAACCTGGATGAAGATGGGATTTATTCCGAAATCCTTCGCGATGGATTAGCTTTTCCAAGCTTGAAATCGGAAAGAGTTTACTATTCGAGCAAAGGAAGTGGAGAGAAGGATTATGGGAAACAAAAACATCCGGTACAATTGAACGACCTGGCATTTTTACCTGTAAACAATGCCATCAAAGAAGCTTCGGATGTTGCATACCGTTTGCGTTATGAAATTACACAGGACGCAAAAAGACCCTATTTCTATGGATGGACCCTGGGCGAATTTCTGTTGGCGGGATCAAGAATTGGTAATGCTGTTGAATGGCAGAAAGACTGGGAAAATCTAAGAAAGGCCGATTACGTTGACCCCGAATGGATTCAGGTATATGAGACAAGTGGCGTTCACAAAGACTCATTTTATGGCATTACAAATGGGCTAATTACCCAATCGCTGCTAAATAATTTGGTATCAGATTGGTTTGGAAAATTGGAAATTGCAAAATGCAATCCATGGGAAGGGAAGATATCCCTGAAGAATATCTATTCTATACTCGGCGTGAAAATCGGTGGAGAGATTGATGGAGATTATGCTTTGTTAATCCTGACTGCATGGAAAGACTGTGAATTTGAGATGCATGGAGAACAAATTAAACTGAGGAAAAATGAAATGATTAAACTGGATTTGAAATCTAATGCAGTTTCAGGTTGGAAGATTAAAAAACGTCATACTGATTAAAGATTACAATTGTTCTCAGTAGTTTCGCGGTACTTATTTCCAAACTGGATATAATCTCGTACATCAGTTGCAACCAAAGGAACATCATACAATCAAAAATATGAGCAATTATTATTGAACTTTTAGACACCGAAAAGAAAATCATTCAGCTAAAAAGCGTTGATGTTCAACCGATAATTGATATAACCTGATTAGATTTTAGAAACTAATTAGTTGGAATTGATTTTATACTGTATTTTTGCGGTTGAATATATATGCTCATTATATACTATGAATATAGAAATGGGGAATAAATTAAACAAGCTATTGCAGTATTGGCAGCCCGGAGTACTGTTCTTTTCTTCATGGCTGAAAAAAAATGGTTATTCAGACCAATTAATGCAACAATACCGAAAATCAGGCTGGTTTTCAATGCTTTCAAAAGGAGTCATGTATAGAATGGGGGATAAACTTTCTTCTTATGTGGCAATAACCAGTTACAACACACAAGTGAATAAATTTTTTTATGTGGGTGCCCATTCTGCATTGGAACTTTCAGGATTTAACCATTTTGTACCAATGGGAAAACCTGTTTTAATGATTGGACATCCTCAGCAGGACAAAGTCCCGGATTGGATGAAAGATACAGATTTTGATTATGAACTGAAGTTTTTTTCAACGAAAATCTTCTCCAATCCCCAATTGACAAATTTCATCAAAGGTGACTGCAAAATACTTGCTTCCGCCCCCGAACAGGCATTTCTTGAATGTCTGTTACTGGCTCCTAATCAATATGCCTATATAGATTTATTTTACATTATGGAACAACTCACTACGTTCAGATCTGAAGTTGTACAAGAACTGTTGGAAAATACAGGCAACATAAAAATAAAGCGATTATTCTTATATCTGGCTCAAAAAGCCGGTCATGAGTGGTTTGACAAGTTAGATAAAACCAGAATAGAATTAGGCACTGGAAAACAGAAGTTATCAGACAATGGGGTTTATCTACCCGAATTCCTGATAACAATTCCTAAAGAATTGTACGAGTATGAATGAAATATTTCGAAAGCAAGTTGCTCTCCTTATACTGTTTATGCCATTGGTTTACAAAATCAAGGATTTTGCGGTTCACGGAGGAACAGCCATTAATCTGTTTGTAAAAGATATGCCCAGATTTTCTGTGGATATTGACCTTACTTATCTTCCGCTGAAAAACAGAAATGAAAGCTTACAAGAAATCAACAATAATCTACTGATCTTGAAACAGCAGATTGAAAAGGCAATTCCGGGAATTCGTGTCATTCATAAATCAAAAGTTTGGAAACTGCTGTGTACCAAAGGTGATGCAGGGGTAAAAATTGAGGTAAATGGAACTAAGCGAGGTATAATAGGTGAGGTTGAAGAATGGGAACTTTGTGAAAAGGCTCAAAAGGAATTTAAAATGAGCTGTACGGCAAGAATAGTGCCTTTTTCATTATTGTATGGAGGAAAAATTGCAGCGGCATTAGGTCGTCAACACCCTCGCGACCTTTTCGATTGTAAGTACATGGAAGTAGAGTCTTTTGCCGATGTAAAAGATGGTTTGATGTTCTTTCTGTTGGGAAGCGATAGGCCTCTTGTGGAATTCTTGCAACCGAATCTTGTTGATCAGAAACAAGCCCTTAAAAATCAATTTCAGGGAATGTCTGATGTGCCTTTTGATTATGATGATTTTTATAAAACCCGGAAGACATTAATTGAAAATGTTAATCAAAATCTGACTGATACAGATAGGGATTTTCTTATATCTTTTGAAAATGGTGTTCCTGATTGGGATAAATGTTGTGCAGGAGATTTGAACGATTACCCAGCAATTCAATGGAAGCTGAAAAATATCCTGACACTAAAGGAAACAAATCCATTAAAATTTAATGAAGGGATTGAAAAATTAAGACGATTTCTTTTTCCTCTCGCCTGAATTTAATCGTATTAAAAGCTGGAAATCCTTCGAAAACAGTTTAAATCTTTGGCCCCCTGCTCCTTGGAATATGCACGGAAATTTGCAGTCGCTTATAAACCCCAGCATTCGGGGCAATCATCGTCCAGCTCATTGGGATATTCCCAGAAATTTGCAGTCGTTGGTGACCCCGAGCACTCGGGGCAATCGTCACCTTTTAACCAGGGATTTATAATCCCAAACAACATCAATAGTTGATCGGAAGTTTAGTTTGCCCTTTTGCCAGCAATGGCAAGGGGGTTTTAGCTCAAATTAAATTGGTGTGCGGGAACCACATAGATTTTATACCCGTCGATGAGAATTTTATCTGTTTGATCAACTGTTAAAATTATGCCTTCAGTAAGATTGAAAAATTTAAGCGCAACTAAAAGACCATTAATTTCTCTTTCCTGATTATCTCCGTTCATTTCATAACAAACCTGAATTGCAAAATAATCATCGTCAAGCTTATAAATGAAATCGCACTCCGAATTTCCATCCGAAAAGTACCATATATTTTTGGTTTTCCTCCTGATGCTCCAATAAACAGCATTTTCAAATTTCCTGCCCATATCTTTTGATGCTGAGATGGAGGCCACATTTACCAGTCCATTATCAACCACATAAATCTTTTTTTCTGACAACATTTGTCCTTTAACCGAATATGAAAATCGGGGAATCAGGTTTAAAAGGTAGCTCGATTCAAAATAGGTTAAATATTCCAATACCGTTGAGGGAGATTTAACGCCAATAATGCTTGTTAGTTTGCTGGGGCTAATAAGTTTTGCAGTATTTGACATGACATAAATACAAAGGTTTTTCAATCCGGAGATATCACGTATTGCATGTCGGGTCGCAATATCACGGAAAATAATATCCTCTATCAGGAAACTAAGTAACTCTTTGTTGTTGGTTTTCTGAAATTCAGGGAAACCCCCATTATCCAGAAATGAAACAAGACTTTCCTTGTTATACAGCAGGGCATGAAAAGAGCAGAACTCCTTATAGTTGAATGGAAACAGCTCTTTGGAAATATGTCTACCTGTTAAATTGGTTCCTAATTCAATACTTAACATGCGTGCATTTGAACCGGTAATAATGACTCTGACCGACTGATCCAATTTTTGCCTGACATATAACTCCCACCCCTTAACAATTTGGATTTCATCGAAAAAAAGAATTTTCTTGCCGCTCTCCCTAATTATTTCATCGAGCAAAACAAAATCGGATGCCAAAAATTCGTAAAGCCTTATATCGGCAAAATTAAAATAGAAAACGTCATCAATTTCATTCCTGATAAATTGATGAAGCAAAACACTTTTTCCACAACGCCTTATTCCTGAAACAACCAATGCATGTGAGTTTGTCACTGGTAATGAATCCAACAACTCCCTTGATGTACCTAATTCAAATGAGTAAAGTATATCTATTTGCTCATTTACAACTGCTTGTAATTCCGAATATTTCATACGTAAATAATTTGTTTTTTAATGGTAGTATAGCTTGTCCCGGATTTTCCGGGAGAACTCACTCACATGTTGCTGATAATTATTATCATCCTCTTGGGTGTTCGCAAGCAACATGTTCGTTTCATACACAACATTTAATCCATTACAAATATAACATTTAATCCATTACTAACAGAATACAGTACTTGTTGGAGAACAAATTCAGGATACTAGGTGTTCAAAAATGACATTGTTAATCAATTTTATCAACACAGCCATTTCCACGCCGGGATCACTTCAATACGTATTCCCTGTTCCGAAATAGTATCTTCTTCATCTTTGGTAATGATGATCCATCTTATTACTTCGATTCGTTTCGACATTTTTAGCAAGGCATTTATTTCACGTTTGCGGGTTTCAGGATCCTGCAAGCTATAACATACCTGCACTGCCAATTGTACATCCGGAATGTAGAAATCCACCTCAATGCCATGGTGATAGAAATAAACATCATCGCCATACCACCGCCGAAGTTGGATGGCAACCTGATTTTCCAGCAATGAAGTTGAAGGATCTACCAGAAAAAGATTGAGAATGCCATTGTCGATAAAATAGTATTTTTTGTTTGCCTCCTTTTCGGCCAGTTTTGCACAAATATTTTCAACCGGAAATATCAACCACGACTCTTTTAAGTAGCCTAAATAATCAATCACCGTATCGGTACTGATTTTTTTTCCTGAAGAGGATACGACATTTGCCAATCGGTTAAATGAAGTAGGTTGTTTTACGCTTTCGGCTAATTTTCGGATCAGCACACGGAGTGCAAAATCGTTGCGTACCTGGTAACGGGTAATCAAATCACCAAAAAATATCCTTTGATAAAGACTACTTAGCCATGCGCGTTTGTCGGTAATCTGAGTCACTTCCGGCAAGCCGCCAAAACGGAAATAATTTTCAAAAGCTTTTACTGTTTCAGTACGATTGCGATAAACAAAATTCTTGTCAGTAAGGTCAATACCCAATGAAGTCAGATGTTCCGGGAATGAATAGGGATAAACATTTTGAATGATGTATCTTCCGCCCAAAGTAGTGGCTATCTCACTGCTAAGCATTTTCGCATTACTTCCGGTCACATAAACCCGATAACCCTGATCGGCAAGACGGCGAACGAATTTTTCCCAACGATCAACGGTTTGTATTTCATCGAGGAAAAATATCGGTTTGCAGTCGAACATCTCTTCATAGCAAATTTTAATCCGGTCTAAATCTTCTGTATCCAACGAAGCTATACGGTCATCTTCAAAGTTAAAATAGAGAATCTCCTCTTTCGAATGTCCTGTATCCAACAGATGCCGAATCTGTTGGAACATCAGGTATGATTTTCCAACACGCCTCAAACCTACAAACACATAATTGAGGTTGTCCTCCATTTTATAGGAACGTTCCTGAAATGAAACCTCAACTGCTTTTTGTTGATATTCAGTGATTAAAAGTTTTGCAGTTTCCTTATTCATCTGTATTTATCGATTGTATTCGACAAATATAGGTATAATTTATCGAACATACAAGATGAAATCGTTGTTTTATAATAATCCAGAATCTATTTTGTAATGTCAAATTTTTACCATCCCCCATACAACCCATTCTGCAAAGCTTTCTGGTAATTTTCGAGGTTAAACTCGTACAGGAACGGAGCTTTGTGCGCTCCACCGGTTTTCCGTTCTTCCAACCTGATGAGAATATTGTACGATAACATTTTACGCTGGAAGTTCCGTCGGTCCAGTTCTTTGCCAAGGATGGTTTCGTACAATTTCTGAAGTTCGGGCATCGTGAATTTATCGGGAAGCAGGTTGTAGCCAATCGGCTGATAATTCAACTGCATCCGCAGGTTTTCAAGCGCTTTGTTCAGAATTTGAAGGTGGTCGAGAATCAATGTATTTATTTCGTTGAGGGATTTCCATTCACACAGGTCAGAAAAATAATCGGGTTGAGGTTCAGCTTTTGAGAAATCAACCAAAGCATAATAGCCAACAGAGATAAATCGTTGGTTAAACCAAGACTGGTCAGGGTTTGCTCCTGAATCAATTAAGTCCTGAACCGCTGGATTTGTATTCGATCGTTGCGGATCGCTGAAAACCTTGAATTGTTTCAGGAATATATTGTCCAGGCAGGTACGTTCTTTCAGGACACGGGTTGCTGCTGATTCGAGTGATTCATCTTCTTTCACAAAACCGCCAGGCAGCGCCCACTCTTTCGTGAATTTCATTCGCAACAACAATACTTTCAATTGGTTATCATGAAATCCAAAAACCACACAATCCAACGAAATGTGGTTTAGAAACTTTTCATACTGAAATTTTGATTCCTGATTCACCTGCTTCTATGTTTTGCAACAAAAGTAATCGTTTTATTTTTGATTCCCGTTAGAAAAAGCTATCATTGTGTCAATTAAACACATTAATCTAAATTCTTCACAAATGAAAGAAAAATCAAACCAAGAAATGAACAGACGTAATTTTCTGGGCCTTTCAGCAATTGGACTTACAGGACTTACCATTCTTCCAAGCTGGACTATTAATGGCACCCGCATTGCACCAAGCGATCGGGTAGTGATGGGCTTTATCGGTTTGGGGCAACAAGCGCTATCCGACTTTGCCGGATTTGGAAGTGTGCCGGGAATTCAGGTGGCCGCTTGCTGCGATGTTGATACAATGAAGCAACAGCGTTTCAAAAAACGTGTGGAAGCATGGCAAGCTACCAAATCGCAGGCAACCCGTTGCGACATGTACGAAAATTACGAAGAACTGCTCGAACGCAAAGATATTGATGCCATTGAAGTTGCAACACCCGATCATTGGCACGCCCTTCAGACCATTCACGCCTGTCAGGCCGGAAAAGATGTGTATGTACAAAAACCATTGGCATTCACCATTGCTGAAGGACTTCAGATGGTGAAAGTTGCGCGTGGAAACAAACGCATCGTTCAGGTTGGAAGTCAGCAACGTTCAAGCAAAGAATTTCAGAAAGCAATAGAATTGGTACAGTCGGGCGCGATTGGGCACATCGAAAAAGTATATGCCAAAGTAGGTGCACCACCAAAACCGCTCGATCTGCCTGAAATGCCAATTCCCGGAAACCTGAATTTTAACCTCTGGATGGGTCCGTTAAACGATTCCAAAATTCATTATCACCCCGATCTTTGTCCGCCGATTTCGCTCGATCCTGAAGAAAAAGAAAAACTTTGGGGAGCATGGCGTTGGTACCGCGAAACCGGCAACGGCTTTACCGCCGACTGGGGCGCTCACATGTTCGATATTTCGCAGGCCGCGATCGGAATGGATGGTTCTGGCCCTTCGCTGATTACACCTGCAGGCTATAACGGACAGAAATATCTGACTTTTAAATACCTGAATGGCATTGAAATGACAGAACAACCCTATCTGGAAGATATGGAAGGGGCTCAGGGTATCAAATTCATCGGAACAAAAGGATGGATTGAAGTGGCCCGCGGTTACCTGGCTTGTTCGGATGCATCGCTGGTTCCTGCAGAACTGGCAGGACGTCGCCCGAAAAAAATGACTCCTGAAGAACGCAAAAAAATGTATGAGGAAATGCAAAAAAGCGCTTCCAAAGGTGGTGGAAGCTTTGAAATCAGTTCTCCACACATGCAGAATTTTGTCGATTCAGTTCGTTCGCGCAAAGATACCATCGCCCCTATCGAAGTGGGTTGCAGTACCAACACCCTTTGCTGCCTGGGAAATATAGCCACAGAACTGGGCCGCCCGGTAAGCTGGAATCCTGCAACTTTGAGTTTCGGCGACGACAAGGAAGCCGCTGCTCACCGCTTGAACAGCTATGAATACCGGAATCCTTATTCGTTGTGCAAATAATAGGTAATTAAACCAATTTATTGTCGTGTTTTATGTTCACTCACCCCGAAGTACGCAAGCGGCCTTCCCCCTCTCATTTAAAAGAGAGGGGAAAAGCATCGCAGATGCGACGGGGTGAGTTAAAATATTTGAACAATTAGAAATACAACATTTATTCATTCTTGAAACTTATATACACTTCAAACCCAATAAATTCTAATACATTACATAATGGAAACAAAACGTGATTTTCTGAAAAAATTATCATTACTGACAGTTGGTGGTTTCATGGCTGGAAGCGTGGCTCCGGTTATAGCTTCAACCAAAAGTACCCCAACAGTTGCCGGAAAGAAAGTAATTGGATTGCAGATATATTCCCTTGGTAAAGAACTGACAGACAATATTCCTTCAGGAATGAAAAGAATAGCTGAAATCGGCTACAGTACAATCGAACTGGCCGGTTACAGCAACCGCAAAATGGGACAATACGAGGTGAGTGAATACCGAAAAATTGTTGACGATGCCGGATTGAAAATTACCAGTTCACATGTAAACCCTCCGGAACGAAAATTCACTAAAGAAAATGTGGCCAAAATTTCCGATTTCTGGAAGCAAGCCGTTGAGGATCATGTGAAACTGGGCGTTAAATCACTGGTTCAGCCAATGATGCCTTCTATTGAAAACCACGAGGATGCAAAACTGGTGTGCGAAGTGTTCAACAACGCTGGCGAAATTGCGAAAGCCGCAGGAATTAAGTGGGGTTACCACAACCACAACATGGAGTTCAAACGGATTGCAAAACCTGGAGAAACTCCGCCATCAGGCCCATTTGCCGCGTTCATACCGTTTGGCGATATCATTTATGACCTGCTGCTTGAAGGAACTGATCCGAACCTGGTATTTTTTGAAATGGACGTTTACTGGACAGTGATGGGACAAATGGATCCGCTGGAATATTTCGAAAAGTACCCAAGCCGTTTTCCGGTTTTGCACATCAAAGACCGCTCTGTTTTAGGCCAGTCGGGAATGATGAATTTCGAAAACATCTTCAAAAAAGCTTATGCCAACGGATTAAGCGAATACTTTGTTGAAATAGAAAAGATTAAAGCTGACATGACTCAATTTGAAGGAGTTAAACAATGTTTTGACTATTTAAACAATTCATCATTCGTAAAATAATACATTTATATGAAAAAGCAACTTCTATTCATCATTGTATTATTGGTAATGACAAACATTAATTCTTTCGCACAACAGGCACTATGGGGAGCTGCCCCAATTATTTCTCCGGAAGTAAAAACCGATCACACGGTAACTTTCCGCATTCAGGCTGCTGAAGCCGATTCAGTACAAATTACTGGCGACTTTCTGCCGACGGTAAAAATGAAAACCCAGTGGGGTGTCATGGATGTTCCCGGAAAGGCAAATCTAAAAAAAGACGAAAATGGACTTTGGACTTTTACCTCTCAGCCACTTGAATCGGATTTATACTCCTACACGATAATTGTTGATGGTTTCAAAACCACCGATCCGAACAATGTTTACATTATTCGCGATGTGGCTTCGGTGTTCAACGTGTTTATCGTGGGTGGCGGAAAAGCCGATTTGTACCAGGTAAATAAAGTTCCTCACGGCTCGGTAATCCGCCGCTGGTACGATTCTCCCGGAAACAACATGGCTCGCCGCGTGACCGTTTACACTCCTGCCGGTTACGAAAGCAGCAAAGAGAAATATCCGGTTTTGTATTTATTGCACGGAATGGGTGGCGACGAAGAAGCATGGATTGCCCTTGGCCGCACTTCACAAATTCTGGATAACCTGATTGCTCAGGGAAAAGCGAAACCGATGATTGTGGTGATGACCAACGGAAACGTGGCACAGGAAGCTGCTCCGGGCGAATCAAGTCTGGGATTTACAAAACCAGGCATGCAGATGGATCACACCATGGATGGTAAATTTGAAGAAACTTTTCCGGATGTGATCAAATTTGTTGAAAGCAATTATCGTGTAAACGCTGAAAAATCGGGTCGTGCAATTGCTGGTTTGTCAATGGGTGGTTATCATTCTCTGCATATTTCAAGATACTATCCAAACATGTTTGATTATGTCGGGCTTTTCTCTGCTGCGATCGGAGTTAGTGATAAAGTTACATCGAAAGTATATGAAAACATTGACAAGACTCTGGAAGCTCAGATGAAAAACGGGTACAAACTTTATTGGATTGGAATTGGCAAAACCGATTTCCTCTACAAGAACGTGGAAGAATATCGTGCCAAGCTCGATAATATGGGGATGAAATACACTTATGTTGAAACCGAAGGTGGACACACCTGGACCAACTGGCGGGTGTATTTGTCGCAAATTGCACCATTACTTTTTAAATAGAAAAACGATGATAGCATTTTCGGAGAATTTTACTATTCTATTGGTGATTTTGTTTGTAGGCTACGGGTGCAGCCCAAAATGGACTGAAACCGATCATGGAACATTCAAACTGATCAGCAACGAAGGCGGCCAAACGCTTGGCTATTCAGCAACTTCAGGAGTTCAGATTCTTACAGTTGACCGTTTGGCATTTAAGGACCTGAACAAAAACGGAACAGTTGATCCTTACGAAGACTGGCGTTTGCCGGTGGACGAACGGGCAAAAGATCTGGCTACTAAAATGTCGGTGGAACAAATTGCCGGGCTGATGCTTTACAGCGGCCATCAGGCCATTCCGGTGATGGGAGCCGGGCGGTATGGCGGAACTTATAACGGAAAACCTTTTAAAGAAAGTGGCGCATCAGCCAGTGATTTGTCTGATCAGCAAAAGAAATTTTTGACGGAAGATAACCTTCGACATGTACTGATTACCTCTGTTCAAAGTCCGGCTGTTTCGGCTCAGTGGAACAACAATGCGCAGGCTTTGGTCGAAGGAATAGGTTTGGGAATTCCGGCCAATAACAGTTCTGATCCGCGCCACGGCAGCGATTCATATGCCGAATTTAATGCCGGCGCTGGTGGCAAAATCTCTATGTGGCCCGGAACATTGGGCATTGCAGCAGCATTTGATCCGGAGCTGATGAAACAGTTTGGCGAAATTGCCGCTGCCGAATACCGTGCATTGGGAATAGCCACAGCACTTTCTCCTCAAATTGATTTAGGTACAGAACCACGTTGGAGCCGATTCGACGGAACGATGGGCGAAGATCCAAATCTGGCTACAGATATGGCGCGGGCTTATGTCGATGGTTTTCAAACATCTGCCGGAACTGCCGAAATAAAGGGAGGCTGGGGCTATAAAAGTGTAAATGCCATGGTAAAACACTGGCCGGGCGGTGGTCCTGAAGAAGGTGGTCGCGACGGCCATTTTGGTTATGGCGCTTATGCTGTTTATCCTGGCAAAAATCTGAATGATCATTTAAAACCGTTTACTGAAGGAGCTTTCAAGCTTGAAGGTGCAACCAAAATGGCTTCTGCGGTGATGCCATATTATACGATTTCATACAATCAGGATACCGTGAATGGCGAAAACGTGGGCAACGCTTTTAACAAATACCTGATTACGGATTTGCTTCGCGGCAAATACGGTTACGAGGGCGTGGTTTGCACCGATTGGATGATTACCAAAGATGTTCAGGCAATCGACCAGTTTCAGGGAAAATGCTGGGGAGTTGAAAACATGACCGAAGCCGAACGCCACTACAAAGCAATTGAGGCTGGAGTTGACCAATTCGGCGGAAACAACGAAATGGGTCCGGTGATTGAAGCCTACAAAATGGGTGTTACAGCGCATGGAGAAGAACTGATGCGCCAGCGTTTTGAACAGTCGGCTGTTCGTTTGCTTCGGAATATTTTCAGGGTTGGGCTATTCGAAAACCCTTATCTCGATGTGGCCGAAACCGAAAAAACGGTGGGCAATCCTGATTTTATGAAAGCTGGTTATGATGCACAGTTAAGGTCGGTGGTGATGCTGAAAAATCAGCAAAAAATACTTCCGCTGCAAAAACAGCTGAAAGTTTACATTCCCAAAAAACTTGTTCCGGCCAGTGTGAACTGGTTTGGGATTCAAACACCCGAAAATTGGAAAGACGCTGTTAATCCAGAAGTTGCAAAAAAATATTTTGAGGTGGTTGAAAAACCGGAAGAAGCAGATATTGCCCTGATTTGTATCGACAGTCCGAAAGGCGGAGTTGGTTATTCTGCGGATGATGCGAAAAAGAATGGCAGTGGTTATGTTCCAATCAGTTTGCAATATGGCCCTTACAAAGCCGACTTTGCACGCGAAACCAGTCTTGCAGGCGGCAGTCCGCTCGAATCGTTCACCAATCGTTCGTACAAGGGAAAAACCACGACAGCTTCGAACATTCAGGACATGAAAACGGTTAACGAGACCAAAGCCAAAATGGGTGCAAAGCCGGTAATCGTAATTGTAAAAGTTTCGAATCCAATGGTTTTTTCTGAAATTGAAAAAAGTGCCGGTGTCCTTCTGATTCACATGGGAGTTCAGGACCAGACGTTGATGGATATTATCACCGGCGCTGCCGAACCTTCGGCTTTATTGCCGTTCCAAATGCCTGCCGACATGAAAACCGTTGAGGAACAATTTGAAGATGTTCCGCGCGACATGAAATGTTATGTGGATTCGGAAGGAAACACCTACGATTTTGCTTTCGGGCTGAACTGGAACGGTGTAATTAACGATGCAAGGGTTGAAAAGTACAGGAAATATTGATCCGGTATTTTATTTTTTGAGGTTTTTGGAGTATTGATTTGAAAATAAAAGGTTTGTATTATATTTAACCTCTCGAAAAAATAAAATTTATTCCAACTAAAAAAATATAGATTATGGGAACGTTTAGTAACAGAAGAGAGTTTTTGAAAATTTCGGCGGCAGGCGCCATTGGCCTGACAGTACTTGGCCCTATTGCCTGTAAACCAGCAGCAATCGACCGGAAAAGTTTTGGTGTCGGCATTCAGTTGTACACCCTTCGTGATGCCATGACAGCAGATGCACTTGGTTCATTGAAAAAATTATCAGACCTTGGTTATAAAAACCTGGAACTCGCTAATTATTCAGATGGCAAGTTTTATGGCTTCACCCCCAAAGAACTGAAAAAGATTGCCAATGATTTGGGCATGGAGATTCTGAGCAGTCATACCCAGGTTGAAGCGGCTGGAATCACTATAGACAATGCTCAGAAAATGGCGGATGACCATGCCGAGCTTGGCGTAAAATATTGCGTCCAGCCTTGGGTGAATGAGCCAGACCGCAACATCGAATCGTACAAAAAAATGATTGCCGACTGGAACGAAGTTGGAAGAATAATGAAAGGGGTGGGAATTCAGTTTGGTTACCACAACCATAATTTTGAGTTCGCCAATATCGATGGCATAGTGCCTTACTATGATATATTTATGCCTGAAATGGATGCAGATCTGATTACCATGGAGCTGGATCTTTTCTGGGCAAACAAAGCCGGACAGGATCCGGTAGAGATGTTTGGCAAATATCCAGGTCGTTTCCAGCTTTTGCACTTTAAAGATATGAAAACCAACGAAGCGCCATTTTTTGATGTAATCAAAGATGATGTTTGTTCTGTTGGTGCAGGTGTAATTGATTTCAAAAGGATACTGGCTGCAAAAGAAACAGCAGGAATGAAATACCTGTTTGTTGAAGACGATAACCAGGGTAACGGAAATACTTTTGAGGAACTTGAAATCAGCATCAGTAACCTTACAACAAAGATTTTGGTATAAACTTCAGGCAAAAATACGATTCTGATAAAAATTAAATGATCTGTAAATAATTGATTTATAGATACATATTTGGACAGATAAAAATAAATGAAAAAATCCCTTAATTTCGGTTGAGGGATTTTTTCGTTTTCTGCGACATATACATGTAAGACAATATTTATGCAACAACAAAACATACCATGGGAGGCAATTTCAGCAAAGTTAAAAAACGATGCTGATCAGGAGCAGAGGAAGCAAATTCAGAATTGGCTGGATAGTTCTCCGGAAAATTCGCTGATTTTATCAGAGATTGTGAATACATGGTCGCTCACCAAAAACAAAACCGAATTCTACCAGCCCGACATGACCATCAACTGGCAGAAACTGATGAAACTGATCAATTATCAGCCAAAACAAAAAGCAATTCAAAAAATATATTTCCGGTGGGCTGCAGCAGCCGCTGTTCTGGCAATTGTTTTTCTGGCCGGAATTGGTTTGGGCGATGGTTTCAACACAACACAAACTGCCGTATCATACACCAAAATAATTGCTCCTGAAGGAAACAAAACTCAGGTGGTTTTGCCCGACAGTACTTATGTATGGCTCAATTCAGGGGCTGAATTGCAGTACCCTTCAGATTATTCGGCTAAAAACCGCCAAGTGCAAATGAAAGGCGAATGCTTTTTTGATGTGGTAAAAGATCCGGAGCATCCATTTGTAGTAAGCGGTTCAAAATTTAAGTTGAAGGTATATGGAACACGGTTTAATATAAATGAACAAAACCTGAAGAATACAGCCGATGTGACATTGGTCTCTGGAAAAGTTGAGGTATTAAGCCTTCAGGATAAATTGATTACGGAATTAAAACCTGGAGATCAATTGGTATTCAGCGATGGGAAATATCATTTACAGAAGGCCGAAAATTTGGAAGCGCTGACTGCCTGGCTGAACAACATGCTGATATTCGACAACCAGCCTTTCGAAGAGGTTATCTATTATCTGGAGAATTGGTACGGGGTGAAAATTCAACTCGACAAGAATTTATATTACAGGCACAACTATACATTTAAAGTAAAAACCGAAAGTTTGCGCGAAGTAATGGAGTTGATTTCATACATCACGCCAATTCAATACCAAATTGAAGGAGAACAAGTTACCATTAAATACAAAAAACGATGAGGTGATCCTGAAATCAAAAAAAAACAGGAAGCGTTCGAGGCTCCCTGTTCTAAGTTAGTTTTATTGTTGAACCGAATTTGAGATGCAAATGGCTTCCTGAGAAAAAGTACTGCATCAAAAATTCAAAAACTAAATCATTCAAAATTATGAAAAAAAAATTAATGGACGTGTTTCGGCGAAATCCGATGGCACAAAAAATTCTTTTAGCTATGCGACTAACGCTATTCCTAATGGTTCTCAGTGTTTTTAGCGCTTACTCAAGCAGCTATGCACAAAAAACCAAACTTAACCTGAAGGTTCAAAACACCCAGGTGAAGGAAGTCCTCAATCAGATCGAAAACCAGAGCGAATTCTTTTTCATGTTCGACAACAAACAGGTTGACGTTGAACGAAAAGTGAACCTGGAAGTAAGCTCCATGAACATCAATCAGGTACTTCAAAAACTATTTGAAGGAAGCGGTGTCAATTTTCGGATTGTAAACCGTCAAATCCTGCTTTTCTCCGAAAACACCAACAGTGCTTTTTCACAACAAGCCAATCGCGTTTCCGGAAAGGTTACGGATTCGTCCGGGGCTTCACTTCCCGGAGTGTCGGTTGTTATAAAAGGAACCACCAATGGAACGATTACTGATGGTAATGGGAATTATTCGCTTTCCAATGTTCCTGAAAATGCCACCTTGCAATTTTCGTTTGTAGGGATGAAAATGCAGGAGATTGCGGTTGGTGGAAAATCAATTATTGATGTTACTCTGGAAGAAGAAACTGTTGGAATTGAGGAAGTCGTTGCCATTGGTTACGGAACCGTGCGTAAAAAGGATTTAACAGGATCAGTTGGATCTATTGGAGCAAAAAATATTAAAGACCTTACGGTGTCAAACCCAAGCCAGGCCTTGCAAGGACAAATTGCCGGAGTTGATGTTAAGCAAACTTCAGCAACGCCCGGAGGAGGAACAGTAATCAGAGTTCGTGGCGCAGGGTCTATATCCGCATCAAGCTCACCACTGTATGTCGTTGATGGGTATCCGCTGGGTGATCAGAATTTAAATGCGGTAAACCCAAACGATATTGAATCTATAGAGATATTGAAAGATGCTTCAGCTGCAGCAATTTACGGTTCAAGAGGAGCCAACGGAGTTGTACTCATCACCACTAAATCTGGAAAATCTGGAAAACTGAACATTAACTTTGATACTTATGCCGGTATTCAGCAAGTTGGAAAAAAGATGGGAGTCCTCAATCGCGATGAATTTATTGAATATTCAAAAGAAGCTTTCAATACCAATTATACCAATAAAGTTTCCGGAGCAAGTGCAACCGACCCATTGAGTTTAAGACCAAGTGCAAGCCGGTATAAATATCCTGGAGTATTTGATACCAACCCTTCAGGCTTGCCTGATACCGACTGGCAGGATGAAATATTCAGGAGCGCTCCGGTTCAAAATTATCAGCTTTCCCTTTCAGGAGGAGATAATAAAACCCAGTACATGTTTTCGGGAGGATATTACGACCAGAAAGGTGTTGTTATAAATACCGACTATCAGCGGTACAATGTAAGGGCAAAAGTAGAAACCAAGCTGAATGACTTTTTAAAGATGGGAGTAAATTTAAGCTCTTTTTACAGTCAGGAAAACCGGCTGAATGAAGGACATTGGGCCAGCGATGGAGTAGTACTGGCAGCATTGGCGACCTCTCCGGTAGTACCGGTCTATAATGCCGACGGAACGTACGGCTCGCAGGCAGTGTATGCAGTACAAAGTGATGGGCTGACCGGTGTTACAAATGCCGTCGCCAATTCGAAGATTAAAAATTACTACACTACGGCTCGTGTGCTGGCCAATATGTTTGCAGAGATAGACCTTTACAAGGGATTAAAATTTAAAACTACGATTGGCGGCGACATCGTAAATGTACGCAGAACCAATTTCAGGCCTTCAACTGTTCCTGCGAATGGAGTTGTTGCCCCACTGCCATCAACTTACCGAAGCGGAATTGCCAGCACCAATCAAAACTTCAACTGGCTGAATGAGAACACGTTTAGCTACAGTACCATTTTTGGAAGCAAACATGCACTGGATGCATTAGCCGGATTCACAGTTCAAAAAAATATTTGGGATTCGAATGAAGCTTCTGGCTCCGATTTCCCCGATGATATTATTCAAACGGTTGGTGTGGCAAAAGTAAAAACAGGAACATCCGACCGCAGTGAATGGTCAATGGTTTCCTATCTGGGTAGAGTAAATTACCGTTATCTCGACAGATATTATTTAACAGCATCTATCCGAACCGATGGTTCTTCCCGCTTTGGCAAAAATAAAAAATATGGTTATTTTCCTTCAGCATCGCTGGCATGGCGTGCTTCCGAAGAAGCATTTATGAAAGAAATTAACTGGATCAGAAACCTGAAAGTTCGCGCAAGCTATGGTCTAACCGGAAATAATTCCATCTCAGGCGGAAACTATGCTTCAATCGGACTTATTTCAACCGATAATTATGTTTTCGGAAGTGGAGTTGGTTCGGTAGTGAGCGGTGCTTCTCAATCGACAATTCAGAATGATGATTTGAGCTGGGAAAAAACCAAGCAGCTTGACATCGGTCTTGAATTCAATATTTTGAGCGATAAAATATTCTTTGCGGCTGATTATTACAACCGCCTCACTACCGATTTGCTTTTGCAGGTTGACGTTCCGGCAATTACAGGTTATACTACAGCCTGGCAAAACATCGGGGAAATGCGCAACGCAGGTTTCGAATTTAGCGTTAGTTCACGGATTATTTCGAAAGCAAAATTTACCTGGAATACAAGTTTCAATATCTCGTTTAACAAAAATGAAGTATTAGCGTTGGGACCTCAGGGCGACCCGATCAGAAGTAATGGCGGTGTTGGCGATACCCATATTACCATGATTGGAGAACCAATTGGAAATTTCTATGGTTATGAGCAAATCGGAGTTTACATGAATGCAGCCGATTTGGCAAATAATCCGAAAGAAGGAACTTCGAAAGTTGGCGATGTAAAATATCGTGATGTTTCGGGAGATGAAGTTATTAATGCCAACGACCGGACTATTATCGGAAATAACCATCCTGATTTCACCTACGGATTCAACAATTCATTCACGTTCAAGAGTTTTGATCTGTCGGTTTTGCTTTACGGATCGCAGGGCGCTGAGATACTTCATTTAGCAAAACGCTTTTACGAAAACCTGGAAGGTAACCAACAGCAACTATCTTCGGTATTAAACCGATGGAAATCGGAGGCTGAACCCGGAAATGGAATAATTCCCCGGGCCAACTCATTAACTACCGGATTAAACAATGCAGTGTCATCACGTTGGGTTGAAGATGGTTCTTTCCTGAAGATATCCAATATCACTTTAGGCTATAATCTTCCGGCAAATATCGCCCAACGGATAAAAATGCAGGCAGCAAGGGTCTATCTGTCAGGACAAAACCTTTATACATTCACTAAATATAGCGGCTATAATCCTGAAGTTAGTTTTACCGGCGACAATGTTTTGGCTCCCGGAAGCGATTACGGCGGTTATCCGACTGCAAGAATTGTAAGCATTGGGTTTAACTTCACTTTCTAACAACGGATAAAATTATACAACAATGAAAACATATAAATCGATATTAATTATACTGGCTTTCACAACCGGGATATTTCTTTCCGGATGTAACAATGAATTCTTGGAATTAGCCCCGCCATCGCAACTTAGCGTTGAATCTTATTACAAAACAGCTGAACAAATAGAGTTTGCCGTTAACGGAGCTTATTCAACCCTTCAAACAGGCAATATGTACCAGAACTGGTATGTACTTGCTGAAATACCTTCAGATAATACGACCAATAATCTTTCCGGGTCGGTTACTGATCAGGATGAATTTGACAAATTCTATATCCGCACTACAAATCCTTTTTTAGCAAATTTCTGGAACGAAAGTTATAAGGGAATTAACAAATGCAACATGGTACTGGCCCAGATTGATGGGGTGACTATGGAGAACAGCCGGAAAGAACAACTGACAAAAGAAGTGAAATTTCTTCGGGGTTTAATGTATTTTAATCTGGTCAGAGTGTTTGGCGGAGTTCCATTGGTAACATCAACCATTCAAATAACCGAAGCTTATGCTACAGCCAGAAGCACTCAGGCAGAAACCTATAATCAGATTATTAAGGATCTTACTGATGCTGAAACCTTGCCTGCGACTTATTCGGGGAACAATATAGGAAGAGTTACCAGCGGTGCTGTAAAAGCGCTCCTTGGAGCAGTATATATGACTATGAAAGATTATCCTAAAGGAGAATCGAAACTGGCAGAAGTTGTATCGTCCGGACAGTATTTATTGTTGGAAAACACCCCGGGAAGTTTGAATAGTTCCGGTTATGAAAAAATATTTGATCCTAACAACCATAATCACAAGGAATCAATATTTGATGTACAATTCAAAAAAGGCGGTTTTGGGGAAGGAAGTGGTTTTGCCAATAACTTCGCTCCTGAAAACTCGGGAACATCGGTGGTAACAGTTGGCGGAACCTCAGGGAATAATATTCCGACAGCAGATTTAGACAATGCGTATGAAGCCGGTGACTTAAGAAAAGAATTCTCTATGGCATCGTCGTACATTGACAACAAAACAGGAAATACAGTGTCAATAAGGCACGTAAAAAAGTACCGGGATACTCCCTATCAAAGTGGCGATGCCAACATAAACTTTCCGGTTATTCGTTTCGCCGATGTTTTGTTGATGTATGCTGAAGCGCTAAACGAAAACAGCAAAACAACAGAAGCATGTACATTGCTGAACAAGGTTCGCCGCAGAGGATTTGGTTATCAGTCAACTGAAGCATCTCCCAAAGATTTCAATACAACTGACAAGGCAGCATTTCGGGATAAAGTACTACATGAAAGAAGAGTTGAGCTAGCTTTTGAATGCCACCGTTGGTTCGATTTAGTTCGGACAGGTCGTGCCGTTGACTTATTGAAGTCTAAAGGATTCAAGGTTAATGAAACACAGTTGATCTTCCCGATTCCACAAAAACAGATTGACATCAATCCAAACATCATGGTGCAAAACGGATATCGTATTGACTAAATTGTTGGGAAAACAAATAATCAAACTATTAGAAGAGTTGGGTGCAGCTTTAATATTCAGATGCTCCACAATACCCTTCAAACTTTGGGAATGAATACTTTTAAAAGGAGAAGAAGACAACAATCTTCTTCTCCTTTCTTTGTGAGTCAGCTATTGGCTCAGTTTGTAGTTTTTTTTGGTACATGAAAAGCCGAAAATAGAAACTCCTGTGGGAATTTTTAAAAGACAAACCCGTTTTTCCAGCTGCACAACAGCCATTCTCTGTTGCAGGAAATTAGGACGTTGAATCCTGCGAAATCAAACAAAAAAACATTTTTACCGCATCGGATTAAAAAAGCTTTCCATGGCATAAAAAGGTTTCATTTGGTTCGTTCCAGGTTGATGATTTGTGTTTTAACTTTTCACTTTTACTTCTTTCATTCGAAAATATCGGTATTAATTGATTGATTATTAAGCGTTCTCATGGAACTCACACGCCAGAAAGCATCCACTTTGAACATTAATTTTCATTCTCTTTTCGCGCCGCCACCTTTAAAATATTTTTAGCGGCATGTTCGTTTCATGCGATAACTTAATTCATTATATTTACATTTTAATAGCTAAAATATTATCTGCAAAATGACAAAAAGTGATATAACAGCTAATATAATATCTGCTAATGATTTTTCATTGGATGATTTTAATCCGGGTGCAATCCTTAGGAATATTGCAGCAAGGGCGAAGAGGAACCGTCTGGAATTAAACCTGAGTCAAAATGCCCTGGCAGCAAAATCAGGAGTAAGTTTAGGCAGCCTTAAACGATTTGAACAAACAGCTGAGATATCGCTCAAAAATTTGGTGATGCTGGCGGTCGCTTTAGATGCGACGAATGAATTCGCGTCACTATTTTCAGGAAGGAAATACCAAAGCATTGATGAATTGCTAACGAAAGACAAGGCGAAAACGGCAAAACGAGGGAGGCGAAATGTTTACTAAACCCAAATCAGTTTTGGTTTTCCTGAAAGGGAAAATAGTTGGCAGGTTGGCGCTTACACCCGACAATTTGTGCGCTTTTGAGTACGATTCAGAGTATCTTAAAAACGGTCAATCGATTTCTCCATTTTATCTTCCGCTTCGGCCAGGTGTATTTGTTGCCAAACGCGATCCTTTTTCGGGCAACTTCGGGGTATTCAACGATTCTTTGCCTGATGGTTGGGGCAATCTGTTATTGGATCGCTACTTAAACGCGCAAAAAATCAATCCTTCAGGATTGACGGTATTGGATCGGCTTAGTATAGCCGGTTCATCGGGCATGGGTGCGCTCGAATACAAACCCGATAACAGTTTCGCCGCCATCGAAAGCAATCCGGATCTGGATTATTTGGCTGCAGAGGCCGAAAAAATACTGAATCGGAAAGACAATGGAGCATCGCTTGAAACGCTTTTCAAATTGGGTGGTTCTTCCGGAGGAGCACGGCCAAAAGTGCTGCTCAATATCGAAGGTGAGGAATGGCTGATAAAATTCCGGTCGACTTTTGATCCGCAGAATGTTGGACAAATTGAATATGAACATGCTTTACTGGCAAATGATTGCGGAATTGAAATGCCCGAAACCCGTTTGTTCGAGGGTAAATATTTTGGCGTGAGGCGATTCGATCGTGCCGGGAAAACAAAAATACACATGCTGAGTGCAGCAGGATTGCTCCATGCTGATTATCGTATTCCTTGTCTCGACTATCAGGGTTTATTAACTGCATGTTTTAAGGTAACCGGCGATATTGAGGAAGTATATAAACTTTACAGGTTAATGGTTTTCAATGTCCTGATAAAAAACAGGGACGATCATGCCCGGAATTTTTCCTTTTTGCTTGATGAAGGCAAATGGAAGCTATCGC
>JAUYMU010000015.1 GCA_030698405.1 Bacteroidota bacterium
GTTATAGTTGCTCAGAACGTCAGTTGGAGTTAAAACGGCGGTGATTTCATAAGGTCCGCCAGTAACGGTTTCCCCGGCTTCACGGCTGTAAGTGGCAACAACATTGTCGGCTGGCATGAATCCGGTCAGAGTTCCTGTCAATTCAGGGTCGTCAGAACCGTACACTTTGGTTTTGTCTGCAACAACAACCGAAGCATCTTTTTTATTTATTTGTACCGTCACCAAGGTTCTTGTTGCACTTTTACAGCCGGTCGTTGTATTTCGTGCTTCGGCCCAGGCAGTGTAGGTTCCAAAATTTGTACCCGTAGGTGCAGAAGCAGATGTAGGACCTGTTGCGCTTTCGTACCAGTCAACAGTTTCGTTACTGCCAACAGTTGCGGAACCAGAATGCGATGCGCCATCGTATGATGCGTTATAATTTACTGCTGTTGGGGCAGCAGGTTGTGATAAAACATTTACAGTTTTATTTACTGTTCTATAACAAGAAGTAACAGCATCGGTTACTGTATAACTGATTATTGGATTTCCGGCAGCAACACCGGTAACAAGACCAGTTGTAGAAACTGTTGCAAGTAAAGGATTACTTGTACTCCAAACACCACCTACAGTTGTACTTGATAACTGTAAAGTTGAGCCAATACAAACATTGGTAGTTCCACCAGGAGTAATTGCATTTACGACTGGCAAAGGATTTACAACATATTCCAAAATATTCGATTCGGTTGAACATGCCAATGAATTTAAGGTTGAAGTTGCTATCCGTTTGAAAGAAGTAGTTACAGAAAAAGAGGCAGGATTAATTTGAGCAGCAGTTTCCGAGGCAATAGTTGTCCAGTTTGATCCTCCATTTGTACTTTGTTGCCAAATATATGTCGGGGTAGCCGAACCAGTTGCCGCAGTCGTAACAGCAGTAATCCCTGGATCTAAAATACCGCATCCGGGACCGGGCTGTACAGCGCCTTTGGCAATGACACCTGCAGTAATATTATTGATGGTTACAACAGTAGCTGCTGAAGTTGCCGAAGGACAATTAACAGTTACAATAACTGTATATGACCCAGCCGTTGTTGCAGTATAAGTTTGATTGGTTGCTCCTGCAATAAGGACAGCATCTTTATACCATTGGTTGCCCGTTGTAGCTGATGATGTTAACATCACCGAACCACCAGAACACAGTGTGGTTGCACTTCCTGCAGCTATTGTGGGGGTTGCTGGTGGGGTACAAGCGGTAACAGTCAACGGAACATTTAATTTCTTCTCTTCAACAGCAGAACTTCCGTTAAAATGAGAATATACATCAAATTGTTGACTCATTGGTGTGCTTACCGTTGTAACAACTGTTAAGGTAGTTGTAAAGCTAGCATCCTTTGCCCCAACTATACTTAATGAAGTAGGAGAAAAACTATAAGTAGCATTAGAGAGAGCCGTAGGCGATAGACTAAAAGTAACATTAGCCGAACCTGTTTGAGCTTTCTGGTTTGTGATTGTAATCAGATAAGTAGCATTGCTTCCTGCCACAACAGAAGATGGTGATTGAGAACCCACCGCTAAATTATAATTAGCCCCATCTGTAAAAGTCGCTTCGGCTTTCATTAATGGAAAAGCCAGACTTTGGGCTGTGAGCAGGAAAGTTGTTCCAAGCTCCTGATCTTCAACAAACCATTCCTCAGAAATAGTCCCATCGGGTCTCGCATTCACAGTCCAGGTATCATGTCCGTGGTCGGGGATGTTGGGTTCGATGTGCGTTAGGGTGAGTTGGATTTCGTCGTCGGCAATCCAGCCCGAGCCAGTAATTATGACCCATTCACCTGGCCAGTAGTCGTCCTTGTCGGTAGTAACCGTAACATTTTGCGCCGTCCCCACCATACTCGTTGCCATCAACAGCAAAAAGAGCACCGGCAGTAAAAGCACGCTTTTTAATCGAAGTAAAAATTTGCTTTTCATAAATAATTGATTTAATTGATTAATAGAATTTATTCTCGTTAAGTGCGAATGCCACATTAGAATAGAATTAAATACTATTCGCAATGAAAGTTATGGAGATTGGATAGGGAATTTGATAATTTGATATGTCAGTTATCAAACAGGTGTTTTGAATGATCAAACAGGTGTTTTGGCTTATTGAGCATTTAATAAGCAGCGCTTAAGTAGCTTAAGTAGAGTAATTTGCAGATGTATTTTTGATTTAAAGACAAAGGAAATCCTGCTGTTACCCACATTTTTTGTGTTTTAACAATCAATTGAAGATGTATTTTTGAAGACTTTTTTTGAAGGATTGTTGGAAACAGAAAAAGAAGAGCCTAAAATTTGTAATTTTCTATTTTAATCCTTCGCAAATGGAATTATTTCTAATTTCGAATTGCAATACCAAACTTATGAAATAAAATATTCAAACCCAATTTTATTTTTAACACGTCTGTTAAGAGCTTACATTTAAGCCATGGATTAAAAAATATAACATTCATATATATAATACTTTAAAGATTTTATTGGTTCTTTGGTTATTCGGTTAATATATAAATTTGTCAGATAATGTTGTTAAGCATTTATCTATGTTTGGCGGTATTTGCAGTCATTAAATCAAGCAAAACTGAACGTATTACCATTCAGTTTTGCAAATAATTTCTAAAAAAGAATTGAACCTACAATTTGTGAATATATTCTGCGCTTTCCCTGAAAGTTTCAGGATCCATTTCTACAAAATAATTCTTTACCCCGCATTTTTCGGCAGCGGTAAAAAGTTCTTTCCAATCAACGATTCCTTGACCTACAGGTACTTGTTTCTCGGTGGTTTTTGACCAATCGGCCAGATGGGCGGAGATGAAACGACCCGGATACTTTTTGAAATAATCGGCTGCCTTGTATCCGATGCTGATTACTGCCACCTGAAACTGCATTTTTACCAAATCAGGATCAAATTGTTTCAGCAATTCATCGTAAATCAATACGCCGTCAAGCTTTTCGAATTCCATGTGGTGGTTGTGAAAACCTGTTTGGATACTGGCTTTTTTCGTTTTTGCGCCAATTTCGTTCAATTCATCGGCAGCTTTTTGCCAGTCGCTCATGGTGGCATCTTTCGGAAGCCAGAAGCTGGAGCAAATCATTTGTTTCTGACCCGATTCGAGCGCAAAATCAATCCGTTCGCTCAGGTTGTCACTAAGTTCGCCCATTCCGTAATGCGTACTTTCCAGGATAAGACCGGCATCTTCCACAATTTTCTTCATTTCAGAGGCTTTCATGCTGACCAATGGCCCAAATCCAGAACTTACGTATCCGGCAGGCGAGCACATTTCAACACTTTGGTATCCTTGTCCGGCCATCATTTTTAAGGTGCCGGGAAAATCTTTGATCAACTGGTCTTTAACGGTCCAAACCTGAAAACCTAGCGGTTTTTTTAAGGCTTTTGCAGTTGTTGCTGCGTCGAGGTTCATCGGAAATTGTGAGGCAAGCATAGTTGCCCCGATTCCCATTGCAGTTTTTTCGAAAAATTGTCTTCTGTTCATTTCGATAGGTTTTTTATTGTTGGTTTACACTAGTGTCCATTAAAAAATAAAATACGTTCATTGAAATCATTGATAATCTATGTTTTGCAAGAGTTTAAGTAGCGTGACGATTTGAATTGATTAGGTTAGTTGGAAAAATATCCGACTATGAATCAAGGGAAATATGTTTTCGCACAGATCGTTGAATTTTTACCTCAGCGGATTTTTGATCGTTTTGTCGAGAAGTACGATGGCAATAAGTACGTTAAACATTTTTCGTGCTGGAACCAGTTACTTTGTATGCTTTTCGGTCAACTCACCAACCGGGATAGTCTTCGGGATCTGATCGTTGCTCTGGATGCCCATAGCAGTAAATCTTATCATCTGGGTTTTGGGAAAAGCGTTACAAGAAGTAATCTGGCAAAAGCCAATGAAACCAGAAGCAGCAAAATATTTGAGGCTTTTGCTTATCATCTTATTGCTATTGCCAGAAGAAAAAGGGCCAACAATGATTTTGAAATTAAAGGCAAAATCTATGCTTTTGACTCATCGACCATTGACCTTTGCTTGAGTGTGTTCTGGTGGGCAACCTTTCGTAAAGCCAAAGCAGGAATCAAACTTCACACCCTTTTCGATATAACTACTCAAATTCCGGCATTTGTGCATATAACTCCTGCCACGGTGAATGATATGAAAGCGATGGATTTTCTGATCTATGAGCAAAGTGCATTCTATATCTTCGATAGAGGATATGTGGATTACACCCGGCTCTACAAGATAACTGTTCATTCAGCTTTTTTCGTCATAAGGGCAAAATCAAACCTTAAATTTAACCGGATGTATTCTTTGAAAATTGATAAAAGCACCGGCGTTTTATGTGATCAAATTGGCAAACTGAAAGGATATTATGTGTCCAAAGAGTACCCGAAAAAACTGAGAAGGGTGAAATTTTACGATAAAGAAACCAATCGTACTTTCGTTTTTCTAACCAATAATTTTCAGATCACATCCGATCAGGTCGCATTACTTTACAAAAATCGATGGCAGATAGAACTTTTTTTCAAATGGATCAAACAACACCTGAAGATAAAATCCTTTTGGGGAACTTCCGAGAATGCTGTTCGCATCCAAATCTACAGTGCTATCATTACACATTGCTTGGTGGCTATCATCGGAAAAGAACTGAAAATAGAGCGATCAACCTACGAAATACTACAGGTAATTGGCATATCCTTACTGGACAAAACGCCTGTAAATGAACTATTTGCAAATACAGATTACAAAGATGTCAAAGAACTCGATTGTAACCAACTGTCACTCAGCTTATTTTAAGTGGACAGTAGTGGTTGGTTTAAATTAATAAATGCTGCTGGCTGCTGGCTACTTGCTGCTGGCAAAAGGCTTCGAATGTATGTTTTCAATTTGCGGCGCATACATCATCATCGTTTCAAATTAGAATAACGGATGCGCCTTTTTCATTTTTTCATCTTTATCGGCTACAAATATTCCGCTCCTCCGGAGCCTTTGCTGTGTGCCCAATTGCATATCGGTTTAGAATAATTATGAACGGATTACATTTTTGAATTTTCTCTCATCCTCTATTTCTGGCAACCGGCTGCTTGCAAAAGGCTTCGGATGATAGATTTCATATTGCGGCGCATACAACTTTTTCGTTTCAAATTAGTAGATTGGATGCGCCTTGTGTTATTGCTCCTCCCATTCCCCGGGTTCCGTTTCACTGCACCCGGGGTTATTCAGATTTGACTCTTTCAGAGTCTTTTGAGCGATGGTGTTTGAACTTTTTTGATTGCTTCTCATTGCGATTTAACTTTCGTCTATTTTAATATCTCACATTCGTTTTTTTTGCTTTGCGGCGCATACAACTTTTACGTTTCAAATTAGTAGGTTGGATGCGCCTTTTAAAGTTATAGATCAATCTCGACTACAAATATTCCGCTCCTCCGGAGCTTTTGCTGTGAAGAAATTCTTTCCATACTATGAATTTGTTTGGGAATTAATCTCAGTTTTTCCGATACAAACTCCCTTCCCTTTTTGGGGAAGGGCTGGGGATGGGGCTTTAAATCTCCTCAGGTGACCAGCCTTTCCGGTATTCGCGTGAAAGGTATTTATTGGCATCCTCAACATTGGTGATTTTCCGGTTGGCGGCATCGTACTTCAGGAGGCGACCGGTGCGCAGTGCAGCAGCATATAAATTAACTGCTTCGGTAATGTGGCCAGCTTCGGTGAAACTTCCGGGGCATTGTTTTCCGGTTTTTACCGCTTCCATAAACTGAATAAATCCCGAAGTTCTTTCCTTTTTCGGAAGTTCAGGAACTGTGCGACCTGCCATTCGTTTTTCAGGAATAAGCTGAGGATTGTTCACATGGAACCCGGCCAGAATTTTCCCTTTGTCGCCAACGAACATCATGCCTTCGGCGGGCAACTCCTTGTTGTCTTCATACAATTCTTCCGGAACAGGTGGCCGCATTCCTCCGTCGTACCATATTAAATCGACTGCCGGGCGCGATCCTTTGGCCGGATATTTAAACCTTACGGAACTGGCCATCGGAAACGAAAAGTCATTTTTAACCTGAAAAGCCGTTGAATCGCGAATGCCGCAAACGTGGCTGAAATTTGGTTCGATGATGGTTGGGTTTTCAAGTCCGAGCGCTTTGAAAACGGTCCATAAACTGTAATGTCCCATGTCGGCCATTGATCCGCCGCCGAAATCGTACCAGCCCCTGAAAACCATGTTGGTGTAATATGGATGGTAGGTGCGTTCGGCTTCCGGTCCCAGCCACAAATCCCAGTTTATTCCTTCAGGAACAGCAGGCGTATCGGTTGGTAGGGTAGGGTATTGCGGCCAAACCGGGCGGTTCGACCAGTTGTGTACTTCTTTGAGGGTTCCGATGGCTCCTTCATTGATCCAGCTCATCACCTGATCCATTGAGCCGTTCGAGTCCCAGGCAATTAAATGGGTAGTTACTTTCGACTTTCCGGCCATTTCAATTACTTTCCGGCCTTCCTGCAGCCTGTTTGAAATTGGTTTGTGCGTGGTAACTCCGATGCCTCTTTTCATTGCAGCCATGGCAATGATGCCGTGCAAATGGTCGGGTGTCATTATTTTAATGGCGTTCAGATCCTTTTCTTTTTCGAACATTTCGCGGAAATCGGCATAACCACGGCAATTACCAAACTTTTGATCACCGCGGAATTTTGAATAAAAGGTATCAACGATTTCCTTGCCATTGTCAAGCCCTCCTGGGATGGTGTTGTCGCCGCCCGATTTCCAATCCGGATTCTGCAGTGTTGAACGGATTTCGTCGCGAAGCCCGTTTTTGCCCCAATCGAGGTATCCGGTAGCATATTTTTGCGGATCGCACACAGCTACGATTTGCAATTCAGGAATAGATAAAAGCGGAAGCAACTCGCGAAGTCCTTGTGTGCCCGCGCCAATGTATGCCAAAGTGATTTTATCGCTTGGAGCAACAAAACCGGTTCCGCCAAGTACGTGCCGTGGCACAATCGTCAAAGCCATCGCGGTAGTCGCAATTCCACCAATAAATTTGCGGCGGGTGAGTTGATTTTTTCTGGAAGATACTTCTGAAGTTGGGCATGGATTGCCCGAAGGAGTTGAGTTTTGTGTCATCATTTCAGGAATAGTTAGATTGGTTAATTATCAGAAAAAGTTACGGGAAAAGATACTGAATTTTTCTTAGATTTGAGACAGAAAAGTCATCGGATAAATACTCTTGTTAAGAGTTTAGGTGTTTGTATTTTGATAATCAGTTAAATATGAATTCATCGGATGACTAACGGAAATGAATTATACAACTAAGTAAGGAGAAATATGGAGTATTATATTTCTAAAAAAAAATAGAACGCGGATTACACCGGATTAAGCGGATAATCGCTGATAAGAAATATAATATGGAGAATAAACGGATTTTTATTCATGCAAGCATGAATAATAGGAGCGTAAATGTCTGGAAATCATTCTGACTTGTCAGAATTAAAATCCGCCCCGAGTACTCGGGGTCCGCCAGATCAGCGATAATCAGCGTTCCATTCTTTTTTTTATACTAAAAAAATACGAAATTAAATTGTGCCTATTACTTATTAACCAATAAATCAATATCGAAAATGATGGAAAAAAATCTTTCACGGCGCATTTTTCTGCAAAGAAGTATCGTTGCAGGTATCGGCCTTTCAATGATCGATCCGTTTTCAGCGATTGCCGCAACAAAAAAATCAGGAATGAAACTGGGTTTGGTTACCTACCAATGGGCCAAAGACTGGGATTTGCCAACTCTGATTGCCAATTGTGAAAAAACAGGATTCCTTGGAGTTGAATTGCGCACCGAACATGCTCACAAAGTGGAGTCTAATCTTTCGGTCATTCAACGTGCTGAAGTGAAAAAACGTTTTGCCGACAGTCCGGTTACTTGTCTGGGTTACGGAGCAAATTTTGAATACCACAGTACAAATCAGTCAGCAGTCAGGAAAAATATTGATCAGACAAAGGAGTACATTCAGCTTTGCAAGGATATTGGTGCGACCGGTATTAAAGTAAAACCTAATGGTTTGCCTGCTGAAGTTGCGAAGGAAAAAACCATTGCACAGATCGCCGCTTCTCTGAACGAAGTTGGCAAGTTTGCCAGTAATCTGGGGCAGTTGGTGAGGGTGGAGGTACACGGAAACCTTTCGCAGGAGATTCCAAATATGAAAGCCATTTTTGAGCAGGTAACCGAAAAAAGCGTGAAAATGTGCTGGAACTGCAACGACGAGGATTTGTTGCCACCCGGACTGGAACCCAATTTTAATTCAGTAAAAAAATGGTTTGGCGATACGGTTCATGTGCGCGAATTAAACGTGGGCAATTATCCTTATCAGCAATTGATGAATTTGTTTACCAAAATAAATTACGATGGCTGGATTTTGCTTGAAGCCCGCACTGAACCTGCTGACAAAATTGCCGCAATGAATGAGCAGATGATGGTTTTTAACGAAATGATTGCCAAAGCGAAAAAAGGGTGAGAGAATGTTTTTACCTCACCTGCCCGACGCAGCTACGTGTACCCACAAATTTAAATACTCATTAATACACAACAAAAAAAAATAGAACGCGGATTAAATATGATCTGGCGGATTAAAACTGATTAGAATCCCAACAAGTTGGGATGATTTTCTAAAGAATGGTGTATGAAATTATCAATCATCCATTATCCGAATTTGTCTTTTTTCGAATCTATTCCATCCCGAGCACTAGGGATTGGAATATAAATCCGTTTTTCATCCGCTAAACCCGTGTAAATCCGGTGCGCCACGAGGCGTGCGTTAATATAAATCAAATACCTATAAGGATGAAAGAGCCTTACAACCCAATTAGCCGTTCAGGTTGAAGATCGCCTGACACACTGTTAGGAAACGAGCTTTGTGAAGCTCGGGCGGTTCGGTTCTGTAAGCTGCATCAGTTAGGCTTCGTTAAATAAATGGTATCGGTCAATCTCCCGGATTTGATGAAACCTGCAATACCAATGGAATTAATGGCAAAATACAAATTGGTAGATACCCGGAGTAGTATGATGTTGC
>JAUYMU010000027.1 GCA_030698405.1 Bacteroidota bacterium
ACTATCCTCATGTAATAATACCCTGAATATCTGCATTATAATCAACTTATCAAAACAATAAACCCAAAAGATTCAAAAAAGTTATCAACACTATATTGTTGATTTATAAATCATTGCAGGTTTTCTTATAGACACTATTTAGCATGT
Organism: Bacteroidota bacterium; assembly: GCA_030698405.1. Taxonomy (GTDB): domain Bacteria; phylum Bacteroidota; class Bacteroidia; order Bacteroidales; family Prolixibacteraceae; genus Aquipluma. Next base: position 148 of record JAUYMU010000027.1, read on the forward strand.
CTGATCCATATAAAATTCCTCAAAATGAAGCCATTATTAATTATGTGTGGAATTATCCTCAGCCAGTAATTGGAAGGTACTCTATATTTTTAGGTGGTGAAATGTATGGTAATGCTAATTATCCCAAAAGTTTAATTTCAATAGAAACATTTAATAAAAATATATACGATGATTATAAAAGGAAAATATTTGGGAAATAAGAGCATATTTTTTATATTTTTTATTCATCTAGTCTTAAATGCATGTTCTCAAGAAAGATATTCAGGACTAAAGCCTGAACTTGAACTTCATTTGAGCAAGATTGTAATATTTTGCCCTGCTATTAATACTGATGGTTGGAATATTGCGGACTATGATAATGATAGTTGTTCATCAACCTTTCATGTCATAAAAAATGAACAAGATACCACCATGGAATTAAGCTTTATTTATTTCCATAAAGGAAATAGGTGTCCTTTTTCTGACAAATACTATTTCAACTTCTTTTCAAAAAACTATTCTATAGGAGATACAATTTATTCAATTGGCTTTGAAAATTGCTCGGATACTTTATATTACTGTAAATGGAATAAAACTAAAGAAAAAGAAAAAGAATTTATAGTTGGTAAATATTATTGGCAAAGTTTACGAGGTCAATATAGCGTAGAACAATCAAATTACTATTTGCTCAAAAGAGATTCTTTGGATAAAATACGTGGTAACAATTTATCAGATCTTCCTGAATTGAAATCAATTTCCAAATCTGATTCTTTACGAATAGATAGTATTGCAAAGAGAATACATTTTTGGCGATAATACATTAGCAGAAAAAACTGGTTAGTGGGAAATGCCTGATATACCTCCGATGCCTCGGCATTGGAGGCTTTCCCAGCTCTTCAGAGCTAAGCATGCGCTAAAGTTGATGATAGCAGGCGGCCAAAATATCAAGCCTACACAATATTTTTGAAGAATAGTACCGGTGGTGAAAAGGTATTTTTGTTTTTCAAAAATGAACAATATTATTATAGCAGACCCAAAATCGCCCCTACTATAAACCTGAATCTTGATAATTTTATAAAATCTGGTTCTTTATGAAAGAAGTTTTTAGTCAGTCTCATTGTCGTTCTCTTTCTGCATGGTTGCATATTTGTAAACAGCGGCAAACTTATAGTACCTTCCTGAAGCCTTGATTGCTTTCAACCCGCTCTCCCTATTTATTTTTGTTTTGACCTTTTGAAGTGTTAAAAATAACAAGTTGTGTTTATTGATCATCGTGATCAATCGGTTTTTTTCAATATTATTTCTAAAAGCCCTGCTGCTACTGACCCCGGGCGATTTTTAGCCGTCCCGGGCAAAATATGGCTTCCCCGGGCTTGTTTTTTTTCGTTCCGGGCGTCGGAAAGCCTCCCCGGGTGAAAAAATCATCACCCCGGGCAAAATACGACCGTCCCGGGGCAATTTAGTTTTCCCTGATTAATTCTTCAAACTGCGAACCCTTTCAGTGTAGCCAATCCTTCATATTCAGGCGAAAAACTCTACAAAATCCCCGGATTGGAAAAAGTCCTGCATTTATCGCTGTACTTTTTATATTTTTGCCAGTCAATCTGGGAATGGTATGGATAGTTGGTATTTTAACATGTTTTTATTCGATCCGCTTGCTTTGTTTTCAGGCAATGGAATTGATCCTGAAAAGCTTTTACTTATCCGGATTATTGCAGTTTTGTCGGCTATTCTGATTCTGATCATTGGCTGGGGAGCCTGGAAATATTTTCAGAAAAAAGGAAATTTTGGCCGCTTTTTCAGGTTCCTGAAAAAAGTGAAAATTGATGTTCATCTCGATAAAGACCGGCTATTCCGCCCACATGTTTTAACAATTACCATCCGGAACATCGGAAAACACGAGGCCGACCTTGATGCCCCGGTACTCGAATTCCGCAAAATATGGACAACAAGAAAATTCAAACTAAACGGGATCAAAGGCCAGCAGGTTTTTCCGCTTTTTCTGAATCCCGGAATTACCCATCAAATGCGAATCGAAACCGCCACATTTCACCTGTACGACCGTGAAATTAAAAGTTTTTACTGGGCGCGCATTCTTGTTTCGGATATTGACGGCCGCAGATGGAAATCGAACAGGGTAAAACTCCGGAAGAGCCTTGTTACATAGCTTTCCGAAGAAAAAAATAAACTAACTTTCCGAAGAAAAAAATAAAAAGCAGAACCTGGATGAGAGATTGGAAATTTAATGGCGTTGATTTTTCGACTTTTCCGTATTATAGCGGAAACGATTTGGGCGTTTCCTATACAAAAGAAAAAACGAATATACGCGTTTGGGCGCCTACTGCTAAAGAGGTTGAACTGCGCATTTACAAACATAGCATCGAAGGGGAAGCCATCCGCATCGATCAGTTTACAAGGTTTGATAACGGAACCTGGATTTTTTCACTTAATGGCGACCTTAATGGTTTTTACTATACCATCCGTGTTAACGATGGCGAATGGCTGAATGAAACTCCAGGGGTAGATGCCCGTGCTGTCGGCGCAAACGGACACCGGGGATTGATTTTTGATCCGGAGGAAACCAATCCGGAAGGTTGGCTGGAAGATAAGCGCGTTGAATGTTTGAATCCTGTAGATGCAATTATTTACGAGGTTCATGTCCGCGATTTTTCCATTGCCACTTCTTCTGGAATGACAAACAAAGGCAAATACCTGGCTTTTACCGAACAGGGAACACTTTCGCCGCAAGGATTAAAAACTGGCATCGACCATTTAAAGGAACTCGGAGTTACCCATGTGCATTTGCTTCCGGTAAGCGATTTTTCGACCGTCGATGAAAATGCACCCGATAATTCCTATAACTGGGGCTACGATCCGCAAAATTTTAATGCTCCTGAAGGAAGTTACGCTACCGATCCGAAAACAACCTCACGGATTACTGAATTAAAAATGCTGGTTCAATCGCTTCATCAGGCCGGAATTGGTGTTGTGCTTGATGTAGTTTACAATCATACTGCACTTACCCGCCGTTCGTGCTTTAACCAGACGGTTCCGGGCTATTATTACCGGCAAAAACCTGACGGATCTTTCTCGAATGCAAGTGGCTGCGGAAACGAAATTGCCACCGAGCGGTCGATGGTGCGGAAATACATTCTTGATTCGCTTTGTTATTGGGTTACTGAATTTCATATCGACGGCGTGAGGTTCGACCTGATGGGAATTTTCGATCTGGACACGATGAACCAAATCAGGTCAAAAATGAATGCCATTTCTCCTGAAATTTTATTGTACGGCGAAGGCTGGGCAGCAGACTCGAGCCCTTTTGACGAAACTCAACGTGCCATTAAAACCAATGTTTCCAGACTTGACAGGATTGCTGTTTTTAACGACGATTTTCGCGACGGAATCAAGGGAAATAACTTCAATCCGCGCAGTAAAGGTTTTGTAAGCGGGCAGACTGTTCAGGAAGAAACCATTAAATTTGGCATTACCGCCGCCTGTTTTCATCCGCAGATTGTGTACGGATATGTCGATCGTTCAAAATCTCCATGGGCAAAAGAGCCCTGGCAGTGTGTCAATTATGCCTCATGCCACGACAATTTTACTTTGTACGACAAATTGGTTATGAGCAGTTCGGTTGCGAGCGACGAAGAAATTAACCGGATGGTGATGATGGCAGGCGCGCTGGTCATCACTTCGCAGGGAATCCCGTTCCTTCATGCCGGAGTTGAGATGGCCCGCACCAAACTGGGCGACCACAATTCGTACAAATCGCCCGATAATATCAATCAGATCGACTGGAACCGGAAACATACTTTTTCAGGCATATTTAAATACTACCAAAGCTTAATCAGGCTGAGAAAAAACCATCCGGCTTTCAGAATGAGAAGTTCAGATCAAATCAGGGAGCACCTCATTTTTTCGGACGATTACATGCCCGGAGTTGCATCTTACGTGTTGGTAAACCATGCAAACGGCGATGAATGGAGAACCATACTGATCGTTTTTAACGGAAACACTCATAGTATTCAGTTTCCTAAAAAGAAACACATCAGCTGGAGGCTTGTGTGCATGGACAACACCATCGACGAGGAAAGTACGATTTACCCTGAAGGAAAAGAAATCGAAGTTCCGGGAATTTCGATGATGATATTGGTGGAGGACTAAGATGGGGCAAATTATTAAATGGAAGCCAAAAGTTCCCTGATTTCGTTGTCTGAAATATTATTTCGTTCCGATTTATCGTATATGCTTAACAAGTATACGGTAGTTTTTGAAATATGGATATGGGTTATTACCCGTGCTCCGCCAGACTTACCTTTTCCTTTACTCGCTATGGCAAGTCGTATTTTGTAGCAATTGGGAAATATTTCTACACCAAGGACGGGATTTTCCGATAGTTCACTACCAAGTTTTGCAATATCATTTTTAATGGATGGATACTTTTTTGCTAACCGTTTTAGCTGCTTGTCAAAAGGCGGTATGGTAATAATATCATAATTCATCAAGTAGCTCTTTAAGTGGTTTTGGCTTTAACTTACCTTGCTTGGCCAATTTTACGTTTTCTACCGCTTCTTTAATTTCTTCCATCAATTGAGCTTTTTCATCTGTAATAGATTTTACTTTGACGAATGATAAGCTGTTTAACAACTCCAATACAAATGCCGCTTTATTTTCTCTTATATCAAGCAATACTTTCATAACTATTTTTTATCGTTATAATTTGCAAACCTTTTTAATACACTGCCAGCAACAGATCGAGATCTTTAAAAGGCAGATTGAATTTTTCGGCCAAAGCTGAATTTGTCAGAAGGCCATTGTAAATGTAAACCCCTTTCCTGAAGTTTTTTGAATTTTTAATGTAATTGTCAATTCCACCAATCTCACCAATTGCGATAAAAATCGGGATCAGAATGTTGCTCAGTGCGATGGAGGCGGTACGGGCGACAATGGCCGGTACATTTGGAACACAATAATGTACCACTCCATGTTCTATAAAAGCAGGATTGTTCAGGTCGGTACAGTGCGAAGTTTCGAAGCATCCTCCCTGGGTTACATTCAGGTCAATAATTACCGATCCAGGTTTCATTTTCTTCACCATGTCTTCTGAAATACGGAACGATGGCGGCATTCCGACGGGCATTGCGCCAAGCACCGCATCAGCCGATTTGAGCGCTTTTTTTACCACCTTGGGATAAAAAACCGAAGTAAATATTCGCTGCGGAAGTTTTTCCTCCAGCTTTCGCAACGAACTGATATTATCGTCGAAAACCTTCACGATGACTCCCATTCCCAGTGCGGCACGGGCGGCATATTCGGCAGCGGTTCCCGATCCCAGAATGACCAGTTCTGCAGGCGAAATACCAGTTACACTTCCGAGTAAAACTCCTTTTCCATCGCGCGATTTACTCATATACTCATTGGCCAGAATAATGGAAGTACTGCCCGAAATCTGGCTCATTAACTGCATCACAGGTTTGTTGCCGTCCTCATCTTCAAGGTATTCATATGCAATATTGATCACCTTTTTCTGCATTAATTTTGCAATGGATGCCGGACAATGGGCATTTATCTGCAGATTTGAAATCAGCGCCTGATGGCCTTTGAGCTGGTCAATTTCTGTTTCATCAAAAGGCGAAACACGTAAAACAATATCACATTCAAAAATTTCTTTCCGGTCGTCCATTACCAGAGCTCCTGCGTTGCGGTATTCCTCATCGGTATAACTGGCGGCTTTACCAGCTTCTTTTTCAATCAGTATTTCATGGCCGTACGAAACCAAAAGCTCAACAGCCTGCGGAGTAAGTGGAACACGGTACTCCACTTTTTCCTTGTCCGATGGAATTCCGATCCTGATTTTTTTTCCTTTTCTGCGTATTTCAAGCATTTCTTCTTTCGGCAACATAAACGTTGATCCAGAGGAAGATTGTTCGGTTAATTTTTCTTTTTCAGTCATGGTAAAGCATTAGTGTTCTTGAAAATGGTTCTAAAAAATAAACAGCCACTTGTTTTCCTGCAATATTCTTTGCCGTCTGCTTCAGACTTCGGCGTGAGCTCAGTCGAACGCTGACGGATTGAATGAGCTGAATTTTAAAGGCTTTTGACATAAAGTGTTGGGCTGAAGCCCAGTCTTCTCTTATTACTTCATTCCGTTGACTGAAGTCAACGGCAAAGGATACAAATTACACTTTCCCAGCTACCACCAGCCTTTTGCCATGTTCAATCTCCGTAATCCTGACTTCCACAATCCCTTCAGGCAACAATGATTCGATCATTTCGGGCCATTCGATAAAACAGTAATTTCCACTGTAAATATAATCTTCATAACCCAAATCGAAAGCTTCTTCCAGCTTTTTAATGCGATAGAAATCAAAATGATAGATGATAGCTCCTTTATTGGTTGAGTATTCGTTGATAAGCGCAAAGGTTGGACTGGTTACATAATCGGCTGAACCCAGTTCATGGCAAATGGCTTTTATAAAGGTCGTTTTCCCTGCGCCCATCCCGCCGTATAAGGCAAATATCCGGTCTTCAGGAAAATAGTTCAGCAATTGTTTTGCGGTTTCCTGAAGTGCGGATATATCTTTAATTTCAGTCTGGAACATCTGTTTCTGTTTTAGTTGTGCAAATTAATAAAACTTCGTTGAATATGCATAACAGTGACTTTTGTTAAAGGTTTGAATAAAAAAAATGTATTACTTTTGGTTCACGATAAACCGAATAATAAAGAAAATATGAAGCTGCCACAAAATTTAAAGTACACCAACGAACACGAATGGATTAGCGTGGAAGGTGATCAAGCTGTAGTTGGAATTACCGCTTTTGCTCAGGGCGAGTTGGGCGACATTGTTTTTGTTGAAATTGAAACCGAAGGCGAAACGCTCGCAAAAGGGGAAACTTTTGGAACGATTGAAGCAGTAAAAACAGTTTCTGATTTGTTTATGCCAGTCAGCGGCAAAATTCTGGAAGTAAATCCGGCCCTCGAAGCTTCTCCTGAACTTGTGAACAAAGATGCTTATGGCCAAGGCTGGTTAATAAAATTATCTATTGACAATCCGGCAGAACTCGAAGATTTGTTAAGCGCCGATCAGTATCAGGCGATGCTCGAAGCATAAAATAAAAAGGCTGTCTGAAAAGGCGGCCTTTTTATTTCCCTCAAAATATTGAAAAATTCAGTGATGACATAAAATATATTTAGGCATTGATGTCAACACCTACTTTAATATATACTGTTATGGAACAAAAAGGAGAAATATTAATTTATCGAAGTAAACAAGGGAACACCAAGATTGACGTCAGGCTGGAGAATGAGAGCGTTTGGCTTACCCAGAAACAATTGGCTGAATTGTTCCAAACTACAGTCCCCAATATCAATATGCACATTAAGAATATCATTGGAGAGGGTGAGCTGGAAGCTGTTCGAACTATTCAGGATTTCTTAATAGTTCAAAAAGAGGGCATCCGAAAAGTTCAGCGAAACGTGGAACATTACAATCTAGATATGGTTATTTCAGTAGGTTACCGCATAAAATCTCATGTTGCTACCCAATTTCGAATTTGGGCGACACAGAAACTGAAAGAATTCATTATTAAGGGTTTTGTGTTAGATGAAGAACGGCTTAAACAAGCCCGGAACAATTACTTTGACGAGTTACTTTCTCAGATTCGGGATATTCGATCATCGGAGAAAGTCTTTTACCGAAAAATATGCGACATTTACGCTACCAGTGTCGATTATGATTCCAATCAGACATTAACGCATGAATTTTTTGCTTCAGTGCAAAACAAATTTCATTGAGCCATTCACCAGCATACTGCCGCAGAATTGCTCATGCTCCGTGCAAATGCCTCCAGTCCTAATATGGGTCTTACCAAATGGCCGGGTGAGCAAATCCGAAAACAAGATGTAGAGGTGGCTAAAAATTATCTTAAACCCGAAGAGCTGGAATTCAGGAATCCGACGGGTATTTCTATATTGCTTAAAATCTTCAGGATTATACCGCCTGCACCAACTCCAAACTTTCGTAACCTTTCTGAACAGCTTCGAGGTTCATTGGAATCAAGTAATGATGTCGTGCAGGAAGTGATTTTTCAAGGCCTTTTTCAACACTTTCTATTTTAACCACCGGTTTTGCTTTCAGGTAAGCGCCCAAAACCACCATATTAAAGGTTTTTACATTGCCCAATTCTGCAGCAATCAGCGTTCCTTCAATTTTGTAAATGTTAATATCGGTGCGTTTTGGCGGATGAATAATGCCGTTCGGATCGTAAATCAAAATACCGCCCGGCTTTACCATCGGTTCAAATTTGTTCATCGATTGCTGGTTCAGAATGATGGCGGTATCGAACTCGTTGATAATGGGCGAACTGATCCGGTTGTCGCTTAAAATAACAGTTACATTTGCAGTTCCTCCGCGCATTTCGGGACCATACGACGGAAACCAGGTAACTTCCTGATCGGCCATAACTCCTGAATAAGCAAGAATTTTTCCCATTGAAAGTACGCCTTGTCCGCCAAATCCGGCTATAATGATTTCTTCGGTCATTGTCTTCAGTTTTTAAGTGGTGTGTAGCTTTCAGGATTGTTTTTCGAACTGTCTTTCAGATCTCCTGGTGGATAGAACGGGAACATATTTTCGACCATCCATTCGTTGGCTTTCACCGGTGTCATCTTCCAGTTCATATTGCAAGTCGAAACAATTTCAACAAACGAGGTTCCTTTTTTATCCATTGCAGCCTGAAAAGCTTTTGAAATGGCTTTCCTGCATTTACGAATCGTAGCAGGTGTTTGTACCGACTGACGCGTTACATAGGAAGTTCCGGGCAATTGGGCAATCAGTTCGGTAATTTTCAGCGGATAACCGTTTAGTTCGGCATCGCGGCCATTCGGAGTAGTAGCGGTAATCTGACCCAGTAGGGTAGTGGGTGCCATTTGTCCGCCGGTCATGCCGTAAATACCGTTGTTCACAAAAATCACGACCATGTTTTCGCCACGGTTACAAGCATGTAATATTTCGGCAGCCCCAATGGAGGCTAAATCGCCGTCGCCCTGGTACGTAAAAACAACTTTATCAGGATTGGTTCTGGCAATGCCTGTTGCAACTGCGGGAGCTCTTCCGTGTGCCGCTTCCTGCCAGTCGATGTCGATGTAATTGTAAGCAAATACAGCGCATCCAACTGGTGAAACGCCAATTGTTTTATCCTGAATTCCCAAATCTTCAATAACCTCGGCAAGAAGTCGGTGAATTACGCCATGACTGCAACCCGGGCAGTAATGCATCGTAGTGCTGCTCAGCATTACTGGTTTTTTGTAAACCAGATTTTTTGGGTTAATAATATCTGCTAGTTCCATAAATTATCCTCCTATCAGTTTTTGTTCCAGTGCCTCAACTACTTCCGACGGAGTTGGAATAATTCCGCCCATCCGTCCAAAATGTTTAACAGGCACCGCGCATCCAACGGCCAGTTGAACATCTTCAACCATTTGTCCGGCATTCATCTCAACCACCAAAAATCCTTTTACCCGTTTTGCCAATTCAGCAATTGGTTTCTTCGGAAAAGGGAACAAAGTAATTGGGCGAAGTAGTCCCAGTTTGATACCTTTTTCGCGCGCCAAATCCACTGATTTTTGGCAAACCCTTGATGATGAACCAAAGGCTACGATTACATATTCGGCATCGTCGCATTGAATTTCCTCATAAAGAACTTCCTCTGCTTCCATTTTGGCGTATTTTGCCTGTAGGCGTTGGTTGTTTACTTCCATTTTCAATGAGTCCATTTCAAGAGAAGTAATAATATTTGCTTTGCGGTTTGGCTTGCGTCCATTGGTGGCCCACGAACCGTATTTTTCATTGATTTCTTCGGTGGTCATTCTCGGAATGTAATCGGCCAGAACCACTTTTTCCATCATCTGACCAATGGCACCATCGCTCAGAATCATTGCCGGATTGCGGTATTTGAAAGCCAGTTTAAAGCCAAGTTCAACAAAATCGTTCATTTCCTGAACCGAAGATGGCGCAAGCACAATCAAACGGTAATCGCCGTGACCTCCGCCTTTGGTCGATTGAAAATAATCAGCCTGCGATGGCTGAATGGTTCCCAGTCCCGGACCTCCACGCTGTACATTGACAATCAGGCAGGGCAATTCGGAACCTGCTATATAGGAAATCCCTTCGGCCATTAAGCTAATTCCGGGGCTCGAAGACGAAGTAAGTACTTTTTTACCCGAGGCTGCAGCTCCGTAAACCATGTGGATGGAGGCAATTTCACTTTCGGCCTGAAGTACCACCATTCCTGTTTCGTTCCAGGGTTCGCGGTCCATCAGGGTTTCCATCACTTCCGACTGGGGAGTAATGGGATAACCGAAATAACCATCGCAACCACAGCGGATGGCAGCTTCGGCAATTACTTCATTTCCCTTCATTAATCTTAATTCGCCCATCTTATTTATTTACTATTTGATTATTTACTATTTACAATTTCTTCATTCAATTTACTATTTTCCAATTACCTCGTTCATTTCAACAAATAGTAAATCGTAAATTGTCTAATTGTCAATAATTAGATTTTCACCCGGTAAACGGTAATGCAGGTATCGGGGCAAACTGTTGCGCAGTTTGAACAGCCAATACAAGCTTCCGGATTTTTCATGAATGAATAGTGGTATCCGCGGCTGTTAACCTGTTTGTTTTGTCCCAGCACATCCTGAGGACAAGCCACTACACAAAGACCACAGCCCTTGCATTCTTCATTGTCAACCACTACTGCTCCGATTACTTTTGCCATTTCTTATAATTTATAAAGGAAACTCTTCGTTAAATTGTTTCAGCCTTTTTTCCAATTCGTCAAATTGTTCGCGTTTAACATGCGAAACACAGGCCCGAAGACCTTCTTTTTCGCTGCCGGTATTTTTTAATGAGATTGCACTTATTCCGTAGTGTAATAAATTGTGTAAAAGCTCACTTCCAGTCATTCCCGGATATCCGATGGTAAAATAAAAACCATCCGCAATGGGTTCGTCGCCATCTTTCCCGTAAACGATTTCGAAACCATTGGAAGTAAACAGATCCTTCATTATTTTGGCTTTCCGTCCATATTCCTTTACATCTTCAATAAAATTGAATTCCCCGTCGCTTGCTGCTTTTAACATGGCTGCCAAAGCATGTTGGGTTGAATGGGTAATTCCTGAAGAAAGTGCGTATAAAACCTGCATCACGATCACGAAACCAAATGGTTTATTACCAAAACGGATTCCCAGATTCTCATATTCCCGGTTCCACAAAGCGTTCGAAATAGCCATAATGGCGCCACGCTGACCGGCATACGAGAAAATTTTGGATGCGGAAACAAACAGCACGTAATTTTCAGTGTATTTCGCCACGGTTGGCTGATAGGGCGGTTTGCCTGGTGTAAATAAATCTTTCCTGAAATCCATTCCGAAATAGGCGAGGTCTTCCATCACGATCACATCGTATTTGGTCGCCAGTTCACCTATAATTTGCAATTCTTCTTCCGTAAAACATATCCAGCATGGATTGTTAGGATTGGAATAAACCACCGAATTGATGTTTCCTTTCGAAAGGTAGCTTTCAAGTTTGTCCCGAAGTTTTTCGCCCCTGAAATTAAAAATATCAAAAGTGTCGAATTTGTGGCCCATCACCACCATTTGTTGTTTCTGTACCGGAAATCCGGGATCGAGGAAAAGTGTGGTATCTTTTTGTTTGTCAACATTGCCAGCCACTAAAAAAGCCGCATAAGTTCCCTGCATCGATCCGGTGGTTGGAATACAACTTGCCGGGTCAATATCAATATCCATGAACATTTTGATAAAACGGGAAGCTTCGGATTTGAGAGGTTTGATGCCGTCCATCATTGGATAAATGGATGCTACACCCGACTGAAGTGCCTTTATTTCGGCATCGACACCCACCTGAGCAGCGGGCAATCCCGGGACGCCCATTTCCATGCGGATGAATTTTACTTTGCTTGCTTCTTCAATATAATTGATTAATGCAACAATTTCTCTGATCGAAGCTTTTCCAATGTCTTTTATATGAAGTTGATCGGTGAATTTTTTTACAATTTCCTGACTGACCGGAGTGTTGTTCATGGCTAAATATCGGATTATGTGGGTAAAAGTAGGTAAAGTATTTTCAATATTTCAGATGCGAAATGGGTATTGCACAACACATATCGCAATTCGAAACAACCTGTAAGTTTCGAAATTGAAATTGAAAGTTTGCAACCCTTTCATGTTTTGAATTGACAGAAATTCAGGCAAAAAGATGAACCTGTATTTTGTCATGTTTGCGGAAATTAAAGTCCGAAAGCTGGTTTGATGTCATTTACCCAATTGGAAACACGCTCGTCGGTCAGTTCGGGTTGAAAATCTTCATCAATCGGAAGGCCGATGAACATTCCGTCGAAAATGGCTTCCGATTCCTCAAATTCGTATGACACCGGATCAACTTTCCCGACAATGGTTGCGCCGTTTTTCAGGAGTTGTTTTGCCAGAACGCCCATCGCATTTACAAAATGGTTCGCATAAGTAACAGAGTCGCCCAACCCAAAAATGGCAACCGTTTTTCCTGAATAATCTACTTTGCTGATGTTGGGGAAAAACTTGCTCCAGTCGGTATTTGAAAAGTCCGAATCCCAGGTTTCTTTCCCAACAGTTGAGATTCCGAAGATGATTTTGTCATAACTTTCCAGATTTTCCGCACTGGCATCGTTTACCGAAATCATATCAATATTTTGTTCGCCCAAAGCGGTTTTTACTTTTTCGGCAACACGGTTAACAGAACCTTTTAAAGGCCCGAAAAACAATCCAATTTTGCTCATATTCTATATTTTTACTGATTGTGAATTGCTAATTCTCCCCTAACATATTCCCCTAATACCGAAAGACTTGAAACGTTTTTCAGGATAGCATGAAGGGCTTTTTCATAATTGTCCAGTGAATCCCATTCCACATCAACATGAAAGGTGTATTCGTTGGGTTTACCGATAATCGGAACCGATTGTATTTTGGTCAGGTTGATCTGATTTTCAGCAAATGTATTCAACACATTGGCCAATGCACCGTAATAATGTCCAACTTCGAAACACAGCGAAGCCTTGTTGGCCAATTCGTTGGGTCTGGCATGTTTCGATAAAATAAGGAAACGCGTATAATTTTTATTGTTGGTTTCGAGGCCCGTTTCGAGAACTTCGAGTTCGTAAAGATCTGCAGTTCTCTGGTTGCCAATCGCTGCCGAATCCATTAGTTTTTCTTCGTGAACCAATTTTCCTGACGCAGCGGTATCCTGATTTTCAATTAAACGAACATCTGGAAAATTCTTTTCAAGGTATTCTGCACATTGTTTAATGGCAATCGGATGCGAATAAATGGTTTTGATATCTGCTTTGGTCACGCCGGGATTGGCCATCAGTTTCATCTGTATGTGAATGTAAATTTCGCCGATAACCTTCAAATGGTAATCGCGGATTAGCGCATAATTCTGCAACAAACTACCGGCAATCGAATTTTCAATGGCCATTACAGCAATGCTAACCTGATCTGAATCAATTAGATTGCATACACTTGTAAACGATTTGCATTCAACAACCTCAATTTCATCCTCGAAAAATCCTCTTGCAGCATCTTCGTGAAATGAACCTGCAATTCCCTGTATCGCTATTTTCTTCATTTTTTTATACTAATTAAAAATCCCGGACAAAGCCGGGACAATTTACGCAAAATATCCTAAATTCAACTTTATTGTGAAAAGTCAAAAGAATGAAACCCTCTTCGGGAAACAACTTTTACTTTTAGTTTATCTCTCACGGAAATAATTAATCCGCCAATATTAATTGCTGCAATTCTTCAATGAATTTATAAACCGACGGAATTAGAGGTTTAACATCAACTTCAGTCAAATTAAACAGATCATCGTAATCGCCTGTTTGTCTTAATTCATAAAGCTTTGAATACAATTTCCCGGCTTCTTTTGATACAATGCCTTCACGAATAAAATGCATTCCAAATAAATGTATAACCCCGTTATGGGTTTGTGCTATGTAGTTGTTCTTTATAAGAAGTGTACTGGTTATGTAATAACATGAATAATATAACCTATTAATAACAGCATTCCAGTAGTTTAGTGTAGCTATTCCTTCCGCTTCGGCAAAAGTATCCTTTGCTTTTTGAATCCTGAATGCGACAATGGCTTTCCGTTCTGCATTGGTTAAGCTCATAGTACAATTCCTTCCTGTTCAATGTTTTTGTAAAATTGGGTGAAACTTCGCTTCTCCCAGTCCGCTTGGGTATAAAGTTTTGTCGAAAAATGTTCTCCTTCCTTTAATCCAAGCTCAAAAATCGGATAAGAAATGCTGTCAAAATCAGAAAGTTCTATTCTTGCCTTATCCAAAATAATCAGAAGATCCCAATCTGAACCATATCGGGCTTCGCCTCTTGCCTGCGATCCGAAAAGTATAATACGGGCATCAGGAGAAATTGCAGCCAATGTCTGTTTTATTGCTTTCAGTATTTCTTCTCTTGATTTCTTCATGAATTTTGAGATTTTGCACGAAGATACAGAAAATCAACTTAAATCTTATACATTTTGCTGGCGCTCACCAATTCCATTTTGTGTGCCTGAAGTACTTCAATGCACTTTTGAATGTTGTCGGGTTTCAGCACAATATTGGCTGTTTTGTTGTCCATCGAATAAGCATACAAATACTCGATAAAAACATTTTCACCGGAAAGGATATTGAGTGCACGAGCCAAAGCTCCGGGTTCATTTGGGCTGTTCAGGCAAATCACTTCGGTCAGCCTGACCGAAAATTCAGCTTCTTTCAGGATAGAAAGCGCTTTTTCAGGTTCCGAAACGATCATTCGTAAAATACCAAATTCGGAGGTATCGGCCACACTCATTGCTGACATATTGATACCTGCATTACCCAGAATCTGAGTAACTTCGTTCAGCCTTCCGGTTTTATTTTCCAGAAATACAGATAGTTGTTTTATAATCATTTTAATTTCCTCCTACAATTTACGGTTGTCAATTACACGTTTTGCTTTTCCTGCGGTGCGTTCAATGGTTTTTGGTTCAACCAGTTTCACATCCACTGAAATGCCCAATGTACTCTGAAGTTTATGTGTGATCTTTTTGCGCAATGCTTCCAGTTGTTTAATCTCGTCGGAGAAGAACTGTTCCTGAACTTCAACCATGAGTTTCAGCGTGTCAAGGTTGCCTTCACGTTCAACGATCAACAAATAGTGAGGAGCGGTTTCGCTCATTTCGAGCAGTACGCTTTCAATTTGCGACGGGAATACGTTTACGCCGCGGATGATGAGCATATCGTCGCTGCGGCCTTTGCATTTTTCCATACGAACCAGTGTTCGGCCACAGGCGCATTTTTCGTAATTCAGTCGGGTAAGGTCGCGTGTGCGGTAGCGGATGAGCGGAATTCCTTCCTTGGTAACAGTTGTAAAAACCAGTTCGCCGATTTCTCCGGCTGGCAGCGGTTGCAAGGTTTCAGGATCAATAATTTCAGGAATAAAATGATCTTCGTTGATGTGCATTCCAACCTGATGTTCGCATTCGCACGAAACGCCCGGACCGATAATTTCGCTCAATCCATAAATGTCAATGGCTTTCAGTCCCAGTTTTTCTTCAATTTCCTTACGCATATTTTCGGTCCATGGCTCAGCGCCAAAAATACCAACACGCAATTTCAGGTCTTCTTTTTTAATACCGGCAGCCTCCATTTCTTCAGCCAGATAGAGTGAATAAGATGGCGTACAGGCAATTACACTGGTTCCGAAATCCTGCATCAGTTGCAGTTGTTTCTCCGTATTTCCTCCTGAAATTGGGATTACTGAAGCTCCGAGGTTTTCGCATCCGTAATGCAAACCCAATCCACCGGTGAAAAGTCCGTAGCCATAAGCCACCTGAACAATGTCATCGCGGTGAACGCCTGCCATACAAAGCGAGCGCGTCACTACTTCCGACCAGCTATTCAGGTCTTTGCGCGTGTAACCCACCACTGTTGGTTTTCCGGTTGTTCCTGAAGAAGCATGAATGCGTACAATTTCGCTCATCGGAACGGTGAACATTCCGAACGGATAATTGTCGCGTAAGTCGGTTTTAACTGTAAAAGGCAATTTGCTTAAATCGTCAACCGATTTTATGTCGTCGGGAACCAGACCGGCTTCCTGCATTTTTTGGCGATAGCTGGGCACATTGTGGTAAATTCTATTGACTGTTTCTTTAAGCCTTTCAGATTGAACCGCCCTCATTTCGTCGCGGCTCGCGCATTCTATTTTTTCGTTCCAGATCATTGTGTTTTTTGATATTTGTTCAGGTGTATAATGTTTAAATCAAACGAATTAAAGCGTGATTTTTTTGTTGAACCCACTTTGGGGTTCAGTTTCTGTGATTATATCATCCACGGGTTTGCACCCGTGGTTATTCATATTAAATCCTTTCAGGATTTTGTTCTACATAACCACGAAAGTGGTTTAATTTGAATAGCCCCGTACAAAGTGCGGGGAAAAGCGATAGCGTATAATAGGAACCCCGAAGAGGGTTCAATAATATTTAAAATCAAACACATAAAACTACAAATAAAGTAATCAAACGTAGTCCGTCATAATCAGTTATTTCCATAGATTGATTCATCGGGCATGATGTTCAACCCGGCATGAAGCAATTTTTGCCTTGCATCCGCAACATCTTCGGTATCGATTACAAAGTAGGCATTTTCATCTCCATAACCCGATCGTCCGTAGGCATTGGTGAAGTTGACCCCGGCTTTGACAATTTCCTTTAGCAGATCATCCAGTCCGCCAGGCTGATCGATCATTTCTATAACAACAATTTCGCGCAAAGCAGCCGACAAACCGTTTTCAATCAATAACTGATGAGCCATTTTCGGATCAGAAACAACAAGGTTTAAAATTCCCCAACCACTTGCAGTGTGGTTTAGGTTCATCGTCCGAATATTGATTTGGGCAGCTTTCAATACGGCAGTCACCCTTTCGAGGTGGCCGATTTTGTTTTCAAGAAATATAGAAACCTGATAAGCCATGGCGCTATTTATTAATGATTAATGATTAATTATCGTTTTTGCTTTTTTGGAAAGCTGCCGGCTACTAGCTGCTAGCCAACTGCCTTGAGTACAGCTTCTTTTTGCCAGTTGCCAGCCGGCAGCGGCTCAGTTTAACGCTTTTCGTAGTTCTTTTACCCGAACTGCTTTTCCTTCCGATTTTGGCAACGAGCCCGGCTCAACTAATCGAACCAGAGGTTTTACCAATACTTCATCGCGTATTTGTCCGGTGATCAATCTCGACAATTTGTCCAATCTGGTGATGTCGCCATTGAACCAGTCTTTTTTAACTTCCACTTCAATGATCATTTCATCCGAACCATTGATGGTGTCTAAAGTTATCAAATAATCGGCACCGACTTCAGGAATTTTCATCAGCACTCCTTCAATCTGCATCGGAAATACGTTGCAGCCTTTCACAATAAACATGTCGTCGCTGCGTCCTGCAATGCGGTCGAGGCGAACATGCGTGCGCCCGCAGGCACATGCTCCGGGTAAAATCCGGGTAAGGTCGCGGGTGCGGTATCGAATTAGTGGCATTGCCTGACGGTCGAGCGTTGTCATTACCAGTTCTCCGATTTCTCCGTCTGCCACAGGTTCAAGCGTGTCGGGATTAATTATTTCAATCAGGAAAGCATCTTCCCAAATGTGAAGGCCATTCTGATAAGTGCATTCGAACGCGACTCCGGGTCCGTTCATTTCCGAAAGGCCAAATGAATTGTATGCTTTTACGCCAAACATTTCTTCAATGCGCTGACGCTGTTCTTCTGTATGCGGTTCGGCGCCAATCACAAAAGTATGCAGTTTGGTATCTTTTCGCGGGTCAAATCCTTCATCCTGAAAAACTTCGAACAAGCGGTTCAGGTAACTTGGTATGGCATGGGCTACGGTGGTTCCGTAATCCTGCATTAGTTTTATCTGGCGCTGACTGTTTCCGGCTCCGGCAGGAATACTCAGGCAACCAAGCCGTTCAATTCCATACTGAAAGCCAAGGCCTCCGGTAAACAAACCGTATCCGCAGATATTCTGGAAAACATCGGTATCGCGAACTCCGGCGCAAAACAGCGAACGCGCCATCAGGTTTGCCCAGGAATCAATGTCGTGGCGGTTGTGAAAAATAACTGTCGGATTACCGGTCGTTCCACTAGAACTGTGAAGTCGTATCAGTTCTTTTTGAGGCAAACCAAGAAATCCGTAGGGAAAATTGTCGCGCAGGTTTTGTTTGGTGGTGAATGGTAACTTATGAATGTCGGCAACAGATTTTACCGAATCTGCCGACAATCCCATTTTTTTGTACAAATTCCCATAATACGGCGAGTTCATAGCCGACTGGATGGTATTTTTCAACCGTTTTACCTGAAGTTTTTCAAGGTCAGTTCGGTTCAGCGTTTCAAGTTCATTTTCCCAGTACATGTCGTTCAGTTTAGAAAGAATACATCAACATTAATTGTCCGCGGTGGTTGGTCACATCTGTAGAACTGCCGTAAAGCCCGTCAGCTAGGTTGATTTTCCCGGTTCCGTATTCGGCTGAAGTAAGTTCGTACTCGAAAACCAGGCGAACTTTTGAAACGTTAATGGCAAAATGCGGAGCAACCCTGTAAATTGAGGCCACATTTGGAACCATTCCTGGAGTAACTGCTGCAGGATCTGAGGCTGAAGTTCCAAAATTATAAAGAGCATCATTTGTCCCCATATTTTTCAGGTAGCCAGCAAAAAATCCCACTTGATATTTTTTGCCATACACTGCGTTGATGAAACTTGTGAGCGTATTATAAGGTGTGTAATTCATTGCACCGGTTGCCTGATCGACCGATTTCACTCCATAACCTCCGGGAATAGTCAGGTGGTTCATGTTTTGTCCCACAACCGCTTTTGCCCGAATGGTAAACATGTTTTTTACGTACTGGGTGTATCCCACAAAAGAAAGTCCCTTAACCAAATCATCAGAAACGTATTTTTTACTTTCAGTGCCAACTGTGTAAAGAGTTGGTTTGATGTATTTTAAGCTAGCTCCTGCGCCAAGCGTAAATCCGCCATTGTTTGTTTCAATGTTGGCAATCAGTTCCGGGACACCGGCGTTGCGGGTAAAAGCATCCGTTTTGTCAATGGTCATTGATTTTGGATTCATCGCATCGATCCTGGTAAAGCCATAAGACTTATACTGGAATTCGGAAACCATAGCTGCCGATAAAATGAATTTGGCATTGGGTTTATAGTCATACCTCAATTGGGGGCTTCGGTTAAATGGCTGAAACGGGCATCCGGTATTCAACCCGCCAACTGTTGGGAACACTTTTCCACTCCAGAACGGATGCCAGGTTTGACCAACCAGCAATGACGATTTGGTCCAACTGAAAACGGCATTGGCTTGTCGCACACGGAACATAGCAGGATTTGCACCCAAGTCGCCTGCAAAGTCGGTTTCGATATTTGCCGATGTTTTGGCATTAAAAATTACCGGTCCGTTTATTCGAAGCCCCAAACGGGTGGCCATCGATGAAAAGTTGTACGTTGGCGTTTGGTTGATGTGTTCGCCGTTGGCATCAATTCCTGCGTAAAGCGGAAGTACGAAAAACTGTTCGTTGGCAGCATTCAGGCCTTTGTAGGTGTCCCAGAATGCTTCGTAGCGAACAAATCCATAAAATTCGAGGGTGGCTTCTTTGGGTTTAACTTCCTGTCCGAAAGTCGTAATCGCGAATAGGAACAAAAATGCAGACAATAATTTCTTCATTTGTTTTAGTTATAGATCAATTGTTCAGAAAAGCAAATAGCCCTATGAAGTGTTCAAGGGATAATTCCGCTTCAGATTTTTGGTTCTTAATATTTATTTTTTGCCCTGAATAACATGGATTCCAGTGTCCTAAGTCCATTTTTCAGAATTGGAACCAAAAGTAAAAGATTTAATTTATACTACAAATAAGGCGAGGTGGTAATTGTAAGCAATTCGGAGTTTGTGCTTTCATTATTTAAGCTGAAACACATTAAAATAAAGCAATTATAAGTATTTGGTATCATTTTTTGAAAAATATAAAAAATGGTTATTTAGATTCAGTTTGAATAACGGAACCTTCAGGAGAGTTTATTTCGGCATTCATACAATTGTTTTTTGATTGTTTCGGCTGCGATGATTGAAAGACAAAGTATATCAGCTGTAAATAATTAGGCATTAGGCCACTAAAAAAAATAAAAAAAAATATAACAGGGAATAAATTATTATTGCGAATGTAATTTGAATTAAAATATAACTACTTTTGAAAAATTAATTTATTCATTTTTTAAACAGTTATTTATGAACATTTTTGTTGGCAGCCTTCCCTTTAAGATTGAGGAAAGCGAATTACAGGAAATTTTTGAAGAATACGGAGAAGTAACATCCGTAAAAATTATCACAGACAGAGCTACTGGAAGATCTAAAGGCTTTGGTTTTGTGGAAATGACAAACGAAGAAGAAGCTAAAAAAGCAATTGAAGAACTGAACAACGCAGAGATTGAAGGCCGGACAATTGTTGTAAATAAAGCTGAAGAGAAAAAAGAAGGTACACGTCCAGGTGGCGGTGGTTTCCGTGGTGGAAGCGGCGGCGGTGGCGGTTTCCGCGGAGGTAACTCTGGCGGCGGCGGCGGTTTCCGTGGTGGAAGCGGCGGCGGCGGTGGCGGTGGCTATCGTGGTGGCGAACGCGGCGGTGAACGTGGCGGAAGCGCTGGCGGCGGTGGCGGTTTCAACAGAGGTGGTAGCACCGGTGGAAACAGAAGATCAGAATACTAATCTTCGTACCGTTTAAGATTTGCTATTAATGTAAAAATTGACTGAGTTAATTTTTACAACTACATAAAGGCCAGTAAAGAGAAGAAGTTAAATTCTTTGCTTTACTGGCCTTGGTTTTTTTAGAGAAGTCAGTGATTTTCCTATCCATTGGATGATAAAAGCGATCAAATGATTTATTGATTACTGGATGCCATTTATTTAACCAGAATTCTTACTTTTAAACTTTTAATACTCAAAAATCAGATTAAACGATTATTTTGAAAATAGCTTTTCCAAAAACCGATTAAACCGCATGATATTAGACAACGAAAACAGCAACCTAAAAGTCCATGAATGGCTTGCCAAATATACTGATGAAGGAAAACTCGATATTGTTACCGGATACTTTACTATTGGGGCATTGGCTTATTTGTCGAATCAGGTTAATGAGAAAATTACCAATTACAGACTTGTCCTTGGTGATATTGTAAATGTGGATTCAATTGATAACCGCCCTCTCGATCTGCTAAATGAAAACATTACCATTGAAGCCGCATTAAAACTGAATAAACTTGCAAGGGAATCAGTTGATTTTTTACTTCAGGATAAAGTTGAAGCAAAAACACTTGAACCAAATTTTTGCCACGCTAAATGTTTTCTTTTTTATCCACAGAATAAAGATGATCGTGATAAATATTTTATCTCCGGAAGCTCAAACCTAACAGAGGCCGGAACTGGTCTGAAAATCACGAACAACATTGAACTGAATATTGCGGAGACAGGAAACAACAATCAATACAAGGAACTTACTGATTGGTTCGACCAATTATGGGATAAACCGCAAGCCCATAAATACAAAACAATCATTCTTGAAAATGGGAAAACGGATAAAATTCCGTTCAAAGAATATTTGATTGACCAGATTGAGAAAATATTTATTGAATACACTCCCAGAGAATTGTATTACAAAGTTCTGTTTGAATTATTTGGTTCACAGATAATGGACGATCTGAATGACCCTGAATTTAACAGGCAGCTTGGGAGATTGGAAAACTCGGTCATTTACAATAGTCTTTACGAATTTCAAAAGAAAGGTGCATTAAGTTTGATTAAAATGCTCCAGAAATTCAATGGAGCGATTTTGGCTGATGCTGTCGGTTTGGGTAAAACCTGGAGTGCTTTGGCAGTTATGAAATTTTTTCAATTGCAAGGTCGTGAGGTTCTAATAATATGTCCTAAAAAACTACAGCATAACTGGAACCGATATAGAAAATTTCAGGAATCAAGATTTGAGAAAGATCAATTTGATTACTTTATTCGGTTTCATACTGATATGAGTATGGAACGTTTGGAGTCATATAGCGATAGAGCCGATAAGTTTTTCTCCAACGACAAACCAAAACTGATTGTAATTGACGAGAGCCATAATTTACGGAACGATAAGTCAAAAAGGTATAACTTTCTATTGGATCAGGTTTTAAAAAGCAATGAGGACATTAAAGTACTGATGTTGTCTGCTACTCCAATCAACAACTCATTAAACGACATTCGAAATCAGTTTAAGTTAATGATACAGGGCAATGTGAATGGCTTTGAGAATTCATTGGGTATTCGAAATATTGATTATACTTTTCGCTCAGCTCAAAAAGCGTTTAATGACTGGCGTGAAGAACCGAACCCAAGAATAAGTGATTTCATCAAGAAATTACCGGCTGGTTTTTTCACCTTAACCGATTCATTAACGGTTGCAAGGACTCGGAAAATGATCAATGGTCATCAGCCTGACTTGTTTTTTCCGAAGATCGAGAGACCTGAAAATATATTCGTAACCCCCCGGAGTTTGGGTAACTTCGAGAATTTCGAAGAGTTGTTTGAACACTTTCCCCCCATGCTTTCCGGTTATCAGCCATCGTTTTATTTGAGCATTGACGATTCAGTAGAAAAGAATATTCTATTCGATGAAAAACAACGTGAATTTTTCCTGGTAAAAATGATGTACATTTTGTTGGTAAAACGCCTTGAATCATCTTGGTTCTCATTTTACTCAACGGTACAAAAGATTAAAGATCACCATCAAAATGCTCTGGATAGAATAAAGGCTTATCAGGACAATAAAGTTGACATTGAACTTCAAAACAATGGTCAGGAAATTTTTAGCGATGAATCGGATGAAGATTTTGAAGAGTACACTTTAGGTAAAAAACTAAAAATCAGCATAAAAGAGATTGATGAAGCCGGAAATTTGGAATTATTCAAGAAAGATTTAAAAAAAGATATTGATGCTTTGGATAACCTCTATGTAAACTTGCGGAAATTTGAGCGAAAAATTGAGAAAGAAGCAATTAAACCAAACAACCACCGTAGCGATGACGAAAAATTGCAGGTTCTAATTGAAAAGATCATACACAAAAGACAACGGTCGGATAATAACAACAATCAAAAAGTGGTCATTTTTACGGTTTACCGTGATACCGCTGAATATCTTTTCGATCAGTTGACAAAACGTGGATTTAAAAATATCGGATTAGTGAGTGGTAGCGGTTCAAAAACCGATGATTCAACTGAAGAAACAAAGAATTTCGAGCCTATTCTTGAACGGTTTGCACCATATACCAAGCTTTATAAAGAAAGAGAATGGAACTTTAAGACCAATTTAGAGGGACTGGAAGCGTATGACGAATGGATTCATTGGATTGCGCAAAATGATTCGAAAACTTATGACAAGTTAAAGAATCCTATTGATTTATTAATTGCTACCGATGCTTTGAGCGAAGGCCAAAATTTACAGGATGCCGATATGGTAATCAATTACGACAT
>JAUYMU010000048.1 GCA_030698405.1 Bacteroidota bacterium
GATGAAAAAATTTATCATGTTTGCCTTTTTAGGCCTTTTGTTTATGGGAGTTCCCGCTGTTGTAGCTGCACAGGGCGAAGATTCACTTGAGTTTGTTATTGAAGAACCAACCGATACTATTTCGATTGACAACATGGATCCGGTTTATTATGAAGATGAAACCACCGAAGAGTCATCGAATACTTTAATCTTTGTCATCATTGGCGGTTTGGTGGTTGTTGTTGGTGGCGCAGCGTACTATTTCACTCAGAAAAAGAAGAAATAAGTAAATGAAGATTTGCTGAAAATACAAAAAAGCTTCCTGACACCAGGGAGCTTTTTTTATGCCTCAATTTTTATATCAGAAATTGTTCTCTTGCTGAAACAAGATGATTTGCTTAATTTAGCGACTTGCAAAATTATAAATCATTACCTAATAAGTACAACATGAACAATCAATTTGCACTAAGCACCCAACAACTTCTCGAGATTGCCAACGACCTGAGGCAAAAAATCGAAACAGGACTTCAGAACGATGGTACCGAAATCAAATGTCTTCCAACCTATATACATCCGAAGAAAGATGGAATAAAAGGTGATGCGGTAGTTTTCGATTTGGGTGGAACCAATTTCCGCGCTGCCATAGTTTCGGTTGGTGAAAAAACTGAAATTACCGGTTTGGCTGAAAAAGACATCACCGAAATGAAAATGGAAGGTTTTACCGAAGATGATCTTTATAATTCTCAGGCGCAGACCATCAATCAGTTAAATATTCCAAAGAACTGCCCCATTGGATATTGCTTTTCTTATCCGGCCAAATCGCTTACCAATGGCGATGCTGAACTGATAAACTGGACAAAAGGAGTAAAAATTGCAGGTATGGCAGGGAACCCAATCGGTGGGCCATTGGTTAAATACCTGAACGAAAAAACGAATGGCAGTTTCAATAAAATTGCGGTTGTAAACGATACCATTACCAGCTTGTTCGCAGGTTTGATGAATCCCGGCTACGATGCTTACATTGGGCTGATCGTGGGAACAGGTACCAATATGGCCACATTTTTCCCTTCCGATTACATTCCAAAAATTCAGGATTTAGAAGGTTGGTCTGGCGAAACTCCGGTGAATCTTGAATCGGGCAATTTTAATCCGCCAAACCTCACTGCGTTTGATGCGGAAGTTGATAACAATTCTGACAACAAAGGATTTCAGCGGTTCGAAAAAGCGATTTCGGGCATGTACCTCGGTCGCGTTTTCCGTGCTGCGTTCCCGAACGATGGATTGGATATTAACCTGGATGCAGCAGGTTTGAGTAAAATGATGAATAATCCTGAGCAATTCAAACTGGAATATGTGGAAACTGCCTTCCAGATTTATGAACGCTCAGCAAAACTGGTAGCTGCTTCAATCGCAGGATTGGTAATGAACCTGAATTCAGCGGATCCATCGGTGAAGAAAATTCAGGTTTTGGCCGAAGGAAGTTTATTCTGGAGCAAGGTTAAAACCCACGATACAAAATATGTTGACATCGTAAATGCCACCCTCAAAGAACTTTTTGCTGAAGGAGGTTTGGGCGATAAAGAAGTACAGATTTCACGAATCGACAATGCAAATTTGATTGGCGCTGCAATGTCGGTGTTGTCGTAAGGAAGACTGAAGTCGGGAGTCGGAAGCCCGAAGAAAATAACAATTGCTGAGCGGGTGACTTTTAGTTGCCCGCTCAGTTTGTTTATGGGATGAGCCGCTATTTTTTTCTAAATTCACAAAACTTTCGTGATAGTCATCCAAATTTGTTATTACTCGTCTGGTTTTGTTTGGCAATTACAATCACTCAACTTCAATAAAAAAGGTTGTATATTTGTAATACGTTTTCACAATAATTCATTCACAATATGACAGTTAGAGTTCAAATTGAAACCAGCACCGTAGCCGGACAGAAATTGATAACAGAACTTCGCCGCTATCCTGATGTAGTTTGGTTTGTTGAACCTGACCGGGTTTCAGAACCAGCCCCTGAAGGATATGTTCCGGTTAAAGATGGAATTGACGAACTCAGAAATCATTTATTAATTAATTCAAATACTGAAACAGGTAAAAAACTCATCCATAAATTAGAATCCCATCCTCAAATTGTAAAACTTGAATACCCTTATCCAACTGATGACAATGGAATGGATATTGAAAGCCTATCTGCAAATGATTCAGCCAAGCTGGCATTTGACAGATTAGGAGAAAAATATGATCGTAAATTCAACAATAAATATACCCGATGAAGATGTATGCTGTTCGGATAAATCATTGTCTATACTGTTCATGGCAAAATTGTTCTTGTTAAAACTGTAATTTCGGGTGCATTAATAAAAAGTTGAGTTTTCAAGGCAGTCGGAGTGCGACTTTGAGTCGCTCCCCGACTGTTTATCCCAGTTCCATTGGGAGAACTCCAAGTCATCCGCTCAGCTTTTTTTTGCACCTATGTTGGCGGGGTTAAAATAATCCCAATCCTTTAATACATGTGTATCTGATATTTGTTCTCTGCAATAGCGCCAAGTCAACACTTTGGCAATTTCCTCTGGAATGATTATACTTCCTATCAATTTCCTATCGGTTTGCTTTCCGTTTTCCCTTTCGCAATACGCCAAAAGAGCTTTATGCTTATTGGGTGCTTCCGCGTCGCTTCCTTTGGATTTTGTATCAAAGAGAGCGGTTATTCCCGATTTAAATTTCACGATAAAATCTACATAAAAGAGAGCATCTTCCTCCCGAAGATCTTTGTATGGTATGGCGAAATGTTCTTTGCCCTTATCTCCGTTTTTATACCACCAATCTATGTGCTCAGCCTGCTTTTCCAATTCCATTGCAAATGCTTTTTCGGGTGCTGATGCGCTTCCAGCTTCGTAAAACGGAACCAATGCGTGAAATTCCACAGCTTCGTTTTTACTGTAAATTTCCGGATAATCGCGTTCTTCGGGAACTTCCCAGCCTCGCTCTTCCATTCGGGAATGTTTGTTCCCCCTTTCCTTTTGCCAAATGTCATAGCTTTCAAGCGAATCGTTAATCAACTCGATCAATCGAACCTGATTATCGCCATGCAACAGCAACTTGCGGGTTTCAAATTCAATGTAACCAAGATAATATTCCATAAACCGGATCAATGTATTGCGCATTGTTTTCCAGCTTTTCGAGCGGTTTAAACGGGTAATTGAATTGTAGCAAAACCGATCGAACATCTCACTCAACTCTGCCTGTGTCTTGGCAAAGTGCATCAAATGATCGCCGTCAACCAGTATGGCATTCACTTCATAAGCATCAATCGTAATGTCTGCAGCTACCGAAATCTCTATCTCAGTCACATTTAGATTCCACATCTGCGACTTGAAAACTGCACGATTGGCTTCGGTTTGTTGCTGAATGGCCTCAGTTTCTTCCTGATTAAAAAGGACTCGTTCGGGTATTTGATTTACTCCATATCGTTCTTCCACTTTTTTGAAAAAGATTCGTTCAAAACTACTCAGCAAATAGCCGGCAGCGGCACGGTCGTTTACCCTGAAAGCGGTGGTTAAACGGTCGTAAAGAAAACAATCTTTCCGTTTGGCAATTTGCATGCTGAAATAGTCCAGATCATCGGCAACGATCTGAATAATTTTGTTCTGCAGATTGGTATAAACATAGCCAAAGTTGATCAATTCGTTTTCGTAGTGCTTTTGCTGTGGCATTCGCAAAATACGTCCAACGGTCTGAATACCGAAGGTCGGGTTGCCTATTTCCCTGAAAATAATTAACACGGCAGCGCGCGGACAATCCCAACCCTGAGATATGGCTTGCTTAAATATCAGTACCTTTTGCATCGCATTGGGCTTTTCTATATCGTCTAAGTTGATTTTATCCTTGCTGTCGGAAAGCCAAACTGAGAGTTGGTTATTTTTAGTATTGATGCCGTAATCCGAATCCAGAAAACCTTCCATGTAATCGCGCAGGTTGCGGTCTTCGTCAGTCAATGTAACTTTTTCGGAAGGTAACTGAATCAACAAAAGCGGATTGATGTCAATGCCGGCATCCTGATAGGCTTTGGCTATTTCGTCGCGCTTTTGCATGGCCTTTCGCAGCAGGTGCGTTTCGAGCATTTGCCCACGCTGTTCAGTTTCCGATAAATCGATGTTGAGCCGAACCCCTTTTTTGATCATTTGAGCGGCAACAACTTTTTGGCGCTGAATCACCACACTCATATCAGGTTGTGTTTTGGGTGTTGCCGTAACCGATATTTCGATTTTTGCATTGATCATTTTCAATACCGCCTTTGCCTGTTCACCGGTGAAGGCCGAAAGGTGCGCTTCATCAATGATTACAATGATTTCAGTGCCGCGAGATGCCGTCCGCTCAGCCAATGTTTGAAGGTTGTAGTTTTGTTCGTTGTCTCTGCGGAAAGTGTTTTTTTCTTTATCCACACTGCTCCAATTAATAAACAGAAGATCTTTTGCCTGCAACTCTGTTTCTCCCGACAGATCCTCGATTTGCAAGGGCTTCAGATCGTTCAGTTCGCTGTAAAAACCTTTTAATGAGTCATAACTTTGCAGATGCAGCGTATTGGGCGCAAGCCAGATAAATGCAACATCGCGGGGTAAATTTGGTCGAAGTGCCAACTCCTGCACCAATTGCGAGAGGTAGGCTGCCAGGGTCACTGTTTTTCCTGCACCGGTTGGGGCTTTCAGCAACATTTGAATTTTCCGGTTGGCCATTTGCAGTGCATCGCAGGTATATTCAATGAGCCTTTCAACGGCTTTTTCCTGATATTCTTTTAGGATGTGCATAGTTTAAATTTATTCTTGTCTTGTTTCAGGCTCTTTATTTTTTGGGGCTGAGACTCTTTTGTCTAGTTTTAATGTGCGGAAAGTGGAGCGGTAGGCATTGTAAATGGCATCGGGCAATGGCACCGCTGAAATCCGTTCGGCTACTTCGTAAAAATCGTCGGCCAGTACTTAAGGTTCGCTGCTGAAACCATAAATTTTTACCTTTTCTGTTATATCGGTGCGCGATGCAATCCAGACGCAGAGCTGTTCGGTTACTTCTATCTGGGTGCGGCTGTAATAAACCACTATTGTATATTTGCCGCGTTCGTTGGTGTGGATACTGCAATGGTTCAGGTCGAAACCTTCAGCTTCGGTAATGTCGGTGTAACAATCTTCTTTAATTTGTAATAACTCAGTTGATAATTGAGTAAGTCGGCGGCGATTGATCTCAGTTTTTGCACTGGGTACAAACTCAGTTTTGTAATACCTTAAATTATTATTGGATAAGCCAGCCACCCATTCACCTTTACTGTTGGTGTAGCCTTGTATTACCCTGCGGTTACGCTCGTAGGTAACCTCTTCGCAAATATTGTTTTCGTTGTTGGTGACCAAAATGCACTGCCGGTTGCCTCCATCTTCGGAATTTAATTGCATGGTGGCGTGGAGAGTGGTTCCGGAACCAGCGAAGAAATCAAGAATTACACTTCCCGATTGTGAAGTCCCTTTTAAAGTCTCAAATATTAGTTCTATTGGTTTTGGATAGGCAAATTTGTTGTTTAGTAATATATCTTTCAGTAAACCAGAACCTTTATTTGTGTAAAAAAGTTTTTCAAACCAAATAGTGGGAATTTCACTTCCAACGGTTTTGTTTTCTCCAAAGAATAGAGTAGGTCGTCCTTCTTCGGTGCCTATCACATCTAATTCTCCGGTTTTAATTTTCTTAATTACTCCTTCTGGAAGATATTGGACACTAAACTTGTTTGGATTCTTATCTGACGTATTTGAACTTACCTTAATATAGCCATTTCCCCAATCTTTCATCAGTCTTGAAGGAATTAAACGCCAAACACATTCATTACCTTTACTAGAAATTGGCCACAGAGCAGAAGTTCCAATTGGGGCTTCATTAAAATCAAATTTAAAATCTTTAGGTTCACCAATAAAACTGCCATCTTTAACTCTCGAAGCTAAAGATGCACCGTAACCAACAATACAGCCCGTTCTATTATCAATGAAAATTGGATATGTTTGATTTGGTCTTTGGGTTTTATCAAAAGTTCAGGTAAGGATAAACCCACAAAAAAAGCGTGGACCCCGTCTTACCCGCCCTCAAGGCCCTCGGAGGCCACACAAGAATGATAAGTCAAAAGCCCACGCCGTTTGGCGCGAGCATTCGCTTATTGATTCTATTCTTGTGGTTCGCTTAAAGAAATTTCCGAGGTTTCTGAGGGCGCGAACAATAGCAAAATGCTATGTTAATATTTTAAATTACAGTTATTTATCTCTAATTATTCGTCGTCATTTTTATTAGCCAAATATCCAATTTTATTTCGATGTTTTGAATTTTGTTTTTTGTCGATATGCAGTTCAGCCAGGGATTGATTGATCAATTCAATTTGCAAACGGGTATCTTCGTTCATATCATTGTAATCAGTAAAAACTTCTTCGATATAGTCTTTCAGCGTTTGAAGTTCGGAATGAAGTTCTGAAATTCTATCTTCTGGGCTAATTGACATCATATTGCGGACTGCTACAAAAGCACGCATAATATTCATATTTATTTGAATCGCAGTTTTTGAATTTAACACACTGCTAAGCATCGCAACACCAAGTTCGGTAAAAACAAAAGGCTTTTTTCTTAAGCCCATATTAACAGTATTGGATATCACAATTTGTGATTTCCAATGCTGAAACTCAATATCAGTAAGTTGAAACATAAAATCAGACGGAAAACGTTCAGAATTTCTCTTTACTGCCTGATTTAAGGTTCGTGTCTCCACTCCATATATTTCAGCTAAATCACGATCAATCATAACGCGTTCACCACGAATAGTATAGATCTTATTTTGAATATTGGAAGAATGGATTTGCAAATTTTCAGGCATAAAAAATAGATTATTGTTGGTTTTTGTTCAAGGTCGCAAATTGCGTTCTTGAAAGTATTTCAATTTCATCCTTAGTCAATTGAAACATAAAATCGTTCCCCTCAATTCGTTCCATATTACGACGCACAGCCTCTTTGAGCCTTTTTGTTTCAGTGCCGTAGAGTTCTGCCAAATCGAAATCTAACATTACCCGCTGACCGCGTATTTCGTATATTTTATTTTGAATAATTTGTAATTCCATCTGGATGGTTCATTTTTCAATCGGTTTTGGGTGGCGCAAATAATAACGAATACAATTTTGAATCTGTTGTAAATCTTCGTATTGGCTGTTTTTATTAGATATCGTATTTGTATAAGGGATTTCTCTCTTCATTGCTGTGTAAAAATAGGAAAAACCTTTGTTTTGTCAAGGTCGATTTTCGATGGAAAAATAAAGTTTACTTTTTTGATACTTATCGGGTGACTCCAAGTCAACCGCTCAGTTTATCTAAAACCTAAACTTTTCCTTCACTTTTGGACCTTTCTCTGTCCATTCAACTGTAGCGCATTCGGTGTAAAAGTCGTGTTCAAAGAATAGGATGTAGTTCTTTTCTGCCGCTTCTTTCAGGAAAGTTTCTTTTTCTTCCATCGCAGTCACCGGATACAAATCGTAGGATGCCAACCAAACGATTGGAACATTTGCCGCAGTCGGAATTAAATCAGACATGTAAACGTAGGTTTTTTCTCCTGAATCGATGAACGGAATCATCTGTCCGGGCGTGTGTCCGTCGAACATTCGTACTGAAATTCCGGGGAATAATTCACATGCATCTTCAACCAATTGCATGTTCCCTTCAGTTTTCAGGAAATCAAGTATTTCAGGATAATAAGCCGCGCGCTCACGGATATTGGAGATTTTGGAATGTTCCCATTGTTGTTTGCTGCACCAGTGCGTGGCATTCGGAAACTGAAGTTTTAACTGTCCGTTTTCGCTGATTACCGCACCGTTGCAATGGTCCCAATGCAGATGGGTGAAATGCACATCGGTAATATCTTCAGGTGAATAGCCTTTTTCTGCCAGCGATTTTTCGATCGCATCGGTTTCTTCATGGCCGTTGTTTCGCTGTACTTTTTCAGGATAATGGTTTCCAACTCCCGCTTCAATCAGGATTTTTCGTTCGCCCAAATCAACCAGCAAACAGCGCAATGTCAACTTTGTGATGTTGTTTTCATCGGCAGGATAAACCTTCGACCACATCGTTTTCGGGATCACGCTAAACAGCGAACCTCCGTCGCAGCTAAAGTTTCCGGCATGTATTGGGTGAAGTTGCATGTTTCTGATGTTTGAAATTTCCGGCTAAAGTAAGAAAAAGGAGCCCCATCCCCAACCCTTCCCCGAAAGGGAAGGGGGCTGAGTACTGAAAGAATTGAAGCAGATTTCCTTTTTTGAGAAGATTTGATAAGAAGAGCACAGTTGAAGTTCAATAATGACAGAATAATCTGAATTAAGATTGCCCAAACTCCCTTCCCTATTTTGGGGAAGGGTTGGGGATGGGGCTTTTACTTTCCACTCTTTTTTTGCGCTACCGAGTCGGTTTCAAAATCCATCACAAACTGAACGACCCCGAAATAATCTTCAATGCCTTTTTCTATTTTGTTGGTTTTCAGATACACATCGTTCACTTTTCCTGCCGCCTTGTCGATTTTTTCATTTCTCATATTTTCCCAGTGTTTCTGCACTTTCCGGATGTCGTCAATTACAGGTTTGTCGATTTGACGGACTAATTCTGGAAAATTATGCAGGTGTTTCGACTGTGACAAAAAGTAATTCACCATACTGATATTCGCTGAGTATTGAAGATGCTTCGAATCACTTTGCGCACAAACCAGCCAGCCGTAAAAATTGGCTTCGGCTTC
Source organism: Bacteroidota bacterium (assembly GCA_030698405.1). GTDB lineage: Bacteria > Bacteroidota > Bacteroidia > Bacteroidales > Prolixibacteraceae > Aquipluma. The sequence continues at coordinate 8,765 of JAUYMU010000048.1, forward strand.
GCTGGTAATGCCAAACTGGTGCGCAAATTCGTGGGCCAAAACCTGCGGATATTCTATCATCAGCAAACTGTCGTTCAGGTGAACTTCGCTGAAGAAAGGTCCGTAATAACCGGCAATCGAGGCTTTTGCGAAGAAATTGCTTAAAGTGATAGGCTTCGGTCGCCGGTTCCCCTGCGGATATTTCACCTTCAGGAAAGAAGCGTTCTTTTTGTAAGAAGCTTCAACCAACGAATTAATGGTTGAAAAACTTACATTTTCGTAGGTGCAATACGAAGCATTTGTTTGGGCAATCAGGTTTTCTAGAACACGGACAAACTGAACTGTGTCGGGTTTCGATTTGGTGATGGAAAGTCGCTCGTTGATACCTGTCCGGTAATAATTAAAACCCCAAAACCAGTAAAAAAGTACGTAACAGACTGCCAAAGTTTGTATAACCATCAGGAGAAAACGGCCAAATTGTATTTTCCTGAAAATGACTAATATGACAAGTACCACCAGGAAAAGTGCCAGCAATCCGTAAAATGCATCGTCCAACGAAAACGAAACCCATTTGTTTACGAACGACAAAAGAAACGCAACTATCGGATAGAACGTTTGTGAATAAACGGTTTCGGTAACTCCGGGATGCCGTGAAAAAAGTTCTGTTAAGCCAAATGTTGCCAATGCCAGCCAGATTGGTAGGGCTGCCCAGCCAAAAAATAGTATGCGGAATTTATTTTGAGCCATGTTTCAATTGAAATTAAATTGCGAAGATCAGTAATTTTTAGGTGTTTCAACAATTTAGGTATAGATTTGGCGTTCATTCAACCATGTATAAAAAGAAAATGAATTTAAAGATCATCTTGCTGGCAGCATTGTTATCCTTGGCCGGTTTTACAAACGCGCAGCCTTATAATAATGATATTGATGTTATTGTTGGTGCTTCGGTACCGGGAATTTACCATGCCGGAATTGGCTTGCACTATATGCCTAGTAGCCGGTTGGGTATAAGCTTTGGGTCTGATTTTATGAACGATGAAAATGGGACGTTGTACGAATTAGCTTTAATCCATTCTATTTATTTCGGAAAGCCTGATCGTAAAATACGCAAAAAATTATGGGCAGTAAACACAGGTATTTCGTTTTTAGTTGAGCAAAGCATCCACGAAAAATCAACTGCGGCCTACTTCGATTTTTACTTTATACGAAAGATTCCTATTACACCTAAAATATTTATTCAGCCTGAATTGGGTGCTTCCTACTTTCTTTTTGAACATTTAGTGGATGAAGCAGAGATTGTTACAAAGGGAAAAAGAACGAAGATTATCCCTAAAATTGGACTAAGTCTGGTTTTTAAAATTTAAACAGCTATTCTTGAGTTAATTCAGCCTTCAAATTTTCAGAAAAATGAGAGTACATTTTATAGCTGTTGGCGGAAGCGCCATGCACAACCTTGCCATTGCCCTGCATAAAAAGGGTTATCTGGTCACCGGTTCCGATGATGAGATTTTTGAGCCGTCGAAAAGCCGCCTGAAAAAACATGGATTGTTGCCCGAACACGAAGGTTGGTTTCCTGAAAGCATCACTCCTGAATTGGATGCCGTAATTTTGGGAATGCACGCCAGGCAAGACAATCCTGAATTGTTGCGGGCTCAGGAACTTGGGCTGAAGATTTTTTCTTATCCTGAATACCTTTACGAACAAACCAAGGATAAAACCCGTGTGGTAATTGGCGGAAGTCATGGGAAAACGACCATCACTTCAATGATCATGCACGTTTTGCAGTACAACAACATAGCTTTCGATTACATGGTTGGCGCACAACTTGAAGGTTTCGACACGATGGTTTCGCTGACGGAAGCCGCAAAAATTGCCGTTTTCGAAGGAGATGAATATTTGTCGTCGCCCATTGACCGCCGCCCAAAATTTCACCTGTATTTTCCGAATATTGCTTTGCTGAGCGGTATTGCCTGGGACCACATCAATGTTTTCCCAACATTCCCGTTTTACGTGGAACAGTTCCAGATTTTTGCCGATCTGATTGAGCCAAACGGTTCGCTTGTTTACTTCGGGAATGATGAAAATTTACAGCAGGTTGCAGCTAAAAGCCGCGCTGATATTCATAAATTGCCCTACCATTCGCACGAATCAGTGATCGAAAACGGGATAACTTATTTGGTAGCCGGAAACCGAAAAATCAAGTTGCAGATATTTGGCGACCACAATCTGCAAAATATTTCAGGGGCACAATTGGTTTGCCGCCAATTGGGTTTGACCGACGAGCAGTTTTATACTGCTATTGCTCAATTTAAAGGGGCTGCCCGCCGTTTGGAAGTGCTGGCTGAAACTAAAGATAGTGTGGTTTTTAACGATTTTGCTCATTCGCCCTCGAAACTGAAAGCCACAACAGAAGCGGTTAAAACGCAGTTTCCGGAGCGGAAACTGGTAGCTTGTTTGGAATTGCACACTTTTAGCTCGCTCAAAAAGGAATTCCTTCCGCAGTATAAAAACAGCATGGATGCCGCTGATCTGGCCATTGTATATTTTAATCCGCATACCATTGAACACAAAAAACTGGAGCCCATTACAGAACAACAAGTTGCAGAAGCTTTCGATTCGCCGGGACTGATGGTTTTGACCGATTCGGATGAGCTTTTTGCTTTCCTGAAAACTCAAAACTGGCAAAATGCCAATTTACTGCTCATGACTTCAGGAAATTTTTCAGGAAAGAATTTGAAGGAGCTGGCCGCAGAGTTGGTGAAATAGGAGTGAGGATATGCAACCGTTTATCCAATGTTTGCATATCCTCTAAAATATATCAATTATCAAAGCTGTTTAGGTTTAGGTTAGGTTCGTTTTACGAAAGTAACCGCAATGCTAAAATGGTAATATCGTCTGATTGCTCATTCCCGTCAACAAAAAGATTCACTTCTTTCATTGTCTCATCAATTAAATCATTTACCGACAGTGAACCCGTTTTCTTGATCGATTCGAGCAGTCTTTCTTCTCCAAAAAGATGATGATCCCTGTTCATTGCTTCTGTTACTCCATCGGTGTACATGAAAATGGTGTCGTTCGGGTTCAGGATAAATCGTTCATTCACATAGTTTACATCACTGAAAGCCGCCAAAACCATTCCCGGCGATATTTTACGATATTCAGAGAACTTGTTGCCTTTCATTACAATAAACGGATTGTGCCCAGCATTTGCGAATTCCACTTCGCCTGTTTTTAAATTAAGGATGCCAAGGAGTAAGGTGACAAACATACATTGTTCGTTTTCTTTACAAAGTTCGTTATTGGCTTTGAATAACACTTCAGCAGGACTTAATCCGCTCAAAGTGATGGCTTTAATAAGTGTATTGGTCATGGCCATAAACAGCGCTGCCGGAATACCTTTGTCGGAAACATCGCCAATTGTAAAAGCCAGATGGTCGTCGTCGATCATAAAATAGTTGTACAAATCGCCCCCAACTTCCTTTGCAGGGTGCATAAATCCAGAAATAGTAAAGACCGTTTGACCGGGAAAGGTTTCATTGGGGATCATGCTCATCTGAATTGCTGTAGCAATCCGTAACTGGCCTTCCATACTTTCTTTGGCGATGGTTGTTGTGCGGAGGTCAACGATATACTGTTTGAGCGATACTTGCATCGATAGAAAAGCGCCCGAAAGTTTGCCCACCTCATCTTTGTAGCTCGAAGAATAAACATTGAGATAGTTTTGAGTGCTATCGGTAAGCTGAAAGTTATTATTTACCAATTCGTGCGTATAGGATACCAGATTTTTGAGTGGTTTTGAAATTTGATTGATAAAGAAATAGGCCAGAGAAACCGAAATAATCAGAATACCCAATCCCAAAAGCGCGTACCAAACTGCAATTTTAGAAACAAGATCTTTGATATACTCACGCGAATAATCAACACCCACAATATATGTTTTTCCAGTTGCAGTTTTAAATGGGATAAAAACAGATCGAACGGCTCCGTACATGTCCTCGTAACTGATGAAAACCGGTTTGTTGTCCCTGAATGGTTTAAAATATATTTCCTGAAGCTTTTCAGGTTTGTCTAAATATTTGCCATAGAAAGTATCGGCAGCGAGGCTTCCTGATGTCCAGCGCAATTCACCACCGAGCTTGATATAGGTATAAACTTCTTTAACATCAATTTTTTTTACAAATTCTGCCAATGAACTTACTATCCTGGCATATTCTTCCGGAGTAACCGATGTTGAGTCTTCAATTGAATCGTGATATTCGTCCCCAACAATAAATTTTGCTCCGTAAGCAGCCGACAAAAGCACTTGATCGATATCTTCTATTTCGGACTTTTGGGTGTAATTGATACTTAGCATTGTAAAACAGCCTACACTTATCAGGATGATTAGAAATACCAGCAGGAGTATTTTTTGCTTAATGGAGTGTTTTATTAACATAGCTTTTTGTCTGTCAGGGTTAAAATAATTGGAACGATTTAAGTATCTATTTGAGATTTACACAGAAAATGTTCCTGTTCTTCCCGTTTTCAAATTCGTATCGAAATTCATCTACATTTTCTTTGGCAAGCATAATCCCAAGTCCACCAATCGGTCTTTCTTCGAGCGGTAAGGCCAGATCAACTTCGCCGGGAAGTTTATTCTCAAACGGATTAAACGGGATAGCCGTATCTTCGAGAGTTACAGTTAACAATTCTTTGTTTGAATCCACAATTACATCGATCATTCCATCGGTTATTCCTGATTTGAGATAGCCGTAATTAATGATGTTTGTGGCAATCTCGTCAACAGCCAGGCATAATTTGTAGGTCCTGCTTTTATCCAATCCAAGCTTATTTGCTAAACCGGTTAGAAATTCACGGATTGGCTCCAGTGAATCCAAATTGGCGCTAAATTTCCTGAATTCAGTGGTTGTGTCCATTTTATTCAGGGTATTTATCTACAATGGTTACACTGAATAACAGGCCGGTCATCCGGAGCGTTTCCACTACCTGTTCTTGTGGTTTTACCAGAAATAGTTTAACTGCTGAACCTAATTTTTGCTTGGCAAAAATGATTACCCTCAATCCGGCAGATGCCATGAAGTCCAGATTTTCAACATTTAGCACCAGTTCCGTGGGATTTTGCTGAATAATTTTCTGGACTTCTTCGTGCAATTGTGATGCAGTTGAAGAATCCAAAGCGCCTTCTATCGTTATTATTGCAACATTTTCAATAACTTCTGATTTAACTGATAAACTCATCGTGTGTCCTCCTTTTAATTTGATTTTGTGTGATTAATTTTATTCTGAAACTACTTTTTAAGACTTACGCCATTCCGTCCGAAAAATGGGAAAAGCCTTGATTTGCATAATACCGCGGACGGATATTGCTCCTGTTCTTTTGTCCCCGGGTTCCGTTTCACTTCACCCGGGGTTATTGATATTTTACCCCGTTGGGGTAGAAAAATATGTTTTCTATTGCCTTTGATTGCTTCCATTTTCTTCAGTTATTCTGCCTTTGGCTGTTTTCCGAAATATTGTGGGACTATTTGCCAATTAAGATAATTACTGAGCGTGCCCCAACCATAAAATTATGCTGGTCTTCAATCCGGGGTTCATTCGATATCGGATGAAAATCGAAAGGCGAAGGCATTTCTGTATTTACCGATACATGCCATTGCTTTCCTTCAGGTAATTGTGGTAATTCAAAACCGATTGATTCCCAGTGCATATTCATGGCGACATACAAAATATCATCTCCTACAAATCCACTTTTTGCATGGCCACCGTCGAGCATAAACGCGAAAATACGGCTTGACGGAGACCAATCGGCCTGCCAGGGTTTTTTGCCATGAAAGGAAATGTCAGGAAAACCTGTATTCATGTAATCGGCATTCCTGAAATGATCTTTATTCCTGAATACCGGGTGATTGCGCCTGAAATTAATGATGTGTTTTGCAAAATTATAGAGGTCGGCATTCTTCTCTTTTAGCTCCCAGTTCAGCCAGTTAAGTTCATTGTCATGACAATACGTATTGTTGTTCCCATATTGGGTGCGCCCCATTTCATCTCCCATCAAAATCATCGGAACACCCTGACTTACCATCAGAATTGCAAGCGCATTCTTTATTTGTTTGTGCCTGAGTGTATTGATGTAATCATCGTTGGTTTCGCCTTCCCAGCCGCAATTCCAGCTTAGGTTGTCGTTGTTTCCGTCCTGATTGTTTTCGCCGTTGGCTTCGTTGTGTTTTTGGTTGTAAGCAACCATGTCGTACAAGGTAAACCCATCGTGACAGGTTATAAAGTTGATGCCGGCAGTTGCGCCCCGTGCCCAATACATATCGGGCGATCCCTGAATCCGTTGCGATAAATCACCGATCACACCTTCGTCGCCTTTCAGAAATTTACGGATGGTATCCCGGTATTTTCCATTCCATTCGGCCCAGCGGCCATAAAACGGGAATGAACCAACCTGGTACAATCCACCTGCATCCCAGGCTTCGGCGATCAGTTTGCATTTTGCCAGAACCGGGTCGTAAGCCAGTGATTCGAGAAGGGGAGGGTTGCTCAACGGACTTCCGTCCTGCGACCGTCCAAGTATTGCAGCCAAATCGAACCGGAAACCGTCGATGTGATATTCCGAAGCCCAGTAACGCAAACAATCGAGCACCATGCTGCGCACAACCGGATGGTTGCAGTTCAGTGTGTTGCCCGTTCCTGAAAAGTTGTAATAATAACCTTCAGGCGTGAGCATGTAATAAGTCTTGTTATCAATTCCCTTGAACGAAATGGTTGGCCCGCGGTGATCGCCTTCGGCAGTGTGGTTGAAAACAACATCCAGCAAAACTTCGATGCCATTGGTATGAAGTTCCTTGATCAGCGTTTTGAGTTCATCAACCTGCATACCATATTTGCCGGTAGCCGCGTAACCCGACTTAGGCGCAAAGAAATTGAGTGTGCTGTAACCCCAGTAATTAACAAGCAATTCGCCGGTTTCTGGATCTTTTTTACTGTGCTCGTATTCATCGAACTCATAAATAGGCATCAGTTCAACGCAATTGATACCCAATTCAAGTAAATAAGGTATTTTCTCTTTGAGTCCGGTAAAAGTCCCTTTGAATTTTACTCCTGAATTGGGATGATTGGTAAAACTCCTGACGTGCATTTCATATACAATCAGATCTTCAATCGGAGTTTCGAGTGGCTTGTCGCCTTCCCAGTCGAAATCTTCAAAAACCAACCGCGAACGGAATGGATAAAGTTTGTCCCAGTTGGGTGGTGCCAGCCACGTGTCGCGACCTCCGATGGCTTTTGCATAAGGATCGGAGAGTATTTTTCCCTTGTCGAAACGATGTCCGGTTTCGGGCTCAAAAGGTCCATCCATGCGGTAACCGTATTCCAGTGTTTCATAGTCAAGATCGAAAACAATCATCGAATAGACATTCCCGATCATGAACTCCTTCGGAAATGGAATTTCAGCAAAAGGTTGCTCTGCGTTTTTCTCGAACAAAACCAGCGTGCACGAAGTTGCCGAACTTGAATAAATCGAGAAATTAACGCCGTTGGGAACCATTGTTGCACCAAAAGGCAACACGTGTCCCCGCCGGTATTTTATTCCCTCAAACTCATGCGTGGGGTAGTAATCAATTCTGGTATCGAATTCGGCCATGGCGTTTAAAATGAGTTAAGTGCATTTTCGATGGAGTCGGTAATTTCGAAAAAATTGATGAATCCTGTCATCGACATCACATCCCTGATTTCTTCGGAAACTCCAACCAGAATTACCTTTCCGTTTTTCGATTTAATTTGCCGGTAAATCATCAGCAAAACTCTTAATCCGGCGCTGGATACATAACTGACACCGGAAAGATCGAGCAGCACATTGTTCGTTTCGGCGACTGTTCCCATAATTTGCGACTGAAGATCTCCGGCGGTTTTGCTGTCGATACTTCCTTCAGCCGTTATTATTACGATATTTTCGTTTTTACTGATACTTACGTTCATTGTCTCAATTTTTAAAGGATTCAAATTAATCCAACCACGATTTGGGTGAGATTTTCACTTTCACTCGAACCTGCTTGTCGGTTTCAGGCAATTGAACGGTTAGGTTGTTTGCATCGAAATTCGTGTAAGGTTCGTCGTCGATAAAACATTCTTCTAGAAACACGCTGTTGGGAGGAAGAATATCAGGAGAAACCCGTAGGATATTGTCTTTAAATCCGTTTGGCATCGGTTTGAAGTACAGGAACAGTGGTTGCTTGGTGATCAGCAGGTTGATGTATGTTGCCGATAAATAGCAAAGTTCCATGCTGTGGTAACCGCTCATGGAGTGGCTTCCCTTGAAACGTTCGTTGCCCAAAAGGTATGGTAAGCCATTGGCTAGTGTATTGAAATAAACTCCGCCATCGTCGTTGTCGAGGAAAAATGAGTTGTAGAAAGCGGCCACTTCTCGGGCGTGTTTGTTGTATTCATCATCTTTTAAAATGCCGTGCAAAATCAGGTAGGCCAAAACTGCCTGTTCCTGTTGCCACCAGGCTTTCCGGTCGTGCCATACAAATTCGGGATGTTTGCCATCCGGTTTTTTTGTTCTTTCCACCACATCGTACCAGCCGCCGCGCTGTCTGTCGCACCCGTATTCGGGCATTAATTCAGCAATTTTACGGGCAAATTCGATGTATTCAGGTTTTGGTTTCAGCGATTGCATCCTCATCAGGTTCCATGCAATCTTCAGGTTATGACCGACAACCGCCCTGTTTTGCTGCCAGCCCCAACTTTGGTCTTTGCTCCAGTCTTCAAAGAATTTTTCCTGAACGAATGGACTGTTTTCGTAATCGGGAAAATATTTTGTGATGGTATCGAAGGTGTATTCCAGAAACTCGGCATGTTTCGGATCGCCGGTTGCCAGGTAAAGATTAATCAGGTAGGCAGGGGCATGATCGCCCACCGAATTCCAGTTTTTGCGGGCACGGTTATGAGCCAGCGATTCGGCTCTCGGATCGAGTGTAATTGGGTCGATGTGCGAAAAATAGCCCATTCCAGCTTCGTCTTTAAAGAATTTCTCAAACAAAGACAGCGTTTTTTCGATGTCGGACATGATTTTTGGATCGCCTGTAATGCGCATGGTTTGCGTTGGACCTGCCAAAGCATAAATCTGCTCATACATCGGGAGCGAATCGTAATCGTCGCCAAATTCGGAGGTGAGCAATTTTGTCTCTTTGTCGCCTTCAACTTTTAAACCGTGATACCAATATACAATGTCCTCGTCGGCATCGTAGAAGCGCATGTGATCGCGCAGGTATTCGGTTCCTTTTTCTGCGCCTTCCAAGAATTCCTCTTTCCCGGTTAACAGGTAGGCCGAAGCAAATCCGAAAACCAGCCGTGAAATGGTGTCTGTTTCCTGCAAGAAATCGCCTTTTTTTGCGCCGCCAAGTTGGAGCATCGTGCGGTATTTCGAATAATCGATAGGCTCGTGAGGGTGGTTGAATTGCCAGTTGAGGTAGCTGTGTGCAATGGAGTCGATTTGGTTGATCCACCAATCCGGTTCCTCGTGCCGGTAAATTCCGGGACCCTTGCCGGGGAAAACCAGCCACTGCGCCTGAAATATTGTTTCAGACTGTTCGGTTCCGGGGTAAAAAGTGCCATAAGCAAAAACCATTTGACGGGGCAGGGCCAGCAGTTTGTATATGTCGCCGGTAGCATCCTGGTAGCCTTCATTCAGGTTTCGGGCATAACGTGCGTAGCAATTGTCGGTTAAAAAAGCTTTAAACTCGCGGGCATCGGAAGTTTTTAATTTAAAACTGCGTTCGCTTAAATTGAAATCGGTAACATAACCGGCGATTGTGTCTGAAAAGGTGAAATTGATTTCCATTGTTTATCTCCTTTATTAAGTTTTTAATTGATTTTCAACTGTGATGATAGCCATAAATGCAAACCCTGTATGGCCGGAATAGCCAGAATTGTACCCAATAAGCCAAGTAGTACGAACATATTAAATGAACTGCCAAAAATTCCTATGGCGATGGCCAGGGCTGCACTTATTACTTTGAAAGAAAACAGCATTTGGTTATTCTTCCTGTGAAATACGATTACCTTATGGTGGTGGTCTTCGTTTTCGGAAACAAGTCCGAGCAGACCGGTTATCAGCAGGGTTGAGGCAACTGCGCCGCACAATAACCAGTGAACCGGAAATGGAACAAGATTTTCCGGAGAAGTCGTGAAAATTGCCAGAATTCCTGATCCGACTGCAGTGATAGACATTGTCAATGGCAAATGCAAATAGCTCCAGCCCAGAATGTGCCATACATTTCGTTTAAAAACCCGGTACATTACATGGTCGATGTACAGCCACCAGATAAGAAATGAAATACACAATCCCAATATGCAGGAAATAGCAGTTCCCCAGGTGAATAAATCAGCAGAGGAAAGTCCGTTTACAGAGGCGACCACCGTTTCGCCTATGGTTAAAATTACCAATAGTCCAAAACGTTCAGGAATATGAGAAGTGCTTATTTTAGGCAACTGTGCCTGTGTTTTGAGGGTTACAATTGGCGTAATCATATCGATGAACAGGCCGGTTCCCCACAAAATAAATTTATATGGCGCCGGAACAAAAATTGAAACGATCCAGATGATAACTGATATAGAAAATCCGGAAGTAAAAATATAGGAAAGCCTTCTTTCGAGCTTGGTTTCTCCGGCGGTAAGCCACAAATAAATCAGCAGGATGCGCGAGATAAGGTAGGACACGGCAAATATGTTTGCTTTATCGCCCATTGCGCCATGAACCGAAAACGCGATTCCAGCCAAAGGAATCATATTCAGAAAGGTGAATATCCGGTGACGGATATCGTTCATTTCGTATCGCTCGTTGTAGTAAGTAATGCTGTTCCAGATCCACCAGGCAGGAATAAATAAAAAGATGAACTCGCCAAAGCCTTCCCACGAAATATGTTTGAAGAGCGAATGCGATAACTGGGCAAGAATGGATACAAACATCAGATCGTAAAAAAGTTCCAGCCACGAGGCTTTCCGCTCTTTATCAATGTTTTCGTCTGTCCGTATCTTTGGTTTTTGCCACCAGATATGCTTGCCGTGTATAAAAACGTTCATGAATTGAAGGTTTAATCCTGATGGAGTTTGTTGGTTTAATTAATATTCGTCTTTATAGCCTTCGCTCACTTCGATGATGTTTCCTTCGGGATCGGCAAGCCAGGCAACCCTCATTCCGGGGATAAATGCGCTCATATCGGCCGGGCCTAAAGTAATTTTCGCAACATTTTCCAGTTCCTTTAGCATTTCATCGAGGTTCTCAACCGCAAAACATACATGCCGCCAGCAGGGATACATGGGGCCGGCTTCAATCGGAGCATTGTCGGGTCGTTCTTCAGTTGCTTTGAATATTTCGAAATACATCGCGTCTTTTTTTATCATCACCACCTGGTCGGGACCGGGTGCATAAACGCGCGTTCTTCTAAAACCAAAATATTGGGTGTAAAATTCTTCCAGCCTGATTGGATCTTTTGCTACCAATCCGATGTGTGAAAAGGTTGAGTTTGCCATTTATAGTTATTTTGATAGAATTTCAATTATTTTTTTCGCGAATAAATGTGCATGTCCGCCGGAACGCCCAGTAACGAGGTCGCCATCAACCACCACGTCTTCATCGGTATAAATTGCGCCGTAGGCTTTCGCATCGCCAATCAGGTTGTTGTGGCATACCAGTTTCCGTCCTTTTATTACTTCTGAAATGGGCGCTGTCAGCCACAATCCGTGACAAATAATTCCCTTCAGGATACTTTTTTCAGCAAAAGCTCTTTTCAGGAATTCGGCTGCCGGTGGAATTTTTGTAACATCTTCGGTCCAGCGCAAACGGTCGGAAACCATTCCTGAAGGAACGATGATGGCGCTGTAAGTCCGAAGTTCTTCGTCGCTCATATTTTCAAACGATTCCCAACATTCCATCGGAACTTTGTATTCATGCCCGTGAAAAGTCAACCGTTCCTGACCCCAAAGGCGCGAGAGAAAATGTACTTCAGCGCCTTCTTCGGGGAAACGGTATTTGTAGTAGAAAATCTCGTTTTCGTAATAATCGGCTTCAAAAAGAATCCCGATTTTTTTTCCTGTCAGACTCATTTTTCAGATGTTATTTAAAAACTGATGTGTCGTGAAAATTTGAAAAATACACGATTTTCCCATCTTTCACCCGGTAGTAATTTGCGCCTTTCAAATCCAGTTTATTCCCGTTTGCCATGGGCGATTGAATGTTCCACAATGCAACGGCCTTGTCGCCTTCGACAATTATTTCAAGCGGAAAATTTCTGAATTCCCGGTTGTTTCTGAGGCCTTCAATACCTGCGGCAACGTTCTCAATACCTTCGATATGGCCGAGCAATTGCTCTTCCATGATAACGTTCTGATCGAAAAGTGTGAGATAAGCATCCCAGTTTCCGGAGTTAACAAACTCGAAATATTTTTCAATAACTTCTTTTGTAGTCATTACGATTGGGTTAAAATGTTTTTACTGAACTTCGGATATTCGTTTGAATGAATCAAATTCACCCACTTTGTATTTCACAATTACCGCTTTGTTGCGTTTTGTGTCTTTTTTCACTTCCCACTCCTGATGTACACAATATCCTTCCCATTTGCTGTATGCGGCGGGGGCTTCCCATGTTTTGGCCTGCCAGTTTACAATTACCTTTACTTTTGCACGGTCGCCATCAATGGCGATATCCAGCATTTGAATGATGTGCTGCTGGTCAAAAAAGGTATGGGTAACATTGTGCAACCATGTCCGAAATTCATCCGCGTTTTTTATCGGGCAATTGGGAAATTCAATCAACAGGTCATCGTCTGAACTTACCAATTCGAGCAATTCTTCGGCAGGAGCATGTTCTGTAAGTTTTTTAAACCAGTAATAGGCCAATTCTTTTACTTCGGAAGTTGTTAAGGTTTCCATTTTGATTTCTTTTATTTTGATAAAACTTCAACCAGTAATTTCCCATAAGCCATTGATGATTCAACCGATAATGCGGTAACGAAGGGGAAATCGTAAGCTACGCAAGGTTTTTCGCGGTTCGCGGTTTCATCGGCAAGAACAGTCCCGTTTGGTCCGGCAGCATCTTCCACCAAATATTGTAAAGGAAAAACAAACCCTTGGGTAACAAGGTCGGTGCCTTTATTTTCGGGGATAGTGTTCACCAAATCGTACGACAAATCCGAATCAAAATCCCATGCATGTGGATGGGCGCATACTTTTTTACCCCAGATAATACTTTTGTTATTGTTTTCAGGATTGCGCGTTTGTGCGAGTGCAGCCATGGTGTAGCAAATTGCCCCGATTACTTTTTTTGATTGAAAAGCCTCCAGCAACAATCTGTGTACAAACGGATTTCCGGTAATATCCAGGGGAGATCCGGGCCCGCCAACCATCACAATCGCGTCAAAATCGTTCATGTTTGCTTCTTCGATCTTTATTGGATTATTCCATTCTCCATTTTGCAGAAGTTCGTTGACCCGATTAACAACTTCAGGAGGATTTACCTTGTAGTTTTGTTTGGGGTCAATCATTTCAGCATCCATGCTGATTACCATCGGGAGTGGTGTTTTTCCGAATTTGGTGGCGAGGGTAAGTTCAAAACCTGCATTTTTAAGTGCATCCCAGGGAGCTTGCAATTCTTCGGCCCACAAGCCGTAATTCGATGCCAAACAGAGTATTTTTTTGTTCATTTCAACTGATTTTTTGGTTATAAAACGCCGTCTTTTTTTAATGCAGTAACCATATCGTCAAATTGCCAACCGGTTAAAAAAAGTAATTTGTCGCTTGGCAAATAGGATTTCAAGGTATTGAAAAGTAGCTGTTGTTCCTCTGGAGAAAGTGTTGGCTTATCGCCCAGCAGATCTTTTAATTTCCGCAGAAAAGCCTGAATGTATCCTCTTTTCCAATAGAGCATTTCGATTCCCATTTCTTCGCCATGTCCGGCATGGAAAACGGTATTGGTATCAAATTTTGAGATGCAGTAGTCAAGCTGTTTTAACCAGTTGCTTACATGCCCGTCCCTGAAGAAAGTGTGCATGTGGTTATAAACGATATCGCCGCTGAACACATGCAACGAATTATCAATCTTCATCGACCACAACGAATCATCGTCTGATTCACATGCGCCTAAATTTTCAATGGTGAACGAAAGATTATCAAAGGTAACGGTATCGCCACTTTTTACCAGTTGATTTGCAAATACCCTTTCTTTTGGATACAAAGCGCCAAAAGCCTGATCGCTTCCAAGATATCCGCTTTCCTCTTCGTCGCGGGCCAGACATTGATTTAAAGCGCCCTGTGTAGCAATTACCGGAATGTCGCCATATCCTTTAATCAGTTCGGCTACACCGGTATAATGGTCGGGATGACCATGGGTGAGAAGCACTCCAAGAAGTTTTTTCTTTATTTTATCCTGAATGATTTCCCGCAGATCGTTTGTTGAGGGAATTGCTAGGGTTGAATCAACCGCGATTACGCCATTTTCCGATTCAATTAAATAGGCATTTACAAAGAAGTTGCCAATGGTAGCTTCGTATTTGTGGATTTTTGGTTTAAAATCAAGCATTGTTTTTATGTTATTATTGTTAAATTATTTGTTAGTAATTTCTCGTATTAACTCGGGGTGAACGTTTCCTTCGATTACCAGATCAATCAAAAATGGCTTGTCGTCGGCCAGCATCTTTTCGATTGCAGGTTCAATATCTTCCGCTTTTTCAACACGCACAGCATCCACTCCCATTGATTTTGCAATCTGGTCGAAGTGCAAAGCCGGATGCGATAAATCAAAACTTAGCGGGAATCCATGTTTTTGAACCTCTCTTTCTTTCCAGTATTGGTCAATATTAAGTTGTAGTAATCGATAGGACGAATTATTACATACGATAAATTTTGCTCCTATCGAATGTCTAACTGCCGACCACAATGCCTGAATGGTGTACATTGAACCGCCGTCGCCGGTAAATCCGATAACAGTTTTGTCGGGTTGATGTAATTTTACTCCCATTGCCCCCGGAATGCCCACACCCAATGAACCGCCACGAGTTACAAAATAAGTTCCAGGAGATTTTGGCGGGATATACCGGGTAATGGCCGGAGAACTTGTCAATGCTTCGTCGAAAATGATCGTATCCGGCGGAATCTTTTTGGCCAATAGTTCAGCAAACTCCGACATTTGAAGAGGTTCTTTTCCCATCAATTCTTTGTCCGCTTCAATTACTGCTGAATTGTTCTTTTCCTTTTGAAGTTTAAGGGTTTCAATCCTTTGTACAGCTGCATTTTTTTGTTCCGGAGTCATTGATTTTTCGAGCGCTACGGCAAGCGCTTTCAGGGTTAATTTCGGATCGCAAACTGCGCCAATATCCACGCGGTGATTCTTAGCTATTTCATAAGCATTCAAATCAAAATGAATCACTTTTGCGTCTTTTGCATACACATCTCCCAATTCAGGAAAAACTTCCGGGAGCATGTAGGTTCCAACAATAAGGTTCGCATCTCCTTTTTGTGTGATTGGCAAACTTGCCGATCCGAACATGTGGCCGGTTGTTCCCTGATAGAGTGGGTGAGTGGTGTCCATCAGGAAGTCGCCAAAGTCAACGCCAAATACTTCGGCTCCCAGCAATTCAGCAACGTGTGTAAGTTCATCGGCCGCTCCTGAATATGCAACTCCATCGCCAATAAAAATCATTGGTCTTGTTGCTGCTGACAGGATTTTCGCAGTTTCCTGAATTATGCTTTCTTCAGGAATTACTCGGGTTGACGGAATGAATGTTGGTATAATTTCTTCA
This sequence comes from Bacteroidota bacterium, assembly GCA_030698405.1. Classification (GTDB taxonomy): domain Bacteria; phylum Bacteroidota; class Bacteroidia; order Bacteroidales; family Prolixibacteraceae; genus Aquipluma. The sequence goes on from JAUYMU010000048.1 coordinate 24,542, forward strand.
TTATTTGCCGTATCTAAAATGTCCATGGGGAGACAAACATAAACTGGTCCCATTGGTGGAGTTGCTGCAATTTTAATTGCCCGGCGAAGCGTTCTCAGCAAATTTTTCGGTTCGGTTACAATGGTTGAATATTTGGTAACCGGAGCCATCATGGCCACCAAATCGTTGGCCATCTGGGCATCCATGTTCATGTATTTCACACCGGCATCGCCACCAATTACAACCAATGGCGAATGTCCACGTTTTGCCTGGTACAAAGCTCCGACAGCATTGCCGATTCCGGGAGAACTGTGCAATTGAACCAGTGTGGGTTTTTGTGTTGACCGGGCATATCCGTCGGCAGTTAATACAGCAATACTTTCCTGAAGGCTAAGAATATATTTCATGTCGGGATATTCAGTCATCGCATCCAGAAAACCTTGTTCCACGGTTCCCGGATTTCCGAACATGATATTCATTCCGTCAGCAAGAAATTGTTCTATAATTTTATGGTTCCCCGTATTACCAGCCATAGCGTTTCAACCCTTTTTCAAGCATTTGAACGAAAACTTCGCCAAACTCATAAGAGCATTGTAACGAGCGCGCAGTAAGGAATGGATAATCAAGAATGACAGAAGTTTCTTTACCGAAATTTCCGTGGTATTGCCCTTCGGATCCGACAGCATCGGTTAAAACATATTCCAGGACATAGGGTGGAGGCCCAATATTGAAGTCAGTATGCAGGAAACCTGTTCCATCGTGGTAATCGTATTCAATGCAATGTCCGGTGACATGTTTACCGCGAATGATGCATTTCCGTTCATTAAAATCGCGTGCAAAAGCAAGCGGAGCAACACCATAGCATATTCCGGCAATGGGCAGGTTTTTATGGTAGAAACCAAGAATCAATTCATGTAAACTTTGATTGTTTACCATATCTACAATTGGACCACTGCCGCCAACCAGCAATAATGCATCATATTCGGAGGTTAATTTCTGAACCGACTCTTTTACTTTTACATAGTACGCTTCTAATTTGCGTAAAAAATCGGGAGCCGAATGATAAGGGCGTTCAGGAATAAAAGATTTTAAACTTAAAGGACTTGCAGTGCGGTTTTTTGCAATAAATTCCTTTACGTCTTTTTCATGTTGAGCCGTTGTAACGCATACTCCAAGCGGTGGGTCGGTGTATTCCGGATCGTAACTTGGCGGAAGAGCGTCCGCTGCTTTGCCGTTTGGAGTCATAAATTCAACTTTATAGCCTGCGGCTTCCAGCTTATTTAACGGACCTACCAGTTCAATTCCCCAATATCCGTATTCGGATAAAATGGCCAATACTTTTTTTGAGCTCATATTCATATTTTTAATTGAAATTGTAACTATAGATATACCAGTGTCTATATGTACAAGAAAAAAGCATGATGTTAAATGTGCATAAATTTAGGAATATTATTTTATTAACTATTATAAGATTCATTTTTTTTTTGATGTTTATTAATGCTGTGTTTCATTATACATTCTATACTCCTTCCTTGATAAACTTAATTGAGATTATATGGGATTACGGCTTCATCAGGTGTTACAACAACCCATTGATCGCTTTTAAGTTCATGTTTGAGGATGTATATTTTTTTGCCTGCTGTGCGAACTTTAAAATAGTCAGCCACCGGCGAGTCCGGCGTTTCTTGTGTCTGGTACCAACGATCCGCTATTTCTTTAATTTCGAACTTAATATTTTCCCAATAAAAGCAGATTGGATATTCGTTGGCTTTATAGCCCGAATGACATTCAACTTTTACCGGAATCAGTTTCATTTTTCACAGTTTAATCCTGAAAAAACTTCTCATAACAGTTTAAAATACCTTTTATACGAATTGATCATTAATCGGTTGAGCTACTTCCCGGAAAAATATATTTGTTTAGCTGGGGTACTTGTTTTTGATAGCTATATTTGCCAGCAATCTTTTGGATTTTACAAATCAGGTATGTCGAAACAAAATTTTAAAAACGATACGGAAGCCTTGTTGCAGATGTCGGATGGGAGCATCGCGGCTTATCGTTTTCTGTTCGACCAGCATTTTTCCGATTTGTGCAATTTTCTCCTGATTTATTTGCATTCGAAGGAACTTTCCGAAGAAATCGCGCTCGAAATTTTCACGCACATTTGGGAAAAGCGCGAAGATCTTGTGATTAAAGCTACTTTTAAATCCTTCCTTTTTGCTTCGGCCAAAAACAAAGCCATTAGTTATTACCGCAAAGAAAATAAGGTAATGTTCGCCACGCTTGAAGCCGGTGAACCAATGATATCCGAAGTTTCAAACGCCCAGCAATTTATGGAGAACAACGAACTTCGTGAATTAATTGATGCTGCAATAGGCAAACTTCCGGAGAAAAGCCGGCAAATTTATCAGTTGGCCTGGGAGGAAAACCTGTCGCACAAAGAGATTGCCGAACAATTGGGAATTACCCCAAAAACCGTTGAAAACCATGTGGGCATTGCCTTGCGTAAACTTCGCGAATCGCTGAAACCATATTACAAACAGATTTTCATGGTTTGGGCGGTTCAGTTTCTTCTGAAATAATTGATACTTTTACGATAAATGATTGCGAAAAATTTGCCAACCAATATTGTAGGGGGTTTAATCATCGGTGATGAAGAAACATATATTTTCCTGTTCAGGGAATATTATGTGAGCCTTTGCGCCTATTCCAGAAGGTATGTTGGACGTAAGGATATTGCTGAGGAAATCGTTTCTGATACTTTTATGCGAATCTGGGAAACCAGGGAAACAATCAAAATAAAGACTTCGGTAAAAGCCTACCTTTTTCAGGCAGTTTGCAACAATTCACTCAACTATTTGCGAAAGCTGAAAAAAGAAGAAGTTTTGGATGAATACTTTCTGGAAACATCTGCCGAAAACATCGGATTTGCTGCTACTTCAGAAGAAATTGAAGAGCAAAGCCTGACAATGGAAAACATCCATGAGAAAATTGAAGAAGCGGTCAGCCTGTTACCCGAACAACAGCAAAAGGCATTCAGACTAAAACGGTTTGAAGGTAAAAAGACCAGGGAAGTCGCTGAAATTATGGGCTTGTCGGTAAAAACAATAGAAATGCATCTTTCAAAAGCCACCCTCCGGTTACGGCAAAATTTAAAAGACTACCTTCCATCATTTCTGTTGTTTTTATTGTTGAAATAATTTTTTTCAATTTTTCTCCATTTCCAATACAGGGTTTTTTCATTTCGTGCATCTATACTTTGAAAACACATAAAAATGGAAAACCAATCCGATATAAATATTCTTATTATCCGCCTGCTTTCAGGAGAAGCTGAGGTGAATGAAAAGAAGATAATTGCCGACTGGCTCAGCCAATCGGATGAAAACAAAAAGCTGTTTGCCGATCTGAAGGAAATCTGGCTGAGTTCAGGAATTCAAAGTAATGCCGACAATTATCATTTGGAAGAAGCTATCCTGAAATTCAGGCAACACATCAGCAAATCAAAACAACCGCAGAAACTTCGGATCAATTTCATGCCCTACCTAAAATATGCAGCCATTGCCATTTTGATTCTGGCGCTTCCGTTCAGTTATTATATCGGAACCCGAAACATCCCGGCTGACAATTCTATGACAACGATCTCCTGCGCTTTTGGCGATAAATCGAGCATCGTTTTGCCCGATAACTCCAGGGTATGGCTGAATTCAGGCAGTAAATTAACCTTCAGTTCCGACTTTAAAAATGGCAGAAAGGTTTCTCTTGAAGGTGAAGCATTCTTTTCGGTTTCCAAAGATAAAGACAATCCATTCAGGGTAAAAACTACTGATATTGAGATTGAAGTTTTGGGCACCGAATTTAATGTGAAAGCCTACGCGGAAGAAAATACAGTTTCGACCACATTGGTAGAAGGAAGTGTGAAAATTTCAAGCAAAAATCAGCAGACCCTCCTAAAGCCAGATCAAAAACTGGTGTTTGACAGAGAAAATAGGAAAATGAGGATTCAGGAACTCACTGATACAGCACCGGATACAGAGTGGAAAGATGGCCGTTTTGTTTTTCGCAACGAATCGCTGGCCGAGTTAGCGCCAAAGCTGGAACGCTGGTTTGACGTTGACATTGTTTTTGCCGATGAACAGGTGAAAAACAGGAGGTTTACCGGGGTTCTGCAGCGTGAAAGTATTCTGGAAGCCATTTCGTACTTCGATCATTCCCGGTTTGTAATCTGCCGGGTGCAAGACAATAAAATCATCATTAAATCTCAAAATAACTAAAATGAAATGCGTATGACCTATTTGAAATGAAAAAGGGAAGTGCTACCAACACCTCCCTCCAGTAATTATTAAACCGAAGTTTAACTTTTTAAAACGTTCAAATTTATGAAATTAAATCGAAATGTCTTGTCCATTTTTAAAAATGGGCAGTTAAAAAAATGCATGCGAATTATGAAACTAAGCTCCTTTCTAATTCTGTTTCTAACCCTGCAAATGAGTGCATCGGTTTGGTCACAAACCACCACCATGAGTGTCAAGTTGAAAAATTCGACTTTGCAGGAGTTGTTTCTCCAAATTGAGAAAAGCAGCAACTACCGCTTTTTCTACAACAACGATGAAGTGGATGTCAGCCAACGGATTTCGGTTGATGCTGAAGAAAAAACAGTTGGAAAGATACTGGAAGCTGCCTTCGAAGGCCTGCCGTATTCATTCAAAGAGCTGGAAAACAAACTCATCCTCATTGAGCGGAACGGGGCTAAACCCAATCCAATTGGAATAACCATGCAGCAGCAAAAATCTGTCTCGGGTAAAGTCACTGATTCTTCAGGTGCTTCATTGCCTGGCGTTTCTGTGGTCGTGAGAGGTACAACTATTGGAACCATAACTGATGCCGATGGAAAATATTCTATTTCGAATGTCCCGGACAATGCAACTTTGCAGTTTTCGTTTGTCGGAATGAAATCGCAGGAAGTTGCGGTCGGAAATAATGCAACAGTTAATGTGACGCTCGAAGAAGAAACAATTGGAATTGACGACGTTGTTGTGATTGGTTACGGTACAAAATTAAAAGGGGAATTAACGGGATCTATATCAAAAGTAAACAACCAGGTTTTTGAAAAAAGGCCCATTACCAATACCATGAATGCCTTACAAGGGGCTTTGCCTGGAGTAGTTGTTACCCGGGGAAGTGGCCGACCCGGTGGTGAAGATTATTCACTGCAGATCCGTGGTTATTCTTCAATTGCCGGGAGTAGTCCTTTAGTATTGATTGATGGAATACCTGGAGATTTGAATACTCTTAATCCAAACGATATTCTTGATGTTACGGTATTAAGGGATGCTGCAGCATCAATTTACGGTGCGCGTGCTGCTGATGGGGTACTTATTGTTACTACTAAGAGTGGGAAAAAAGGAAAGCCAACTGTTTCTTATTCAGGAAACTTCGGGATAAAAGTACCGCAATATACAAAGACAATGACAAATACTTTGCAAATGGCGGAAATGTATGATGAGGGTATGAGAAATATTGGCCAGAAGGGAGTAACCCAAGAAGTTTTTGATAAAATTAAATCTAATGCATCACCAGATATTAATGGAGGATGGATGAAATATTTGGAAAACTATCCCGGATTTTATGGAAACACCAATTGGACGGATGCAGTATTTGGAAACGGCCAACAGCAGTCGCATAATATCAGTATCTCAGGTGGAGGGGATGAAAATGATTATCTTTTTTCTGTAGGTTACAAGAGCGATGGTGGAATATTAAATTATGGGACAGATAAGTCACAACTTTTCAACTTAAGATTAAACTTAGGCTTTAAACTTTTCAAAATAGTGAATTTTGAAACTCGTACTAGTATTGATAATCACATAATTAATGAACCATCAGGTTTGGATGGAGCCTTATTGCTTACAAACGTAATGTGGAGTTATCTGCCTATATACAATCCAAATGGTCAGTTATATTCGTACCAGGGCTATGGTAATCCAATTCAAACTCTGCTTGAAGGTGGCCTAAGCAAGAAGGACTATTCTAAAATTTCGACTAGTATTAAAGGAGATGTAAAGATCTTAAAGGACTTGAAATTAGTCATGCAAATGGGACTTACGCTGGGAAGAAATGATGCAAATGCCAACTATCGCACCTTCAATCAATTGAACTGGGCAGGTGGTTTACAGACTGTCTCTAACAATCCGAATAATGCTACTTATTCAAATACTAAAAATCTTTATGGGTCATCTACTGCTTATCTGGAGTATAATAAGATCCTTTTTGACAAGCATCGGTTAAATTTGATGACTGGCACCTCTCATGAGCAGAATGATTTCCAGAGTCAATCCACTACGGGATATAACTTCATTAGCAATGATTTGTTTACATTAAACCTTGCTGATAAGACAAAAACAGCATATATGAATTTTACCGGATCGGCTAATGATTGGTCGTTGAACTCCTATTTTGGAAGATTTAGCTACTCTTTCGATAAAAAGTATAATGTAGATATTACCACAAGGATGGACGGGAGCTCAAAATTTGCTCCTTCAAAACGATGGAGCGCCGTATTCCCTGCTGTATCTGCATCATGGAACTTATCAGAAGAAAAGTTTATCCAATCCTTAAATACGTTTGATAATCTTAAGTTGAGGGCTTCATGGGGTCAATCCGGAAATCAGAATCTTAGTTTTGGAAACTACGACTATATTGCCCTCCTTTCTGTCTCTGGTAATTACCCTCTTGGCTCTCCAAATGTAGGATTAACCGGAGCAACCTCAAGTATTGCATCTGAATCACGTACATGGGAGACAATACAAACCACCAATGCAGGAATCGATTTTGCAGTTTTAGCATCAAGACTGACCGGAAGTTTAGACTATTTTATCAAACAAAACAATAACATGCTTGTTGCTGTCACGTTGCCCGCAACATTAGGTGGAACTCCACCAACACAAAACTTTGGTAAACTGGAAACAAAAGGTTGGGATGTTTCAATCGGCTGGAATGATACGAAAGGTGATTTCAAATACAGTATTTCAGCAATAATCAGCGATAACAAAACCAACTTGATTGATGTGAAGGGTAATGATAGTTATAAAGAAGGTTTGGTTTATACGCGAAAAGGATACCCGCTGAATTCTTATTTCGGGTACCAGTTTGATGGATATATTCAAAATACTGAAGAGCAGACTGCTTATAAAAAATTGGGAGGTGTACCTTCAAATATAGGTTTGGGAGATGCAAAGTATAAGGACCTTGATGGTGATGGTAAAATTACTGCATTTGGCGATCCTGCACTGGGGACCAAAGGGGACATGAAATATTTAGGTACCCTAACCCCCCGTTATACTTACTCGTCAAATATTAATTTATCCTACAAAGGTTTTGATTTAGGAATATTTTTACAAGGTGTAGGTCACAGAGACTTTATAAGAACTTCAGTCGTAAGCCGACCTTTATACTTTGTATGGTATCAGCCATCAGCGTGGTTTTATGGTAAAACATGGACCCCTGAAAGAACCAATGCTGAGTTTCCAAGGATCATACCAGGAGGTATGGGATTTGATGCTCTGGCAAACTGGAACTATAGATATTCTGACAGGGTCGTTGACAATGTTGCTTACCTGAGAGTAAAGGTACTTACGCTAGCTTATAATTTGCCTCAATCAGTATGTAGTAAACTGAAAATGCAGAGTATACGTGTTTATGCAAGTGGACAGGACTTATTTACGGTATCAAAAGGGACATGGGGTAACTCGTACGACCCGGAAGAACAACGTTCTCCAGATGTGCATTACTACAATACGTATCCGTTTAGCAAGGTAATCTCATTTGGTACGGATATTAAATTTTAAATCTTAAACGTAAAATTATTCGTTATGAAACATATATTATTTATTGTGTCACTTACAGTTGTTGTGCTGTTGGCCGGATGTTCAAAAGAGCTTGATTTATACCCAAAGGACTCAATTTCTGATGTTACATTTTGGAAATCATCATCTGACTTTAAATTGGCTGCAAATAATCTGTATAATTCCTTGGGATCGTTTGATATAATTATGGGTGATGTTGAATCAGATATTGCGTACAATGTAAACAATGCAATTAGCAATGGAACTTATTTGGTTACAGAAACTGATGCCAATTGGAACACTCCTTATGGATATATCCGGCAGTGTAATAAAATTATCGCTTCAGGAGCGAATTCGGCTGTTGCAAGTGATGCTGGTGTTATAAGGTTTGCCGCTGAAGCAAAATTTTTCAGGGCATGGAATTATTGGAATTTGTTTAGATTATATGGTGGAGTCCCGCTAATTAAAGATGTACTGGACATAACCTCCAAAGAGTTATATTCCAAACGTGCCACCAGAAAGGAAACAGTTGATTTTATACTTCAGGATTTAACTGAAGCAGTTGCCGGCTTGCCATTGAAATCAGCTTTAGTATCCTCCGAAGTTGGTAGAATCACCAAAGGTACAGCGCTTGCTTTGAAGGCAAGAATTGCTTTGTTCGAAGGAACCTGGGGAAAATATCGGGGTGATGCCGGGGCAAACGGATATCTCGACATAGCAATTGAAGCCTCTAATAGTCTTATCAGCAGCGCCCAATATACTTTGTACACAGGTTCTGGAGCTAAAAGTTATTGGAATTTATTTAATGAAAAGGGGGATGATTCTCCTGAATCCATTCTTGACAATCGTTATGAACTGAATGTTAGAGAGCAACGTCTTCTACAGTTAATCCATGACACCAGAGGTTACCTGGCGACAAAAAAAATGGCTGATATGTATTTATGCAATGATGGTTTGCCTGTCAAACAATCTCCACTATTTCAAGGCTATGCTACCAGAGTTTCAGAGTTTCAAAACCGTGACCCTCGGATGACTTTAACTCTTTTAACCCCGGGAAGCTTTGTTGTCCAGCATCTTTTCCCAACAGTTCCAATAGAAAGCTGGCCGTTTTTTCCGCAGCGTAATGGCAACACTGGTTATATTACGGATAAATTCAGGTCTGAGGATGTTTATGGCAATACAACTCAGAAATTTGGCTTCGATATTCATCTTATTCGATATGCAGAGGTGCTATTAATCTATGCAGAAGCCACTTTTGAAAAAAATGGAACCATAAGCGACGCCGATTTGAATAAATCTATTAATGTTATCCGGCAGAGGGTTGGAATGCTTGCTTTGACCAATGCTTTTGTTACGTCAAACGGATTGGATATAAAGACGGAGATAAGAAGGGAAAGGACCATTGAACTGGCTTTTGAGAATTTCAGGTATGATGATTTGAGAAGGTGGAAAACTGCTGAAAATGAGTTGCCTCAGGCTTTACTTGGAATTAAAGTCAAAGGTTCACAGTGGGGTACAGATCCGATTATTGTAAATGGAGTTGATAAAAATCCATACTCCACCCCTGCCTACCAAAGTAAAACAGACGAAAATGGATTTCTTGTTGTTGAACCTGCTGGCGGAAGATCTTTTAATCCGGCTAAACATTATTTAAGACCTTTACCATCAAAAGAAATTCTAATAAATCCTGATTTGCAACAAAATCCTGGTTGGTAGTTTTAGGTTATCGTTTTAAGAAATGTTATTATAAAAAGGGTGGCCTGATCCACCCTTTTTATTGATGCTGCATTCTTCTCACAATTGCATTTTTTTGAATAGACAAAAAATGAAAAATCATTCAAATAAATGTTTTAGCCTGAATATACTATCCACCTTAAATAAATTCTAATAATTCTGACATGAAAACAATAATAATTTCAGCGATCTGTCTATTACAATTGATGTCTGCCTTTGCACAAGAATCCAAAACAATTCCTTTGGATGGCTCGTGGAGAGTAGCACTTGATGTATTTTATCAAGGTACCAAAAAGCAATGGTATAAAATGGAATTACCCAGCTCCAGAGATCTGCATGTTGATTACGTTTTATATTTTAGAAGATCAGACTATTTAGTTGCCGATTGGATGCATTTGCCTGGAACAATGGAAGAGGCCAATATTGGGGTGAAGGTATATCCCGAAAAAGCATTTTCAGAAGGTTTGCAAAAAAAAATAACGTGCGATGCCCCTTTTTGGATTCCACGCACGGTTACGGATGCCCCTTTTTGGATTCAACGCACTGTTACAATTCCTCCTGGTTGGAACGATAAAGCTATTGTTTTTTCGATGGAAAGAACAATTGGCATATGTACAATGTATTGGGATGGCCAATTAGTTGGTGAAGCTTCTGGCTATGAAGTTCCACACAAATTTGAATTAAATAATTCGTTAACATCAGCGGGTGATCATATAATTACTGTATTTGTAAATAGAAACGACAAGAGGTACAAACAAGTAGGACACGGTGTGGTTGGCGAGAATGGAACCGAATGGATTGGTGTGGTTGGGAAAATTGAAATGCAGGTGCAGAATAGTATTTATGTAAAAAATTTACAAATCTATCCTAATATTGAAAACGGCACCATAAAAGCCACATTCGATTTTGGACAAAACAGTAAGCAAAATAAAGATATCACCATTAACTTCTCCGTGCGTAAAAAGAAATCAGGCGGCAAGTTTGAAAAGATAAAAACCTTAAAGATTCAAAACGAAAACATCAAACAACAAAGTCTCGATTTAGTACTTCCTAAGCCGGTGGAATTATGGACCGAATTTAATCCTTGCTTGTATGAATTAAAAACAGAAGTACTAATGAATGATTTGTCTGAAGATGAAAGTTTTACAACTTTTGGAATGCGAAAATTTGCCACCGAGAACGGAAATTTCACATTAAATGGTAAAAAAATTTTTTGAGACGAACTGAATATGATGGTGCTTCGCCAATAAAAAACTATCCAAGTATGGAGAAATCCGATTGGCTACATCTGATTGGAATTGCAAAAGAGTATGGGTTAAATAGCCTTCGATTCCATTCCTGGTGCCCGCCAAAAGCTGCATTTGAAGCAGCAGATGGTTTAGGGATTATTCTTCAGATAGAATTACCTTATGGATTTGGTCCAGGTCAAAAATCTGATTATCCTCTTTTGGAGTTAAGAACTATCTTGGACGCATACGGCAATCACCCCTCTTTTTGTATGCTTTCTTTAGGAAATGAGCGATTTACACATAATGATGATACAAAAAAATCAATTGCCGATGCCAAACAGTATGATCCAAGGCATCTTTATACTTGTACTTCACACCCACTTGCTATGAATTGTGTAGATGACTTCTTTGAAGCTGCTGATGGTGGAACGAATGATAAACTGATAGTTGGAATTGAATGGGGTGGTGGTGATGTTGTTTCTTCTTCCAGGTTTAATACAAAATCGCCTGAAACAAAAAGTGATTACAGAAATGTTATAAAAGATTTTGATGTACCAATCGTTTCGCACGAAGCAGGACAATGGGCGATGTTTCCAAACCTAAACGAAATATCAAAGTACACAGGAGTTTTGCAAAATACAAACTACGAGAGAATCAAGCAGGCATTAGACGATAAGGGCTTGCTTGACTATGCCGGTGATTTTGCGATGGCTTCCGGCAAATTTGCAGCAATTCTATATAAAGAAGAAATAGAATCTGCACTAAGAACTCCAAATTTTGGAGGAATTTGCCTGTTAGGATTAACTGATTTTCAAGGACAAAATCTTGCTGTTGTAGGAATATTAGATGCTTTTTGGGAATCAAAAGGGATCGTAACGCCAAAACAACATCGAATGTATTTTTCGTCTACTGTACCTTTGGCAAGAATGGTAAAACGAGTTTGGAAACAAAACGAAGTTTTTACTGCTTCTGCTGAAATAGCACATTTTGGCGAAAAGGATTTATTCAAAACTCATTCTAATTGGACTATATCATCAGAAGATGGCAAAGTGCTATTTAATGGGCAGTTTAAGACTTTAAATATCCCAATTGGAGGGTTGACTTCATTAGGTGACATTTCGGTATTATTCAACAAAATAAAAGCACCTCAAAAGTTGATATTATCAATTGAAATCCCATCAACTGAAATAAAAAATACGTGGGATATTTGGGTATATCCTTCGGAGGTAAATTTAAGTATTGGTAAAGTGAAGGTGGTAAATACGTGGGATAACAATGTAAAAAAGGCATTGGAATCGGGTGAAAATGTATTGCTTATACCCAAATTAGAGTCGCTCAAAGATGGCTATAGAGCAAGTTGTTTTACAACTGTCTTTTGGAATTCAATTTTTAAAAAATATCAAAAAGCCCATACTTTAGGGATATTATGCGATCCATCAAATCCTGTTTTCAGCAGCTTTCCCACCGATAGTTTCTCCAATTGGCAATGGTGGGATGTTACAATGAATGCCAATGCCATGTATTTAAACAATATGCCTAAACAGCTAAAACCATTAATACATGTTATTGATTCATATCACATTAACGATAGATTGACGTATGTTTGGGAATGTAAAGTTGGAAAGGGAAAACTATTGGTATCAACAATTGATTTTACAACTGAAATTGAAAAAAGAACAGTATCAAAGCAATTAGAAAAAAGTATTCTTGACTATATGAATAGTGAGCAGTTTAATCCAAAAACAGAATTGCATTTTACAGACATTGATAACTTATTTTATTAATTTAGGTACTTTGAATAAAATAAATGGAATGAAAAAGGAATATTTATTAATAATCGCACTCTTCATTGGTAGCCTTTCCGCGTCAGCAAATGTGACTTTGCCAAAGATATTTGCTGACAATATGGTCTTGCAGCGCAATACGTTGATTCCAATTTGGGGCTGGGCAGACGCCAATGAAAAAGTGGAAGTTCGATTTAATAAGCAGGTTAAAACAACAAAGGCAGATAAAAACGGTAAATGGACGTTAAAGCTTGATGCTGAAATCGCCGGTGGACCTTATGAATTGTCTGTAAAAGGCAAAAATATTCTACTGATAAAAAATGTACTCGTTGGCGAAGTATGGCTTTGCAGCGGCCAGTCCAATATGGAAAGGAATGTAGGTCAATCAGACAATGCAAAAAAGGAAATAGCATCGGCTAATTATCCGTTCATACGACATATTAAAATTTCGCATTCAATTAGTTCATCTCCCCTATCTGATCTAAATCCGGATGAATGGAAAGTATGCGATTCAACAACAGTTGCAGGTTTTTCAGGCGTCGCCTATTTTTTCGCCAGAAATATTTACAACAGCTTAAAGGTCCCGGTTGGTTTAATCAATGATTGCTGGGGTGGCACCAATATTGAAACCTGGATAAGCCGTCAGGGCTTTGAAAGCAGTGATGAGTTTAAAGAAATGATTGCAGGAATGCCCAGAATAAATTTGGATTCACTTTCTAAATTAAAAGTACACGACAGTCAAATAAAGATTGAAGCTTTGCAGGGAACAAAATTGAAAGAACTTGATGCCAGTTTATTTAAGGATGGTTCTTTCGACGATTCAAAATGGCCATCGCTAAACGAACCGCAACAATGGGATAAACAAAGTATCGGAGAATTGAATTTTGTAGTTTGGTTACGAAAAACAATTGTATTGTCAGCCACAGATATAAAAAATAAAGCCACGTTAGAATTTTCGGAAATTGCCGATGAAGATATTACGTATGTAAATGGAATTAAAGTTGGAAGCACCAACAAATGGGATAAATTCCGAAAATACAACCTTCCTTCCGGGGTATTAAAAGAAGGGAAAAATGTAATTGCTGTCAGAGTCGTTGACAGTAAGGGTGGCGGTGGTATTTATGACGATGCGGCAGATTTAAAATTCACAATAGGAGAAAATCTTATTCCGTTAAGCGGGAATTGGAAATTTCAGATAGAATCTGTAAATAAAATTCCCAAACCAAATTCATTGCCTTCTCTTTGCTATAATGCGATGATAAATCCTTTAATTCCTTTTGCTTTTCAAGGCGTACTCTGGTACCAGGGAGAGTCAAATGCCGAGAGGGCTTACCAATACAGAAAAGCATTTCCGTTATTAATCAACGACTGGAGGCAAAAATTTAATAACCTGAAAATGCCATTTTATTTTGTGCAACTTGCAACATTTAAAACAGGTGGCAACAGCAATGAAGGATGCGGCTGGGCAGAATTACGGGAAGCACAAACGATGACATTATCATTGCCAAATACCGGCATGTGCGTTACCACAGATATTGGAAACCCCTCGGATATTCATCCCTCAAACAAGCAGGATGTTGGCAAACGGTTGGCAGCAATTGCGTTAAATAATTTGTACGGAAAGCCAATGATTTGCAATGGTCCCACTTATAAATCAATGGAAGTAACCGGAAATAAAATCATTCTGTCATTTGAAAATATCGGAACAGGTTTATTCACCCCCGATAAATATGGCTACATCAAAGGGTTTGAAGTTGCAGGAAAAGACCAGATATTTCATTATGCCAAAGCTTTTATTTGCGGAAATACTGTGAAACTTTTCTGCGAAAACGTAGAAAATCCAATTGCGGTTCATTTTGGATGGGTTGGAGATGCCAGCGATTGTAATCTGTTCAACAAAGAAGGATTTCCTGCCGGGCCTTTCAGAACAGATGAATGGAAGACCATCACAAAAGATTCAAAGTATAAGATTGAAAAATGAAAAAACGAATAATTTATTGTATCGCTGTATGCTTTTTTCTTGGCAGTTCATACAGTGGGTTTAAGGCAACAAAAAAAAAACTAATTCCTGATAAGATGAAATCTAAATTAATTTTAATCAATCTGTTATTTCTTTGTTTTGGAATACAGAATGGTTCTTCTCAAACCTATCCCAACCGAAACTATACTAAACCCTTGCCTGAGAATGTAAAGGCAATTGCAGCAAAGTGTAATCAAACTTTGCTGGGTAAAAACACATTTGTGTTCGATTCTTCTATGGATATGACAGAAGTTCAAACATTGATCGACTCCATTTATGCCGGGCAGGTCTATCCGACGAATGAGTTTTCCAGAAACCGTTATGCACTGCTGTTCAAGCCCGGAACTTATAAGTTGGATATCAGGGTTGGCTATTATATGCACATAATGGGTTTAGGAAATTCGCCCGAAGATGTGGTGATTATTGGCGCTGTCAGGTCTAATGCATCGCAAGGTCATTCGTTGTGTAATTTTTGGCGGACAGCCGAGAATTTGACGATTGTTCCTGCAAAGGATTCAACAAATACCTGGGCGGTTTCGCAGGCGGCTCCTTTGCGTCGCGTTAATGTGAAAGGAAATTTAAAGTTATTTGAAGGAGCTTCCAGCGGAGGCTTCATGGCCGATTGCAAAATTGATGGAACAGTATTTTCCGGTTCTCAGCAACAATGGTTAACACGAAATTCTGTGTTTAAAAAATGGGATGGTGGTGTATGGAACATGGTATATGTCGGCGTTTCAAATGCGCCAAAAGAGAATTGGCCGGAAAAGCCTGTAACCACCATCAAAGAAACACCTGAAGTTCGCGAAAAACCATACTGGACTTATTCAGGAGAGAAGTTTACTTTAAAAATACCGGCATTAAAGAAAAATTCAATTGGTGTTGACTGGGACAAACAAATTAGCAACGAAAAGACAATTTCAATCGATGATTTTTATGTCGCCAAAGCTGATGCGGACAATGCAAAATCAATTAATAAAGCGTTGAATAAAGGGAAACACATCCTTTTTACGCCTGGGATATATTCGTTAAGCGAAAGTCTGAAGGTCAAACGTCCCGGAACAGTAGTGATGGGAATCGGAATGGCAACACTGGTTCCAGAAAAAGGGAACAAGACAATTGAAGTTTCAGATGTTGATGGAGTGACGATTGCTGGCTTGCTGATTGATGCAAACCTCATTCCTTCCGAAGCATTGATGCAGATTGGAAAACCCGGATCGAAGAAGAATCATTCAGCAAATCCTACCTATTTATTTGATGTGTTTTTCAGGATTGGCGGTCCTCAGGAAGGATCTGCCTCACATTGTCTGGTGATCAACAGTAATAACGTTTGTGTCGATCATGCGTGGTTTTGGAGAGCCGACCATGGCAATGGTATAGGTTGGGACAAGAGCAAGTGTGCCAATGGCTTGATTGTGAATGGCAACAACGTCACCATTTACGGACTATTTAACGAGCATTTTCAGAAATACCAGACCATTTGGAATGGCGAAATGGGTCGGGTTTATTTTTATCAATGCGAAATGCCTTATGATGTTCCATCCCTTGAAGTCTGGAAACATGGAGAAATCAATGGATATGCATCTTACAAAGTTGGAGATCAGGTAAAAGACCACAAGGCTTGGGGTATTGGTATATATGGTTTTTTCGACATCCCGATGATTGTTGATCAGGCTATTGAAACACCAACGGCAGTTGAAGATGGTTTTTACCATAAAGTACTTGTCATGTTAGGTTGGAGTAAAGAAACCAGTACTGTAGTAAAAAGTGTAATTAATGGTAAAGGGGGAGAACTCAACACCAAAATTCGCAAAGTGATGATGGAGTAATTTTTAAAATCTAATTACAGAAAGAATATAAAATATTAAGTATGAGCCGAATATTTGCTTTTTAATTTGCATTTGAGCATTGATTCCGGTTCCGGGTTCAGTTGTTGATCCCATTCAAACCTTCAACACTTACATGCAGAAGAATATCAAATCTGAGGTCATAACATCAGACATCCAATACCTATGCTTGATTATCAACGCCTAACAGGATAATTGCCGTAAAGTAATAATCCTTATCTTAGCGGTCATGGGACAACTATTACTACCAATATTTCCAAGCGATACCCGAATGATCACTCTGACAC
>JAUYMU010000095.1 GCA_030698405.1 Bacteroidota bacterium
CGGTGAAAGGCTTTAGCCACAGTGTATTGGGCTAAAGCCCATGTGTCACATTTCCCCTTCAACCGTTGACTAAAGTCAACGGCAAAGGATAATCGCTCAATATTTAACTATTTAGGTACACAACCGGATACTCATAAAAAAATAAGTAATATTTAAAAATCATGAAGCTAAAAGCATTTCATAAATTAAGCTACGGATTGTATCTGGTAGCTTCCGAATACAAAGGGAAAAAGGCAGGATACATTGCAAACACAACTTTTCAGGTGACTTCGCAACCCGAGCAACTTGCGATTTCGTGCCATAAGAAAAACCAAACAACTCAGGTAATTCTCGATTCCGGAATATTCTCTGTTTCTGTGTTGAAAAAAGAGGTGAATATGAAGATTATCGGCGATTTTGGTTTTATGTCGTCGTCCGATCTGGACAAATTCAGCAGTGTAAAAACCATCACCGCCAAAACCGGCGCACCAATTGTGCTCGATAGCTCGGTAGCCTGGTTCGATTGCAAAGTCACCAATTCCATCGACCTCGGATCGCACTTCCTGATTGTCGGTGAAGTACTTGATGCCGATGAAATTTCGGACGAAGAACCGTTGACCTACAAGCATTACCGCGAAAAATACAAAATGCTTTCGCCAAAGAATTCGCCAACCTACATCGAAAAATCGGCGCTTGATGCGGAAGCAACAGTTGCCGTTTCAGAAGATAAAGAGCCGGAACACGACCATGAACATGAATACATTTTTGATGGTCAGAGCTGGGTTTGTGTGATCTGTGGATTTACATACAATCCTGAAGAAGGCGACCCTTCGATGGGCATTCCGCCCGGAACACCGTTTGAAGAACTGCCCGAAGACTACAAATGCCCGATTTGCAACGCCAGCAAGGAGTATTTTAAGAAAGTGTAGTTTCAATATTTAACTATTTTTGCGTGTCAAAATCATTAAAGCACCATGAAGAACAAAAACTATAACATCGCATTGACCCAGATTTCGCTGGATGCAACGCCGGAAGTGAACCTGAAAAAGTGTCTGGAATGGATCAGAAAAGCAGCCAAACAGGGAGCCAATGTGGTTTGTTTGCCCGAATTATACAGTTCGTTCTACTTTTGTCAGAGCGAAAACCACGATTATTTTGATTTGGCAGAACCGCTGCACAACGATTCATACAAAGCTTTCAGCGCACTTGCCAACGAACTGGGAGTTGTGCTGATCGTTCCATTTTTCGAAAGACGCGCTTCAGGATTGTATCACAATTCGGCTTACATCATCGACACCGATGGTTCGCAGGCCGGCTTGTATCGAAAAATGCACATTCCGGACGATCCGAGCTACTACGAAAAATTCTATTTCACCCCCGGAGACATCGGGTTCAAGGCATTTGACACCAAAGTGGGCAAAATCGGAACGCTCATTTGCTGGGATCAGTGGTATCCGGAAGGAGCAAGAATTACAGCGCTGCAAGGCGCAGAGGTGCTCTTCTACCCTACTGCCATTGGCTGGCATCCTTCGGAAAAAGCGCAATACGGCGAAAAACAGCACGATGCCTGGCGCACCGTTCAGCGTGGACATGCGGTGGCAAACGGGATTTTTGTGGCTGCCTGCAACCGTGTGGGTTTTGAGAAACCGGTTGAAACATCGGCAGGAATTGAATTCTGGGGAGCTTCGTTTATTGCCGGTCCGCAAGGCGAAATATTGGCCGAAGCCTCGCACGACAAGGAAGAAATCGTCATGGCCGAAATCGATCACACTTTGATGGAAGATGTACGCCGTAACTGGCCTTTCTTGCGCGACAGACGAATTGATGCGTATGGGGATATAACGAAGAGGTATATTGATTAAGAAAACGATCATTTTAAAGACACACATTGGAAAATTATTTCGACAAACAATTTGAGCTACGATATTTCGAAATGAATAAATTCGGAGAGGCTTCATCGTCATCTATCTTAACTTTATTGGAAGAAACTGCTGCAGATCATTGCTATTCAATTAATCACAGCTTGTATGACCTTGAAAAACAAAATATTGGATGGGTTCTTCTTTCAGGGGTAATGGAAATGTTATGCTATCCGAAATACAAGGAAAAGATCACAATCAGAACATGGTTATCAAACTATTCAACGGTTAAAGGAATCAGGGAAAATATTATTTACAATGAACTGGGGAAAATAATTGGAAAAGCAAAAGGTCTGTGGGTTTTCTTTGATATTCAAAGAAGAAGACCTATTCAAATTCTTGACACCATAAAAGAGAAATGGTCCTTTTACAAGGAAGAATGCATGAATCATGATATTACTAAAAAAATTGAACCGATTGACACATTAAAACACATTAAGGAATTTAATATCAACAGGTTCGATGTTGATACGAATCAGCACGTCAACAATATCCGATATTTACAATGGTTAATGGAATCAGTTTCAGAAGACATTATAGATAATTTTTATTTGCATTCTATTGATGGTCGTTTTATTGCTGAAGCTCAATTAGGTGATACAATCATGTCATTTACGGAGCGGGATGTTCATGAAAATTCCTATATCCACACGATAAAAACCAAGAGTAATAATAAAGTTTGTGCCATAGCAAAAACGTTATGGAAGAAAAGAATAGCTTAATTTGTTGATAAAAAGTATAAACCATGATTATTGAAAGAACTCTTCGTGAGGTGATTATTAGGTTACCTGCTACTATAAATATTACAGATTTACAGGAAATGGCCAATTTCCTGAGATATTCAGAATTGACACAGAAATCCAAAGTTACCCAGAAACAAATCGACACTGTAGTTAAAGATGTCAAAAAAGGGAGGTGGGAAAAGTCTCGCAAACGCTTAATTGGATGAAAATTGTAAACGAGGAAAATAACACGATGAAAACCATATCCCGAAGATTCCCTGCAGAGTGGGAAAAACATCAGGCCACTTTATTATCGTTTCCTTCTGAAGGCCGAGACTGGCCCGGAAAATACCACGCCATTAAATGGGCATTTGTAGAGATGATTAAAAAAGTAACGACTTACGAGCCGGTAATTTTGGTGGTACAGTCAGACGAACTGCGCGAAAAAGTAGCTATTATGCTGGAACAGGCGCATGTCGATCAATCAGTGGTAAGTTACATCATCAAGGACACCAACCGCAACTGGATGCGCGATTCGGGTCCGGCAATTGTAAAAACAGCTGATGGTGGCCGCGAAGCCATTCAATTTGGTTTTACCGGTTGGGCTAAATACAAAAACCACAAGAAAGATCAGGGAATTCCGGCAGCAGTAGCGCAACACCTGGGGCTTCCGTTTATTCAGGCCATGCACAACAACAAACTGGTAGTGCTTGAAGGCGGTTCCATTGATGTAAATGGCTGCGGTACGCTGATCACTACAGAAGAATGTCTGATGGATCCGGTTCTGCAGATTCGGAACAAAGGTTTCCGGAAAGAAGATTACGAAAAAGTTTTCCGTGAATACCTCGGAGTGACAAACACGATCTGGTTGGGCGAAGGCATTGAAGGCGACGACACACACGGACATGTGGACGATATCTGCCGCTTTGTGAACCGAAATACGGTAGTTGCCGTTCAGGAACCAAACACCAACGACCCGAACCACCCAAAACTGGAAGCCAATCTGGAAATACTGCGCAATGCCAAACTTGAAAATGGAGAAAAACCGAATGTGGTTACAATGCCGATGCCCGGTCGCCTCGACTTTGAAGATTTGCGCCTTCCGGCCAGTTATGTGAATTTCCTGATGACCAACGGCTGTGTGATGATGCCAACTTTCAACGACAAAAACGACTACAAAGCTTTGGGAATTCTTACCGATTTATTTCCTGAACGTGACGTAATCGGAATCAGTGCGGTTGATCTGGTTTGGGGATTGGGAACTTTGCACTGTTTGAGCCACGAAATTACTGATTCGTAATCATACTACTTTGCATGATTTCAACACCTTTTTCCTGAAGTTCTTTTCTGATTTTTACAAATTCATCAGGATTTAACGGACAAGTGGCATCTTCAATAAGAACCGCTTTAAAGCCTTCATTTAAAGCGTCTATGATGGTAGAATACACACAAATATCGGCGGCCAATCCACAGAAATAAAGTTCATTCGCTCCTTTTTCGCGGAGGTAACCTGCCAGACCGGTGCTGTGCAAATGGCTGTTGTCAAAAAATCCGCTGTAACTGTCAATTTCCGGATTTATTCCTTTCCTGAAAATGGCAGTTATCTTTATTGTTTCCATTTCGGGATGAAACCCAGATCCTTTTGTCCCCTGGACACAGTGATCAGGCCATAAAACCTGATCCATTCCAAAAAGCTCAATGATATCAAAAGGTTTTTTACCCTGATGGTTACTTGCAAAACTTGCATGATTGGCCGGATGCCAGTCCTGAGTTGCCACAACCAGTTCAAATTTCGGAAGCAACTTATTGATGACGGGTACAATTGAATCTCCATTTGCTATCGCCAACGCCCCTCCAGGCATAAAATCAATCTGAGCATCCACAATTACCAAGGCTTTCATTTCAATCCTTTTTTAAGGTTTCGATTAAAATATCCCGCTCCTTCATTAGCTTATCACTAATCCCCACTTTGTAAATGTGCGGATTGTTAAAGCGTTTGAATTCAGGAGATAAGCTTCTTAGCCTTCCAATACTAAAGCTGGCAATTTCTTCCAGAGTGCGGGGTTTCTCCATTCGTTTCCCGTTTTCCATCAACTTTACCAACAATGGTTCCTTCTGGCAGTTTTTTACTGAAAGTGATTTCAAAACATCGAAAGGATGGGTGATTTTGGAAAAGTCTGTTTCATCTTCAAGAGCAATTGCATCGGCGCCAATCCAATTGCCATTGCTGTCGGAAATTCGATAAACCTGCTTTCTATTGGGCAATGTTACTTTTCCCAAATTTTCGGACAACTTGATACGCGGTTTTCCATCCAGCAAAACCAATTTATAAACGCCATCCAACGCGGCATCGGGCGCACCGATAACCAAACTTGTGCCTACTCCAAATATGTCGATTGGCGCTTCCTGTTCCAAAAGGCTCTTAATTACATATTCGTCCAACTGATTGGAAACGGCTATTTTTACATTAGGCAGACCGGCCTCGTCAAGCATCTTCCGGCTTTGTCGCGCCAAATAGGCAAGGTCGCCACTATCGAGCCGAATTGCTTTCAGTGAATGACCCCGCTTTTCTAATTCTTTTGCCACGATAATTGCATTGGGAATTCCGCTTTTTAGCGTATTGTACGTATCAACCAGCAGCACGCAATCATCGGGACGATTTTCAGCAAAATCACGAAAAGCGCTCAGTTCGTTGTCATAACTTTGAATGAAAGAATGTGCCATTGTTCCCGACACTGGAATGTCGTAATCGCGGCTGGCCCGAACATTGCTGGTTGCATCGAAACCGCCAATTACGGCAGCGCGACTGGCAGAATATCCTCCTGCACCCTGTGCTCTTCGCAAACCAAAATCAATCAGTTTGCGGTTTCCGGCAACCATTCTCATCCGGCTGGCCTTGGTAGCAATAAGTGTTTGGAAATTTAGAATATTCAGCAACAGCGTTTCAATCAATTGGGCTTCAATGAGGTTGGCTTCAACCCGTAAAACCGGGCGGTTGGGGAAAACCAGATCGCCTTCGCGACTTGAAAAAATGTCACCTTTAAACTGAAAGTCTTTCAGGTATTCAACAAAATCTGCCGGAAAACCGATTTCACTAAGATAACGGAGGTCTTTGTCATCAAAACGCAGGTTTTCCAATGCATCCAGCAAATCTTCAAGACCGGCAAAAACCGCATAACCGCTGTGGAAAGGCAACTTCCGGAAAAAGTAATCGAACACGGCTTTCTCATTTTCCCTGCCTTTCTGAAAATATACCTGAGCCATTGTGAGCTCATACTGATCGGTATAAGTACCTGTATAATTTATCATGTCAGTATTATCTGATCCGGTCGATGGAACGTATCAGCGCTTCATCTTTCCCGATGGCACGAATGGCCAGATAGTCGAGAACAATAGCAACCAGCGGGAAAACCATGCTGATTTTATAGCTGATTTGTGCTTCGCTGAAAGTGTACCAGGTAAAAAAGAAAAACATTCCGAATAAACCCAACATCAGCAAAATAGAAAACACAATGATCCGGATTTGCCTGATCCGGTTCTTGAAACTTTGAATTGCGACACCATGCAATGTCAGAATAATCCCAATTAAAATTGAAATGGCCATGCCGTTTTCCTTCAATGAACCATCGAGCACAATCCCTTTGTAATTAAAAAGATAGATAGATCCATCTAAAGCTATTTCAGCAAATGGCAATAAAAATAAAAAGCCTATTAACAAGGCAGAGAGAAACAGGTAAACAGTTTGAATTCGTTGTATCATGATAAATGTATTTTTTGCAAAAATAGTCTTTTTAGAAGGTTTTCAGCAGAAAAATTACTTCAACACAGATATTTTATAACTCGTTCATAACGAATAAAAACACTCAACAATTCAATATAATCAACCTATTCATTGGTATTATTTTTACATTTGAAGGAATTTATTTGCGACCAGACAACCAACATGCTTTACCACCCTGAACACTTGCCTAAAAAATCGTTCATCGTCTTTTGCCTCCTCATTGGGTGGATTGGCAATTTAAGCGCTCAGGATTCCTATTTTTCGCAGTTTTTTATGAATCCGGTTTACATGAACCCTGCTTACACCGGAACTATGAAAGTGCCACGCGCCGGAGTTCAGTACCGCAACCAGTGGCCTGCCATGGGCAATGCATACACCACTTACTTTGCATCTTTCGACACATACCTTCCGAAAATAAAAAGTGGAATCGGTTTGCTGATGTACGAGGATGTTCAGGGTGACGGAATCTTTACCCAAAGCAGTTTTAAATGCTTATTTCAACCGAGAAGTATACCAGTAGTTCAGTCCAAAAGTATACCATTTTAATTAAATAAAAAGGGTAGTACTCTTCTGATCGGGGTACCCCGATCAGAAGAGTACTGGCGACCGGATTTTTGGTTTTTGGGTTTTCATTTTTTCATCATTTCTTTAGTTTCTCTTAACCGGTATGATTCTCCGTTCATATTTACCAGATGTGCCTTATGTGTTAACCGGTCGACTAAAGCGGCGGTAAGTACCGCATCGCCAAAGATCTCCTCCCATCGGTCGAATCCCAGGTTTGTTGTAATAATAGTTGCCTTGCGGCCGGCCCGGAGCGAGAGGTGATTAAAGAGTAGTTCAGCTCCTTGTTTGTCAAAAGAGATATAGCCAAACTCGTCGCAGATTACCAGATCATATTTTTCGAACCTCAGTTCCATCTGCCGCAGGGTTCGCTGTGCGTGTGATTCGCGTAATTGGGTAAGTAGTCTATGTACAGTGGTAAAATAAACCTTGTACCCTTGCAGGCAGGCTTTCAGGCCAAGTCCTGTAGCAATATGGGTTTTGCCTGTTCCCGGATTTCCGGCCAGTATAATATTTCTTCCTGAGGCCACAAAGTCAAGCCGTTCGAGCAAGGTGAGTTTTTCTGCTGCATCAGCAGGGAGCAAGTCACGCTTTAAATCGTGCAGGTATAGTTTGGCCGGAAAACCAGCCTGCCTGATTTGTGATTTCTTCCGGTTCTCCAGGCGGGTATCGTATTCCCGTTCCATTAACCGCAGAAGGAATGTTTCATAGTCGGCTCCATCTTTGGCCGCCTCTTGTGCTACCTGTTCAAACTCGTTGCGGAAAACAGGCAATCTGAGTTCTTTACTATACCGGGTGATTTCTGATTTTATTTCGCTTTGCAATTTCATTTTTCGGTTGGATTAATTCATTAATAATGCGGTGATCTGTTTGAGCTGTTCCTTGGCCAGATTAGCCGTTTGGTTATTCACGGCAACCGGTTTGGCATCTTCCCATGGTTTATTGCCCAGAAGAGCCGTTAGCTTTTCCGTGGTTATACTTTGGGTGCAAAGGCCAACCAGTCGCGATACGGTGGCCTCCAGGTTTTCTTCACTGATTTTATGCTCACGGCAATAATGGAGCAGGTCGATAAAGTCGCGGGGAGCATTCAGGTAAAATTGCTGGTATAGTTCTTTTAGATAGGGGCGGCAAGTAAGGGCAACACTCCCGCTCAATGCCCCGGGCTTTTGCTGCAGGGTATCCAGATAATGTTCAATGTTGATGACCCACTGGTGCTTGCCGTAATCGCGCTGGTGCGATCCAACGGGGGTGTTTTCGAAGTAAGCTTCAATGGTATTGCTAAATATTTTAACATCAACAAAGCACCCAACCAGCTTCTCAGATACCGAATAACGGTTGGTCAGGTGACTGACAGTGGCGTATTTATCGACCCTCAGTTGTGCTGAATCGGAGCACGACAATGGTCCGGTATGTTGCCATAAAAGGTCTTTTTCATCAGCAAACATTTCCATTGCAGTGCGGCCTGTTAATTGCTGTTTGGCCTGATTTACTTTGCTGATAATTGTTTCGAGGTATTGCTGGGCCTGTTCAAAACTGTCAAAGTCGCTTTTAAAGCCAAACGCTTTTCTGCGGATGTATTCCACGCTGCGCTCAACATGCCCTTTTTCATTTCCGCTGTAAGCATTGCAAAAGCGATGATTATATTGGTAATGCCCCTTGAGCTGGAGCAATGCACGGGTGGGCTCCTTTTCGTGTTTGCCTACAAATTTGGCAACAGCAACGCGCATGTTGTCATAAACCATCTGGTGGTAAACACCACCGATGTGTTCAAAAAATGAAACATGTGATTCCATAAAAGCCAAGGTATCCTGGCGTTTATAAATCATTGCATAGCGATAATTGCTGTAAGCAGAGGTAAATACAGCAAGGTGAAAACGGAACAAATGTCCGGATATATTTAATTTTATCTCGCCCCAGTCAAACTCACAGACCGAACCGGGTTCATACTGTTGCCGGATAAAAGCTTCCTGGGGGGTGGCTGATTTTCCTAACTTTTCCCTGATATAATTACATACAGTGGTGTAGCCAACGCCGAAACCTTGTTCATGCAATAATTGCAATATGTCGATGTTCTTTAGTATTTGCTTGCGCATACCCTGCCCAATTTTCTTACGGTTGGCTTCAAGCAAGGCATCTATTACAGACTGTACTTCTGCTGTCAAACGAACTTTGCTTCTTATGCCAATACGATAAAGTGGAGGACTTGACAGAAACGTCGAAAGTGCTATTTCTGGCTCTGATGATCCCGATTGAAGATGTTCATAATCCTCAATATACTTTTTTATCGTCTTGCGGTTGATCTGTAATTCTCGTGAGATTTGTCGATGACTTTTGCCTTCACGGTGGCTCCGAATAATGATTTCTTGTTTCATATACACACTTATCATGCTTTATAAACGAGTTTTTATCCTCGTTCTGTTAATGACTAAGTGGTATACTTTTCGATTGAAAGGTGGGGTACTTCTAAAGCCGCTCCCTTCAGGAAACGGCTTTTAACTATAAAGGATTTGTCTCTTTTATGATTTTGTTTCCGATTTCACATCTTCCACCGGATGATTTGCTTTTTGACTTCCTTTCAGAATATCAGGCAATTCCAGGCCAGCAGACTTAAATACATCATCGAGTGGTGGGATGGAACCCAACATTCCCTGCATAAAATTGGCAGTCGAAGTTTTTCCGTCTTTTCCGTTTCCGGTTTCCCAAACAGTCACCTTGTCGATTTTGATGTTTTTGATTGCTTCCACCTGTGTTTTAACCAATTCAGGAAGTTTATCGGCAATCATCAGCATCACGGCATCTCTCGCGTTGTCGCCTGCTGCTTTCACCAAATGTTCGAAACCTTCTGCCTGTTTGCTTAAAATTTCATAAATGCCTCTCGCCTGCGCATCCATTTTCAGGAAAATAGCATCGGCTTCACCTTTTGCCATTCGGCGTGTTTGTTCTGCTATGGCTTCAGCATCAATTTCGACTTTTTGCTTGTCGATTTCTGCTGAAACTACCACGTTGGCGGTTTGCGTTGCCTTGTCGCGCATGGCACGGGCATCTTCGGCCTGTTTTTCAGCCGCATAAGCTTCTTCCAGCGCTTTGGCCTCCATTACTTTTTCGGCGGCAACCGCTTTCCGTTTGGCTTCAGCTTCTTTCTCGCGACGATCGGCATCCGAATTAGCAATGGTAATTTTAGCGATGTTTTCACCTTCAACCGCAGTAGCGTCGGCCGCTGCTACCTGCACGCGCTGTGCCTGATGTGCTTCGGCCTGACCAACTTCTCCATCGCGGTTCTTCTCAGCCACGCTTTTTTTCGCATCATTGATGGCTTTTGCAGCTGCTTCCTTACCCAAAGCTTGAATGTATCCCGATTCATCGTTGATGTCGGTCACGTTTACGTTGATCAGTTTCAACCCGATTTTTTTAAGTTCGGCCTCAACATTCGATGAAACGGCAGCAAGGAATTTATCGCGGTTGCTGTTGATTTCTTCAATGTCCATGGTAGCAACCACAAGGCGCAACTGACCAAAGATAATGTCCTTCGCCAGGTTGCTGATCGCCTCCTGTGACAGACCCAGTAAACGTTCCGCGGCATTGGTCATTACATTCGCTTCAGTAGAAATACCAACCGTAAAACGGGAAGGTACATCAACACGGATGTTTTGCTTGCTCAATGCACTGCGGAGGTTAATTTCGATTGAAATTGGTGTCAGATCGAGAAACTGAAATGATTGGATGACAGGCCAGATAAATGCCGCCCCACCATGAATACATTTCGCTGAACGCGATTCAGTCTCGATGCCTTTGCCGACTTTCCCGTAAACAACCAATATCTGGTCGGAAGGACAGCGTTTGTAACGCTTCAGCATGGCTACAATAATAATAAACAAGAACAGGACAGCAATGCTGACCATAATTACAAAATAATCACCCATAGTAAATTGATTTTAGTTATTTAGAATTCCGTTTTACCAGTAGAATTTGTTCGTCTATCACATCCAATACCTCAACCAGTGAAGATGTTATAATATTGGAAGGATCGTCAGTAATGGCATCAAGTGTTTGGAGGTTTCCCTGTACCGTAATTTGTATTTTGCCCAAACCATTGCGATTTCCGGGAATTGTGAGGTAAACTTCACCGGTACGCCCAATCGCATTTTTCATCTTCATATTACCGGTTTCGGCTAGCTTCGACATAAAGTAGAAGAGTGAGGCCATTGCAACCATCATGATGAGTCCGCAAAGGATTGACAGGAAAATGGCCAGTCCCGAACCAATTCCGGCATTCAGTAGTCCAAGCCCTGACCAACCAAACATGGCGAAAAAACCTACGATGTTCTTCAGTGAAAGTAGCTGGAATGGAATGCCATCGCCATCGGCAAAGGAATCGTGAAAATCTGACTGTACATCGGTATCTGCATCAGAACCAATTGCAGTCATTATTAAAAGGAAAACAAAGATGAGCGTTGCAGGAATTGTGATGGCCCAGTATACCTGTGCCAATATGTCCAGTTCGCTCCAAACGGGTAAAATTGATAAAAACATAACAGGGTTTTTTAAGGTTTTATTGGGAATAAATATACGGGAAATTATCATAAATTAACCCGAAAGATCGGTAATGTCTGTAAAAACTACGGCAAATTGACTAAAACAGCACGGGTACGGAGATTTTTAATCACCGTATTGAATTCTTTTTTAATAAATATTGTGAATGCAACTTATTTGTTAAGTAAAATTCAGTAATTTGGTATGCAAAACCATAAATCAAAAACAATGAGAAATTTAAAATTTAAAGTAATGTTTAGGTTGGCCATAGTGCTGACAGTATTGGTTGTTTTCTGTTCGTCATGCGAAAAGGATGACGAAGTTGTTTCCGATTATGTTGGAACATGGGTCGCTGAAGTATCTATTCCAACAGCTTCCGGATATACTTCGCTCAGAGACGTTATGACTTTTTCTGAAAATAGTGTTATTGATTTAATACAAATACCCGGAGGATCTGCTGATAAATGGATCGACTATATGAACCTGAAGGGTTCAATATCGGTGAGTGGAAATATGATGACTGTTACAATTGCTGAAATTGGTATTTCTTCAGTAGATCCTGTGACAGGAATGCCAACAGGAACAATCATTGGGTATAAAGAAGGAAGTTCGGAATTTGAAGCCATACTGTCTCAATCAGAACAGTCTAAAACATTCGAGTCTGAATACTCCGTTTCGGGTGATAAGTTGACGCTTAAAACTGACAACAATGACGATGGTGATTACCTGGATGGAGATGAAGTGACCGTTTATACAAAGCAATAAAAACCGGTTATTATTGAGGGCTTCACCTAAAGTGAAACCCTCAATAGATAACTGATCAGTTGAAGATTTTCTTATAAGCGTTGATAATCTGATCGTTTTCGTCATTTACCTGTTCATTGATCTGCCGGCGCTTTTCGTCGGCAGCGAACCATTCGAGCGCCCTGTGCATTCCTTCGCGGAAAGGAATGGTTGCATGAAACTCCGGAACAAATGATTTGATTTTGGAATTATCGAAAACCGCACTCCATGTTTTATCTCCAAGTAAATCGCCTGTCAGTCGGGGAACTACCTTCACAATGAAATCCGACGGAATGTGGATCATTTTCGCCTCAACACCCAACACATCGGCAATGGTCTGGTAAATCTGGTTCCAGGTCAGCACTTCGTCCGAAGTAATGTGAAAAGCCTGCCCGATGGCCTTTTCGTTGCCGAGAAGTCCCAAAAAACCTTTGGCAAAATCTTCGGCGTGGGTATTCACCCAAAGCGATGTGCCATCGCCATGAACGATAATGGGTTTGCCTTTCAGCATACGGTCGGCCAGCGTATAACAGCCAAATCCGCCAATGGCAACCGGTAAATAGGTATTGTAAGTATAGGAAGGACGCACAATGGTTACCGGGAAATCCTCGTCGCGATAAGCTTTCATCAACAAATCTTCACAGGCTATTTTGTTGCGCGAATATTCCCAGTACGGATTTTTGAGTGGTGTCGATTCGTTGATAATGTAGTTGACCACCGGCTTTTGGTAAGCCGATGCCGAACTGATAAACACAAACTGTTTGGTGCGGCCACGGAAAACCTGCAAGTCGCGCTCAATGTCTTCCGGCGTAAAAGCAATCCAGTCAACCACCACATCAAAATTTAAATCTTTCAGCGCATTGCGCATACTCTTCGGATTATGGATGTCGCCGGTTAATTGTTGGGCACCGGGAATTTCCACCGAACGGATTCCGCGGTTGAGCAAATAAAGTTCCATTCCCCGTTCAATGGCCATGCGGCTGACCGCTGTGCTGATAAATCCTGTACCGCCTATAAAAAGTACTTTCATCGTGGGTTGGTTAAAGGTTATTTTACTAAATTCTTAAAAGCTGATCCAAAAATTAAATAACTGGTATTTCCACCAATAGTGCCCTCGTTTTGTCCCCACAGAAATGGCCAATCGTCGTAATTTTCAAAGTGGTCGGGTTGTCTGAATAATAACCCCGGAGCAACATTGCCCGGAATAAATGAGAAATCAGCCCTGTTATTACCATAAAAGACTGCTTTGGGACGAGCGGCGCCCACCGTTGCCACCAACGAATAATTGTGGTACGGGTGGCAGCCAAATAGCCAGTTGGTGGTCTTGAAGGCGTGGCTGGCGTCAATAATTTCAGGAAAATGTGAGTTCGCAAAGCAAATGGTAGTACCAAAGCTCACCACGTCTCCGCCTCCTGCCCAGTTACGAAGTCCGATAGGTACTCCGTAGGGATTATCCTTTTCAAGCCCGTCGATATATTCTTTGTACTTTAGAACATACGGTCGGAGCTTTTCTTTGTAAGATGCGTCCATGTGCGGAATGGCATCCAATGCAGTCAGAAGTCCGAAATTAACATTACGATCAAGTGCAGGCCATAGAAGTTGCTGAAATTTATCGATGTATTGTTGCTCACCGGTAGCGATGTATAATTGAAGATTGGTGGCCATATTTGCTGATCCGCCCCTGCCACCTAAATCCTGCGGCTGTTTGGCCAATAATTCGGTTGCTTCTTTCAGGAGTTTTTTTGACTGTTGTAAAGCTCTCGCCGAAAGATCGTCGTTATATCCCTTCAAGGCCCGGCTTGCTGCGGCAAACATTGTTGCTGCCCTAAGATCGAGACCTGGATTGCGGCTTGTAAATGCCCACAAATCATCCTTAACACCGCTCGTCCGGCCATCAGCGGCTAGTTCATAAGGGCCAAGGTTCGGATTATAAGGAAGGCCGTCGGTTAACGAGGCTGCGTCGCCAAGATGATGGTAATTATCCAGAACAGCGTTTGAGAGCGTTTGTGTCATGTGACCGATAATCTCTGCCTGAGCTACCAGGTTTAATGTTCCATGCTCGATAAACTGCAACACGTCTGGTGTCCCATCCGGACGATGAAGATCAACATAGCGCTGCTTCTGATCGACAAAAGTCTGATCGCGTAAGGGTTTGAAATATTCCCACGTTTGAACAAAGTTCTGCACCACGCCAATGTTCGCTCCTGTCTCGATATCAAAATCTCCGGCATCGAAAAAACCGCCAATGTTTAATCCGGGAATCAATTCCAGCGCTTTATACCTGGTATCGGTTGTTGGTCCTTGTGCATGGAGGTCGAAGTGATCGGAGTTGGGCGGAGCCTGAAGATAACCGTCCTTAAAAGGCTCGCCGTGCCAAACCCTGTAAGCCTCGTTTACGAACATGTGATTCATGTGTATGGGGATCCATATATCGCTGGTGGCATCTGTGATTTTGTTGTAAACGCTGATATCTATTAAAAAGTTATTTGTTTTAAAGTCGCCGTACTGAATATAGTATATACCAGGGGTGCGAACTGAAGAAAAATCGAATTTCACATAGTGGTATTTGTAATAGTCACCCCAGGCTGAGATATTGCCGCTGAATACTTCGGTTGCATTGCCGTCGTCGCCTATTTTATAGATCGATGCTTTTGCAAGCGATTTGTCTTTCTTGTCGAGTTCAATCACAGAGACTTTGGGTTGCGATGGAAGGTAACCCACTTGAGAGAAACCGATATTTGGCTCTCTTATCCAACCTTTAATGGCATTTGGCTCAACGGTCCAGGTCAAAACCTTGCCTGTTTTTCCTGCCGGAAGTAAACTGCGAACTACAAACCAGCCGTTTTGTGCCAGCATACGGCCGTCGAAAAGCATAATATCGACATCAGGCGAGCTGATTTTTATCAAACGTTCGGGTTCATCGGGTGCAAGAAGAAAGGTGCGGCCGGTTTCGAGCGGAAGCGGATCGATAAATTTGCCGGTCCCCCTGTCGTCGGAAGTTACAAACCCCTTGAATTGCTTAGGTTTTGCACTGTTAGGCTTCGTAATGGTATTACCTACCACATAGCGCGGGAATCGATTGGGACGCCCATCCATCAAATAGGTCTTTGCCCAATATTGCGAGGGTAGAAATTCAAGATTAAATCCGGCGCTTCCCTCAAGTGCTATGGGAAGGGGTTTATCAAGGTAAACA
Source organism: Bacteroidota bacterium (assembly GCA_030698405.1). Classification (GTDB taxonomy): domain Bacteria; phylum Bacteroidota; class Bacteroidia; order Bacteroidales; family Prolixibacteraceae; genus Aquipluma. The sequence continues at coordinate 15,469 of JAUYMU010000095.1, forward strand.
GATATCTCAACACCTTTACCCTTGGCCGTGACAACCACCCGCGAATCAAAATCGTAATCATCATATCTTAACGTAGCCTCAATGGTTTGCGAAGCACGGTCAACCTTTCGGTTTGATATAGCAGGAACAAGATCCCACTGCTCCGGCGTGTTTGAAAGTCTAACAGCGCCGCCTTGCCCTGTTCTGACTCCATGGTGAATCAATTCTAAACCGGCGGTCTTCTCGTCGTTAAAACCTCCGGTAAAAAGGTTATTGTACACAAGTACATTGACTCCTTGCGTCTCGAAATACTCCAAGTCATTGATTTTCAAGTCCTGGCCCGAAGCGTAATTGAATGCCGCCAGTAGTAGCACTGCTACCAATAAAAATGTTGGTTTTTTCATGTTGGTTAAAAACAATAATTAGGTTTTGGTTTAAATATAAAAATATGCTGTCGTAAATGTCAGATAATCAGAAAATAAAACAATGTATTTGGATTGCAAACAACGGCTTGCCATTTGGCACGAAAGCGAATTGCTTATTATCGTGTACCAATATAAAGATAAAGCCTGATCTTAGAACGTTCCGCGATTATTAATTTAAAAATATCCGGTTTGAGAAAGAAAAAAGCTTTCATCATGTTGCATGGTTTTGGTTTTATACTGCCAATCCGTCGGCTAAAGCCAGACGGCAAAGGATATCATTTTTCAAATGCAGCATTTCTGTTATTCGAAACCAGGCCTATTCTTTGCTCCCGATAAAAATCGGGACAGGCTGTTCGCCTTTAGGGAACGGACAAGAGAAATTCCCATCAAAAAAGCCGCATCCCTTTTCAGAAAAGCGGCTTTCGTATTTTGCGGTGTAGAGACGCGATTAATCGCGTCTCTACAAACCCATTGCAATGAAATTATTCTTCGTGTGCGGCTAATAAAACCTCCAGAATTTTCTTTCCGGCAGCAGCAACGCTGGCTTATTAAAATTTTCTACCTTTGGGTAAAATACAGAGCATCATGGAACTAAAAATTAATCTGGAATTCAACCAATTATTAAAGTTGATCCGTCAGCTTCCTAAAAAGGATATAGAAAGGTTGTCGGTTGTACTACAATCAGAAGTTACGGCAACTAAATCTGCAAGTTCATTGCAAAAGCTAATTCTGGATGCGCCAACCTGGAGTGATGCCGAACTTCATGAATATGAAGGGGCAAGATCTCATTTGAATCAATCAAGGATTGCATGATTTTGCTGGATTCTTCTATATTGATTGAGCTGTTTCGCAAACAGGACAAGGCTAAAACCTTATTTTATAAGCTTTCACAGACATCTGTAAAGTTGTGTATTTCTTCTATTACCCATTATGAAATTGGAATTGGCAATCGAAAATCTCACGATGAGTACTGGGAATCATTGAGTATGAATTTACGGGTGATACCTTTCGATAAAGCTTGTTCGAATAGTGCGGTTACAATTTATTCTGAGTTATTGAAAGCAAACAAGATGATTGATTTGGCTGATATTCTAATTGGCGCAACTGCAATAACTTATTCTATCCCAATAGCCACCTTGAATGTCAAACATTTCGACCGGATCAAAGGGTTGGAAATTATCAAATGACACACAAAAATTTCCATCAAAAAAGCCGCATCCCTTTTCAGAAAAGCGGCTTTCGTATTTTGCGGTGTAGAGACGCGATTAATCGCGTCTCTACAAACATCGCATTTTGTTTTTCTCCTCCCCGAAGGGGAGGTCGGGAGGGGCTTTTATTCGTGTGCGGCCAACAGTACCTCCAAAATTTTCTTTCCGGCAGCGGCAACGCTGGTGCCAGGACCGAAAATGGCAACCACACCGGCATCATACAGGTATTGATAATCCTGTGCAGGAATTACACCACCGGCAATTACCATGATGTCTTCACGACCCAGTTTTTTCAATTCAGCAATAACTGATGGAACCAGCGTTTTGTGCCCTGCAGCCAGCGACGAAACGCCCAATACATGCACGTCGTTTTCAACGGCTTGTTTGGCAGCTTCTTCCGGAGTCTGGAACAATGGTCCCATGTCAACGTCGAAACCAATGTCGGCATAACCGGTTGCTACTACTTTTGCACCGCGGTCGTGTCCGTCCTGACCCATTTTGGCGATCATGATACGTGGCTGACGACCTTCCAGTTTGGAAAATTTAGTGGCCAGATCCTGCGCTTCCTTGAAGGTAGAATCGTTTTTGCTTTCTGCTGAATACACGCCTGAAATAGTTCTGATGATTGCTTTATAACGTCCAACATGCTTTTCACATGCGTAAGAAATTTCGCCCAGTGATGCGCGTTTCTGTGCTGCTACGATGGCCAGTTCAAGCAAGTTACCTTCGCCGGTTTCCACGCATTTGCTGAGAACCTCCAAAGCTGCCTGACATTCGTCTTCGTTGCGTTCGGCACGCAGTTTATTTAAACGTTCGATCTGCGACAAACGAACGGCTGTATTGTCGATTTCGAGAATATCAATCGGATCTTCTTTTTCGAGACGGTATTTATTTACACCGATAATTCCCTGTGTACCGCTGTCGATACGACCCTGTGTGCGGGCTGCAGCTTCTTCGATGCGCATTTTCGGCACTCCGGTTTCAACGGCTTTCGACATACCACCCAGTTTTTCAACTTCTTCGATCAGCGCCCAGGCTTTTTCAACCAGTTCGTTGGTCAAAGTCTCTACGTAATACGAACCTGCCCATGGGTCAACCGCGCGGCAAATTTCGGTTTCCTGCTGAATGTAAAGCTGCGTGTTGCGGGCGATACGGGCAGAGAAATCGGTTGGCAATGCAATCGCTTCGTCCAGTGCGTTGGTGTGCAGCGATTGGGTGTGACCAAGTGCGGCAGCCATTGCCTCGATAGCCGTACGGCCAATGTTGTTATATGGATCCTGTTCGGTTAACGACCAGCCTGAAGTTTGGCAGTGTGTGCGCAAAGCCATCGACTTTGGATTCTTCGGATTGAATTCTTTCACCATTTTGGCCCAAATCATACGTGCAGCGCGCATCTTGGCAATTTCCATGAAGTGGTTCATCCCGATGGCCCAGAAGAACGACAAACGTGGCGCAAACGCGTCAATGTCGATTCCGGCTTTGATACCTGTGCGAAGGTATTCCAGACCATCGGCCAGGGTATAAGCCATTTCGATGTCGGCAGTAGCGCCCGCTTCCTGCATGTGGTATCCGGAGATAGAAATAGAGTTGAATTTTGGCATTTTCTGAGAAGTGAACTCGAAAATGTCGGCAATAATTTTCATAGAGAATTCAGGTGGGTAGATGTAGGTGTTACGTACCATAAATTCTTTCAGGATGTCGTTTTGGATGGTTCCAGCCAACTGATCCAGAGTGGCACCCTGTTCCAGTGCAGTTACGATGTAGAAAGCCAATACCGGAAGTACCGCGCCATTCATGGTCATCGAAACCGACATTTTGTCGAGTGGAATCTGGTCGAACAGGATTTTCATGTCGAGGATCGAGTCGATGGCCACACCCGCTTTTCCAACGTCGCCAACCACACGTGGATGATCAGAGTCGTATCCGCGGTGAGTTGCCAAATCGAACGCTACCGAAAGACCTTTCTGACCCGCAGCCAGGTTACGACGATAGAAAGCGTTTGATTCTTCAGCAGTTGAAAAACCTGCGTACTGACGCACGGTCCAGGGTTGCATGGCGTACATTACAGAGTACGGTCCGCGCAGGTATGGAGCCACACCGGCAGCATAATGTAGGTGTTCCATTCCTTCCAGATCCTCTTTTGTGTAAACCGGTTTCACCGGAATCTGTTCCGGAGTGATCCAGTTTTTCTCAATCCTATTGGCAGCATTCCACTCGGCTGTATTTGGCTGAGGAGCTGCAGTTTTGATGTTTATATCTTTGAAACTTGGCTTCATATGTATTTAGATTTTAGATGATAGATGATAGATTTTAGACTAAGCGGCTTTGAAAAGAGATCATCATTTTGATAATTTCATTGATGCTGTCAAAAACAGGATTTAATTCCTCTTCAGTAACATATTCCAGATCACATGAAAGAATCAATAAGGTATCCAATTCAAAAAGTGAACCTCTGGCAATATCAAGAAAATGACGAAAATCACGATCCGTTCCCCGACCAGCTCCTTCTGCAATATTAGCTGGAATTGAAACAGCAGCCCGTCTAATCTGTGATGTTAATCCATAAAGTTCTTCTTTTGGAAGTTTCCTTGAGATCTTATATACAGCTTTTACTTGCTTTCTGGCTTTTTGCCAGATCTTCATTTCCTTGTAATTGTGCATAATGCATGTTTTTTTTTAGTCTATTATCTAATATCTAATGTCTGATGTCTTTTAGCTTTTATTTAATTCCCAATTTAGACTGATATGCCCTCAATTCTTCCAATAAATTGCTTTTTACGTTGATGTAATTAACAACTCCCCTGGCTTTCAATTCGTCCATATTTGCAGGAGCACCGGCAACAACGAAGATGGCTTTTCCGCCAATGGCTTCGAAAGCGGCAGGAGCAAGCGTTGTATATTCATCGTCGGAACTGCAAATAACCACGATTTGGGCGCCTGCTTTCTGAGCAGCTTTCCAGCCTTCTTCAACGGTTTCGAAACCATTGTTGTCGAGTACATCGAAACCGGCCACAGCAAAGAAGTTACAGGCGAACTGTGCACGTGCTTTGCGCATATTCAGGTTACCCATTGTCAACATAAACGCCAATGGGCGTTTGCCGGTTCTGGCATAAACATCGGTTTTGTAACGAAGCGCTTCGAAAGCCTGAGCGCCACGGTATGGTTTCAGTGTTTCAATTTCAGCTTCTTCGGAAGTCAAATCAACAGGAGCAAAAACTGCAGGATTCATTTCCTGATCCAATTTTTCATTGAAATTAGGGAACTGATTGGTGCCGAGCAGGTTTTCGCGACGGGTTGCAATGTTCATATCGCGTTTGGCTGCCATTTTTTTAATTTCAGTCTGAATGAAACCTTCGCGAAGGGCAGCTATGAATCCGCCTTTTTCCTGAACTTCAAGGAACAGTTTCCATGCCTGATCAGCTATGGAGGCAGTCAATTCTTCAATATAATAAGAGCCTGCGCCCGGATCTGCAATTTTATCGAAGTTCGATTCTTCCTTCAGTAACAATTGCTGGTTACGGGCAATGCGGTCAGAAAATTCGGTCGAGTCCTCGAAAATCGCGTTAAGCGGGAGTATGGTCATCGAATCAACTCCGCCAAGTGAGGCGCTCATGGCTTCGGTTTGAGTGCGAAGTGCATTCACATAAGGATCGTAAACGGTTTTGTTCCAGCTTCCGGTTTCGGCATGAATCGTCATTTTGCATGAACATTCATTTTCAGGATTGTAGGCTTTTACAATTTGAGCCCACAACAAACGGGCAGCGCGGAGTTTTGCTATTTCGAGGAAATAGTTGGCGCTGATCGACAAATTGAATTTCATTTTTTTAGCAACCGCATCAATTTCAAGCTCGGTCGGTGAGCTTGTCGAACCGCCATCCGTCAAAACAGTCAGGTATTCGGCGCCTTGTGCCAATGAGTAGGCCAATTCCTGAACGATGGATGATCCTGCGTTTCCGAAGTTTTTGCCATTAACGGCCAGTGTTTTGAATTTGGTAAGTTCGGCAGTGTTCTGAATCATTTTGCCGGCATTTTCTGCAACATGATCCAATCCTTTGGTGAATTTTCCAGTCAGCGCAAATTTGCCGAACGGATCATACTCAACCGAAGCACGAATGCTTTTAGGATTCCATCCACCTTGTTTTACTAATTCGGTAAAAGCTTCTGAAACTTTGCGCGAGCAACAGCCAACGAAATTTACTTCAACAGCTTCCAGGCTTATGTCTTTTAGCAATACAGATAAATCGGTTAGTGTCAATTCGCTGCATCCGTCAAATACAAAAGCCAACGAATTCACCCCTTTCATCAGATAAGTCAGGGCTTTTTTGTTGGCTTCGGCAAGGTCTTTTACTTGAATGCTCTGGCGAACCAGCCAATCATTGCCAATCTTTTTGTTTCCTCTCACGAAAGGAAACTCACCGGGCAAACTGTTCAGGTAATCCAGTTTCTCCAGGTCTTCTTCCCGGTAGAAAGGCTGAACATCGATTCCTTCATTTGTTTTCCATACCAATCTCCGGTTGAAGTCGGCGCCTTTCAGGTCAGCAGTAACTTTGTCCATCCACTGCTGGGTGCTGACTGGAGGAAATTCATTAAAAAGTTTGTTATATTTTTCTGCCATAATGCAACTGTTTATAAAAATCGGTGCAAAATTAGTGCTTTTTAACTAGTTAGAAGAACATTCAGGGTAGTTTTTAATTATTAAGTAACAATCAAATTACAATCCTGTTATTGAAATGTAATCGTTGCGTAAATATATATTAATCGTTCTGTAACTATTAACCCATTCCTTCGCGCCATATATTTTGCCAATAAATTAGAATACAAAGTCAATTTATAATAAAACGCGTTTATTGAATGGAGATTAAGAGATTATTGCTGATTGCTGTCTGGTTGATTGTTTCGATTTCAGGAATAGCCCAAAATGGGATAATCAAAGGAACGATTACCGACGCAAACACAAAAGAAACCCTGATCGGCGCCACGGTTGTGCTTCAGGGAACTACAACCGGAGCTATCTCCGATTTTGATGGAAATTTTCTGATAGAAAAAGTGGCCAAAGGATCATACAACCTGGTGGTTTCTTACATTTCATACGATAATCAGATTATACGGGCAGAGGTTGGTGTTGGTGCTGAAACCATCGTTAATATTGAACTTAAACCTGCTTCGATTGACATTGATGAAGTTCAGATTGTCGCCAAACGCCGAGACAATACCGAGGTTTCGATGCTTTCGAACCTGAAAGCCGGTAGTTTGATCGTAAGTGGAATCACTGCACAGCAAATCAGTAAATCACAGGATAAAGATGCCGCTGAAGTGATTCGCCGTGTGCCGGGAATTACCATTACCGATGGTCGTTTCGTGATTGTGCGTGGTTTGGTTGAAAGATACAATTCGGTAATGCTGAACGGTGCGACCGCTCCCAGTTTCGAAGCCGACAAACGGGCATTTTCGTTCGACGCCATCCCCAGCGGATTGATCGACAACATTCTGATTTATAAAAGTCCGGCTCCTGAATTACCAGCCGATTTTGCCGGCGCCGCCATCGATATCCGCACAAAAAATGTAGCGGATGTAAACAGTTTTAGTCTTTCCTACGGAACAAAATATGTTCAAAATGCTTCATTCAACAAGGATTTCCAGACTCATGAAGGAAGTAAGACTGACTGGCTTGGTTGGGATGATGGATCGAGGGATTTACCTGCTGGCGTTCCCGACCCTCAGGCTTTTGCTTCCTTGTATTCGGATTGGAATCCAGATGTTTATTTTCAAAAAACTGATCAAATAAATGCAATTTCCTCCCTTTTCAAGAATAACTGGGAAACATCTACAAAAACTCCGTTTTTAGATCAAAGTTTTTCCGCGACACTGCAACGCAGGTTTTTAATTGGCAAAGTTTCGTTCGGAAACATTACCTCCCTAAGTTATGGAAACTCGCATGATTATACAGAAAACCAGCGTGTTGAATATCAGGATTATGACATTACACAGCAAAAAGTGAATCCGAATTTTGATTTTTTTGACAGAAAGTCAAAGGAAGAATATAAAACCGGAATCATTCATAACTGGAACATTATTTATGGAAAGAACCAAAAACTGGAAATAAGGAATTTCCTGAACCAGATGGGATCAAAAACAACGACCGTCCGCGAAGGGGAGAACTATTACAATGTGGAGTCTTTAAGAATGTTCGATTTGAAATATGAAAGCCGTCTGGTTTACTCCGGACAACTTGCAGGTGAGCAAACATTTAATAACGATCGCACAAAAATTAACTGGATGCTTGGTTATGGCTATACCAATAAAAACCAGCCCGACAACCGCAGGATCACATTTGTAAAAATTACTGATGAAAACATTGACCATTTTGAGGAATATTATGCCCGGATACAAAATGTACCAAATCCATATCTTGCCGGTCGGCTTTGGATCGATATGAATGAAAATATCAAAGATGCCAAACTTGATTTTTCGCACAAATTTAACTTTTTAGATTCGGAACTTCCCTGGCAGTTTAAAACCGGAGGGTTCTACGAGCTAAAAGAACGCGGATTAAAATCGCGGCTTGTCGGGGTAGTTGCCATAAAGAACCCTTCATTGGATTTATTTTACAAACCCGTGAAAGAAATTTTCAGCAGCGAAAATTTCTTTTTCGACCCCAAAATTCCTCCTAACAGGCATGGATTGTCGTATCGCGATGCTTCACGTGCCAAAGACAGCTATGACGCAACAGATGAATTGATTGCCGGTTATGCTGCACTAAATGTTCCGGTAACAAAAAAATTGAACATATACGGAGGTGTACGTTTGGAAAACTGGAAACGCGAAATCACCAATTTTTTCGAAAAGGTTGAAGGAGCCGATGATACACCAATCTCCCGGGATACCTTGGATTTTTTCCCTTCAGTTAATGTTACATACAATATCAATGAAAAGAACCTTTTCCGCCTTTCTTATGGTAAAACGATCAACCGACCCGAATTCCGTGAAATGTCGCCTTTCGATTATCAGGATTTTGAGTTGTTTGCCGTCGTATACGGCAGTGATACTTTGAAAAGTGCTTATATAGCCAACTATGACTTGCGCTATGAATGGTATCCCAGCCAGGGAGAAATGATTTCAATAGCAGCTTTCTATAAAAAATTCAAAAATCCTATAGAAACGTTTCTGCGCAAGTCGGGAACAACCTATGATTACTTTCTTTACAATACAGAAGAGGCGAGCAGTTCAGGTATTGAAATTGATGTGAGGAAACGCTTCGAGGAATTTAAAAGTGCAGGCAAGTTGTTCCGGTTTCTAAAGGATATGACTGTTGTTTTCAATACGTCGCTGATAAAAAGCGAGATTAATACTTCTAAACTACCATTTACTCGTGATACGACACGTGTCATGTCAGGTCAGTCTCCGTACATTGTTAACCTTGGGCTTTTTTATAACAATCCTGACACCAAATGGGATGTTAGTTTGAACTACAATGTTGTCGGGAAACGTATTGCATATGTTGGTACTCCTGAAACCCCACATACCTGGGAATTACCCCGCAATGCGCTCGACTTAACGATCCAAAAAACAATTCGTGAAAAAATTCAGATTAAAGCAGGATTCAAAGATCTTTTAAACGAACCCATAAGGTTTGTTCAGTACTATGGCGAGAACGAAGATGTTACGGCCTATACGCGTAAATACAGGCCCAACCGCCAGTTCTCACTCACTCTGACGTGGACTTTGTAATTCGGTTCACTCTTTAGATTTAATAAATTAAATGGAAACAGGATTTTAGTAAATAATTAAAAATCAGTGTTATGAAAAGAATTTTACTTGCATTGTGTTTATTCGTGTTGATTTCGATTACTGCAAATTCGCAGACAATCAACAACAATTTCTTTCAGAAGGTTAGCTACGTAGGCGCTTTTGACGGCGTAAACAACTGGTCTGAAGGCTGGGCCAACTGGGATCCGGTAAATACAAATTATCCGGAAACTTATACGGCGACCAAAGGTAATGGTCAGTTTACCCGCAGCGGTGG
>JAUYMU010000133.1 GCA_030698405.1 Bacteroidota bacterium
ATCATCAATCAGGTCGATGCAATATCCCGGCGAAGGTTTTCCCATCGAACCTGGTTTTGGCTCCATCCACGAAAAAGTTGCCAATGTCACCGTTAATTCCGTTTGTCCGTAACCTTCCTTCAACTTAATTCCGGTCGCTTCCAGAAATTGTTTGTAAACTTCAGGATTGAGCGGTTCACCGGCTACAACACAATATTTCAGTGCGCTTAAATCGAATTTGGTCAGGTCTTCTTTTATCAGGAAACGATAAATCGTCGGTGGGGCACAAAAGGTTGTGACCTTATATTTTTCAATCACATCCATCAGGTTTTTAGGCACAAACTTATCGAAATCGTACGTCATCACAGCACTGCCCGATAACCATTGACCGTACAATTTTCCCCAGGCAGATTTTGCCCAACCGGTATCGGCAACGGTAAAGTGCAAACCATTGTCCTGAACGTTTTGCCAGTATTTGGCAGTCAGGATATGGCCGAGCGGATAAATGTAATTGTGGTTTACCATCTTCGGCATTCCGGTAGTTCCTGAAGTGAAATAGAGCAACATGATGTCGTCATTTTTCGTTGATTCATCTCCAACAGGTCGGGTAAATTCTTCGGAACTTTCTTCCATTCCAGCATTAAAATTCAGCCAGCCTTCCCGGTTTTCGCCAATCAAAGCTTTCAGTTTTAACGTCGGTGATTTATCTTCAGCAGCTTCCACATGATGAATAACTTCCTGTTCAGGCACACAAACAATCATTTTAATATCGGCAGCATTGTTGCGATAAACGATGTCTTTCGAACTTAGCAAATGAGTGGCAGGAATGGTCATCGCACCTATTTTGCTGAGTGCCAGTGTGCAAAACCAGAATTCGAACCGTCGTTTCAAAATCAGCATCACCGGATCACCTTTTCCAATTCCAGCGGAACGGAAAAAATTGGCAGCTTTATCGCTGTATTTTTTCATCTGGGCAAAGGTGAAGATTGCCTCTTCCCCATTGTCGTTGCACCAAACCATTGCTATTTTATCGGGCGTTTCGCGCGCAATTTCGTCCACCACATCGAATGCGAAATTGAAATTTTCAGGAATTTGAACGCGAAAATTCTCTGTAAAATCCTGATAATCCCGGAATTCTATTTGTGAAAGGTATTTATCGAGTACCATCTATGATTTTTGATTGATTATTTTTGATTGAATATTGGATATTGGATATTGGATATTGGTTATTTTTCAGACAATAAATGCTAAAAACCTGGATTGCTGATTATTCAGCGCTTTCATGGCATGTTGGTAACCCGAATCGAAATAAACAGAGTCTCCTTCGTTCAGGATGATTTCGTGGCCGTCAACTACAATCATCAAAGTTCCTTCGAGCACGTAATTAAACTCCTGCCCCGGATGTGAATTAAACTCCAGCGGAAGATTTTCCGGATCAGGAGTAACAGTCACAATGAACGGCTCAGCTTTTTTATGGATAAAATTATAGGCCAGATTTTCGTATTTGTATTGTTTCCGGCGATCGACATTCAATCCTTTGCCCTTGCGAACCACCGTATAAACGTGCAATTTGGGTTCATCGCCCCTCAATAAAGCCGACAATTCCATACTGAACCGATGGGCTACTTTGTATAAAAATCCGACAGGAATATCCGTTTTTCCACTTTCGTAATTCAATAAAAGTTCAGTTTCAATATTTAGCTCTGATGCAAAGCTTTCAGCAGAAATACCGGCAATTTCGCGAAGTTCCTTTATCCGCCCGGCAATTAGTTGTATTTGTTCGTACATGGTCGTTTTTTTTGTTTTTCAATATACTGATAATATTCATTTTTCGTAACGACAGCATTAATCTTTAAATCCGTTCATTTATAAAAGCTTACCAAAATTACAAATGATCTTTATTAAATCAATCACAACCTCGGAGCTTTAATTTTGTTATATCCACCAAAGAATTGCCATTAACACTCAACTATAAGCACCATGGATTTTTCGATTAATCAATATGAATTTGGACAACGGCCGGCAGTAACCATTCCCTCTCCTGAATTTCTAAAAATACTCACAGAAGAAGGAATCCGTAAAATGGTAAGCGATCACTACGACCTCTTAAGTAAAAGCGAAATTAAACATCTTTTCCCGCGAATTGACGAGCAGTTGGACAAAGCGAAACAAAGATCGTCAGATTTTTTTATCCAGATATGTGGTGGACACCCTTATTTCAATGAGAACCGCGGAAAACCCATGCTTGCAAAACGGCATGCCCCATTTACCATTACTTCTGAAGCCCGTGAGGTATGGCTAAAATGTTACATCCAGATACTTTCAAATCTCGATTTGCAGGAAGAGCTGCTACAATCGTTCTGGAATTACCTGAATGTGTTTTCTTTTTGGATGGTGAATTCGAAAAAATAATCCTGAATACTTGCATCATAAACATTTTTTTATCGTCCTGTTTTATTCCTAAATTCAAACCCTTGTAAAAGAAGATTTAAGGGATTAGAAATGGGGAGAAAAGCTGAGAATAAATTTGAAAAAATCAAGGGAGTTGAAGGGTCACCCAGAAATTTGACTGAACGTAAAAAAGCCGAGAAAAAATCAGAACTTGCTCTTTCGCTTTTGCAGGCAACACTCGATTCAACAACTGATGCGATTTTGGTTGTAAACCTGTCGGGAAAAATTACCAGCTACAATAAGCAGTTCAGGCTGATGTTCAATCATTCGCAGGAAAACTCATGAAAATGAACTGATCGGAAAGAATATCTCAATTGTGAGGTCTCTTGACAATGATCCTGAACTTGCGGATAAAATACTGAAGATTACCACTGATACTGGTTGGCAGGGTGAAATACTGAACAGAAAGAAAGACGGAACAGAATTCCCCATCTCGCTTTCAACCTCGGTTGTTCAGAATGAAAAGGGAGAAACACCTGGAATGGTTGGTGTGGCCGTTGATATTTCGGAGCGGAAACAAACTGAAAAAGCACTTCAGGAAAGTGAGTTAAAATACCGTAACCTGATTGAAACAATGCCTGATGGATTTTACCGCAGCACTCCGGAAGGAAAATTTTTGGAAGTAAACGAGGCAATGGTAAAAATGCTCGGATACGGAAGCAAGGAAGAATTATTAGCTGTTGATATCAAAACCCAGCTTTATTTTAAGCCTGAAGACCGTGAAAGCAGGGTACTTCAGGAGAATCCACTTGAGTTGGATGTTTATCCGCTAAAAAAGAAAGATGGATCGGCTGTTTGGGTGGAAGATCACGGGTGGTATGTTAAAGATAAAGCTGGAAATATCATTTATCATGAAGGTATATCGCGCGATATAACTGAGCGAAAAATTTGGGAGATGCAACTTCAGAAATATTCTGAAAAATTGCAGGAACTCAATGCATCCAAAGACAAGTTTTTCTCCATTATTGCCCACGACCTAAAAACTCCGTTTAATAGTATTCTCGGATTTAGTGAAATCCTGAAAGACGAGGCCAGAAATCTTGACATTGAAACGATTGAGCAATATGCAGGAATAATCAATTCAACCTCGAAAAATACTTTCAGGTTACTCGAAAACCTGCTCGACTGGGCAAGGATTCAGCAATCGCAAATTTTGTTCCGCCCGGGATCGGTTATTCTAAAAAAGCTTGTTGCAGAGGTTGTTGAAACGTTGATTGAAATTGCAAACAGCAAGCTGATTGCTATTATCAATTGCATTCCTGATAATTTAGTTGTTACAGCCGATGAAGACATGCTGAAAACCATTCTTCGGAATTTGGTTTCCAATGCCTTAAAATTTACAGCCGTCAACGGTAAAATTGAGATAAAATCAGTGTCTAAAGTTCATGCTATCGAAATTTCTGTGGAAGATAACGGAACCGGAATTAAACAGGATGACATCGATAAAATATTCAAGATTGGTTCCGGTTTTACAAAACGTGGAACCGGGAATGAAAAAGGAACTGGTTTGGGATTAATGCTATGCAAAGAATTTGTTGAGAAACATGGTGGAAAAATATGGGTAAAAAGTGAAGAAGGGAAAGGCAGTACCTTCACTTTCTCAATTAACCAAAATGAATGATTATGGGAGAATCAATTATTATCGGATTAATTCAAAACATAGCCATACTGCTAACATTCAGTATGCTATATGATTATTTCTGGTCACGAAATAAAAAACCTAATAACAATTACTTCAAAATTGGCTCAGGAGTTATTTTGGGTGGAATTGGAATTGTGTTGATTTTAACTCCCTGGCATTTTGTTCCGGGTATATTTTTCGATACCCGTTCGGTAATGCTTTCGGTTGCAGGACTTTTTTTCGGATCGGTCCCGACCATCACAGCAATGATTATTACAGTTTTGTACCGCATTTTCGTGGGAGGCGCTGGTACAATGATGGGTATTGCCGTAGTTCTAACTTCCGGATCAATTGGTCTTCTATGGTGGCATTTCAGACCCGGATGGCGCAAAAAAAATCCAGTAATTGAATTGGCGGCAATGGGATTTCTGGTTCACGTGGTTATGCTGTGCTGTACAATATTTCTGCCCGGTGAACTCGGTTGGCAAACACTTAAAAACATTGCGCTACCTGTTATTTTCATTTATCCGATCGCAACAATTTTGCTGGGAATGCTTATGCTGAACCAGGCTAAAAACCATGATAATCAAAAAGCCTTAGACAACAGTGAAAGACGTTGGCATTTTGCGCTGGAAGGTGCAGGTGACGGGGTCTGGGACTGGAATCCCCAAACCAACGAGGTATTCTTTTCGAAACAATGGAAACTTATGTTGGGCTATGAAGATCATGAAATTGAAAATAAACTCGAAGAATGGGACAAACGCTTATTTCCGGATGACAAGGAATCGGTTTATCAACTATTAAATCAACATATTAGTGGCCATACTCCTGTTTATATCTCTGAACACCGTTTATTGTGCAAAGACGGAAGGTATAAATGGATTCTTGACAGGGGGAAAATTATGACACGTGATGCTGATGGAAAACCAATGAGGTTTATCGGAACGCATGCCGATATTTCTGAACGGAAAGAGGCTCAGGAAAAGATCAGAAAAATGAATGAAGTACTTGAACAGAAAGTATTGGAACGCACCAATGAATTGGAAAAACGCAGTCGTGAATTACTCGACAACGAAGTTGCTTTGCTGAACCTGGTGGAAGATCTGAACCTGAAATCAGATGCACTTCAACGCAGCACAGGTCAACTTCAGGTTGCCAACAAGGAACTCGAAGCATTCAGCTATTCGGTTTCGCACGATTTGAGAGCGCCATTGCGTGCAATCAGCGGTTTTGTAAGCATCCTGATGGAAGATTACGAACAAGTTCTTGATACTGAAGGGAAAAGAATTTGCAGCATCATTCATTCGAATGCATCAAGAATGGGACAACTGATTGACGACCTGCTTTCATTCTCAAGACTGATCAGGAGCGAACTGCACAATTCTAGAATTGATATGGAAAGCCTGGTCAATAACGTTATCACTGACATGGAAAAAACTCAGGATCAGTCACAAAAAAGCATTTCTGTTCAACAAATCCCTGAGGCTTTTGGCGATGCGAACCTAATCAAACAAGTATGGGTTAACCTGATATCGAACGCAATAAAATATTCTTCAAATGAGGTTAATGCTCAAATAAATATTGGGGCAATTCAGAATAACAATGAAACAGTTTATTTTATTACGGACAATGGCGTTGGATTTAACATGCAGTATAGCAACAAACTTTTTGGTGTTTTCCAACGCTTGCACGGAATTAATGAATTTGAAGGAACCGGCGTGGGACTGGCCATTGTTCAACGAATAATAAACCGGCACGGTGGACGGGTTTGGGCTGAAGGCGAAGTTGGAAAGGGGGCGACCTTCTATTTTTCTTTACCCTTGAATTAATTACAGATTTAGAGGATGTATATCATTTAAAATAAGCAAGTCATCATAATTACGATAAATTCAATATATTATCAAACTAGAATAATAGCACAATATGGATAGGTTATATCGCGTACTTCTTGTTGAGGATGAACTTTATGATGCGGAACTCAACATCAGGGAAATAAAGAAAATACTTCCAAATTCAGTGTTTGAAAGAGTTGATTGTAAGAACGCTTTCATTAAAATGATCGAAACTTATTTTCCAGACATCATTATTTCCGATTATAATATGCCATCATTTGATGGACTTTCAGCCCTTAAAATTGCCAGTGAAATTTGCCCGGCAACTCCCTTCATTGTTGTTACAGGATCAATAAATGAAGACACGGCAGTTGATTGTATGAAAGCCGGAGCCACCGACTATGTATTGAAAGATTCATTGAAAAGACTCGGATCATCAGTTTTGAATGCGCTGGAGCAAAGCAAAATCAGAAAAGAACGAATGGATGCATTTAAAACCATCCAGTTGAATGAAACAAAGTACCGGTACATGTTTCACAGCAACCCGCAACCGATGTGGATCTATGATGTGGAAACCCTGGCTTTTCTTGAAGTAAATGAAGCAGCGTTGAAGCATTACGGATATACACAGGAAGAATTCCTTTTGATGAATTTAAAAGACATACTACCAAAAAATGAAATTGAAAGATTGCTCGACAACACTGATACTTCTGACTATCAGCATATTAATACAGATGAATGGACACATAAGAAAAAGAACGGTGAACTTTTTTCAGTTGAAATTGTGTCGTATTTTATCATTTTCCACCAACGTAATGCAAGACACGTACTTATAAACGACATTACCGAACGTAAAAAAGCAGAAGAAAAGTTAATACGCGAGCGAAAATTGCTTCGAACCCTGATTGACAATTTACCGGTAACAATCTATGTAAAAGATGCTGAATGCCGGAAAATTATTGCAAATCGTGCAGATATGGAGGTTATTGGCGCGAAAACGGAAGAAGAAGTGCTGGGAAAGACTGATATGGAAATATTCAGCAATGATATTGGAGCCAGAGGATATGCAGATGATAAAAGGCTTATTGAAACAGGAATTCCGGTACTGAATAAGGAAGAATTTTTTTATGATGCCAACGGGATTCAGCATTGGTTACTGACATCCAAAATTCCGCTGACTGATGAAAATGGAAAGATTACGGGATTGGTAGGCATCGGACATCATATCACCGAACAAAGAAAAATGCAGGCCGAACTTGTTGAAGCAAAGGAAAAAGCAGAAGAAAGTGACCGCCTTAAATCCGCCTTTCTCGCAAATATGTCTCATGAAATCCGAACTCCCCTTAATAGTATCATCGGATTTTCCGAACTTTTAGACGACCCGGATTTCGACTCTGACCGAAAATCTGAATTCATCAAACACATTGTTGACAATGGAAATAGTTTACTGATGATTATCAGCGACATAATGGATTTTTCGATGCTCGAAGCTGGTCAGCTAAAACTAAGGCAACAACCAATTTCAGTAAAGAAAATCATGAATGAGCTGTTTTCTGAATATAGTCACAAAGCCGAAACCAGAGGTATTCAACTCCGTTTCGATGATTCTCAGAATGATCCGGACATCATGATAACAAGCGATTCATACCGGATAAAGCAAGTTTTTAATAATTTAATTGGCAATTCATTAAAATTCACCAGTGAAGGATTCATTGAAATCGGGTACAAAGCAAAAGGCGAAGAAATTGAGTTTCATGTAAAAGATTCAGGAATCGGTATTTCCCCTAAATTTCATCAAGCCATTTTCGAACGTTTCAGGCAAGTTGATACAACGAAATCGCGGAAATACGGAGGCAATGGTTTGGGCCTGGCCATTTCAAAAAATCTGGTTCAATTGCTGGGTGGAAAAATCTGGTTAAAATCGGAACCAAACCAGTATTCCGATTTCTTTTTTACAATTCCAATTTAGTGTCTTCTTCTCTTTTTGCTCCTGAAAGTCACTAAAATAATAACGACCAGCAGAACAGCCACCAGTATCAGGTAAAAGTTTAAATCTGATTGGGCGGTTTCTGTTATTGAATTTGCGGCTATTGGTTCTACAGTTTCATATCCGGCAAACCAACCTGCAAGTTGAACCTCCCCTTCAAGCTTGTTTTCCAGATCATCCGGCAATTGCGAAAAAAAATCAAATCCGGTTAATTGTTCAGCTTTATCAATAGTTACTGCAAAATCAGTTAACGGTCGGTCACTTTTTTCATTCGGCAACACAAATGCTATCATTTTCTGTTTGTCTGTCGGGTCATAAATAATTTTGAAATAATAACCCGGAACCAGCACTCCTTCCTTACCAATTGTATCAATATTGTCCTTAAAAACCGGTCCGGTAACCACATACAGCCGGCGTTCTTTTTTAGCCCAATTCCGAACCGTTGATTCCAGTTCCTTCCAGATTCCCCGGTTAAAATCAGGAACCTGAGGCGAAATGTTCGACATCAGGAAACTTTCCTGCATAGCAAGCTCACTAAATCCCATATCACCAGCCGGGCATAAATGCCCTCTGTCGTATCCGCTATTGGTATAATCCGATGATTTGGCTGAAATGGAAACAACCTTCTTATCCATTTTGAAATTATTACTCCTTTCCTGACCTGAATTTAAAATCATGCTATCAGTCAATGAGTAATAAACCCAGTTTGCCTGTTCGTAATTTTCGTTGTACGAAAGGGCAAAATAAGTATGCCTGACAATATCGTTGGCAGGAATTGGCAGGAATTCAACAGATTGTGCATTGATTAAATTCGCTGTAAAAAGCAAAATGAGAAGGGATAATAATTTCACGGAAATACGGATTTTAATCGGTTTAAAATAAACGACTAAAATAGAGCCTTTCCTGAAAACTACATTTATTTTTGTCCGAAAAATTACGAAAATATGGCAACTGAGAATAAACACTTCACCGAAAATGACCGGGTCTTCTATTCAGATGGCTACCAATTGGCTCAATCGGCTATTGCTGACGGGCTAACAAATGTCAGTTTGTTTTCGGCCATCGAATCGTTGTACGCAAATATTGATGCGCTGAATGAATCTATCATTGCTTTGGCCGAAAGGCAAAAAATTCCGGTAGCATGTCACAAAGGTTGTCAGTGGTGTTGTCATCAGGCAGTTTATGCCAATTCGTATGAATTGCACTTTCTTTCCGAAAAAATCAAAACCCATTTTTCTCCTGAAGCTATCTCAAAATTACAGGAGCGCACAGAAACAAAATTTGCAGTAACCTCTCAAATGAGTGAAGTTGAAATAGCAAAATATAAAAGTCCATGTCCGCTGCTTGAAAATGGTGCATGTTCTATTTATGAAGCGAGGCCAATGGCTTGCAGGATTTATCTTTCCACCAAACTTGAAACATGCCTCGAATTTTACCGGCATCCTGATAATGAATTGAATTATCCTGCGCTGATCGAATTTCCATTACATGCTGGTAGAATGATGAATGAAGGATTCATGGCAGCATTGAAGGAATATGGAATTGATACAGCCGAATTCAGATTAGAGGCAGGTTTAAGAATTTCACTAACAAATGACCAGCCAACTTTTGGATAGAAAATCAATTAAAAAGAGTAAAAATTGGATAAATTATCGCATAAATACAGTTTTAAAAATTGTTAACAAGTATCATTTTAAAGGCAGACTGTTGGTTTAAACAATTGAATAATTGCAGTTTAAATACACCAATAAGTTATTAACAATTGTTTATAACTTCGGATTATACTGAGTTGAATCAAAACTACGAAAAAGCTTGCTTTTAGTGCCAAATATGTATTAAATTTATTCCATCAGACGAGCGATAAAAAACTGCTTCGAATGAATGGAAAAGGAAGAAGGTACTTAATTGAACCCCAAACCTGATCACCCGGGTCTCCGGATCCGCATTCAGAAAGAGCTGAAGTTCGAACCGCAGCATTCAATTGCAAGGTTCAGCAACAAACGAAAGAACCGTCAAAAGTTCATTTAAATGTTGATTCAAAAAAGCGTGAGACAAAAAGAAACTTCGGTTTCTTCCAAGTCGAACTGAAAGCGAAACGGTCTCCGGATCGAAAGTAGTTTTTCACCGATCAGAAGTTTGAAAAAACGGATGAAACAAAGGTGGCTTTAATGGAACTTCGTTCGGGAAGGCTATTTCTTCGGAAATGCCGAACGAACAGCTGGAACGTAAAGCTGTAACAAGCAATACAGGAAAGCTAGAGGCTGGGAAAAATGGTTGGAGAAACCGGATGGATCAGCCAGTTATAATAACCGTAGTCTGGCACTTAGGAAAACCTTCGGGTTAACCAAAGATGAATGGGAACTTTCCGTAAAGGATTGTTCCCATTGGTGTTTTACGCCCTACTCCTATTTGAGCCCGTTTTATCATTTTTTTAGCACTTAATTTTACTACTTTTGTGCTTCGAGAAAAAAACAGAAAGTGAAAAAAATCAATATAGAACAGGTATTCAGTAAATTTTCGGAATTAAATGTATTGGTTATCGGCGATGCTATGGTAGATAACTATTTGTGGGGAAAAGTTGACCGCATATCTCCGGAAGCTCCGATTCCGATTGTTACTGTTACAAAACAGGAAAGCAGATTGGGTGGTGCGGGAAATGTTTCTCTGAATATTCAGGCACTTGGAGCAACGCCAATACTGATATCCATTATCGGAAATGATGAAAAAGGCCGCAT
Source organism: Bacteroidota bacterium (assembly GCA_030698405.1). Classification (GTDB taxonomy): domain Bacteria; phylum Bacteroidota; class Bacteroidia; order Bacteroidales; family Prolixibacteraceae; genus Aquipluma. Next base: position 10,606 of record JAUYMU010000133.1, read on the forward strand.
TTTCGAAGAATTGATGCAGGAAAAAAAATTACCAACACAGGGAATTTTCATTGATCCAACCAGGATTACTACGGTTAAAACACGAATCATCAGCGGAGGTCAGCAAATTTCAAGGGTTGATCAGGAAGTTTCAACTTTGATTGACCATGAATTCGAGCAACTAATATTTGACCGTATAAAAACGATTATTGAAGCCCAGAAGATACACATAGTAGTATTTGTTGATTACGACAAGGGACTTATCACGCCCTGGCTCATTAAAAATGTAGTTGAACTGGCAAAATCAAAACATATTCTGATTGCGGCCGACCCGAAAATCAGAAATTTCAATAATTACCAACAGGTTGATTTATTTAAACCAAATTTCAAGGAATTTAAGGAAGGACTAAAATTATTGGTTGAAAAAACTGATATGGAAGAACTGAAAAAGATTTCGGATATTTTTAAGAAGGAGAATAAAATCGGGTTGCTCTTTATTACTTTATCCGAATTGGGCGTATTTCTGACCAATGGAGAAAAACAACATTACTATCCGGCAGAAGTGCGCGATATTGCTGATGTTTCAGGTGCGGGAGATACTGTAATTGCAGCAGCAAGTCTCTGTTTGGCAGCCGGATTGCCCATCCCGTTTATGGCTCAACTTTCAAATCTGGCGGGCGGACTTGTTTGCGAAAAACTTGGAGTTGTACCCATCGATTCTGAATTGCTGAAAAAAGAAGCAAAAAAATATCAGCTTCTAAAGTAGATCAGTAATTTCCTTAACACATTGCATCAAACAGTAAATCAAAAACTTAGATCACGGTTAAGTTTAATTAATAAATATTCACAACCTGTTTCTGTTTAAAATATTAACTTTGAAACTTATCAAACAAGCAGTATTTATATGGGAAAAGTAATAGCGCTTGCTAACCAAAAGGGAGGCGTTGGAAAAACAACGACAGCGATCAATCTGGCAGCAAGTCTGGCCGTTTTAGAGTATAAAGTATTGATAATTGATGCTGATCCTCAGGCCAATGCAACATCGGGCGTTGGTTTCGATGTCAGGAATGTTAAAACAAGCATTTATGAATGTATTGTAGATGAGCTCGATCCGCGAAAAATAATATTAAATACTGAGATACCCGGATTAGATCTGATTCCGTCGCACATTGATTTGGTTGGAGCTGAAATTGAGATGCTCAATTTGCCCAACCGAGAAAAAGTGTTGCGCCATGTAATCGAAAAAATCAGGGATGATTACGATTTCATTTTTATTGACTGTTCTCCATCTCTTGGACTGATCACCGTCAATTCTTTGACTGCTGCTGATTCAGTAATAATTCCTGTTCAATGCGAATATTTTGCGCTTGAAGGACTGGGTAAATTACTGAATACCATCAAGATTATTCAGACAAAATTGCATCCGGAACTTGAAATTGAAGGATTTTTGCTCACCATGTACGATTCGCGGTTAAACTTGTCGAACCAGGTATTGGAAGAAGTAAAGAAACACTTTCAGGAAATGGTATTCGAATCGGTAATTCATCGAAACATTAAACTTAGCGAAGCCCCAAGTTACGGACAACCGGCAATACTTTACGATGCAACATCAAAAGGTTCAGCTTCATACATGAACCTTGCACGCGAATTACTCCAAAACAACGGACTAACTAAAATAAAAAATTCAAACAAAATAATAGGATAAGAACCTTTTGATTATGGCAAAAAAGAACGTATTGGGAAGAGGTTTGGGCGCTTTGATTGATGGAGCCGACACATATAATTTCAATGAGGTCAGATCGTCGATTAGTGAAGTTGAGATTTCGAGAATTGTTGCCAATCCATATCAGCCCCGCACTACATTTGATGAAGATGCATTGAACGAACTGGCTGCTTCTATCAGGGAATTAGGTATTATTCAACCCATTACGCTGCGAAAAACCGACAATAACCAATTTCAGATCATTGCCGGGGAAAGAAGGTTCAGGGCGGCTAAAATTGCCGGATTAACCACCATTCCTGCTTTTGTGCGCACCGCCAACGACGAAGGAATGCTTGAAATGGCTCTCGTTGAGAATATTCAGCGCGAAGACCTCGATGCCATTGAAATTGCCCTTAGTTACCAGCGTTTGATTGAAGAATGCAAACTAACGCAGGAAGATTTAAGCGACCGGGTTGGAAAAAAACGCTCGACGGTGACCAATTATTTAAGGCTTCTGAGACTTCCCGCTAAAATTCAGAAAGGCATTGTTGAAAAGAACATTTCGATGGGACATGCGCGCGCGCTGGTAAATATCAAAGATTCGGAAATACAGTTGATGATTTATGATGAAACCCTGAAAAATGATTTTTCAGTTCGTAGGGTGGAGGAACTAGTTAGAAACTACAACGAGGATAACTCAAGTTTTAAGCCTGAAGAAAAAGCTGCAAAACCAAAATTCCCCAGTGAATACGTAGATTTAAATAACCATCTGAGTAAATTCTTCGATTCGAAAATTGACTTCAGGATGGATCAGGGTGGAAAAGGAAAAATTGTAATTCCTTTTGGTTCAACAAAAGACCTGGAACGAATTTTAGGAATCCTCGACAAAATAAATGTATAAAAAAAATCAACCGGCATCGGTAAGGCATTTTACCATCTGTTTTCTTGCAATCCTGTTTTTCGCAACAGGATTTTCTGCCTTTGGACAGAAAACTTACCAGGATTCCATACCCGCAAAAAAAACTGAGACTTTTCATTCACCCAGAAAAGCAACAATTTATTCGGCTGTATTGCCCGGGCTTGGTCAGATTTACAACCGGAAATACTGGAAAGTTCCAATTGTATATGGCGGGTTTGCCGCATTAGGATACTTTATTAACTTTAACAACGAAGAATACGTCAAGTACAGGCAGGCATATTCTGATATTATTGATGATGATCCAAATACGATTTCATATACGCGCCTGACTGTTAATCCCGGATTCCTGGAGCCCGATAAGATTAGTCAGTTTACTGAACGTTTGAGAAGTGCAAAAGATTATTGGAGGCGAAACAGGGATTTGGTAGTGATCGGAACCGCGGTTTTTTATGCAGTAAATATTATCGATGCGAGTGTCGATGCCCACTTTTTCAACTTCGATATCAGCGACGATTTAACGTTTAACTGGACGCCCGGACAAATAATGTGTATGGATAATAAGATAATTGGAATACATTGCAGAATTACATTTTAAAATTCTAACTAAAAGAATAAGATATGAGAATATTGCAAATAGCAGTTTTACTACTAGCAATTACCGGTTTTAGCGCTTCTGCCTCCGGAACAAAAAAAGAGAATATTTTAAGGGTTTGTACCATTGGTGTTGCATCACTTGACACACTGAACGGATATGAAAAATATTATGAAATTCCTGATGAAAACTTAAATAAATATTTTTCAGACAAGCTCGACAGTATGCTGAACAGCTGGTATGTTCAAAACGTATTTCTCCTCGATAGTACTCAACTTGCTGAAGCCGATACCCTAAGACAAATCCTTCCTGACTCGGTTTACATCCAAAGGCTTCAATCAATGCAATCTGCCGTTAGCCTTTCCTATAATTCAACTGTTAAAAGCTACATTGCCATGTACACCAACCGCAAACCGAAACAGGTAGCGGTAATGCTCGGACTGGCAAATTATTACTTCCCCCTGTTTGAAGAAGCATTGGCCAAATATGGCTTGCCAATGGAACTAAAATATCTCCCGATTATTGAGTCTGCCTTGAATCCCGGAGCAAATTCGAGCGCCAGCGCTGTCGGACTATGGCAGTTTATGTACCCGACCGGTAAAATGTACAAGCTCGAAATCAGCACATTTGTAGATGAACGCCGCGACCCGTTAAAAGCAACAGATGCAGCCGTAAGGTATTTGCGTGATCTATACAATATTTACAACGACTGGCACCTTGTAATTGCGGCCTACAATTGCGGCCCCGGAAACGTTAACAAAGCAATAAAACGGTCGGGAAATGCGCGCGACTACTGGAAAATTTATTACAACCTGCCAAAAGAGACACGAGGTTATGTGCCGGCATTTATTGCCGCCAATTATGTGATGAACTTTTATCAAAATCACAATATTTATCCCCAATTACCTACATTCCCGATTATTACCGACACTATCATGGTGAATGAATACCTTCACTTCGATCAAATTTCGGAAGTCATCGGAATGTCGATGGCGCAAATACGTACCCTGAATCCGCAATACCGCCGCGATATTATTCCGGCCAGTAAAGCAAAAGCGTACAGTCTCGTTTTGCCGCAGGATGAGATTTCAGCCTATCTGGAAAATGAATCGACCATTCGCAACCACCGGAGAAACGAATTCTTTCCAAACAACGAAATTGTTAATCCTCAAACCAAGTATGTAAGTGTTGAATCGGGTGATTTTAAAGGACGCGACAAGGTAATTTATACCGTTAAATCAGGAGATAACCTGGGCGCCATTTCAGCCTGGTTCCGGGTTCGGGTTTCTGACATTCAATATTGGAATAAATTACCCAAAAATTTCATAAAAGTCGGACAAAAACTTACTATTTATGTTACTGAAGGCCAGGGAGAATATTATAGTCATCTGAATAAAATGAGTCACGCAGAGAAACAGAAATCGCTCAATAAAAAGCCAACTTTTTCTTCAACGGCAAATAAAGTTGCGACCATCTCAACAGAAAAGAATTCAACTGTTGTCTCCCAAAATAATGGTTCAAATTCAGATTTTATATATTACACGGTACGCAAAGGAGATAACTTATGGACAATAGCCAGAAAATTTCCGGGAGTAACCAACAATGATATCATGAAAATCAATAATATAAAGGGTGCAGAAAGCCTGATGGTTGGTCAAAAACTTAAGATCATGCCTAAAACCTGATAACTAATTTTGAAAAAACTGAACAAGAATGAGTTTTTTATATCCGGTTTTTCTGTTTGCATTGCTGGCCCTGGCTATTCCAGTTATTATCCATTTGTTTAATTTCAGAAGGTATAAAACACTTTATTTCAGCAATGTTACCCTGCTAAAATTAATCAAAAAGGAAACAAGGAAAAAATCACAAATAAAGCAGTTATTAATTTTAGCTGCACGTTTACTTGCAATTGCTTCGCTTGTATTTGCATTTAGCCGGCCATATATTCCTTTGAACAACAGGACTCAGCAAGCTGCCCGCCAAATTGTGGCCATTTATATCGACAATACTTTCAGTATGAAAAACGTGAACGAGAAAGGCCAGATTCTCGAACAGGCAAAGCTGAAGGCCATTGAAATTGCAAATTCATATCAGGCCGGAACTCAATATTTAATCCTGACCAGCGATTTGCTTCCCCAACATCAGTTCCTCTTAAGCAAAGAGCAATTCTATCAGCAGGTTACTGAAATAAAAGAAAGCACACGGTCGCCAAAATTTACTGAAATTTACGCACAGGTAATCCGTTCAATTTCAGGAACCACAAAGAAAGCTGACAAAATATTCTATTATCTATCCGATTTCCAGAAGAATAGTATTGATTTTGAGACCCTCAAAACTGATTCGGCGGTATGGACTTATTTGTTGCCTTTCGCTTCTGATAAAACCAACAACCTCCTTATCGATTCGTGTTGGTTTGAAGTACCAGGCCGTAAAATCGGTCAGCAGGAAAAATTGTTTGTCCGTTTGAAAAATCTGTCAGAGCAAGCCTATCAAAATATCCCCATTCGCCTGACAATCAACGATTCATTGCGTGCCATTTCAAATATCAGCATCACCGGTCAGCAGGAATCAGTCGTTGAACTCAATTATACCAATAACTCTCAGGGAATTCAGTTGTGCAAAGTGGAACTCGACGATTATCCGATAATTTATGATAATTCGTATTTCCTAAGCTATAAAGTGAGGGGCCAAATTAAAGCATTGGGCATTTTCAACCCGTTGAACAACAGTTCGGGCTACCTGAAAGCGTTGTTTGCAGGCGACGAACTGATTGCATACGATGAATTTCCTGAAAATAATGTACAAATTGCCCAGTTGAAGAATTTCCAATGCATCTTCATGATCAATAACCAGAAAATAAGTTCAGGATTAAAAAGTGAGCTTATTTCGTTTGTTGAACAAGGTGGCTCGCTGGTACTTTTCCCCAACAGAACCAACAACTTCGACGATTACAATTCACTGCTGACCAGTTTGAATGGCAATACGGTAACTTCATTCGACACGGCTTCGATGCATATTTCGGAAATAAATTACGCTCATGCCTTGTACAAAGAAGTCTTCAAAAAGCAGGAAGCAAATGCTGATTTGCCCGTCATACATGGATTTCTGCGATTTTCGGAGCAAATTCAAAAAATGGAAACTCCACTGCTAAAATTCAGGAATGGGAAAAATGCACTGAGCACATACCGGTTTGGAAATGGAAACGTTTATTCATCGGCAATTCCGATTGATAAAAGTAATTTCAGTTTCATTCGGCACGTAGTTTTTGTACCAACTGTTTATAACATGGTTTTGAACAGCGAAGAGCCTCAAAAATATGCCTATTCAATGGAAATTGACGAACCGGTCGTTCTGAACCAAAACCAACTTCCGGATGAGTTGAAATTAATTGAACTGGAAACAAAAGAGGAATTTAAGGTTTCGGCCCGAAATTCAGGAACAGGACATAAACAACTGAATTTAAATGATTTAATTGACGGAGCAGGACATTATTTAATCACCGATGGAGATGAAACCATTCAGTCGGTGTCGTATAATTTTCCAAGAAAAGAGTCGATTCCTGAATATTATACCAAAGAAATTCTTCAGGATCAGATTGATGACAATAACCTCGAGCAAATTCAGGTGATTGCTGCAAGTGAAGGACAATTCAGCGAAATACTTCAGGATTTAAACAACGGGAAGCAACTCTGGAAATTATTTGTAATGCTGGCGATTTTTTTCCTGATGTGCGAAATGGCGGTTATCGGGTTCTGGAAATAATTATTTGGAAAGAGGCAAAGTAAAAGAAAATACTGATCCTTTTCCGGGAGTACTTTCAACCCAAATTTTTCCATCATTTTTCACGACAAATTCCTGGCACAATACCAATCCAAGACCAGATCCGGGTTCACCTTCAGTTCCCTGGGTGGCTGAATTATTTTCAATGCTGAAGAGTTTTCCGATAGAGCCTGAAGGTATTCCAACACCATTGTCAATTACATCAGTTTGAACGTACGAATCTGTTGAAAAGGCTTTTATCACGATTAGAGAACCTTTTGGCGAGAATTTAACGGCATTGAAAATCAAGTTGCGCAATACAGTAGCAACCATATCTTTATCAGCATAAACCATCAAATTATTCTCTGTTTCAATTTCCAAACGTTGGTCTTTATCGATCAAATTCAAATCGACCAATGCTTTTACATTTTCAATAATCTCTATCAGTTCAAATTTGGTTTTGAATACATGAATCCGTTTCGTTTGCGATCGCGTCCAAAGTAAAAGGTTTTGAAGCAAATTAAATCCGTTTTCAGAAGCGCTGTTTAAATCAGAAATGATTTGCTGGAGCTCTTCTTCCGAAAACATTTTGAGATCGCTCTTTAACAAACTGGTATAACTCACCAGAACACTAAACGGGTTTTTTAAATCGTGTGCAATAATTGAGAAAAACTTGTCTTTCGAAATATTCAATTCACGAAGTTCAACCGATTTATTTTTGAGTTCAGTAGCGAGCCTTTTCTCTTTATAAAACAGATAGAAAAGAGCCACAAACAACCCAGCCACCAGAAGAGCAATTGTAACCAGGTATATCTGAATCAATCGGGCAGAATGGATACTGTCAAGCTGAGCCTGATTTGTCTGCTTTAAATTTTCCATTTCACGGATATTCTTATCCTGATTAAATTTTGCCTGAATCTGCCTGATTGTTTTATTCTTCTTTTCTCCAATCAGACTGTCGTAAACTTCGTTGAATTTGTGGTAATAGAAATAGGCGTTTTTATAATCTTTCAGTTCTTCATAATAAATAGTAAGATTGCTGTAAATATCGCCGGTAAAATCATACATTTTTAATTCGTTGGCCAGTTTCAGCGATTTCATAAAATATTGCAGCGATGTTTGGTAATCTTTTTTATCAAGCCAAGCCAAGCCAATGTTATTGTACGACAACGCGATACCTTGCTGGTCGTTTATCTTTTCATACAAACCGAGTGCTTTCCGGTAGTATTCAAGGCTTTCATCAATTTTATGCTGATCATAGGCAATGGTTCCGAAATTATTGGTTATATCAATAATCATCGTTGTATCTTTTCTGAGAATTGCCAGACGATGGGCCAATTTATTATATTCCAATGCCTTAACCAAATCTTTTTTATTCTGATAACTGATGGCAATGTTCTGGTAACTTCGGGCAATCTGCGCAGTATCTTTTATAACTGTACTTATTTCGAGCGACTTTTTAAACAGAAGTATTGCTTCATCATAATCTTCCAATTCATCAAAAACCATCCCCAGGTTATGCTTTACCTTCGAAATTAATAATGAATCTTTGGTTTGTTCAGCCTGGCTAAGCGCCTTGTAGTAAAAGTCGATTGCAAGTTCGTAGTTATTGCTATAAAATTCATTTAACCCATTTATTATCAATATATCAATCCGATTGTGAGTATCATTGGCAGCTTTTGCCCATTCGTCTGCTTTGCTTAGCAAAATAGAAACAGAATCGTGATTGGTCGCTTTCCCAACCATCTTGTTGGCTTTGTCCATCAAGGTAATAAGCTGAGAATTTCGAACTGGCTGAGTAGTGGGTACACCGGAATATCCCAAAAAGGAGGAAAACAGATTAATAAAGAACAACAATGTAATTCGAATATAAAAAGACTTCATACTAACTTTATTCGTTTTTCCGGCAAAGAATGCAAATATAATACTTTTTTATCCAAATAACTTTCAGTTTTTAAGCGCCCGGATGTCCTGTAAAATAATTAGAAACCGGCATTAATATATGAACTGAAATTTGAACTTAATTCAACCTTAAACAAACTGAAATCATTTGAAATACACTAAAATATGCTTAATTCTGTACTTCTGTAAACTAAAAAAAATTAAACACATGAATGAATTAAATGCACAGGAATACATGGATCGTGAAGCCCGTTACGGCGCTCACAATTATCACCCGCTACCGGTAGTTCTGGAACGTGGAGAAGGTGTTTTTGTATGGGATGTTGAAGGCAATAAATACTTCGATTTTCTGGCTGCCTATTCAGCAGTAAATCAAGGTCATTGTCATCCAAAAATAGTAAAAGCCCTTACTGATCAGGCTCAAAAACTGGCGCTTACTTCGAGGGCTTTTTATAACAATGTACTGGGCGAATGGGAAGAATACATGACCAGCTTATTTGGATACGACAAAATGCTGCCCATGAATTCGGGTGCCGAAGCCGATGAAACAGCCTTAAAACTGATACGCAAATGGGCTTATAAAGTAAAGGGAGTACCAAAAGGCGAAGCCAAAATCATCGTTTGCAATGGCAATTTCCATGGCCGCACCATCACAATTATTTCAATGTCTTCTGATCCTGATGCCTATAACGATTACGGACCATATACTCCCGGGTTTATCAATATTCCGTACAACAATGTGAAAGCTTTGGAAAAAGCGCTGGAAGATCCAAATGTGGCCGGATTCCTAGTTGAACCAATTCAGGCAGAAGCGGGAGTGTATGTTCCTGAAGATGGTTTTTTGCGGAAAGCATTCGATTTGTGCAAAGAGAACAATGTGCTTTTTGTAGCCGATGAAGTTCAAACCGGGCTTGCACGTACCGGGAAAATGCTGGCCTGCGATCATGAAGATGTCAGACCAGACATTCTGATTCTGGGTAAAGCCATTTCAGGAGGAATGTTTCCGGTTTCGTGCGTTTTGGCCGACGATGAAATAATGCTGACAATTAAACCGGGTGAACATGGATCAACTTATGGTGGAAATCCGATTGCAGCCAAAGTTGCCATTGCAGCAATGGAAGTGATCAGGGAAGAAAACCTGGCCGAAAATGCCGAACGACTTGGAAAAATATTCAGAAAAAAACTGAAATCAATTGATTCAGAACTCATTGAAATTGTTCGGGGAAAAGGTTTATTGAATGCCGTTGTTATTAAACCTGTAAACGGAAAAAGTGCATGGGATGTTTGTGTCGCACTGAAAAACAATGGATTACTGGCAAAACCAACACACGAACACATCATCCGTTTTACTCCGCCGCTTGTGATTACCGAAGAACAATTGATAGAAGCAATCGGAATCATTGAAAAAACGTTTGCTGAAATTGGGATATAACTGAATTAGGAAAAAGAAGCTATTTTTACAAAATTCGTGGTCTGTAAGTAGAAAGTCAATACAATTAAGAATGCAAATTCGCCGGCAAAAAATATTGAAAATTGCAACCGTCATACTTGTAAGTGTGATTGTGATTACTGCTGTGACTTTTGGATTGATCTTTTTCAAGGCGCAATCGTACCTGAACGAAAATCTGTCAGCGTTTATTCACAAAAAATCAAAAGGAAAATACGAATTAACTTTTGATAATTTGAGTATCAATTTCAGGCACTGGGGAATTGAAATTGAACAGGTTGCATTCCATCCTTCTGATTCGCTGATAAATACAATCAATGATACCATTCCGGGCAAACAGTTTTATTCATTTTCATCGCCGAATATCCGCATTGCCCAGATTCAATTACTGAAATTAATCTTTAACAGGCAACTCGAAATTGGTGAAATATTGATTTCACAACCAGAGCTAAAAATTCATGGGAAACAGACTGACAATGAAGATCAAAAAAACAGCGTCAGCACTGTTTTAATGGAACTACGGCCATTGGTTACGAAAAATTTCAGCAGCATAAAAATCAATAAAATAGAGTTGGTAAACGCAAGTTTCGACTTTTACAATTTGCTTGGTGATAGCCGTAAACTTTCGAATGCCGAAGACATCACGATTGGCATTCTGAATTTCTATACCGACTCGTTGCTTTTACCTGATCCTGAGCGGGTTTTCGATGCGGATGACATCTACCTTCGTTTGTCAAACTATCAGAACAGACTTGGAGACAGTATTCATACTTTAACTGCGCTCACCGCAACCTATTCGCTGAAAAAGTCACAAATTGAAGCTGAAAGCATTGAACTTAAGCCAAACGGCAATGCTGGTTCAGCCAAAAGCAAATACCATATTGTTGTACCACATGTAATCATAAAAAGCAGTCATATCAATGAATTCTATCGTGAGAAATCCATTCCAATAGATTCGATGGTACTGACCGATGCCGTCATTAAATTTTGGCCGGGACAGAAAACTGCCACAATTGGGATAAAAAAACTGGATGATTTTGATCTTTATGAATTGATAAAAGATGAATTGAGCAGTGTGAGCATAACCAATTTCAAACTCGAAAACACACAATTATTGCTTTTCAGCAGTGAGGATGAACAAACAAGTCAGCAGGAACTTAAAAATATTGGGATAAATCTGGAAGGTTTTCTGCTCGATTCGGTTTCGGGGCAAGACACGAGCCGCATTTTCTACGCCAATAACATTGATTTTTCTGCTTCAGATTATGAGCTTACACTCGGCGATGATATCCATCGGTTAAAAGTCGGACAAGTCAACCTTTCAACAAAAAGAAAATCTGTATTCCTTGAAAATATTCAGTTATATCCGCGATTGACTGATCAGGCCAGAATGAATCAAAGAAATACGATTGATGGGAGTTGCGACAGTGTCAGGCTCGATTTGTTTGAATTTAAAAAAGCATTCCATTCCAAACGATTTTATTTTCAACGCATTAATATTTTCAATCCTGAAGTACAACTTACGCAGAACATGGTATCTGAAGACAAACCTGAGTTGGAGAATTTCAGTTTTGTTTACCAGTTGATTTCCGTTTATCTGAAAGGTATTTACTCCAATCAGGTTTCGATACAGAAAGGAAATTTTAAACTTGTAAATAAAACCGGAACGTTGCAAAGAGGCAATATTGAAACCTCTGTCAGGTTGTTTTTGAGCGGTTTTGCACTGGATGAAAAAAGTGCAAGAAGTTCTGACAGACTATTTTATGCCCAACAAATTGAACTGAATTTCGACAATTACAAAATGCAACTCGTTGACCAGCTTCACAGGCTCACAGTTGAAAAATTTTCAATTTCAACCCGGCAAAACCAAGCCTCTTTGCAAAACCTACATTTGTTCCCCGATTCGAAAGAAAACATCGAAGAATTGCTGCAAAAATACAAACGCTCTGAATTATACGAGTTTACAATTCCTGAATTAACATTTACCAATGCAGATTTTCACAATGCTTTCTTCAATAAAAAGTTTTATGCCGACCTTTTAACCATTAAAATGCCGGTTATCTATTACGAAAATTTTGCTTTTCTGAAACCAATAAAACAGAAAGCCAATTTTGAAGATCTTTACTTTCTTATTTCCAATTATCTGGAAGACATTCATCTTGGCAAAGTTGATATTCCGGACGGAACCATTCAGTTGATCAACCACAGCAGAAATGAAAAAACGATCTCGCTCAACAATCATTTTACGCTAGGGCTTGAAAACATGCAAATTAATAAGGATCAATTCGGACAAAAGAAATTGCTCTTTTCCGATCAGATCGAATTTTCTGTTCGCGACCATATCATCCGCCTTTCCGACAAAGTTCATGTTATAAAGGCTGGAACAGTAGGCTTTTCGACCAAGCGGAAAGAGGTTTATGTAACCAATGCCCGAATGTACCCTGAACCCAACAGCCAGGATTTTTCATCAATTAACTGGAACATTCAGCTGGCTATTCCTGAAATCAGAATAAAAGGAATTAGCATTGAAGATTTGTACTTTGACCAGATTATTGATGCCGATAACGTATTAATAAGTAAACCTGAAATAAAACTGTATCAGAAAAACAAGAGAAAAGATCCGACTGAATTTAAAGAGGTCTCATTTCCGATGCCCGAAGAAATTGTATCCATTGCCATACGTCAGTTTAATCTGAACAGTGGTTCTTTAAAATTATTTTCAGAATTGGGCGTAAAACCCTATCTGCTAATTCAGTCGGATATAAAAATGGAATCGCAGAATATTCACATCACCAAGAATCAGGCAACCAACCAGCCCGAATTTAAAAGTGGTAAATTTACAGCAGGATTGTTCCAGTTTAAATTTACACCAAAAGACAATAACCAACAGATTAGCGTTGAAGAGCTTAACTTTTCGACCGATAAACGACATATTCTTGCCCGACAACTAACAGTAAAGCCAAAAACAAAAAGCACAAATCAAGATCAGTTCGAATTGCAAATCCCATCGCTTTCAATGAACGGCTTCGACATCGACAATGCCTACCGGAACGATCAGTATTTCTTTGAATCTATTTTGGTTGAAAAGCCTGTATTCCTTTTGTATAACAACACAAAAGACACGATGCGTATCGATCCCTACAAAGTAAATCTGTATCCTCATTTTGAGAGTTTTGCCGATGTATTTGCAACAAAAAACCTCAAAGTGAACGACACAGATTTGTCGATTTTCAAAAATGGTCAGAAGAAAATTCAGGAAAAAATCACCTTTGATCTTTCCAATTTCAGGATAGAAAACAAACCTTCAACAGGATTTCTTCACTCAACCGATTTTTCCTTCAGTGTTCAAAACACCAGGCATCAGGACAAAAAGAAATTTTACCAGTTCGCAATTGGCAGTTCGGAGTATTCGTCTAAAAACAATCGGTTTACGGCCAGAAATATTCGGTTGACACCAAATTTCAGCAAAGAAAAATTCAACAAACAAATCGGCTATCAGGCTGATTATTATGAAGGAAAGATTGATTCTGTTGTAATTAGCCAACCCAATTTACGTGGTTGGTTCGAAAAAAACGAACTGGGTGGCAAATTCATGTCGGTCAGGGGATTAAATTTCGACATTTACAGAGACAAGCGTCTTCCGTTCGATAATACAAGACGTCCGGAAATGCTTCAGGATATGATAAAAAGCCTGCCTTACCCTGTTCAGATCGATTCACTTCGTCTGATAAGCGCAAGTATAAATTATTCAGAACAACCTGAATTGGGCGACAAGGAAGGAAAAATTAGTTTCAGCAAAATGAATATCATCCTGAAACCATTTACAAACATAAAAGCTTCCAATTCGAAAATTCCGGACTTCAGGCTCGATGGAACTGCAACAATCATGGATTCGTGCCAGATGAAAGTGAGCATGAATTACCAGATGAACCATCCGGACAATGTATTTACAGCAAGCGGCAGCCTGAGCCCTTTCAACATGCGGATACTAAACCCGGTACTCGAACCTTTGTCGTTGGTTTCCATCCGTACCGGACAAGTCGATCAGTTCAGCTTCAATTTCACCGGCGACAGGAAACAGTCAGCCGGACAGTTGTGGTTCGGCTACAGCGATATGCGCATTTCGGTACTTGAACTAAAAGACGGAAATACGAAAGAAATCAGATTTGCCAGCTTTATTGCAAATAGTTTTTTACTGAAGTCGCGAAATCCAAGGGGAAGAGAATTGGAACCTGATGAAATTAGTTTTCAGCGGGATGAAAAACGTTCAGTGCTGAATTACTGGTGGAAATCAATTTTTAGTGGAGTCCGCAACACCCTTGGGATCAAAGAAAAAACTGAATCCGAATAATGATAAAACGAGTAAATTTTTAACTCATTTCTTCAGGTTCCAGATTACCGAAAACTTTACCGTTTTATATTTCCAGTCGCGCAGGCCGTGAAGATATTGTAACCGGAGTGTATGCTTTTTTAATGAATGATTTAAATCGAAGGTGTAAACCATCGGCTTGTCCCGCTCTTTTTTATAACCCGAATATCCTGAAACTGAATTGGAAACTGACCAGCGCGACCATTTCAAATCGGCACCTCCCCCATACATAAATGCATCGTTCTGAAGGTTCATATCGTCGTTGGTTTGCCACGAATAAAAGCCCAATGAAGCAAATGGCAGGAAGGAAAAATTTTCCTTTTTACCCGGAAATTCTTTGGAAAAGCTGAAATCGAAAAAATAGCCCGGACTGTCGGAATATCTTGCTCCTTCAAGCTGGCTGCCCGATGTTGTGCGTCCAGCCATTCGAGCCATGGTATCCGGAAATTTCTTCCCTTTTACCAACTGTACATGTGTTGAAAAGTAGATGTCGCCAACGGCCACTCCTTTTCCGTCAAAATCACGTGCCGCCCGTTCATCACGAATAAATTCCGACATCGCATAATGCTCAACGACAAACCAATACAGTTCAATGGCTATTTTATCTTCGGCAAATGATTTATAATATTTTGCGAATAAATTCTGGGTTGGATCGCCTTTTTGAAAATGAGCATCAAATCCCAGTTCGAAACTTGTTCCTGGCTGAACAACGCCCTTTTTCACATCAGGAACCGGAAGTGCATTTGGTCCGAGGTAACCGGGTGTAATATGTATAAAACTCCGCCAGCTAGGCATTCCCGGCTCCCATCCGTGCTTTTCGTTCCACCAGTTCCAGTCACCTTCAGAAAAGACGAGCAAAGGGAACATGCAAAATATAATCAGGACATTTTTCTTCATTCGCCAAATATACAAAAGTCATTCAATTGTCATTGGGTGGTCATTAAGTTGCCATAGAATTACAACAGAATGACAATAATTGACAATAATTGACTGGGCAAAATTCGAAATAGGACCCCAAACGGACAATCATCTAAAATAAATGAGTATCCGGCTATGTACCTATACAGTCGAATAATGCAAAATATCCTTTGCCGTTCGCCTTTAGGCAACGGGTTGAATTGAGCAAAGATTATGGGCTTTAGCCCAAAATACTGTGGCTAAAGCCATTGGACTCGATCATCATTTTATCCGTCCCGATGAATCGGGACGGCAAATGATAAATTGGGTGCGCAAACGGACAATCATCTAAAATAAAAAAACCCCGCCGTATGACGAGGTTTTTAAATTTTATAAGTTAAGCTTTTTTCGGATGTTTTTCGGAATGGCATCTTTGTGAAGCATTACCGACATGGTTTTGTATTTAACGTACGGTTTTGATGCATAAAAGTAGCCACCAAAATCATTGTAATCGCCCCACGAATTTTTCACTTTATAATAAAGGTTTCCGATCTGATCTTTCGCTGTTCCAACAATCAACATTCCATGATCATCGGTTGTCTGGTGATTATCAAAATCAATCTGACGCATTTCCTGATTAATATCTTTTTCCAATCCCGGTTTTGATAATTTATACAGCGCTTCATTTTTATCTTTCTCCGTCTTTTTTTCCCACTTGCTGATTTCGGCATCAGTCATATTGGCTTTGTCAACGGTAGGAATAACAGCCACACCATGCTGTGAAGTTGAAAATCCTTTTTCACTAACATCGGCAGCCCATGCAACTGTAAAACCGGTATTGATGGCATTGTCAATAATCTCTTCCAGTTCGTTCAAAGGAACATTGTAAACCTCGTCCCACGACCAGTTATCAGGTACTTCAATTATAAATTTACTGTAAAAAGGATGATGGGTATAAGAAGAAATTTCGACATAATCGTCCATATCCAATCCTATGTAATCCGTTGCAAAACTTTTTGGATTGTAATCTTTACCCTTGTAACTAAACTTTTCAGGCAATTCCCCGAAATAATTATCAAGTGTGTTGTTCAATACTTCCTGCCACACTGTTGTCAGTTTTTTATTCGGATTTCCAACAACTGCTTTTACATTTTCAAGCAATACGCGATCAAGTTCGCCATGTACATGCTTTTCTTCACCATAATTTAAACCTGAATATGCTTCCTCAGGAACAATTCCATATTTTCTGATCACATTGGTGACATCGTGAAAAGCGCCACCAGCACTAAAATTTAAATTTCCGTGTAACCGTACATATTTTACCGCTTTTTCTGAATAGGTATGATAAACAATAAACATCTCAGAAAGATCAACTTCCGGTTTTCCCAACCGCAACATCTCTGCTTCCAGCAATCCCAATCCTGAAAACGACCAGCATGTACCTGAGCGATACTGATCTTTAACCGATGTTACCGGAATTTCTTTAATGGGCGTAAACTGATATCCTTTTTCCTTTTCACCTTCCTTTTGCTCCTGAGCGGAAACAAACAATGAAACAAGGATCGCAAACGCAAATAAGAGATTTTTTAACTTTAGCATACTGATTAATTAATATTGAAACCCTCTAAAACAGAGCACAAATATACTCTTTTCTGAGAGGAGGCATAATCATAAGCCCAAATATTCAGCTATATACATTCATTTTTAAGTTACAGTCACCTGAGAAAAAAGTTACTTCTTGTAAGCTGAACTGTAATGCCTTCCGGTGGATAAAGCACCATTTAAATGATGGAAAATTAACAAATACATGTTATAGAACAGATTTCGTTCTGGTCCCACAATTTCATTTGGGTCTATAACGGAATGTGTGGGTAAAAAATTCATTTGTCAGTTTCAATTTGAGAAATACCCAATTATTTATAACGCTAAAAAAATGAAAACATCGGATCTTAGGTTGACAGAAAGCGGCAGAGCCGCCAAATATTTGGTGTGCCGGGCATGCTGTTAATCTAAAGGGTGCAAGTCCCGAAGGAGCCGAATGACCGGAATCTTATAGCCGAAAGCAAGGGTGTCCCGGGTGACTGGGAATCTGAAGGCAGCCGTAGGCAAAAGTTTGACAA